>JBILPS010000028.1:0-36463 GCA_044373655.1 Rhodoferax sp.
ACTTATCCTAATCTATAAATTACATAAATTTAGTCAGATTGAAACCGCTGCCAACAAGCTCAGGAATGGGTTTGCTTAGTGAATGCTCCAAAATGTACAAAGCCGCAATCCAGCGCCTTTGTTTTTTCATAGTCCTGTTACTGGACGATCACTCCTTGCCCATCCTTGCTCAAAAATCGAGCAGGATCTGCGATTGGGGTGGCTCAGATGTGGATGGTAATCCCCCCGTTTTCCACCGGCCCTAAAAGTAGAACGGTTATGCAGCCTTGGCCAAATGCTGCTTCGGGGTAAAACCGCCCAGGGCCATATGCGGGCGATCATGGTTATAGGACCACATCCACTGGGTGGCGAAGTCCTGAACCTCTTTGATACTAGACCAATAATACTGGGATAGCCATTCGTAGCGAACTGTTCTATTGAACCGTTCAACATAGGCGTTTTGCTGTGGCTTACCTGGTTGGATATATTCAAACCGGATGCCACATTCCTGTGCCCATGTTTGAATTTTGCGGCTGATGTTTTCTGGTCCGTTATCGCATCGAATCACCTGGGGCTTACCACGCCAAGAAATAATCTGCATCAAAGACCGGATCACCCGTTCGCTTGGCAGCGAGAAGTCCACCTCAATGCCCAGGGCCTCGCGGTTGAAATCATCAATGACGTTGAACAAGCGGATGTTGCGTCCGTCCTCCAGGCTGTCATGCATAAAGTCCATCGACCAGACCTGATTAATGGCTTGGGGCACCGCCAAGACCTACGGCTTATCGCGCACCAATCGCTTTCTGGGTTTGATGCGCAGGTTCAGTTCTAGTTCGCGATAGATGCGGTAAATCCGTTTGTGGTTCCATCCAAAGTTCTTCACGTTGCGCAGGTACAAGTAGCACAGGCCAAAGCCCCAGTTGCGGTTGTTGTCCGTGAGGCGGATCAGCCAGTTGGCAATCTGCTCGTTCTCGGCGTTGAGCTGGGACTGATAGCGGTAACAGGACTCACTGATGGAGAACACCGAACAAGCAAGGCGGATGGCTACGCCCCTCTGGTGCACCACCTCTTTGGCCATCTCGCGCCTGCGAGACGGCCGCGCTACTTTTTTGCGAGGTACTCGTTGGCGATTTCCGCCTTGAGCTTCTCTTCCAGATACATCTTTTTAAGGCGCCGGTTCTCGTCTTCGAGCTCCTTCATGCGCGCCATCATGGAGGTGTCCATGCCGCCAAACCTGGCGCGCCACTTGTAAAACGTGGCGCTGCTGATGCCCAGTTCCCGGCAAATCTCAGGTGCTGGCAGACCAGCCTCAACCCGTTTGAGCGCAGCCATGATCTGGCTATCGGTAAATCTTGACTTCTTCATATAGAAATTCCTTTGTGGAAAATTCTACTTCTGGGGCCTTTGGTCTATCGGGGGGATTACGTCTGCTATTCCCGAGTTGTTGCCACACTGGATTCGTGCGCTGTACGAATACCTTTCCTCTGCGTGTGCTGAACTTTGCAACACCATGAATGCAATAACGGCAAGAGTTTTGAAGGTGTTGAACATTGGTTCTTTCTTGATTGGATCAACTTCTTGGAACACGCTGAGACTAGCTAATTACTTCTTTTTCGCCTGATCGAATTTGCGCCAGTACTGAAACGCATCTTCATTGACTTCAAGATCAATCTCCATCACACGAGTCTGAAGTCGCTCTTGAACTTCTGACACTGCCATGTTGTAGATGACAGGACCGATCTCTTCCACGAAGAAGCTGAGCAATGCGCCAGCAGTGATGTTCCCAATCTTCTCATCCATGTTCTCCAGAAAGTAGCGTTCAATGGACGAAATCGCTTGCTGTCTGACTTCTTTGCTGATTTCAATCGTCATGTGTTGATCGTCTCAGTTGTGTAGACGCCATTGTGATAGAGACGAGCAGCAACATGCTGACAAGTTCCAAATTGAACACACTGGTGCGACTGATAAGACCAGCAAATTTTGTGCTGGCTATACTATTTCGTAGCGATGAAACAGTCTTCCCTTTTGAGAAGTTTCGTTGATGCAGACTTCTCGAAGCGGTATACTACTTTGTATACTACTTTTCAAAAATTCTATATAAATCAATGACTTACCATTAGTCAGATGACGTTCGGGACGTAGAGACCGGAGGTTCGAATCCTCTCACCCCGACCAAATTTCGTTTATTGAAACCCACTTCTCTTAATGGAATATGGGTTTTTGATTGCCGGTTCACGGCTCAGTCGCCATCTTCATTCTCATTGGCAAGTTCCGATTTGAGACGGTAGGTATCGATATCAAAGTCGGTGCTGTCTGCGACAGCGGCCGATACCAGAGGTGGAACGCTCTCCCGCTCCTCCTCGGTCTCAAAAGTCGTGAAGCCGGCAACAAGCGCCTCAGCGAACAGTTTCTCCGTCAGTCGCTTTGCCTTTACTTCGTGGCTCTCTAGGTCGGGATTGGCACCGGGAGGAATGTTTTCCTCAATCCATGTCCCAACCCACCTCAGAAATCGCTTACTCATGACGACCCCCCTATCTACTGCACCAACATCGACACCGGTTTCCCGACCCAAAGAGGCTTGTCCGATACCTCATCACAAGCGAAAAATATCTTACTACACAGCACGGCGTGCGAATTGCTGCCTTCCAAGAAAACACCTCTAAGCAGTGGATCGCGCCAGTGTTCAGCTTGGAGCGTCAATTTTTTTAGCGCTGGGTACTAAGCCAAAAAATTCGATGTTGCCTGGTCACGGCAAGGCCGGT
Organism: Rhodoferax sp.; assembly: GCA_044373655.1. Classification (GTDB taxonomy): domain Bacteria; phylum Pseudomonadota; class Gammaproteobacteria; order Burkholderiales; family Burkholderiaceae_C; genus Allorhodoferax. The sequence continues at coordinate 2,742 of JBILPS010000028.1, forward strand.
AACTATCGTTGGTACACACACCGAAACCCGATGTAAACAGCGTAAAAGTCTGCGGGTTTAAACGCCTGCACATCGGCCCTCATGTTAGACGCGCCGTACCACCAAGAGCCGCCGACCGTTCGGCGTTCACGCCCCTTGCTCTCTAGACTGTCGGTGGTCCATTCCCATACATTGGCTCCCATGTCATACAAGCCATTGACGCCTTGTTTTGTAGCGCCTGCGGGCGCAGCACGCGGCCATGGATCGGCATCACTCGTGTTGGCACCTTGCGGGCTGTCGCCTGTAGTCCATGGATAGGTTCGGCCATTTTGCCAAGGCGCTGGGGGCGACTGACGCAATTCGGTGAAGCCAGCGGTTTGCCACTCAGCCCCGGTGGGTAAACGGCCGCCTGCCCAACGGCAATAGGCTTGCGCTTCTGCAAAATCCAAATGAACCGCAGGCATATCTGCACTCGTCGTCTCGCCACCTGGCTTTCGCCAAGACCAACCGGGCCGACGCTCCCAACCGGCGCCGAATTCAAAGCCACCTCCCTCTTTTTCGGCCCGCGTGGTGGTGTTAGTGGCACGCGCATAGCGGTCGAATTGCCCGATGGTGACCTCGGTTCGGTCAATCCCAAAGTTAGGAAGTAGCACTATTTCGCCAACTTGGGCCTGCACGCTACCCATGAAAATCGTTACGCTGAAGATGGCGTATTTCATCAGTATGGTTTCCAATATGAATAAGCCTTAACCATAACAAACGCCATAAAGCCCCAGGCCCACACCCGCTAGCTAAAATATTGGTATCACCCTGCTCAAAGTAATTTTTTAATGCAATCAGCCTCTCAACACCTGGACGAGTTGGAGTGGACCCAGTGGTCTTCAGACCAAATTGCCACTCGCGGCAAGGCGCAATGGAAAGAACTACTAGGCAGTCATTCCGGATGCCAAAATGACATGACGATGGGGGTCGTTCGCCTGCGGCAAGGTGAATCGCTTGAACCGCACCGCCATGCGCAGCCGGAAACCTATTTCACCCTGTCAGGTCGCGGCACCGTCACCATCGAGGATGTGGTGCACAGCGTCGATCCAGGACGGATGCTGTTCATTCCTGCTAACGCCCGACACCAGATCAACAACGTGGAGGCAGAGGATCTGATGATTCTTTACGCGTTTGCCATCAGCGATTTCAGCAAGATTCAGTACCACTACTGAACACACAGTCATACGAACCTGCAGCCACACACATCTGGTGCATCCAGTGACCCACCCATTGGGTTCAGGGAAGATAAACACGCTACCAGGGCCGTAATGGGCCGAGATTTGTTGCTCCTAACTTTCAGCGCTATCGCTTCAGGTACGCCAAAAAGCCCGCGTGAAAATGATCACCATGGTAAATAGCTCTAAGCGTCCGAGCAACATGGCCAGGGTACAGATCCAGGTTTGAAAGTCTGTCAGTACCGCAAAGGTGGTAGCGGGGCCTACTAAATTGAGTCCGGGCCCCATGTTGTTAATAGAAGCAACGACCGCTGAAAGTGCCGTCACTATGTCGCACCCGCTGAGGAGCATGAGCAAGGTGCACACAATGATGGAGGCACCGTACAGGAACAAAAACGCAAAAATAGAGTCGATTACTGAGGGCTCATAGACGACGCCATTTAACTTGACGACCATCGGCGATTTTGGATGCACCAGCCGGTGCAGTTCGCTGACGCAGTGCTTGACAAGCAGTTGGGCGCGTATCATTTTGATTCCACCTCCGGTGGAGCCTGCAGCAGTCGCAAAGCAAGATAAAAACACCATGAAAACCGGTGCAAAAGTGGGCCACAGGTTGTAGTCTTGTGTGGTCAAACCGGTGGTGGTTGCGATCGAAACCACGTTAAAAGCTGCGTGTCGCAGGGCAGTTAAAAAATCAGGGTAGACCCCATGCATCCACAAAAAACAGGCCACCAAAATGACGCTGACTACCAGGGTGATCCAGACCATATGGACTTCTTTGTCTTTGACGTAGGCCTGCAGTGTCCGGCCGGAGAATGCCAGAAAGTGGGTCGAAAAATTGATGGCTGCTAGCAACATGAACACGATGGCGACCGCTTCCATCGCAGCTGAATCAAAGAAGCCAAAGCTTGCATCGTGCGAGGAAAACCCACCGAGGCCCACGATGGTGAAGGCATGAATCAGCGAATCTAAAAATGGCATGCCAACAGCCCATAGGCTGAAGGTACAGGCAATCGTAATCAACAGATAAATCAGCCACAGGCCTTTAGCCGTCTGCGCGATACGGGGTGTGAGCTTGGCATCCTTCATCGGACCGGGGGTTTCGGCTTTGAACGCCTGACTACCACCGACGCCAAGCATCGGTAACACGGCAACCGCCAGCACCACCACACCCATACCACCTAGCCAGACGAGAAAGGTGCGCCAGACATTGATGGAGCCTGGCAACTGGTCCAAATTTGAAAGGGTGGTGCCCCCGGAGGCGGTCAGGCCCGACATGGTTTCAAAATACGCGTCGGTGAAGCTCAGGCCGGGAATACTCAGCATCAAAGGAATGGTGGCGATTATCGGTAGCACCATCCAGGTCAATGCCGAGAGCAAAAAACCATCTCTATTGCGTAACTCTCTACCCAGAGATGCCTTGTGCGTGAAAGCCCACATGGCCAAGCCAATCATCCCGGCAACAACCATCCCAACAACAAAGCTCCAAATGGCATGATCATCCAGATACCAGGAAATCGCTGTTGGAAACAACATCAAGCCTGCAAATATCAGGATGATGAATCCAAGAATATTCAAAACTCCGGCTACTCTTTGCGTCATACGATCCCCTTCATCCAAAAAAGCTTGCGCTAACTTGAAGGAGTTTTTCAATTTTACGCACCGTATTTTTCTCTGTCACGAACAAGATTAAGTGGTCTTCGGATTCAAGTACCAGGTCATGGTGAGCCATCAATACCTCTTGACCGCGCACCACAGCACCCAATAAGGCACCCCCCGGCCATGCGATGGCATCCACCCGACGTCCCACGCACTGACTGGTGGATTTGTCGCCATGAATCACGATTTCCAGTGCCTCTGCCGCACCCCGGCGCAAGCTATGGACACGCGCCACGTCAGCGCGTCGAATGTGCGCAAGAATGGAGCCTATGGTGACATCGGCCAGCCCAACGACGATGTCGATTTTGCTGTCCTCGAGAACACCGACATATACGCTTTGATGGATGAGCGCTAAGACGCGGTGGGCTCCCATTTTTTTTGCCAGCAGCGATGCAATGATATTGCGCTCGTCATTCCCCGTCGCGGCGACAAATAGATCCACATGGGCGATGTCTTCGTTAACTAACAATTCACTGTCGTTTTCGTTTCCATGCAAGACCACTGTTTTAGCCAGCAGAGCCACTAGCTGATGAGCGCGTTTTTCATTGGCCTCAATCAGCTTCACCAAATGGCTGGCCTCCAGGTCCTTGGCCAGACGGTAACTGAACTCTGACCCTCCCGCAATCATGATGCGCCGAACAGGGCGATCTGCCTTACGCAACTCTTCCATAACGCGCCGCATATCGGCTGTGCGGGACAGAAAGAATACTTCATCGCCGTCTTGGATAACCGCATCTGCGCGCGGCTGCACAGCGCTCATATTGCGAAATATTGCAACGATTCGCGCATCCGTGGTCTTCAGGTGATTGTGCAGATTGGCTATTCGGTCCCCCACCAAGAGTCCGCCGGCTTTAGCGCGAACGGCTACTAAGCAGACTTGACGGTCCGCGAACTCTAAAACCTGGAGCGCCTCGGGATATTCCACAAGGTTTTCAACATACTGTGCAAGCACTACTTCGGGCGAAATAACGTGACTGATGCCGAAAACATCTTCACCTGACAAACGCGGATCATCTAAATATTCGGATGACCGGATCCGCGCAATGCGTTTGGGCACATTAAAAATGCTGGAGGCAATTTTGCATGCCATCATATTGATCTCATCGACCTCGGTCACGGCGATGAGCAAGTCACAGTCTGCTATGCCCGCTTCTTTCAAAACCGAGGGATGCCCGGCATTACCCGCAACAGTGCGCAAGTCATATTTGTGGGCCAGCTCTTTGAGCTTGGCGGCATCACGGTCGATGACAGTGATATTGTGCTGCTCAGGGGCCAGGCTTTTTGCAACCGAGGTTCCAACCTCTCCTGCACCCAGAATGATGATATTACTCATTGATACTTTCCCAACGAACTACTTATTTTGAACCGCGTATGCGCGCGATTGAGCCGCGATGATAGCGGCACGGCCGACCTATTACACTGAAAACCACCTGCGCTGGGTATGTCAAGCGACAGACCCGAGGCTTCAGATACTTTTTTGTCTATTTTTTGCTCCCGACATCCCCCACCCCGGATAATCAAGCCCTTTTTTTTCAGGCTACCGGCTTGTAATCGCCAAGCGCTACCTCTCCCCTACCCCATGCATTCAACCCCACTCGTTTTTTCTCACGCCAACAGCTTTCAGGCCAGCACCTATAGCGTCTTGTTTGCGCATTTGCGCAAACGCGGTTTTGCGGTGCAGGCCATCGAAAAACTCGGCCATGATCCGCACTATCCGGTTAGCAACAACTGGAAGCACCTGGTGCAACAGGTGGCCGATTTTGCGCAGGCGCAGGCCGAGAAGGCAGGTGGACCGGTCTGGCTGGCCGGTCATTCGCTGGGCGGCTTTCTCAGCCTGATGGCGGCTGCCCGCCACCCCGGCCTGGCCAAAGGTGTGTTGCTGATCGACGCGCCCATACTGGGCGGCTGGCGCTCCATGGCGCTGGGGGTGATCAAAGGCGCGCAGTTGGTCGGATCGCTCTCGCCAGCCGCTGTCAGCCACAAGCGGCGCAACACCTGGCCCAGCCAAGAGGCGGCCTACGAACACTTCAAGCACAAACGCGCATTTTCCAAATGGGACGATGCGGTGCTGCGCGACTACATCGCCCACGGCACGGTCGAGCGCGATGGCAAGCGCGTACTGGCTTTTGACCGCGAAATCGAAACCCATATCTACAACACCATCCCCGACAACCTGGACCGCCTGCTCAGGCGCAACCCACTGAAATGCCCGGTCAGCTTTATTGGCGGACGCCAGTCCTGGGAAATGAAACGGGTGGGCATGGGCATGACGGAAAAAGTCACCCGCGGACGCATCATCATGCTGGACGGCACGCACCTATTTCCCATGGAAAAACCGCTGGCCACTGCAGCGGCCATCGAAACCGCTTTACGCAATATGGGCGCTTAAGGCTTCCAAACGACCAAACCGCTCCAGTCGGTGGCCAGCACCACGATGCCAAAGGCGATACGGTAATAGGCAAAGCCGACAAAGCTGTGGGTTGCGACAAAGCGCAAAAGCCAGCGCACGCAGGCCCAGGCGCTGATAAAGGAAAACACCAGGCCTACGGCAAAAATCGGCGCATCGGCCAGGCTGAGCAAGGCGCGCTCTTTGTACAAGCTGTAAGCGCCCGCACCCATCAGCGTGGGGATAGCCAGAAAAAACGAAAAGTCCGTCGCCGCCTTGCGCGACATGCCAAGCAACATGCCGCCGATGATGGTGGCGCCGCTGCGGCTGGTGCCCGGCACCATGGCCAGGCATTGCACCAGGCCTACCTTCAAGGCGTCCCACATGGTCATGTCATCGACATCACCCACGCGCGCGAAATAGCCGGTCTGCACATTTTCCGCAGCCGCCTGGCGCCGCTCGGCCCATAAAATAATCAAGCCGCCCACGATAAACGTGCTGGCCACAATCAGCGGGGTGAACAAATGCGCTTTGATGATGTTGCCAAACAGCAAACCAAGCACCACGGCGGGCACAAACGCGATCAGCACATTCATAGCAAAAGCCTGCGCCCTGCTTTGCGTAGGCAAGGCCAGCACGGTGGACTTGATCTTGTCCCAGTACACCAAAATCACCGCAAATATCGCCCCGGTCTGGATAGCGATATCAAACACCTTGGCCTTCTCGTCATCAAAACCCAGCAGCGCGCCCGCCAATATCAAATGCCCGGTGGATGAAATCGGTAAAAACTCAGTCAGTCCCTCCACAATTCCCATTACCGCCGCTTTGAGTAAAAGCACACTGTCCAATTCCATACCGCACCATTTATAAAAGTTCATCGGCCACACGGGGCGGGGAGATTGTCGCACTGCCAATTGCACCGCGACGCCGCGCCTTTATCGGCACAAAACGGGGTTTCGTCGCAAAACGCTTGTTCCGGGATAGCTTGGGCGGCAAACTAAAGTCATTCCACCCGCACTGTCACGCGGGGCTGGGAACGCTTCAACCAAGGGAAATAAAAATGCAAATTCGATTTAATCGCACCAGGCTGCCCGCGTGCTTTCTACGCAGTTTTCTGCTTGGCGTGAGCCTATCCGCCGCCTTAGGCCTTGGCACCCAGGCGCAAGCCCAAGTAGGCATGCGCGAGATCACAAGCAAAGGCATGCCCATCACCTTGGTGTACCCCACACCCGCCAAGGCGCAAGCCACCCGTCTAGGCCCCTTCGAACTAGAAGTAGCTCTGGGTGCCGAGCTAACTCCAGGCAGGCACGCATTAGTCGTGCTTTCGCACGGCACCGGCGGCAGCCCCTTGACAGACCACACCCTGGCGGCCACCCTGGCGCGCGCCGGCTTTGTAGTGGCGCAGCCGCTGCACCGGGGCGATAACCACCGAGATACAAACGCTGCAGGGCCTGCAAGCTGGCAAACACGCCCCAAAGAAATCTCTGAAGCCATAGATGCTGTCGCAGCCGACTCGCTCTGGCAGGGGCGCGTAGATACAAAGCGCGTAGGCGTGCATGGCATGTCTGCGGGTGGCGTCAGCGCTTTATCGCTAGCCGGTGCCCAATGGAATATGCGTTCTCTCATCGACCATTGCAATGCGCATATGGATGCAGACATCGGCTTTTGCCTCAACGGCCTGGGACAAGATCGCCTGCAAATAGTCAAACGCAAAGCGCAGTACCTGCTGGGCGGCCTGACACCCAACTTCATGCAACCTGCGTATTTATCAGAACTGCATGGTGGTCTGTCAAAGGACGGTAACGGTGAACGCCGCCCGGATACCCGCATTGCCGCCGCGACAGTTCTGGTACCGGTAGTGGCGCCCTTCACCGCCGAAAGCCTGCAAGCTATCGGCATCCCGGTCGGCGTGGTGGGCGCAGGGCAAGACCAATTGCTGGTGCCGCAGTTTCACAGCGACTACCTTTTGGCCCAATGCACGCGCTGCGAACGCCTGGCGCGTGTGCCGGCGTCAGGCCACTTTGATTGGCTATCACCATGGCCAGACGCGATAGCCCAACAAGCGGGTGCGCTGCAAATGCGCGGCGGCTACCCTACAGTGGGCTTTAGCGCTGCCCAAAGGCAAAATGGCTTTGATGCCATTGCCACGTTTTTTCAGCAGCGCCTTGCATACTGACCATGGACACCCAGCCGCCCGCCCAAAACACACCAAACCCCCAGCTAGGCGCCGGGGGCTCTAGCCCATTGGCCAACGCGAGCATGCTAGATTTTTCCGCCCGCGCGCTGGCCAAGCGCTTCCTTCAGATGCTGCTGATCTGTGTAGGCCTTGCGACGGTGCAGCATCTGTTTTTGCCGGAAAGGTCTTTTGATGTGCCGCTGGTGTATTCGCTATGCATAGGCCTGCTGTGCTGGGCCATGGTGGACTTGGGGCGTGGGCTATTCCCCAGTGCGCGCCATACCGGTTGGCCAGCGGGGGCCAGCGCTGTGCTGCTGCCCTTAGGTGCTATGGCGATTAGCTTTGCCTTGGGTTCTGCGCTGGCTGACTACTGGTTTGGATGGTCCACGCTCGATGGCGGCATCATGGCCACCAAACATCTGCGTTGGTCTGTCGGCGTCAGCGCGCTGGCTGGGCTGGCGGTGAATTAGTATTTTTACAGCCGAGGCAAAGCGCGCTTTTTGACCGAGCGCTTGCAGGCCGCGCAGCACCAAAACACCCAGGCCCAGCTGCGCCTGCTGCAAGCGCAACTTGAGCCGCATATGCTGTTCAATACCCTGGCCAATTTGCGCAGCCTGATTGCCACCGACCCCGCGCGGGCACAGACCATGCTGGACCATTTGATCGACTTCTTGCGCACCACCCTGCAGCACAGCCGCAGCGTCGACGCGCCGCACAGCCTGGCGCAAGAATTCGCGCGGCTGGATGACTACCTGGCACTGATGGCGATTCGCATGGGGCCACGCCTGCACTACCAACTAGACTTGCCGCCCGCGCTGGCCAGCCAGCCGATCGCGCCCTTGCTATTGCAAGCACTGGTAGAAAACAGTATCGTCCACGGCCTGGAGCCGCTGGTTGCTGGCGGCACATTGGCCATCAGCGCAACACAGCAAGGCGATTTGCTGGTCATCACTGTGGCTGATGAAGGCGTCGGCTATACCGCTGGGCCGCAAGACACAGCGACAGGCTTTGGCCTGCAGCAAGTGCGCGAACGCTTGCACACCCTGTATGGAGCGAATGCCGACTTTTCGATTCACGCAGCGCCTGGCGGCGGCACGCTAGCCACGCTGCGCATCCCCTTCCAAACCTGAGCCCGCGCTATGCCCACCGCCCTCATCGCCGAAGACGAACCCTTGCTGGCGCAAGCGCTGCAAAGCGAATTGGCATTCCTCTGGCCGCAACTGAAAATTGTGGCTTGCGTGGGCGATGGCGCATCCGCCGTCGCACAGGCTTTGCACTTGCGCCCGGATGTTCTATTTTTTGATATCCGCATGCCCGGCATGGACGGACTGGAAGCCGCGCACGACTTGCTAGACCAATGGCCAGCGCAACACCGCTTTCCGGCCCTGGTGTTTGTCACCGCCTACGAGCAATACGCACTGGCGGCCTTTGAAGCCCAGGCGGCAGACTATGTGCTCAAGCCGGTGCAGCGCCCGCGCTTGGCGCAAACCGTGCAGCGCTTACAAGCCCGCCTGCAAACAGCCCTAGCGCCCGAAGCCGCGCTGGCCCAGGGCCTGCAATTGCTGCGGCAATTGGCCGCGCCCCACAGCCCGCAAGCATCGCCCTTGCAGGCCTTGCAAGCCAGCGTGGGCAACACGGTGTACCGCGTGCCAGTGGGCGAGGTGCTGTTTTTGCAAGCCGCCGACAAATACGTGCGTGCGGTGTGTGCGAAGCGTGAATACCTGCTGCGCACCCCGCTCAAAGAACTGCTGGCGCAACTGGACCCGGATACGTTTTGGCAAGTCCACCGCAGCACTGTGGTGCGCGCCGACTGCATCGCCCACATGGAGCGCAATGAATCCGGACATATGCAAGTGCATTTGCAAAACCACCCTGAAGTGCTGCCGCTAAGCCGGGTGTATGCCTTTCGGTTTAAGACCCATTGAACTGTTTATGGATGGTCTCTATAAGCGCGACATAGAGAGGAGCGAAGCGACGCGGCACTCCGTATGGGCAAGTTTGCAAAGCAAAAATCGATTGCCTAGCTGCGCTCGCAAAAGCGGATTGGCACTTTTGCAGAGCTTCCTAAGTCCAATCAACAACTAGGCCTTATTCACATGCAAATGTCCCCCCTCATCGCCGTCCACATGAGCGCCGCCTTGGGCGCGGTCGCCCTCGGGCCGGTTGCCATCTGGGCGCGTAAGGGCACAGTGCTGCGGCCGCGCATGCACCGCGCCTTTGGCTACGGGTTTGTCACCCTCATGCTGGGCGCCAGCATCAGCGGCATGTTTATCCGCGACTACCAACTGCCCAATATCGCGGGCTACACGCTCATCCATCTGCTGATTCCGATCACGCTGCTGAGTTTGTGGACTAGTTTTCATGCGCTGTATACGGGCAATATCGCGGTGCACCGCAAAACCATGGTCTCGCTGTACCTGGGCGCCTGCGTCACCGCCGGTGCCTTTACCCTTTTGCCCAGCCGTTATTTGGGGCAGTTGGTATGGGAGCAATGGCTGGGGCTTTTGTAAGCATTCGGCCTGCGCTGCATGCACTTTGACCACACCAACCCAGAAAAAGGTTGCCCAATAACATGGCCTAAGGCATTGCCGAAGCCACGCGCTCAAGGAAGCCAAAACGTATAGGCCTTGGCGCAGCAGAAATGCAGTATTGCAGTTAAACTGCACTCATGCAAGCCACTCTCACCATCAATAGCCGGGGCGTGGTCACGCTGCCGGCCAAATTACGCCAAGCCATGGGCCTCAAAGCGGATGATCAGTTAATCGCCGAAACCACGCCGCAAGGCCTGTTGCTGCGCCCTGCCGTAACCCTGCCGCTGGAGCTGTACACGCCCGAACGCGTACAAGAGTTTGATGCCGCCGAGGCAGAGCTTGCCGCCGTGCTATCCAAGCGCAAACTTCCGCGCTGAGCCCGCAGCCGCCTATGCGCATTTTTTTGGACGCCAATGTCCTGTTTTCCGCAGCCCAATCGGCGGGCGCTATCCGTCAGTTAATCCAAGCATTGCAAGCCGACGGCCACGTGTTGGTGGCCGACGAATATGTGGCGACAGAGGCCCGTCGAAACATTGCAGCCAAGGCGAACCCAGATAGTCCGGCGCACTTACAAACCTTGCTATCGCAGATCGAAATCAGTGCAGCGAACTTTTCTGCAAACGCCCACGCTGCCGTGCAATGGTTGCCTGAGAAAGATCGCCCGGTGCTGATGGCCGCAATCGCACTTCGCTGCGACGCGCTGTTAACTGGAGACCGCACCCATTTCGGGCCAGGATATGGGCAGACTTTTGATGGCGTCACCATCTACGCCCCAGCCCAATTGGCTATCGCCGTATTTCCACCCGCCTAAAGCTACTTAGGCACTCCAATTTCGACGCCAACGCTTGCGTGCTAGCGCGTTAGCAACAACCGATTAACGCAGTCATATTGAAAAGCGCCTATTTAGGACCAATGGCTGGGGCTTTTGTAGAAAAGCACCACGCCTAAAATCCCCGCATGACCGTGACCCATACCGCTCCCGAATCCGATAGCAACAAACCCAGTAACTTTCTGCGCCAGATCATTGACGCAGACCTGGCCCGTGGCACCTATGCCAGTCGCCGCTGGGCTGGCAGCCCCGGCGATGCGGCCCACCACGGCGCAGGCACGCCGGACCCGGCCCGCATCCGTACCCGCTTTCCGCCCGAGCCCAATGGCTATTTGCATGTGGGCCACGCCAAAAGCATTTGCCTCAACTTTGGGCTGGCGCGCGACTACGGCGGCGTCTGCCACATGCGCTTTGACGACACCAACCCGGAAAAAGAAGATACCGAGTACGTCGATTCCATCCTGGACGCGGTGCGCTGGCTGGGCTTTGGCTGGGACGCCAACGGCACCTCGCACCTCTTCCAGGCCAGCGACTATTTTGGGTTTATGTACCGCGCTGCCGAGTATTTAATCGAAGCCGGCCACGCCTACGTGGACGAACAAAGCGCCGAGGAAATGCGCGCCAATCGGGGCGACTTTGGCAAGCCTGGCGTCAACAGCCCGTTTCGCAGCCGCACTCCGGCAGACAACTTGGCTCGCTTTCGCGAGATGCGCGATGGCTTGCATGCCGACGGCGCAATGGTGCTGCGCGCCAAGATTGATATGGCTAGCCCCAACATCAATATGCGCGACCCGGCCATTTACCGCATCCGCCGCGCCACGCACCACAACACCGGCGACACCTGGTGCATTTACCCGATGTACACCTACGCCCACCCGCTGGAAGACGCACTAGAGCAAATTACCCACAGCATCTGCACGCTGGAGTTTGAAGACCAGCGCCCGTTTTACGACTGGGTGCTGCTGCGCCTGGCCGAAGGCGGCCTGCTGGCCCAGCCCCTGCCCCAGCAATACGAATTTGCGCGCCTGAACCTCACCTACGTCATCACCAGCAAACGTAAACTGGCCGCGCTGGTGAACGAACACAAAGTCAATGGCTGGGACGACCCGCGCATGCCAACCATAGTCGGCCTGCGCCGGCGCGGCTATACGCCCGAGAGCTTGCAACTTTTTGCCGAGCGCATTGGCGTGACCAAAAGCGATAGCTGGATCGACTATTCCACCCTAGAAGGCTGCTTGCGCGAAACCCTAGACGGCAGCGCCGCGCGCGCTATGGCGGTGTTAGACCCGGTGAAACTGGTGCTGACCAACTGGGACGAGGTGATGGGCGCGGGCACCCTGGACGCCTGCAGCGCGCCGGTGCACCCCCACCACCCGGCGCGCGGCCAGCGCAACTTTGTCATAGGCCGCGAAGTCTGGATTGAGCGCAGCGACTATGAAGAGACGCCGCCGCAAGGCTTTTTTAGGCTCTTCCCCGGCAACAAAGTGCGGCTGAAATACGGCTACATCATCGAGTGCACCGGCGCGGCCAAAGACGCCAGCGGCCGCGTTACCGAAGTGCACGCCAGCCTCATCCCTGACACCAAAAGCGGCACGCCGGGCTCGTCCAGCGTCAAGGTCAAGGGCGTCATCACCTGGGTCAGCGCCCACGACGGTCTGGCCGCCGAGGTACGCATGTACGACCGCCTCTTCCTGGACCCGCAGCCCGACGCCGGCGGCAAAGACTATCTGGAAAGCCTGAATCCCGACAGCCTGAAAATTGTCACCGCCATCGTGGAGCCTTCGCTCGCCAAGGCCCAGCCGGACGAGAAGTTTCAGTTTGAACGCCACGGCTACTTTGTGGCCGACGAGGTGGACCACGCGGTGGACAAGCCAGTGTTTAATTTTGCGGTGGGGTTGAAGGATTCGTTTGGGAAGTGAGCGCGGGCCACGCTATGCAAAATCAAAACGGCAAGGGCATCACGGATCAAGAACAAGGTGACATCCAATATTCCTATCGAATGCAACCCCAATCCATCCTCCACTTCTGGTTCACCGAACTCACCCCCAAGCAGCACTACGCCAAAGACGCGGCCTTGGACGAAGCCATCCGCAGCCGCTTTGGCGCGACGCTGGAGGCTGCGGCGCGCTGTGAGTTGTTTGCCTGGCGCGCCACGCCCGAGGGGCGACTGGCCGAGGTCTTGGTGCTCGACCAGTTCTCGCGTAATGTGTACCGCGACACCCCCCGCGCCTTTGCGCAGGACGCGCTGGCCTTGGCGCTGGCGCAAGAGCTGGTGGCCAGTGGGCAGGACCGCAGCCTGCCCATGATGCAGCGCAGCTTTGCCTACATGCCCTATATGCACAGCGAGTCCGCGCTGATCCACGCGCAAGCTGTGGCGCTGTTTGCGCAGCCGGGCATGGAAGACAGCCTGCGCTTTGAGCAGCGCCACCAAGAAATCATCGACCGCTTTGGCCGCTACCCCCACCGCAACGCCCTGCTGGGGCGCGAGTCAACGCCCGAGGAGTTGGTTTTTTTGAGCGAGCCGGGGTCTGCCTTTTAGGTTTAGAGCTTAATTGAGCCATACGCGGCATGTACTAGCTCTTAAACCCCGCCTCCCGCTGCGCCCGCACGGCAAGCACAAATACCGTGTCCAGCACTGGCACATAGCGGTACAGCGCCACATAGCCGCGGGTGCCGCGCCCTATGACCAATTCGCGCTTACCGTTTTTTACTTTGCGCCCTATGCCTGGGCTGTGTTGCAAGATGTCTATGGCTTGCACAATCTCACCAATGCGTTCGGGTGCGGAGCCTGGGTCAAACTGGGCGATGTGCTCAAAAAAGCGATCAAAGTCGTCCAACACCTCCGGTGCCAAGACGATGCGGGTCAGGGGCCGGTTCACTTAGCCCGAGTGCCTGCACTGCGCGCTGCGGGTTTGCGCACCGGCGCACCTTGAGCCCGCGCTGTCAGGTAGGACTTGGCCTGGTCCCAGGCAACGGTTTTGCCGCTACTTTGAACCTGTTCCCAGCGCTGATCTGCCAAGGCGTCAAAAGCGCTGTCTATCTCGGATTGCTCGACGTTGCGTGCAATGGCATCCAGCATGAACCCATGCGCCGTTGTCCCTGCGCGTTCTGCGGCGGCAAGTACGCGCGCCTTGAGTGCATCTTCCAGTCGGATGGTGGTGGTACTCATTGGGTGGCCTCTTGCTCAGTGAATCGCATGCCCAAAATCGTAGCACGTTTGTGCTACTTTGGGCGAAACTTAGCCTCGCTAGACTCGCCCCTATGCACTCTTTACTCACCCCCGTCCACCAAGCCCTAGCCCAGTTGCGCGCCGATGCTTTGGGCGTGCAGGCCTTTTGTGCGCAGGCAAGAGCGCAAAGGGATTTGCTGGCGGCGCTGCCGCCGCGCTATGGCGAGGTGTGGCTGGGCCTGATCGACCGGCTGGAGTCCAGCGCTTTGTTTAGCGAAGAGAGCTGCTCCTTTAGCCAGTCCTCGCTGCTGGACAATTTGGACGGCTGGCTGGCCAAGGCTGGCGAAAAACTGGGCGGCTGATTTGTCGCGTCGGCGCCAGGCCGGGCACTTTAGGCGCTGGGCAGCCCGATACACTGGCGCGCTAATGCCCCAAGGAGACCTTATCCATGATCACGCTGTGCGGCTTTGCCGTTTCTAATTATTTCAACGTCGTCAAGCAAGTATTGCTAGAAAAGCAAATACCCTACGCCCAAGAGCGTGTCATAACGCGCAGCAAGGACGAGGCGGTGTTGTCGGCCTCGCCCTTGGGCAAGATTCCGTTTATCCGCACCGCACAGGGGTCGCTGTGCGAGACGCCGGTGATTTTGGATTACCTGGAGGCGCAATTCCCCGCCCACCCGCTGCTGCCTGCAGATGCGTTTGCCGCAGCCAAAGTGCGCGAGCTGTGCACCTTTATCAATCTGCACCTGGAGCTGGTAGCGCGCGATTTGTACCCTGCGGTTTTTTTCGGCGGCAGCATCAGCGATGAGCACAAAGAAAACACCCGCAAGCAACTGGTGCGCAATATCGAGGCCTTCAAGCGCCTGGTGAAATTCGCGCCCTACGTGGCGGGCGACAGCTTCACGCTGGCCGACTGCGTGGCCTTTAACAATCTGCCCTTGATCGGTATGGCCAGCAAAGCAGCCTATGGCGAAGACCTGCTGCTGTCCGCCGGCATGGACTACAAGCCCTATATAAAGCTGGTGGGCGAGCGCGCCAGTTCGCAACAAGTGGCCGCCGAGCGCAAAGCCGAAATGGCGCGACCCAAAGATTAGGCACAATGCCCCACAGCGCAAGCCCTTCGGGGCCCAGAACAAATGAATAAAGAGAGACTGCTATGAATCCTTTTATATTGGTGATCCCGATTGCCCTGCTGATGATAGGCATTGAGTTGTGGGTGGCTCGCCGGCGCGGCCTGCAGGTCTACCGACTGAAAGACTCGATTACCTCGCTCAATGCGGGCACGATCAGCCAGTTTGTGATTACCCTGGGCGCGGGCATTAGCGTGTTCATGTATTCCAGCATTCTGGACAAATTCGGCGCCTTCGAATGGGATACCAGCAACCCGCTGACCTGGATACTGGCGCTGGTGCTGTACGACTTTTTCTACTATTGGGTTCACCGCAGCGGACATGAAGTCAATTTGTTCTGGGCGGCGCACGTCATACACCACAGCAGCGAAGAATTCAATTTGTCTACCGCCTTGCGCCAGTCAGCCACCGGTTTTTATTTCAAATGGGTTTTTTACGTGCCGCTAGCCTTGCTGGGTTTTCCACTCAAGGTATTTCTGACCGTAGGCTTTATCGATTTGGTGTATCAAATCTGGGTGCACACCCGCTTAGTGGGGCGCCTGGGATTTCTGGAGTGGTTTTTGGTGACACCGTCTAACCACCGCGTGCACCATGGGCAAAACGAGTATTGCCTGGATAAAAACTACGGTGGCATCTTTAGCGTGTGGGACCGTATGTTTGGCACCTATGCCGACGAGCGCGAGGACGAGCCCGTGGTCTACGGCGTTCGCAAGCCGCTGCAAAGCTGGAACCCGATCTGGGGCAATGTGCAGCACTACACCCTGATGTGGCAGCAAATCCGCAGCACCCCAAGCTGGCGCAACAAGCTCATGTACGTGTTCGCCGGACCGTCCTGGCTGCCGCCGGGCGCCGCCCCGGCACCGGAATTTGTGCCCGAAAAATTCGAACGCTTTGACACCCCTGCGCCGCGCTGGATGCAGGGGCTGGGCGTATTCACCTGCGGCCTGGGTATGGCGGTGCTGGTGCACTTTTTGCTAATTTCAAAAAATCTGGCGCCCGGCAAAGCGCTGAGCTATTCGGCAGCAGCCTTACTGGCCTACCTGGTCATCGGTTGGTTATGGCAGCGGCCACGCGTAATGGAAACCGCGCATGCCTAGCCTGGCCTACACAGACGGCATACTGGCGCTAATTTGCCTCTGGCTGCTGACCCGCGCCAGCCTGCCCTTAGGCGTGCGCATTGCAGCAGGGACGCTGGGCCTCGCCGCAGTGCTGGGGGTCCTACGTTTTTCGGGCCTGTATCCGATCCCGCAATGGCACCAGTTTTTTTCCATGCTGGGCGCCTGCGCCGCCTTTCCGCTGCTGGCCGTGGCCGTCTTGTGGCCGGATGCCGCTGCGACGCGGCAGTTGAAGTTTGCCTCTATCTTTTTTATCGGCATGGCAGTGCTAGGTGTGCTGGCCGTGGGCGTGGCGCAAAAGCGGGTGCTGGTGGACGCGCTGACAGTTATCTCAGTGGTCGCGATGCTGATCAGCCTGGCGCGTGGCGGGCGTTGGTCGACGACGCTAACGACGGCACTGATGCTGGCCGGTTTGCTCTTGTTTGCGTCCAAAGCCACTGTGGTGCCCGGCTTGGTACCCGGCGACTTGCTGCACATTGGCATGGCCATTGGCCTGTTCGGTCTGGGTGCGAGCAGCCTGTGGCAGGACACAGCAAACCTAGATGCGCTGGAGTCTCAGCCGCAGAGCGCCTAGAGCGATTTTGCGACGCCGGCAAAGCGCGCTATGCTGACAGGCGGCCACCCAGTCAGTCTGAGTAGGGTGCGGTGGCATCACTCAATTCGAGAGTAGTTCATGCTGCAAGCTCATGCCAACGGCCTGGAGTTTCATTGCCTGACGCAGGGCAGCGGCCCTAAGGTGCTTTTGCTGCACGGCTTCCCAGACATTGCGCACACCTGGCGCTACCAAATGGATGCCTTGGCGCAAGCAGGCTTTTGCGCTATAGCGCCCTATTTGCGCGGCTACCACCGCGAGCAGCCCGCAGCCGTTAACCAGCTATTGCTAGATTGGCTGCGCTAACGGCTAAGCCGCTTTCGCCAGCGGCACGGCGAAATGGTTTTCCATTTCGCGCCGTAACTGATAAGCGCGGGTGCTGGTGTCTATGGCGACATCGTCCCAGCACAAGGACTGGCCCTGGCGTACCGGGCGCAGCAACTTAATGTTGTGCGCCAAGCCCAGCGGCAGGCCGCCCAGCTTGCGCGAGGTTTCCGCCGGTAGCAATTTGCCCCAGACGGTGTAACCGCCCTCGCCGTCCAAAATTTCGCCCGCTTGCAGATCGCGCTTGGCAGTCGCCACCACATCGGCATTCCAGCCGGTAGCGACGCCCGTGGGTTCGCCACGCAGCGCCACGCTGGCGACCGACATACCCACTTCCAGGCCGATCAGATGCCAGCGCTTGTACAGCGTGAAATAGCGACCACTCGGATCGGTGTGGGCGTTGTACTCTTCAAAGCAATTTTTGATGTAGTCGGTCTCGGCCTCTACCGTCACCCACACGCCCATGCGAATGTCGTAGGGGATCTTGCGGCCATTGGCCTCTAGGGACGAAATCACCTCGACCATGCCTTTGCGCTCGAGCACGCCGCCCTCGCTAACAGGCCGCGTCACAAAGGGGATGTCTTCCACGCTGGCTGGTGGATAGAGCAAGCCATTCGATGGCACGCCCAGACCGGTGGCGTTAGATACCGCGCTGCTTTCGATGGAAGGCTTGGAGCCGTCCAAAAAGCTGTTGAACATTTTGGGATTGAGCCCGCCGCGCAAAGCCTGTTCGGCTGTGAGGCCGTAGTTGGCCCACACGGTGTCGGGGGTGGATTGGTTGAAGTGCGGCAGCCATTTGTGGCCTCGCCCGGCCGCCACCACCGGAAAGCCGCAGGTGCGCGCCCAATCGACCAGGTCGCAAATCAGGGCCGGTTGGTCACCAAAGGCCAAGGAATACACCACTCCGGCCAGCGCCGCTTTATGCGCCAGCAAGGGGCCGCAAAAGGCATCGGCCTCGACCGTGACATTGACCACATGCTTGCCGTGCGCAAAGGCTTCTAGGCAATGGTCCACGGCGGCAATCGGGTGGCCGGTGCATTCCACAATCACATCTATGGCCGGGTGCGAGACCAGCGCCTGCCAGTCTTCACCGATGTGGGTGCTTCCCATCTTGATGGCGGCGTCCAAAGAGGCCGCCTGCATGCGCTGGGCTTCCCAGCCAACGCGGCTCAGGTTGGTGCGCGCACCATCGGGCGACAAGTCGGCAATGCCGACCAAATGCACGCCGGGTGTGCGCGGAATTTGCGCCAAATACATAGAGCCGAATTTGCCCGCGCCGATCAGGCCGACGCGTATCGGGCGGCCTTCGGCCTGGCGTTGCTGTAGTTTGGCAAACAAGCTCATGCGGCGGCTTTCTGCTCGTCAAAAGGCACGGTAGAGGTTTGCAGCGCGCTGCCGGGCATGCCGTCTTTCCAGGGCAGATCAATGGGGTAGTCTTTGAGCAGGCAGTCGTCGGGCAGGCATTCGATGGGGGTGAAGTCGCGGTGCGCGATGTATTCGGGGCGCTTGTGGCGGCGAATATGGTTGCTCACCGCGCACAGGCTCAGGTACACGGCTACGCGGTTCCAGGGCGAGAGGTTGCTGGTGGAGGCGTGCACCAGGCAGCTGTGGAACAAAATCATGGAACCGGCCGGGCCCTTGGGGCTGACGATGCCGCCGTTTTTGCCACCGGCGCGTTCCACCAAAGAAGTGATGAGCTCATTGTCCACCGTCCACAGCGGGTAGCTGGTGGTGGACAAGTCGTGCTTGGCCGCGACCACGCCGCGCTTATGGCTGCCGGGGATGAACATCAAGGGGCCGTTGTGCTCGTTGACATCGTCCAGAAAAATCGCGACGTTCATGGCGCGCTCGGTGGGCATCATGTCGTCGTTGAGCCAGGTGCCGTAGTCCTGGTGCCATTGCCAGACGTCGCCCTCAAAAGCCATCTTGCCGTTGACCTTGAACTGGTGCATGTACAGCTTTTCGCCCAGCAGCATTTCTACCGGCTCGATCATGCGCGGATGGCGACCCAGCTTGCCAAAAGGCTTGCTGACCATATGGGCCGCGAAGTTAGTACGCACCGCATCGCGGCCTTTTTCGCGCACATTGAAAGCATCCCGTTTGGCATAGAGCGCGGGCACCGCATCCAGCAGGGACTGGGTTTCCTCGGGCGAAAACTGGCCAGGGAAAAAGAGATAACCGTCACGGTCAAACTGGGCTATTTGCTCGGGGGTCAATTGCATGGCAGGCTCGCTGTTCAAGTTGGCGCCGGTTCAGCGGCGCGTAACGGGGAAAGGATTGTCGAGACACTATATCGCCTAAGCGGTGCCGACACTGCCCGCCAAGCCAGGTCACGCGCCTAAAACGTCAACCTCCGATTCCTGGAGGCGCCGTCCAAGAAAGCGTCAATCCGATGGCTCGTACGGCTCATCCACCCGAGCCGGGCGCGGGATCTTTTTCAGGCGGACCAGGCGCGCTTGCTCGATAGCGTCTTTTTTCACCTGGCGCTCGGCGTCCAGCTTTTCACCCGCGGCCAGCCATTGGGCAAATTCCTCAGGGCTTTCCAGAGTGATGCGGCCCAAAACACCGCTGCGAAAGTCGTGGATGGCAATTTCGGCGGCTTTTTGCACGTTCACCCGGCCACCCGATTGCAGCGCGCCACGCCTGCGGCCCACGCCGTCGAGCACTTGTTCGTCGGTCTGCGCAATCGCATCAGCCAGGCCATAGCGCGCCGCCAGGGCTTGCGGGTAGTGCTGGCGCAGGTAGTCCAGTAACTCCAGCGCCACTTCTTCATCGTCAAAGGCATTGCGACCGATGGCGCCGCTGGCCGCCAGGTTGTAGCCGCTTTTGGCGACGATGATGCGTGGCCACAAAACACCGGGCGTGTCGTAAAGGTAAAAGTCGTCGGCGATGGTGATGCGTTGCTCGGTTTTTGTGACACCGGCCTCGTCGCCAGTTTTGGCGGCGCGTTTGCCTTTGAGGGTATTGATCAGCGTGGACTTGCCCACGTTCGGTATGCCGCAAATCAGCACGCGCATGGGTTTGGCCATGCCGCCGCGCAAGGGCGCCAGTTGGTGGCAGGCATCGACCAGGGCACGCGACGGGGTCGTCATCCCCGCATCCAGCGGCAAGGCGCGCACGCCGGGCAGAGCGTTGTAATGGGCCAGCCAGTCGGCGGTGCGCGCCGGATCGGCCAGATCTTGCTTGTTCAGCACTTTGAGCGCCGGCTTGCCGCGCGTGAGTTCGGCCAGCATCGGGTTGGCACTGGAGCCGGGCAAGCGCGCATCCAGCAGCTCGATGACCACGTCTATCTCCCGGATGCGCTCGCCAATGGCTTTGCGCGTCAGGTGCATATGCCCGGGAAACCACTGTATCGCCATCTTTTTATTCTCTTTGCCTAGGGGAATGCGCGATTGTCCGGTACTTTGCCGGGCATCTACACGCTTGGGCCGCATGGCACTTTGCGCGCCACGCAGCGTTTTGGGCGCAAGGGCTGCGTTTAAGCTGTCGGTCGCCCCAAACGCTCCGGCGAAAGGTATTGCTGCAAATAAGCGTCAAAAGGCAATGTGTCTGCCACTTCGATTTCGCGCTGCCGCTCTAACGAGGCCTGCGCCAACTGCTGAAAATGCGCCAACTCGTGCGGTTCGAGGGGGCGTGCCAGCTCCTGCGCTTTGGTTTGCTGCGAAAGACTGCGTACAAAAGCTGAAAACGAGCCGCCGTGGTCTTCGCGCATGGCTTGCAGCACGCGCGCCGAGGGCAGGCTATCTGGGTGCAGCAAGCCATGCTGCGCCAGCTCCACCGCTTGCGCATAGTCACTGCCGCCATGGGCTTGGTCCAGCGCCTGCGCTAGTGGGCGCAGCTGAGCCACGATATCCAGACCCCAGGCGGACAAGTCCACCATGCTCTCGCCGCGCTGCAATTGCAAACCAGGTTCGCGGCCCCGCTCGGCGACGGATTGCTGGTTGCGCGACATGGCCGCGATTTCAGCCGGGCTGTCCTGCGGGCTGGGCTGGCTCAGGCAGTGCAGCAAAAACACATCCAGAAAGCGCAAGGTAGAGGCGCGTATGCCCACCGGCTCGAAGGGGTCCAAGTCCATCAGGCGCACTTCCACGTATTCGACGCCGCGCTCGCGCAGCGCGTGCAAGGGGCGCTCGCCCTGGAAGATGACGCGCTTGGGGCGGATGGTGCCGTAAAACTCGTTTTCGATTTGCAGCAAACTGGTGGCTAATTGTTTAAAACTGCCGTCGGCATTGCGCACGCCGATGTCCACATAGGGCGCATAGGGTTCGGTCAGTGCTTGGTGCAGCGAGGCGGCATAGCCTTCCAGGCTGTTGTAGCTAACGGCCAGCGCGCTTTGCGCATCGCTTTGGTAGCCCAGGCGCCCCATGCGCAGCGAGGTGGCATACGGCAGGCCCATGGTGCCGGGATGCAATTCCTGCAAAGAGTGGCTGCGCCCTTGCACAAAAGTAGAACACACCGCAGGCGAGGCGCCAAACAAGTACAAAAGCAAAAACGCATGGCGGCGGAAATTGCGTATCAGCGCGAAATAGTCCTGGCTGGATACCTCGGGCAAAGACCAGTTGTAGTGGATGCCCGAAATAGTTTGCATGCGCCGCCCGTAGCGGTAGCCCAGACCGCTGCGGTACACGGTTTTGGCCTGGCCCACGTTAGAGCTGCCGTACTGGCCCAGCGGAATCGCATCATCTGCTGGCAGGCCACAGGGCATGCTGGACACCCAAAGCATTTCTTCGCCCATGGATGCCAATGTGTAGTTCTGCACGCGGCGCAGTTCGCCCAGGCAGTCTTCAATGCCCGCATGCACGCCGGTGATCAACTCAATCTGGGATTCGCTGAAATCGGTGGTGATATGCGGATGCGTCAGCGCAGAGCCCAGCGCTTGCGGATGGGGCGTGGCCGCCAATGCGCCGCTGCTCAGCGAACGCAAGCTCTCTTTTTCAATACCCCGGCGTATGCCCTGCAGTCGCTGCGCCGGGAAGCCTTCACCGGCCCAATTGCTTTCACTCATGCCAGTCGGCCCTTTTAATTTTTCGCGCGTACTGAAGGTAGCACAGTCAGGTGTAGCTGGGGTGACCAAATCCGATTGCAATAGCGCAACCCAAGGAAATAGGCGCGAGGGAGCGCAAGCTTCCGCTTTTAGCGCTAAGGCAAGGGATTTGCGCGCCGATTAACGCAGGTGCCGCCCGGCGCGGCCTATTTCGTGTGCGCCCTGGGCTGCACCGCTGGCAGGGATTTGGAATTGGGTGGTGTTCACCACCTGGGCCATTTGCGCCTGCAAACGCTCGTCCGACCCCTCGCCTAAACCAATCCAACTGCCCTCGCTCAGCGTGATGTGGGCAGCTTCGACGCTGCCAGCACCGGCGCACAAAATCGTGCGGGTCGGCGCGTCTTGGGCCACGAGCGCCAGCATGGCAGGCACCACTGCCTCGGGTTGCAAGGCCGCAAGCACCGGCTCGGGCATCAGGCCGGCGGTCATGCGCGTGGCGGCAGTCGGTGCTAGGCAATTGACATGGATATTGCTTTTTGCACCTTCGATGGACAGCGTCTGCATGAGCCCAACCAGGGCCATCTTGGCCGCGCCATAGTTGCTTTGGCCGAAGTTGCCATACAGGCCGCTGCTGGAAGTCGTCATCAGGATGCGGCCGTATTTTTGCGCAATCATGTGCGGCCAGACAGCTTTGCTGCAATGGACCGCGCCCATGAGGTGCACTTCCAGCACCAAACGGAAATCGGCCAGTTCCATCTTGGCAAAACTTTTGTCGCGCAAGA
Organism: Rhodoferax sp.; assembly: GCA_044373655.1. GTDB lineage: Bacteria > Pseudomonadota > Gammaproteobacteria > Burkholderiales > Burkholderiaceae_C > Allorhodoferax. The sequence continues at coordinate 25,617 of JBILPS010000028.1, forward strand.
TGCCGGCGTTATTGACCAATATATCGATGCGGCCCCAGGCGTCCATGGTTTCTTGCACCATGGCCTGCACTGCTGCGAAATCGGTCACCGATGCGCTATTGGCCATGGCCGTGCCACCGGCAGCGCGGATTTCGGCCACCACCGCCTCGGCAGCTGTGGCCGAGGCACCCGAGCCGTCCACCGCGCCGCCCAGGTCATTGACCACCACTTTGGCACCGCGTGCCGCCAGGGCCAAGGCGTGCAAACGGCCCAAACCGCCGCCCGCGCCAGTCACAATCGCTACACGGTCTTTGAAATCTATCGGCATAAGATGTCCTGGATGAAATAAGAGCTGTGCACCCTGCGCAGCCAAGCCGCTAACTCTACTGCAAGCCTTAGGGTCACTAAGCCAATACACGCAACTAAAGCGACAACATGGAACTGAACTCCGAAATCCCCAGTGCCCCGCCCCGGGATGCCGCCACCGTCGTGATATTGCGCGATGGCCCCCAAGGGCCGGAGGTGTTTCTGGTCAAGCGCCATGGCCTGTCTGACGTCTTGGGTGGCGCCTATGTGTTTCCCGGTGGCAAGATGGACGCAGCCGACAGTGCACCGAGCCACCATGCCTACCTGGACCAAAGCCCAGAGCAACTGCACGCCGCCTTGGGCGAACATGACACCGCGCCGGCGACCGCCTGCGGCCTGTTCATCGCTGCGCTGCGCGAAACCTATGAGGAGGCAGGCGTGCTGTTTGCCCACAGCGACGAACCCGCAGGCCAAGCCACCTCGACAACAGCCAGACAAGCGCAAGCCCAAGGCAGCGACTTTCACCAGCGCCTGCAAAGCGGCAGTTTGCGCCTGCAAACCCTGGCGGTTCATCCCTGGTCGCGCTGGATTACGCCGCGCATGCCCTCGGTGACGAATAAGCGCTTCGATACCCGGTTCTTTATCTCGGTGATGCCGGCAGGCCAGCACGCAGCGCATGATGACTTTGAAGCCACCGAAAGCGCCTGGTTGCCCCCGCGCGTAGCGCTAGAGCAATATTGGGAGCGTGAGATTGAGCTCGCCCCGCCACAAATCATGAGCCTGGCGCATTTGTCGCGCTACCAAAGTGCAGCGCAGGCCTTGCAAGCCGCCCGTAACAGCTCACCGCCGGTCATCATGCCCGAGGCTTTCCATGAGAACGAGGAGCGCGTGATCTGCTACCCAGGCCATGCGCGCCACCCAGTCGCCCGGCGCGCCCTGCCCGGTCCGCTGCAACTGTTCTGGCGCAACAAGCGCTTTGAGCCCGAGGGCGGTTTTGAAGCGCTGTTTGCTTAAAACTTTGCCGCCTCAAAGCAAAAACGCTGGAGGAGCCCCAAAAACCCGGGGCTCGCACCAGCGCCAAAAGTGAAGACTTGGCTTTTTTAGACCCCCCGCCTCAGCAGAGACAGGGGGATGCTATTACTTGCTCAAATCAAAGCGATCCGCGTTCATTACCTTGACCCAGGCCGCCACAAAGTCTTTAACAAACTTATGCTGGTTGTCATCCTGGGCATACAACTCGGACAGTGCACGCAATTGGGAGTTGGAACCAAAGGCCAAATCCACCCGTGTGGCCGTCCACTTGGCTGCGCCCGTCGTGCGGTCACGGCCTTCATACGCGTTGTCACCGGCAGGCTTCCATTCGATGCCCATATCGACCAAATTGACAAAAAAGTCATTGGTCAACTGGCCTTGACGCTTGGTCAGTACACCATGGGGATTGCCTTGGGCATTGGCTCCCAGCACGCGCAGCCCACCCGCCAGAACCGTCATTTCAGGTGCGGACAAACCGAGCAACTGCGCTTTGTCGATCAACATTTCTTCAGGGGAGACGCTGTAGGCGGCCTTGCGGTAGTTGCGAAAGCCATCCGCTTGCGGCTCGAGGACGGCAAAGGACTCTGCATCCGTATGCTCTTGTGAAGCATCCATACGGCCCGGCGCAAACGGCACCTCGATCGCAACACCTGCTGCTTTGGCTGCCGCTTCCACGCCGGCGTTGCCTGCCAGCACGATCAAGTCGGCGATCGACACCCGCTTGCCACCATCGGCCTTGGCATTGAACTGCGCTTGCACCGCGCCTAAGGCCGCCAACACTTTGGACAGTTGCGCGGGCTGGTTGACGTCCCAATCCTTTTGCGGCGCCAGGCGGATGCGCGCGCCATTGGCTCCACCGCGTCGGTCGCTGCCGCGGTAGGTGCTTGCCGACGCCCAAGCGGTCGAAACCAACTCGCTCACCGACAGGCCGCTGGCAATGATCTGCGCTTTCAGTGCAGACACGTCGGCAGCGTTGACCAATGGATGGTTCACGGCCGGAATGGGGTCCTGCCAGATCAAGTCTTCGGCCGGCACTTCAGGTCCGAGGTACAGGCACTTGGGGCCCATATCGCGGTGAGTCAGCTTGAACCAGGCGCGTGCGTAGGCATCGGCAAATTCTTCAGGGTTGGCCTGGAAATGGCGAGAAATCTTTTCATACGCCGGGTCCATACGCAGCGAAAGATCGGCCGTGGTCATGTGCGGCGGATGCATTTTGCTGGGATCGTGTGCATCAGGAATCATGTCCTCTGGGGCGACGTTCTTGGCGCGCCATTGAATGGCACCCGCGGGGCTGTTCACCTGCTCATACTCATACTTGAACAGCACCTTGAAATAGCCCATATCCCACTGCGTCGGATTGGGTTTCCATGCGCCGTCAAAGCCGCTGGTCGTGGTATCGCCGCCTTTGCCGCTACCGTGCTTATTGATCCAGCCAAAGCCCATTGCTTCCATGGGCGCTGCTTCGGGCTCGGGACCGACCAAAGCGGGATCGCCCGCGCCATGCATCTTGCCAAATGTGTGACCGCCAGCGACCAGTGCCACGGTCTCATAGTCGTTCATTGCCATACGGGCAAAGGTTTCACGCACGTCGCGACCCGAAGCAACAGGATCGGGCTTGCCGTCAGGACCTTGGGGGTTCACATAGATCAAGCCCATCTGCACCGCTGCCAGCGGGGTCTCGAGGGCGCGATCACCGCTGTAACGGCTGTTGGGCTTGTCACTGGTGGCCAGCCATTCTTTCTCCATACCCCAGTAAACATCTTCCTCAGGAGCCCAAATGTCAGCACGACCACCGCCAAAGCCAAAGGTCTTAAAGCCCATGGATTCCATAGCCACATTGCCGCCCAGCACAAACAAGTCAGCCCAGGAAATAGCGTTGCCGTATTTTTTCTTAATCGGCCACAGGAGGCGACGGGCCTTGTCCAGGTTGCCGTTGTCAGGCCAGCTATTGAGGGGTGCGAAGCGATGGTTGCCGGTGTTGGCGCCACCACGGCCATCGGCAGTGCGGTAGGTGCCCGCCGCATGCCAAGACATACGGATCATCAAACCACCGTAATGACCCCAGTCTGCAGGCCACCAGTCCTGCGAATCGGTCATCAGCGCGACCATGTCTTTCTTGAGGGCTGCAAAATCCAATTTCTTGAAGGCTTCGGCATAGCTAAAGCCTGCATCCATCGGGTTGGACACGGCTTGATGCTGATGCAATATCGCCAGGTTTAACTGGTTTGGCCACCAGTGCGCGTTGGACTGGGCGCCTTGCTGCGCGCGGGCGCCGCCGGCACTGTGGAATGGGCAGGTGCCCGCTTCTGCGATTTGACTCATGGATGATCTCCTTGATCGGTTACTGAAAACAACTAAAAAATTTATCCGGGTGCAAGCACCATAGCTAGACGCGGCCTTGAAAATTGAGGATAGGAAAATACACACTGAACCCAGTGCCCGAATCCTTCAGGGCTTGCGACTCGCCCATTCTGTGCTCAGCTATCAACTTTACTAATTGATTGTCTTAATCTATCAAATAGCCAAGTTCAATTTCCGTCTCACCATCTTACTTGCGCCCGTGATGCCTAGCTTTGAAAAGCCCCAATTCACCGGGCGTGGGCAAGATTACCCGGCGAACATGACAATTTCTTGGCCGACCTTGGCCCAACTGGCGGGTGGGCTGCAGGTCTGATGCAGCAGCAAAAAACCCCACAAACACTGGTTTTGCGGGGCTCCTTGAAGGAGCAGGTCGGGCAATGCCCGCAAATTTCAATCTTCGACAAACGCCTCTTCGCGCTTAGCCTTGATCGAGGGCAGGAACACAATGCTTAAGAGGATGACCGCCCCCAGCAAGAGGCTGGCCGACAGCGGACGGGTCACAAACACCGTCCAGTCACCGCGCGAGAGCAACAGCGCCCGGCGTAAATACTCTTCCATCATCGGGCCCAAAATAAAGCCCAGCAGCAAGGGCGCAGGCTCGGTGCCCAGTTTGATAAAGATGTAGCCTATCAAACCGAAAATGCCCACCATCCAAATATCAAACGTCGTGTTATTGGTGGAATACACACCAATGGCGCAAAAAAGCACAATGGAGGGGAAGAGCCAGCGGTAGGGCACGGTCAGTAATTTGATCCAGATGCCAATCAGCGGCAGATTCAAAATTACCAGCATCAAGTTGCCGATCCACATCGATGCAATCAAGCCCCAAAACAACTCGGGGTTGCTGGTCATCACCTGCGGGCCGGGTTGGATGTTGTGGATGGTCATCGCGCCCACCATCAAGGCCATCACCGCGTTAGGTGGGATGCCCAGGGTGAGCAGCGGGATAAACGAAGTTTGCGCGCCCGCGTTATTGGCCGCTTCGGGGGCCGCTACGCCACGAATATTGCCTTTGCCGAAAGGCACTTCGCCGGGGCGCAAGACAGTTTTCTTTTCCAGCGTGTAAGCCGCAAACGCCGCCATCACCGCGCCGCCGCCGGGCAGGATGCCCAGCAAAGAGCCCAGGGCGGTGCCGCGCAAAACGGCCGGAATCATGTTGCGGAAATCTTCTTTGGTGGGCAGGAGGCCCGACACCGAGGCGGTGAACACCTCGCGTTCGTTTTCGTTTTTGGACAGGTTGCTGATGATCTCGCCGTAACCGAACACCCCCATGGCAATGACGATAAAGCCGATGCCATCGGTCAACTCAGGCACGTCCAGGCTAAAGCGCGCCACGCCCGAATTCACGTCGGTACCGACCATGCCCAAGAGCAGGCCCAGCACAATCATGGCCACCGCTTTAATGAGCGAGCCTGAAGCCAGCACCACTGCACCAATCAGGCCCAAAATCATGAGTGAGAAATATTCGGCCGGGCCGAATTTGAAGGCCAACTCGGTCAGCGGCGCGGCGAAGGCGGCCAGAATCAAAGTGCCTACGCAACCGGCGAAAAACGAACCCAAGCCTGCGGCCGCCAAGGCCGGGCCGGCTCGGCCGTTGCGCGCCATCTGGTAGCCGTCGATGACCGTCACCACCGAAGAAGACTCACCCGGCAGGTTGACCAAAATCGCGGTGGTGGAGCCGCCGTATTGGGCGCCGTAATAAATACCGGCCAGCATGATCAGCGCCGCCACCGGGGGCAGCGCGTAAGTGGCAGGCAACAACATGGCAATCGTAGCCAAGGGCCCGATGCCCGGCAAGACGCCGATCAGCGTGCCCAAAAGGCAACCGGTAAAAGCATAAGCCAGGTTTTGCAGCGTGAACGCGACCCCGAAACCCAGGGCGAGGTTGTTGTATAAATCCATGGCAGTTCCTTAACGGGTCAAAAAGGTTGGCCAGACCGGGAACTGCAACTTCAGCAGCATGATGAATGCGCCGTAGCTGAACAAGGAAAGCAGGATCGCAAGAATCAGCACTTCTTTGAATTTGAATTCATCGCCTGCGTTGCTCGCCACAAAGGCCAGGGCAAAAATTCCAAAAATCAAACCCATAGGGGGCAGGCCGATGCTGGGCAAACCGCCAATCGAGGCGCCAAACACCAGGTTGCCCGCAATGATGAACACCAGCGGCTTCCAAGCGATGCGGCCCACCGGGTCACCATCGGGCGTCTCCACGACAAGGGCGGTGATGGTGACAATCAAGCCCAAAACAGCTAAGAGCACACCCAGCACCATGGGGAAATAGCCTGGCCCCATGCGGGCGCCAGTGCCGATGGAATAGCTACCTGCACCCCAAGCAAATGCCAGTCCTACCAGCAAAAACATGAGGCCCGCAAAGAAGTCTTTTTGACTTTTTATTTGCATTCTTTGTCTCCTGAACGTCAATCGAAGTGGCGCGATTCTGCCCTAATCCGTAAATGCTTAAAAAAGCGGCAATTAAGCTTGGATATCGAGCTTTACAACAAGCCGCCAAGGCGCCCGGCGCCGAAAAGCAGTCTTGCCACCCGGCGCAACAAGACGCTTATCAACGCTTTTTAAAGGCCACCACCTTCTGGTGTTGCTCGCCCAGGCCGTTGATACCCAAGGCGATGGTGTCGCCTTCCTTCAAGTAGGAAGGCGCGGGTTTGCCATTTTTCTTCATACCCATGGCCACGCCGGGCGGCGTGCCGGTGGTGATGACATCGCCGGGCATCAAGGTCATAAACTGACTCACATAGCTCACCAGCTTGGCCACCGTGAAGATCATGGTCTTGGTATTGCCGGTTTGCATGCGCACGCCATTCACATCCAGCCACATGCCCAGGCGCTGGGGCTTGGGCACTTCGTCACGGGTGACCAGCCAGGGGCCAATGGGGCCGAAGGTGTCGCAACCTTTGCCCTTGTCCCAGGTGCCGCCACGCTCGATTTGGAACTCGCGCTCGGACAAGTCATTGATGGTGCAATAGCCAGCCACGTAGTCCAGAGCACGGGCTTGGGACACATGGCTCGCCAGCGTGCCGATCACCACGCCCAGCTCCACTTCCCAATCGGTCTTGACCGAATTTTTTGGCAGCATCACATCGTCGTTAGGGCCTTGCACGCAGCTATTGGCCTTCATAAACACCACCGGCTCTTGAGGGATCGGCATGTTGGACTCGGCGGCGTGGTCGGCATAGTTCAGGCCGATGGCAATGAATTTGCCCACCTGGCTAATGGGGCAGCCCATGCGAGGCTTACCGCGCACCAGAGGCAATGCATCCGTCTTGATACGGGCCAGCTTGGCCAGCGCTTTGTCGTTCAAATGGTCAGGTGTGATGTCCTTGATATGCCCGGACAAATCGCGCAACTTTCCCTCGACATCAATAAGGCCCGGCTTCTCACGGCCGGCGGCGCCGTAACGTACTAGTTTCATACTTGCTCCAGTTAAAAAGTTAAACCACAGGCTTTAACACCCGCACCCACTGACGCGCAGGCAATCCCCATTGCTCTTGAATGTATTCGCCGCGCGCCGCCCATACCGCACGCGGCGGTCGCGTGGCAGTGCGCTGGGCCAGGACCACGGTATTGCCCTGGCGCGTGGCCTTGAAGGCCCAAATCGCATCGCGCCCGAAGGCACTGGCAATGCGCTCGACGCTGCGGTCAAAACTAGAACTGCGGCCAAACAAATTCACCGTCATGCAACCGTCGTCCGTGAGGGTGCGGCGACAGTCGGCGTAAAAGTCCGGGCTGTCGAGGACTGGCGCTGCGGCCTCATGGTCGTACAAATCGACGTGCAAGGCATCGACCACGCCCTGCCAGCGTTTTTGCCGGATTTCTTGGGCCGCATCCGCCAGAACGACTTTCATACGCGGGTTATCCATAGGCAAATGAAACCAGCCCCGGCAGGCATGCAGTACCTGGGGGTTGAGTTCGATGGCGGTGCTGCGCATGCCCATTTCCAGCGCGCAAAACTTGGTCAGCGAGCCGGCGCCCAGGCCCAATTGCACAGCCTGGCGCTGAGGGGCGGTGGACGGGTCGATGAGCATCAACCAGGCCATCATGCGCTGGATATATTCATGCACCAGCGTGGTAGGCTCGTCCATCAGCATGGAGCCCTGAATCCAGATGCTGCCCAGATGCAGGTGCCGTATAGCCCCTTCTTCCGAAAAATTCACTTCGGGCAATTCGTCGTGGGTAGGAGATTTCAAGCGGACATCCGTGGGGCAAACAAGCGCTGGTTATACCAGTGCGGCGATTTTGGGCAGCGCGTCCAGCGTATTGCGCCACACAGCGCTGCGCAAATCCTCCACATCCAGTTTGCGCAAACCGGCGAGTAATTGCCCAATTTGCGGCAGCTGTTCGGGCGCGTTGCGGCCCTGGGTCAAGCCTTTAGCGCGCTCTGCCGCAGTGCGGTACAACCAGTGCGGCGGTATATCGGGCGCATCCGTTTCCAGCACCAGGTTTTCCAGCGGAAGGCTTTGTGCCAAGCTGCGCAATTGCAAGGCGCGCTCAAAGGTCACCGCGCCGCCAAAGCCGAGTTTGAAACCCAACTCCACAAAATGCTGCGCCTGCGCATCGCTGCCATTAAACGCATGGGCAATGCCGCGCCAGCGGTAGCCGCCTGTGCCAACAGCCCGCAAATATTTCAGTAGCCGATCCGCGCTGCGGCGCACATGCAGCACCACGGGCAAATCATGCTTGCGGGCCAATTCCAGTTGCGCGTGGTAAAAAAACTCCTGCTTCTCGCGCATCGCAGGGCTGCAAAGTGCGGGCACAAAAAAATCTAAGCCAATTTCGCCGACTGCCACCAATCGCGGGTCTGCGCACTGCGCGCCCAGCGCCGCATCCAGCGCCTGCAAATCTGCCACCTCCGCCTGCGGCACATACAGCGGATGGATGCCCAGCCCATAGCTATCACCCTGGGCATGGGCCAGGGCGCGCACCGTATCCCAATTGGCGCGCTCTACCGCCGGAATGAAACAATGCGCCACAGCTGCAGCGCGCGTTTGGCGCTGCACTTGCGCGCGGTCTGCCGCAAACTCAGGCGCATCCAGATGGGCGTGGCTGTCTATCCACATGCAAGGCGCGCTTTAACAAAGCTCAAGGCTTGCGCGCCTTGACCCAATTGGTAATCTGCTGCACCGCTTGCGCTTCTATGCCGATAAAGCCGTGGTAATGCAGGGCATGGCATGGGTCACCGCTGGGGTTTTCGCCGCCATCGACCATCAGCGTCGCATGCGCCGGGCTGGCAGTTAACTTGGCCTCAATCGACGTTACCTGCGATGGCAAGCAAATTTTGCAAGCATCCCGCGTGTGGTGTACCACCAGCACCGGAACCGTGATTTTTTCCAGCGCCTGGCCGGGGACTGCACCCGTGACTTGCCCAGCGGTGATAGATGCTGTCAGCACCAAACCAGCGATCAGGCCCTCGTCGCGCATCGCAATCACTGCTGCCGTGCCCGATACCGTGCCCCGGCTGGTACCGACCAGCCAAACCGGCACATTCCAGCGCTCTTTGGCCTGTTGGGCTACTTTTCGGATATCGTCGATATGCGCTGCCGATACGCGAAAGGGGTAGTCCATATCGTTCAGATCATTGGGCCGCGCCATCACTGCGATATTGAAACCCTGCGCCGCAAACAATTGCGCGCTGCGCACCAGAAAATTTGAACCATCGGGCCAGCCCGCAGCGGCAATGCGTCCCATGCCGCCAGCTCCGCCTGGCAACAAAATAAGCGTTGCCACGGCATTGGGCGTAGCACTGAAAAAAACGGGAATCTGCGCTTGCGGGCGGGCCGATGCAATTTGTTGCAACTGCCCGGGCTGGGCTGCCCACAGCGGTGTACAGGCAATAAGACATACAAAGAAAAAAACTATGCCTGCCGATTTGGATAAAGAAATAAGCCTGCTCATACCTTCTCCGGCAGTTTAATTCTCTTGCTGCAAAACACCATGGTCCAAACGCAAACGCCGACTGCATTTGGCGGCCAGCGTGTGATCGTGGCTGACCAGTACAAAGGCTGTGCCCTGCTCGCGCGCCAGTTGCAGCATCAAGTCAAACACACCATCGGCGGTGCTGCGGTCCAGGTTGCCGGTGGGCTCGTCGGCCAGTACGCAGTCGGGCTGGGTGACCAAAGCGCGGGCGATGGCCACCCGCTGGCGCTCGCCACCGGATAATTCGGCCGGGCGATGCGCGGCACGATGCGCCAGGCCGACTTTATCGAGCATCGCCAAAGCGGCTGTGTGCGCATCCGCCGGCTTGCTGCGGCGCAAGGTCAATGGCATGGCCACGTTGTCCAGCGCGCTGAACTCAGGCAGCAAATGGTGAAACTGATAGACAAAACCCAAGTGCCGATTACGCAAGCGTCCTTGGGCCGCTGCGTTCAGCGAAGCCAAAGCCTGGCCGCATAAGCTAACGCTACCGCTGCTGGGCGCATCGAGCCCACCCAGCAAATGCAAAAGCGTGCTCTTACCCGAGCCCGAAGCACCCACAATCGCTACGGTCTCGCCCCGGCGCACTTGCAAATCCACACCGCGCAACACCGTCACATCCAAGCGCCCTTCGTGGAAACGCTTGCCCAAGCCGCTGCAACTGAGCAGCACCTCGCCCGACAATGGCACAGCCTCACTCATAGCGCAGCGCCTCTGCAGGGTTCACTTGCGAAGCGCGCCAGCTGGGGTAAATGGTGGCGACAAAAGACAAAAGCAAGCTGATGATGGCAACGGGCACAATGTCCCCGGCCTGGGGTTCGCTGGGCATACGGCTGATGAGATAAATATCTTTGGGCAAAAAGCTGGCGCCCAGCGCATGTTCGATAGCCGGGACGATCACGTCGATATGCAGGGCGACACCCAAACCGAGCAACAAACCGCTCAGGGTGCCGATGATGCCCACCATCGCGCCTTGCACCACAAAGATACCCATGATGCTGGCCGGGCTGGCCCCCAGGGTGCGCAAGATGGCAATGTCAGCGCGCTTGTCGGTCACCGTCATCACCAGCATGCTGACCAGGTTAAACGCTGCCACCGCCACGATGAGGGTGAGGATGATGAACATCATGCGTTTTTCCACCTGCACCGCGGCAAACCAGGTGCGGTTTTGTTGCGACCAGTCGCGCACATAAACCCCTGGTCCCATGGCGGCCTGCAGGTCAGCGGCCACCGCGCGGGCCTGG
>JBILPS010000029.1:0-35488 GCA_044373655.1 Rhodoferax sp.
TGAAGAAGGTCGCTGGCCGCGCGATAACAACCCGCTAGTGCGCGCACCGCACACCGCGGCTAGCGTGGTGCACAGCGACTGGGACAGGCCTTACACCCGCGAGTTGGGGGCCTTCCCCTTGCCCGATTTGCTGTTGCAAAAATATTGGCCTGCCGTGGGCCGTGTGGACAACGTCTATGGCGACCGCCATCTGTTTTGCAGCTGCGTGCCAGTGGCGGAATATGCGGCTTGATGCCCAGCCCCATGCGCCATGGCTTTAAGTCAGGCGGCGCATGCTTGGCGCAAACAGCAACGCGCGCAATTGCTGGCGGCACGCGGCGCCGCATCGGCGCAAGACCGCGCGGCCTGGAGCGTGGCCATCAACGCTTTGCTAAACGAAGCGCTAGATTTACAAGGGCCATGCGTGTTGGGCTTGTGCTGGCCCTACCGGGCGGAGTTTGATGCCCGTCCGCTGGCCAAGCGCCTGCGTGTGCAAGGCGTGCGCAGCGCCTTGCCGCTGGTGCGTGGGCCGGGATTGCCTTTGGAGTTTCGCCATTGGTGGCCGGGCGTCGCAATGGACAAAGGCGTGTACGACATACCGGTGCCGCGCGACACCGAAACCCTGTTACCCGATATGCTGCTAGTGCCCCCGGTGGGTATTGACGCACAGGGCTACCGCCTGGGCTATGGCGGCGGCTACTTCGACCGCACCTTGGCTGCAATGGCGCGAAAACCGGTGTGTATTGCCACTGCATTTGATCTGTCGCGCATAGAGACCCTGGACCCACAGGCGCATGATGTGCGCATGGACTTTGTGGTGTCTGAAACCGGCATCCTCCAGTGCCTTCCCGATGGCATGCGTGCCGTAAACGCAGCGCAGTGCCGCCTGGCCGCACAGCGCTTGTTGACCGAGCGCGCCAATTCTTCGGATTGCGCGCTTCGCTAGGGCCTGTCGTCACGTGACAATGGCGGGTCGCTAAACCGGCCATCCGGCCGGGAGCGCAAACGTACATTGCCCACACCGCTTTGCGCCTACGCCTCATCTGTAGGGCGCAGGCGCAGCACTTTTGCATAACGAATGGAGAACCCCATGCTTTCAGACATCGAAATCGCCCAAAAGGCCATCATGAAGCCCATCAGCCAGATCGCCGCAGGGCTGGGCATTCCGGACGATGCGCTCGATCCTTATGGCCGTTACAAAGCCAAGGTATCGCTGGAGTATGTGGACAGCCTGAACGACCGGCCCGACGGCAAACTGATTTTGGTCACCGCCATCAGCCCCACACCGGCCGGCGAGGGCAAGACCACTACCACCGTGGGCTTGGGCGATGCACTCAACCGCATCGGCAAGAAAACCATTATCTGCCTGCGCGAGCCCAGCCTGGGCCCGGTGTTTGGCATGAAGGGCGGTGCGGCCGGCGGCGGCATGGCGCAAGTGGTGCCCATGGAAGACATCAATCTGCATTTCACCGGCGACTTCAACGCCATCGGCCTGGCCAACAACCTCTTGTCCGCGCTGATCGACAACCACATCCACCACGGCAACGCCTTGGGTATTGACGTGCGTCGCATCACCTGGAAACGCGTGATGGACATGAACGACCGGGCGCTGCGCGATATCACCGTGTCCCTGGGTGGCCCGGGCAACGGCTATCCCCGCCAAGACGGTTTCGACATTGTGGTGGCCTCTGAAGTGATGGCGATTTTCTGCCTGGCGACCAGCCTGAAGGACTTGAAAGAGCGCCTAGGCAATATCGTGATCGGCTACACCCGTGATCAAAAGCCGGTTTGCGCGCGCGACCTCAAGGCCCACGGTGCGATGACGGTGTTGTTGCGCGAAGCGCTCAAGCCCAATTTGGTGCAGACGCTGGAAAACAACCCGGCCTTTATCCACGGCGGCCCATTCGCCAATATCGCGCACGGTTGCAACTCGGTGCTGGCAACCAAGATGGCGCTTAAATTGGGCGACTACGTAGTCACCGAAGCCGGTTTTGGCGCGGATCTGGGCGCCGAAAAATTTGTCGATATCAAGTGCCGAAAATCCGGCCTTCGCCCTTCAGCCGTCGTGCTGGTGGGCACGATACGTGCGCTCAAATACCACGGCGGTTGCGACCTGAAAGAACTCAACACCGAGAACCTGCCAGCGCTAGAGCGCGGCATTGCCAATTTGGACCGCCACGTCAACAATATTCGCAACCATTACGGCCTGCCTTGCGTGGTGTCCATGAACCAGTTCACTGCGGATACGCCGGCCGAGTTCGCATTGCTGCAAGAAAAGCTGGCCTATTTGAAGGTGCCGGTGCTCTCGGCCCGCCATTGGGCCGATGGCGGCGCGGGTGCCGAAGAGGTGGCCCGTGCCGTGGTCGCCCAGGTGGAGCAAAAAAACACCGGGTTCAAGTTTGTCTACGAAGACGACATGCCTTTGTGGGACAAGATGAAAGCCATCGCCACCAAAATCTATGGCGCCAGCGACATCAGCGCCGACGCCAAAGTGCGCGGCGAAATCAAGCGCCTGCAAGAAGCCGGTTACGGCCACTACCCGGTGTGTGTAGCCAAGACGCAGTATTCCTTCTCCACCGACGCGACGCGCCGTGGAGCGCCCAGCGACCACATGGTCAATATCCGCGAAGTGCGCTTGGCCGCTGGTGCCGAGTTCGTCGTTATGGTCTGTGGCGATATCATGACCATGCCGGGCCTGCCCAAGGTGCCTTCGGCGGACCACATTGATATCGACGATTCCGGCAAAGTGGTCGGCTTGTTTTAAACCTGCGCACGCGGGCCATCCCAGCGCGGATGGCCTGTTCATGGGCTTTATGTCCTTGGCTGCTTGGACCTACCTAGAACACGCCTGAGTCCAATTTTGGGCGTGTATTACCTAGCAAAGCGGGTTTCAAGCGCAGTGAAAGGTTTGGGGACGGTTTGAAGCCAAGAACCTTTGACCTTAGGGGCTGCTTTGATCTGCTCCGACCATCAATAGCGCCGCAAACACTTGCACCGTCTTTTGATCGCAGCTAACACCATGCGGCAAGTGCACATTCATGGCAAAACCGTCAAACGCCATTAAAGCGACTGCGGCCATGGCTGCGGCCTCGGCGTCATTGATTGCGGCGCAGGACTGCATCCAGCGCGCCACCCGGTTTTGAAACAAGAGGCGCAGGCGCGGGCTGTAGTCTTCCGATCCTGCGCTCGTGGATACCGCTTGCATCACATTGTTGGCAAAGCCATTACTGGCGCGCGGCAGGTCGCGCCATAGCGCCAACAAAATGCGCTCCATGCGCTTGTGCGGGTCTTTGATCCGCCGGATCGAGGATTCAAACTTATCCAGACAGTCTTGCAGCCAGGGCTCGTAGAGCGTAAAGAGAATATCGATTTTTGAACGAAAGTAGCTATAAACATTGGCCGTGGAAAAGCCAGCGCGTCGCGCAATGGCAGGGATCGTGGTGTCGCTGTAGCCTTGCTCACTGAACAATTCAAAAGCCGCCTGCAAAATGGCGTGTCTGACTTCCTCTTTTTTTACCTGCGCCATCTAGTATTCCTTGCATTAATGCGGCCCGTCCCAAGCGCAACGGGCAGCGCGCGCCTGCTTTGCGGCAGCACAGGCAAGAGTCTTGGGCCGCATGCCGCGCCTGCGCGATAGTACTGCGCAGCGCGCAAATCGGCTTGCTGCGCCGCGTCAAAAAAATTTCAAAAACATATGGTATTCGCTATTGACACCTGCTGAACATGTCCATAGACTGAATCGGAGCTACCCCATGGAGCCAAATTTGGCCCCCGGTTTTTCGTGTTTATCAAAGGAATTCGAATGCAATCCGCCGTCCGCACCCCCTTGGTAAATCCTGGCAAGCTGCCCTATTTGTTCCGCAAGCAGTTTGAATTGTGCAAAGTAGGCCCCGGTCAGACCGTGGCTGTGGTCAGCGACCTGGGCACACGGCCCGAGTACATCCAGGCCGCTTTTGCCGCCGCCGAGGAAATGGGCTTTGACATCTACGAGATGCGCGTGAACATGATCCCCGGCTGGACCAAGGTAGGCGTGCCCACCATCGGCCAGTGCAAGGGTACGCTGGAGGCGCTGATGGTCGCCGACATGATTCTTATTTTCCATATTCCTTTGTTTGCCGCCTGGCTGAAAAAGGTGATGAACAACGGAGTGCGCGTGCAAATGGTGATTGATTCGCCGGATGACTTGTTCAACTTGCAGTCCCCGCCTGGACTGAAAGACGCCATCATGTATGCCCACGAGGTGTATGAAAAAACCCAGCAAGTGCATGTGACCAGCAAAGCGGGTACCGACTTGCGCTACAGCCGGGGCGAGTACCCGGTGATGAGCCAGTACGGCTTCGCCGACGAGCCGGGCCATTTTGACCATTGGGGCGTGGGCCTGATCCACACCTTCCCCAACGAAGGCAGCGCCAACGGCCGCGTCGTCATCATGCCGGGGGACATCATCATCTTGCCCTACTGCCGCTATGTGCAGGACCCGATTCACTTGGAAATTGAAAACGGCCATGTCACCAAAATCGAGGGCGGGCTCGACGCCATGCTGATGCGCGACTGGCTGGACGAAGGCAAGACCGGGCCGGACGATATGGATCCGTTTGCGGTCTCGCACCTGGGCTGGGGTATGAACCCGCAATGCCGCTGGGACAATATTGCGCTCAATGGCGATATCCCTGAGCACAACCGTGCCGGCGCGCGCAGCTTCCCCGGCAACTTTTTGTTCTCTACCGGCCCCAACAGTCAGGGCGGTGGCAAACGCACCACGCGCGGCCATTACGACGTGCCTATGCGCCATTGCACGATTGCGCTCGACGGCAAGGTGGTGGTTGACGAGGGTCGCCTGGTGGACCCCAAGATGATCGTCCCGCGCGTGCAGCGCTGAGTTCGGCCCTGTCTTCAAGCCCTTATCCCAGATGTTGATCGAAGGCCAATTTGACATTGCAGCGCCGCCGCAGGAAGTGCTGCAGCACCTTTTCGATGCGCGGCTGATGGCCTCATGTCTGCCCGGCTGCGAAAGCCTGCAGGCCTTGGATGAAAAGCGTTACCGCACCGTGATTCAAATGGGTTTGGCCGGCATCAAAGCGCGGTTCGAGCTGGAAGTGGAAATAACCCGTCAGGACGCCCATAGTATTTGGGCTGTTACGCGCGGTGAGGAGGGCGGACGCGCGAGCATGTTGCAGGCTGAAAGCCAAATCACCTTGCATCCGCAAGGCAGCGGTACCCGCGTGCAGTACCAGTCCGAAGTCAATGTCACCGGCAGGCTGGGGCGCTTTGCGCTAGGCATGATGCGCAAGCAGGCGCAAAACCTGGGCGAGCAGTTTGCCCGCAATTTGCAAAAGGCTTTGCAGTCCTTGATGGACACTAAAGGCCTGGTGCAAGACGCACCTGCCCCCTCCTAGGAACGTGTATGTTGCAAGGTTTTTTTCTCCCCGAAACCGTGGACCAGGCTACGGCATTGCTGGCCCAGGACCCCGAGGCCAAACTCATGGCCGGTGGTGCGACGCTGGTTGCGATGCTCAATGCCCGTGTGATCGAACCAGCGGCGCTGATCAGCTTATCGGCCATCCCCGAAATCCAGGGTATTTCGGTTTTGCCCGACGGTCGCATCCGCATCGGCGCCTTTACCCGCCACCGGGAAACTGCGCAGTGCGCCCTGCCTTTGGGCGCTGCTGCGGTGCTGCGCCATGCCGCATCCCAAATTGCCAATGCCACGGTGCGCAATATGGGCACCATCGGGGGCTCTATCTCGTTCGCCGACCCTGGCCTGGACTACCCGCCCGCCTTGGTTGCGGCGCAGGCCGAGGTGGAGCTTGCAGGCATTGGCAGCCGCCGCGTACTGGCTGCCCAAGATTTCTTTCAGGACTGGTATCTCACCGCGCTGGAGCCGGGCGAAATGGTCACTGCTGTGATCCTGCCCAAGCCGGAAACTGGCGCCCATGGCGTCTATATCAAGCATGCGCGAGTCGCTGGCGACTACGCCACTGCCTCGGTCGCAGCCTGCGTGTCGGGACAAGGCCGCATCCGGGTGGCCGTAGGTGCCTGCGGGCCGGTGCCTATCCGCGATGACGAAGCCGACGCGCTGCTCAGCGAGGACCGCAGCGAAAGTGCGCTGGCGCGTGCCGCAGCGCTCCTGCAGGCGCGCGCCGACCCGCTGGATGATGTGCGCGGCACAGCGGACTACCGACGTGCCCTGATACCCCGCTTGTTGCTGCGCGCTGTGCGGCAATTGACACTGCCAACCGGAGCCGTGCAATGAGTGCGCCGCGTCAAACCCTGCAACTGCAAGTCAATGGCGCACAGGCTGAGGTGCGGGCCGGCCTGCACGACAGCTTGCTCACCGTACTGCGCGACCAATTGCAATTGACCGCTGCCAAACGCGGTTGCAACCAAGGGGTGTGCGGCGCCTGTACCGTGGTGCGCGACGGCTGGCCGGTGCGCGCCTGTCTCAGTCTGGCGCATGGCTGCGCACATGCCGATATCGAAACTTTGGAAGGGCTCAACCAGCAAGCGGCCATGCAGGTATTGCAAAAAGCATTCGCCGCAGAGTCTGCGTTTCAATGCGGGTTTTGCACGCCGGGGATGTTGGTCAGCGCACACGCTTTGCTCAAGCACACCCCCCAGCCTGATGCGGACCAAGTGCGTGCGGCCATGTCGGGCAATCTGTGTCGCTGCACCGGATACGCGCCTATCGTGGCGGCCGTGCTGCAAGCGGCTGCACAGCTGCGCGCCCAGGAGCTTGCACCATGAATACCACAAGCAAGCAAGCCGATGCATTGCCCGAGGGCGCAGTAGGCCAGTCGGTCACCCCGCTCGAAAGCGACGAAAAACTCACCGGCCAGGCCCAATACATTGCCGATATGTACCGGCCCGGTATGCTGCACGGCGCGCTCTTACAAAGCCCGCACGCGCATGCGCTGATCGAGGGTTATGACCTCAGCGCCGCCCAAGCACTGCCTGGGGTGCGTGCCATTGTCACTGGCCTGGATCTGGACCCTGCGCACCGCATGGGCGCTTTCATCAAGGACGAACCCGCATTGGCTTTGGGCAAGGTGCGCTATTGCGGTGAAATCGTCGCGGCGGTGGCCGCCGATACCGAAGCCATTGCACGCCAGGCCGCGCGGCTCATCAAGGTGTTTTATCAGGTACTGCCTGCTGCGCTGGAGCCGGCCCTCGCTTTGCAGGACGGTGCGCCGCTGGTGCATGAGAACACCGACAGCTACATCAAAGTATTCGATGCCGGTACGCAAGGCAATCTGTGCTCGCGCACCTCCCTACGCGAAGGTGATGTGGAATCAGCCTGGGCGCAGTGCGATGTGGTCGTGGAAGCGGTGTACCACACGCCCGGGCAAGCCCATGTATCGCTGGAGCCCTGCGGCGCATTGGCCGAGATCGATGCCTCCGGGCGCATCACACTGTGGTCGGCCAATCAATCGGTATTCCGGGTGCAGGCCAATGTCTGCGAGGCGCTGGGCCTGCCCATGACCAAATTGCGTTGCCTCACGCCCCGTATCGGCGCAGGCTTTGGCAACAAAATGGAAGCGCATGTGCAGCCCGTGGTGGTAATGCTGGCCATGAAGGCTCGTAAGCCGGTCAAGCTCATCCTGAGTCGCGAGGAAGATTTTGAAACCGTGCGTGCGCGCCATCCGGCCACTATCCGCATGAAGACCGGTGCGCGCCGCGACGGTACCTTGATCGCCCGGGAAACCGAATTGCTGCTCGACGGCGGCGCCTATGGCGACGACAGCCCCGGTGTGCTGGGCTACGCCTTGCTGATGAACTGTGGCCCCTACAACATCGCGCATGTGCACGCCCATGGCCGCGTGGCCTACACCCACAAGATGCGCTTTGGCGCGTTTCGTGGTTTTGGCGTGCCGCAGGTGACCTTTGCCTCCGAGCAGCAAATCGATGCGATTGCGCGCGAGCTGGGTATGGACGCATTTGCTATCCGCCGTTTGAACATGAAGCGCGACGGCGACTGCTGGCTGGGCGGTCAATCCATTTTTTCCAATGGGCTGGCGCAATGCCTGGATGCGGTGGAGCAAGGCAGCGGCTGGAAACAGCGGCAAGCGCAGGCTAGCAGCGAGGCGGCCCATTGCGAAACCCGCAGCGGCTTAGGGCTGGCTATCTCGGCGCATATCAGCGGTTTGCTGGCCACCGGCGCGATCGTGCGCATGCTCGAAGACGGCACGCTGCTACTGAATACCGGCGCTGTGGACATCGGCCAGGGCAGTAACACTGCGCTAGCCCAAATGTGCGCGCAGGCGCTGCAAGTACCCATGGACCGGGTGGCCATCGCCAGCCCGGACACCGACGGATCTCCTTATAACTGGGGCACTACTGCCAGCCGCATTACCTACATGACCGGGCGCTCGGTCGTCGCAGCTGCCGGCGAAGTGGAAAAGCAAATCAAAAAATACGCCGGCGCCATGATGGAATGCGCGCCCGAAGATATCGAGCTGCGCCAGGGTGGCAGCGTCGGCATCAAAGGCGTGGCGGCCGCTAGTCTGAGCTTTGCCCAGGTATCGGGCTATGCGCACTGGGCTGCGGGCGGCCCCATCATCGGTAGCAACAGCTGGGTTTTTGACCAGAAGACGGTGGACCCCAAGCGTGCCGTCGTCTTGGGCTTGCCTTTTGCCAATATCGGCGTCTTTAGTTTTGTGGCGCAGGTGGTCGAGGTCGAGGTGGATATGCTCAGTGGCAAAGTGCAGGTGCCGCGTGCCTGGACGGCTGCGGACGTGGGGCGTGCCATCAACCCGGCGATGGTGCGTGGCCAAATCGAAGGTGCACTCGTGCAAGGCATGGGCTATGCGCTGACTGAAGAGCTGGTATGGGACGGCCCGCGCCTGGCCAACCCCAGCCTCATGGATTACAAAATTCCCACCATGGAAGAGGTGCCGCAATCGCACGCTATTTATATCATCGAGACGCAGGAACCCACCGGCCCGTACGGTGCTAAGAGCGTGGGCGAATTGGGTATCAATGCGGTGGCTGCCGCCGTAGCTAACGGCATCGTAGAAGCCACAGGTGCCCGCCTGACCCAGCTACCTTTAAGTGCCGAGCGTGTGTACCAGGCGCTTTACCCGCAGGACTTTGCGTGAGCCTCGTGGACCACTACCCGGCCCAAGAGCCCATGTCGCCCCTGGGCGCGGCCTACCAGCAAAAAATACTTGCGCTGGGAGAGGGTTTGCGCGGCCAAAGCCATGCTTACGGCCCCGGCCCCAACCAAACGCTGGAAGTCTTTCCCAGTGCATTCCCTAGCGACGCCGCGCTGGTCTTTTTCCATGGCGGCGGCTGGACCAACGGCTACAAAGAATGGATGTATTTCATGGCCCCCGCCTTGCAGGCGGCGGGTATTCATTTTGTCAGTGCCAGCTATCGCCTGGCGCCAGCGCATGTATTCCCTACCGGCATGGACGACTGCGCCGATGCGCTGGCCTATGTGTTGCAAGGCCGGCTCGGCCTACCGATACCTGGTGGCGCGCCGGCGCGCGTGTTTGTGGGCGGGCACTCGGGTGGAGGGCATTACGCCGCCCTGCTGGCAGTGAGCTCAGCCTGGCGCAGTGCGCGCGACCTGGCAGCGCGGCCTCTGGCCGGTTGTTTGCCGGTGTCGGGCGTGTACCTGCTGGGCGAGGGCAGTGGCCTGTCGCAACGCCCGCGCTTCCTGGGGCCGTCGGTGGACGCTGCGCATGATGCGCGAGTGGAGCGTAGCGCATCACCCCTGCACCTGATAGAGCCCGCCGCTTGCCCGCCGTTTTTCATGGCCCATGGCGAGCGCGATTTTCCGCATCTCATCGCCCAGGCCGCGCAAATGCGTGCGGCACTGCGAGCGGCCGGTGTGCCCACGGAGTTAGAAATTCTCGAAGCATGTGACCACTTCGAGACTAGCGTCGCTTGCGGCGATGCCACCCGTCCCTGGGTGGCACGTGCAGCGGCATGGATGCACGGTCCTGGTCGTTCAACTTTTTCCTGAAGCACTGGAGTAATGAGATGAAATTTTCTTTTTCAAACCGCCGGGCCTTTGTCAGCGGTATCACGGCAGCATTGCTCGCATTGACGGCAGGCATGGCCTCCGCACAGGCAGACAAACCCTTGCGCATCGGCTTTTCCATGGCGCGCACCGGCATGTTGGCCAACGCCACGCCTTCGCAAATGAACACCTATGAACTCTGGCGCGATCAGACCAATGCCAAAGGCGGCATGGATGTGGGCGGCGTGCGGCGCAAAGTCGAGTTTGTGGTGTTTGACGACCAGTCCAAGCCAGAGCAAGCGGTGCGCATCTACGAAAAGCTGATTACCGACGACAAGGTCGATTTGTTGCTGGCGCCCTGGGGAACGCCGTTTCACTTAGCGATTGCACCGGTACTCGAAAAGTTCAAATTCCCGATGGTCGGCAATACTGCTGCATCGGTGGCACTGCGCCAGGTCAAACCTGGCTACATCTGGTTTCCCACCTCGGCGATTCCTGACCGCATCGGTGCGGAGCTGACGGCGATGCTGAAAACGCAAAACGTGAAATCGGTCGCGGTCTTGTCCAACGTACTGCCCTTTACCAAAGAGATCAAAAATTTCTTGGAGCCTGAGCTGAAAAAGGCTGGTATTGAAATCAAGGTCTCTACCGAGTACCCGCCAGACATCAGCGACATGACCTCCACGCTGACCCAGATCAAGCAGGCTAATGTGGACGCGGTGCTGGCCCTGGCCTACCCCGGTGACTCGGTGCTCTACGCCAAGCAGGCCAAAGAGTTGGGTCTGAATCAGCCATTCCAGTTCGTGGCCATTGGGCCTAGCGATGCTTTCTTCCCCAAAGCCGTCGGTGCCGCCTCTGCTGAGGGCGTAGTGACGATTGCCCACTGGTCGCCGCGTGCCGAGTGGAAGGGATCGCAAGCCTTTTATGAGGCCTACGTGAAAAAGTTTGGCGAAGACCCGGACTACCTCAATTCCGCGCTGGCCTGGATGTCTTTAGAAATTCTGGAGACAACTGTGGCCAAGACTGGCCTGGACAAAGGGAAAATGCGCGACATGATCAGTAGTACCACCTTTGACACCATCAACGGTAAAGTCAAGTTTGAAGGCGTGCAAAACGTGATCACACCGACGGCCTTTGTGCAAACCCAGAAGGGCAAGCTGCAACTGGTCTGGCCAGCGTCGATGGCGAGTTCCAAGTTCGAAGCCAAGAAGGGCTGGTAACGCCGACATGACTGTGCTCGAAACCCTGCTTTCGGGCCAGTTGTTGTTTGCGGCCCTGGTGACCGGTTCGCTCTACGCCTTGATTGCGCTGGGGCTGAACCTGGTCTATGGCACCATGCGCTTACTGAATGTGGCGCATGGTGAAGTCGTGATGTTGGGGGCCTATGCCGCCTACTGGGCATTTACCGCAATGGGTCTCTCGCCCCTGCTGGTAGCGCCGGTGGTGGCCGCCGCCGGGGGGCTGTTGGGCTACGTGCTGTACCGGGGCATTTTCAAAGGCTTGCTGGCCGATAGCAGTGCCGCCCAAGTGCAACGCATGGAGAGCAATTCGCTGCTGCTTTTTTTCGGCTTGTCGATTGTTTTGCAAAACGTCACGGCCTTGGTGTTCACACCCAATAACCGCGCCTACAACTACCTGGGCACGGTCTATCACTGGGGCTCGGTGTCCATGACGGGCAACCGCCTGGCTGCGCTGTGCGTGGCGGGCACTTGCTGCCTTCTGGTTGCCGTATTTTTAAGCCGTAGTGTCTTTGGCCTGGCTACGCGTGCGGTGATAGAGCGGCGCGAAGCGGCCTTTATTGTGGGGGTCAACGTGGACCGCGTGCAGTGGCTCAGCTTTGTGCTGGGCTTTGCGTCAGCGGCACTGGCCGGGGTGCTGGTATCCATGCTTGGGCAGTTCTCGCCCTTCTCGGGTTTCCCTTACACGATTGCCGGTTTTATCGTCATCATCTTGGGTGGTCTGGGCAATGCCATGGCGGGCTTGCTGGCAGCGCTACTGCTGGGGGTGATCGAGACCTATGGCGTGGCGCTGACCTCGGCCAATATGCGCTCCATGCTTTTGTATGGCGCATTTGTAGCGGCCTTGCTGCTCTTTCCTAACGGCGTGTTTGCGCGCCGCGCGGCGGCCCGCTAGCCCTATGCGCGATTTGTTTCCCAACCGCTGGTGGACCGTTTTGTGGCTGTCCTGCCTGTTGCTGCTAGCGGCCTTGCCTTTTATCGCGAATGATTATGTGGTCGGCATAGGCCTGACCGTGCTGATGTGGCTGGCCCTGACACAAAGCTGGTGCTTGCTATCCAAAATGGCCGGTTATGTTTCGCTGGGGCATGTGGTGTTTTACGGCCTGGGCGCGTATTTGGTGGTTATTACCTGGCAGCAAATCCCCTTGCCTGTGGCCATCGTCGGCGCCGGTGCACTGGCCGCTCTGCTGGCGGCGCTGGTGGGTCTGCCCGTATTGCGGGTGCGTGGGCCTTACTTTGTGATTCTGACTTTTGGTTTGGCCGAACTGGTGAAGTACACCATCACCTGGGCCGAATCGGCCAGCGGCATGGCCAGCCGCATTTTGTTTGGCGCGCCGGATTTGCAGGTGATCTATTTCTCCATGTTTGCGCTGGCCGTCATTGCGGTGGTAATGCTCACCTGGGTGGGCAGCTCGCGCTTTGGTCATGGCCTGCGCTCCTTGCGCGAAAACGAAGAAGCGGCTGAAACTTTGGGCGTGCCGGTGGTGCGCTACAAGCTGATTGCCTTTGTGCTGGGCGCGGCCATACCCGGCATGGTCGGTGGCGTGATGGCCCTGCGCTCTACCTACTTTGTGGTCGGCCAGGTGTTTGACCCGATGATTTCAGTCACCGTGATCGCCATGGCCATTTTGGGCGGTGGCGACAACGCACGCGGCCCTTTGCTGGGTGTGTTGTTTTTGTCGCTCTTGTCTGAATTGTTGTGGGCTAACGCGCCCTTGCTGTATATGGTGATTTTGGGCCTGGTGCTGATCGTCTTTGTGCTGGTTTTACCGCAGGGAATTATGGGTTTGTTAGAACGCAAAGACGCCCCAACCGATAAGTCTTCTGCAGGCGCTGCGCACGCCCCCCCGGAGCAAGGCGAGGCTCCATGAGCGCCTTGTTGCAAATCCAGGGTATCGGTAAGCGCTTTGGCGGCTTACAGGCGCTCGATCAGGTGTCATTCGAGGTGCAGGCCGGACAGATCGTCGGCGTGATGGGCGCCAATGGCGCAGGCAAGACTACTTTGTTTGCCCTGATTGCAGGCAATACTGTGCCAAGCACTGGCAGCATCCGTTTTGGTGGCCGCAGCCTGGCAGGTCTGCGAGCCGATCAGATTTGTCGCCTAGGTATCGCGCGCACTTTTCAAATTGTTAAACCGTTTCCCATGCTCACGGTACTGGAAAACCTGCGCACGGCGGCGCTGTTTGGCAAGGCGCAAGCGCCCGATATGGTCAGCGCCGACAAGGCGGCCTGGCAGGTGTTGGAAGAAGTGGGGCTGGCGCCTATGGCTTTGCAGCCCGCCCACACGCTGACGCTATCGGGCCAAAAGCGTCTAGAAATTGCGCGTGCTGTCGCTACCGGTGCGCAGCTTGTTCTTCTCGATGAAGTCATGGCCGGCCTGACGCCTACCGAAGTGGCCCAGATGCTGCACACCTTGCGCACGCTGCATGCCACACGGGGCCTGACGCTCTTGGTGATTGAGCATGTAATGCGTGCGCTGATGGAATTGTGTGAAGAAATTGTGGTGCTGCACCACGGCAGCCTGATTGCCCAAGGTAGGCCGGCACACATTGCACAGGACCCGCAGGTACATGCCGCCTATTTCGGAGACAGCCCATGAGCGCCGAGCCCATGCTGCAGGTTCAAGACCTGGCCGCAGGATATGGCGATACCGCCATACTGCATGGCGTGGATTTGCAAGTACACAGCGGCGGCGCCACGGCCTTGCTGGGCGGTAACGGTGCGGGTAAAACCACGCTCATGAAAACGCTGGCAGGCCTTTTGCCGGTGCGGCGTGGACAAATTCGTTTTTTGGGCGAAGACATCAGCCGCCTCGATTGCGACAAGCGGGTGCTGGCCGGGCTGGTGCTAGTGCCCGAAGGGCGCATGGTTTTTCCCAGCCTGACGGTGCAGGAAAACTTGCGCCTAGGCGCTATCAACCCGCGCGCCCGTGTGCATTGGCAAAGAACACTGGAGCATGTGTACCACGTCTTCCCCCGTTTGCTGGAACGCCATACCCAACATGCGCTGACGCTTTCCGGTGGCGAGCAGCAAATGCTGGCGATTGGTCGCGGCATGATGGCCATGCCGCGCCTGATGTTGCTGGACGAACCGACTTTGGGTTTGTCGCCTTTGATGGCGCAGCATATTTTTGGCCTGGTGCAAACCATGGTGGAAGGCGGATTGACGTTGCTACTGGCTGAACAAGACGTGCGCAAAGCGCTGCAGGCCTCCAACCATGCTTATGTGTTGGAAAACGGGCGTGTGGTCATACAAGGTGGAGCTACCGAAGTGGCCTCGGACCCCCGCGTGCAGTCTGCCTATTTGGGTTTATAAATTCGGGCGCAGCCAGTGCGCCTGCCGGTTAAGCGCAGGAGTTAATGCGGATCTAAAGACCTGCGCCCAATAATGCATCGTCTGCCAGCACCACCGCCTGCCCGTGTGGCGTAGCTTTGGCAGCGCGGTCCCAGGCGGCTTGCACTTGGCTTAGTTGCGCCCGACTGGCGGCGCCTTTTTGTACTGTCAGGCTTTCTAAAGTGGCTAACCAGTGGCGGTAATACGTCTCGCCGGTATCCGGATCGCCGGCTAGCTGCGCGGCTTTGATTTGCGCCGACAGTTCGGCGGCCCATTCGGGCCAGCTGAACAGGCCGCGCGCATGCGCATCAATGGCCAGCGCAAAAGCTTGTGCCTCCCAAGGTTCGCGAAACACCGGGCCTTCGGCGTCGCAGGGCAGGGCGGGTACCAGGGCTAGCATCTCGGCCGGCGCGCTCATGCAGCGGTCTCCAGCAAATAAGGCTCCCAACAATCGACCATCACCTCCAGGGTCGGGTCTGCATCCGCGCCCCACAACTCGGCGCCGCCAAAGCGCACGCCGTAGCACCAAGCGGGTTGCTGGCCTTGGCCGTGGGCGTGGGTATCCGGAAACACAAAAGCGCCGTGCACCGCTACCACTTTGCCCGTCTTGCCGCGCGCATACCGCGGCAAGCGCGTGTGCGTGGCCGGGTGCATCACGCGGGTGCGCACTACATCACCCACGGCAAAGCGTGCCGGCTGGTTCACCTTGCGGTCATAAGGGCTGCCCGCAGCCAAGGCCGCTTGCAATTGCGCAGCGGTCGCTGCCGGTTTTTGGGTCGGCACCGGCGGCACCAGCATCTGCGCCTTTTGCACTTCTTGGGCCGTCACCAGGCCCCGCTCCTGCAGCATGTTGGCCAGGGCGCGGGTCCAGATTTCGTAATAAGACACACCCAGGTACACATGCGGCGGCAGCGACTCGCGCGCGTGCCTTCCCATGTCCAAATTCCACTCGCCTAATGCGGCGCTGGCCAGTGTGATCGCCAATGCGCGCTTTTCCCATTCGCCATGAAACACCGGTTCGTTGGCCTCGGGATAAACCGGCCCGAAACCCATCATGCCGCCCAGGTCTTGCGGGCCGTTCATGCCTTGACCTCCGCTGCGCCTGCAGCGCCGTGCGCGTGCGATGGCGCGGCCTTGGGCATGCCGGTGCCGATCATGCTGTCGCGTGTCACCAAGTCGGCCAACTGCGCTTCGCTCCAGCCCTCGGTACCCATCGGGCGCTGGGGCAAGACCAGGTAGCGCATTTCTGCGGTGGAGTCCCACACGCGCACGGTTTTATCCGGTGGCAGCGTCACGCCAAAGTCGGCCAGTACCGCACGCGGCTCCAAGACCGCGCGCGAGCGGTAGGGCGCCGACTTGTACCAAACCGGCGGCAGACCGAGCACCGGCCAGGGGTAGCAGGAACACAGCGTACACACCACCATGTTGTGCACGCCCTCAGTGTTCTCCACCACTTGCAAATGCTCACCTTGTCGGCCCGAGAAAGACAACTCGGCCACTGCCGCCGTGCCATCGGTCAGCAGGCGCGCTTTGTAATCTGCATCCACCCAGGCCCGCGCCACCACTTGCGCCCCGCAGCGCGGTCCGATTTTGGTTTCGTAGGTTTCGACAATCAGGTCTAAAGCATCAGCGTTCACATAGCCCTTGGCCAGCAAGACGGTTTCCAAAGCGCGTACGCGGATGGCCGCTTCCGAAAGCTCTGAGCCGTGGTCATGGTCATGGCCGTGATCGTGATCGTGATCGTGAGGATCGTCGTGCAGATGGCTGGGATGTGTCATACCCTCATCATGGCATGCCTTGGATATTTGGGCTAGCCCGCTCAGTCGGTGCGCGTAAACGCCTGACGTGCTTCCTGGCTGCGCTGCATCTGGCGGGCGATATTGCCGCAAACCAGTTCGCACAAGTCATACACCGACTGGTCGGCAATCGAGTAGTACACGCTGGTGCCCCGGCTTTCGCGGCGCACCATGCCGTGCTTGGTTAAGAGGCTCAAGTGGCGCGACACATTGGCCGCCGTAGTGCCGCACAGCTGTGCCAGCTCTCCGACATTGCGCTCGCCCTCGCGCAGGATGTTGAGTAATTGCAGGCGTGTGGGCTCGGACAGCGCCTGAAAGTAGGCGGCTACATCGAGCAGGGCTTCTGGCGGGAGGTTTTCCATAGTCGGGCGTTCTGTGCGCAGGGTTTAAATGTGTTTTCTTGATATGGCGCAGTGCCCACGGCCTATTTTAGTGTATTATTTAACAAATTACGTAAATAGTTAAATATGAAAACTTCGAACCAGTCCCTGATATTTTCTATAGGCGCATGGGCCATGCCCTTGGCGCTGCCCCGCCGCCTTGCCCTCGCTGCGGCTCTGTGCGGCGCCCTGCCCCTGGCAAGCATGGCTGCTGAGCCGGCTGCTGTGGCGGCCAAGCCTGCGCGCTTAGCCACTAGCGAAGTGGGCAGTAGCATCCGCGCCGATATGCAAAGTGTCGATGGCTTGGTCGAGCCGGTGCGCCAGGCCACGCTGGCCGCGCAAGTGGCCGGCGCCATTGTGCGCATAGCGGTGCAAGTAGGCGACCGGGTGCGCGCCGGGCAAGAGCTGATTCGCATTGACGCGCATGCCGCTGCCCAGGTGGTCCAGTCCAATGCGGCACAGGTGGACGCCGCGCGGGCCAACCTGGCCGTCGCCGCCAAAGAACTTGAGCGCCAGCAGACATTGGTACAGCAGCGCTACATCAGCCAGGCTGCGCTAGAGCGCTCGCAAGCCCAATTCGAGGCCGCCCAAGCGCAGGTACAAGCCTTGCAAGCGCAGACCAATGCGGTGCAAACCCAGCAGGGCTTTTATGTCATCAGCGCGCCGTTTTCCGGCATCGTGAGCGAGCTGTCCGTCACATTGGGCGATATGGCTATGCCGGGCCGCCCCTTAGTCACCGTGTACGACCCGGCGCAATTGCGCGTCACCGCCGCTGTGCCCCAAAGCGCCATGCCCGCCAGCCTGGAAGGCGCGCAGTTTGAGCTGCCCGCCAGCACCGAGGCCAAAGGCATGCTGCCGGTGCGCAGCCTGACGGTGCTACCGCAAATCGACGCGGCTACCCACAGCGCCCAAATCCGTTTTCCTTTGCCTGCAACGACCGGCGCATTACCCGGTAGTTTTGTACGCGTCTGGTTGCCCGCTCCACGCGCAGTGGCAGCCAGTGCAGAGCGCTTGTTTGTGCCGGCCAGCGCGGTGCTGCGCCGCGCCGAATTGACAGCCGTGTACTTAGTTGATGCGCAAGGCCACCCCACGTTGCGCCAGGTGCGCCTGGGCCGCAAGCAGGGCGAGCGGGTGGAAGTGCTCAGCGGCTTGCGCGTAGGCGATAGCGTAGCCACCGACCCCCAAGCTGCCGCACGGGTGAACTGATATGAAGAACCAAAGCCATTTGGGCGTTTCCGGTCGCATCGCTGCGCTGTTCCAACGCGCGCACATTACGCCTTTGCTGGCCCTGCTGGCCGTACTGCTGGGCGCCTTTGCGGTGCTAGTTACCCCGCGCGAGGAAGAGCCGCAAATCAACGTCACCATGGCCAATGTGCTGATTCCCTTCCCCGGCGCCAGCGTGGCCGATGTGGAGCAAATGGTCGCCATTCCCGCCGAGCAAGTACTCTCGCAAATGGTGGGCACCGAGCATGTGATGTCACTCTCGCGCCCGGGCCTGGCGGTGCTGACGGTGCAATTCAAAGTGGGCGTGCCGCGCACCGAGGCGCTGGTGCGTCTGCACGATACCTTGCGCTCCAATACCGACTGGTTGCCCAAAGACCTGGGCGTGCTCGAACCCATCATCAAGCCCAAAGGCATTGATGATGTGCCTATCGTCACCCTCACGCTTTTCAGCAAAGACACACAAACTGGCGCTTTCGATCTGGAGCGTGTGGCGCACAGCATGGAAGTCGAACTCAAGCGCGTGCCTGGTACCCGCGAAGTACAAACTTTGGGCGGCCCGGGGCGCGCGGTATTGGTCGCGCTAGACCCGGCGCGCATGGCCGGCGCCAACATCACCGTGGCGGACTTACAAAGCGCGCTGCAATCGGCCAACCTGGGTTTGCCGGTGGGCGAACTTTTAGGCGCTAACCAAACCCTGGCTATCGAAGCAGGCCCCTTTCTGGCCGAGGCGCAAGACGTGGCCGATTTGGTGGTTGGCGTCAAGCTGGGGCGCCCGGTGTTTTTGCGCGATGTGGCGCAGGTCAGCGACGGCCCCTTAGCGCCTAGTCGCTATGTCTGGCACGGCCAATCGCAGGCGCAAGGCGGCGGGCAGTACCCGGCCGTGACGCTGAGCATTACCAAAAAACCTGGTGAAAACGCCATCGATGTGGCTGATGCGCTGATGCAGCGCGTGGCCCAATTGCGCAACACCATCGTGCCCGACAGCGTGCAAGTGGTGCAAACCCGCAACTACGGCGAATCGGCCAATGCCAAAGCGCAAAAGCTGATTCAAAAACTATTGTTCGCCACTGCCTCGGTGGTGCTCCTGGTGTTTTTGGCGCTGGGCCGTCGCGAAGCGGCGATCGTCGGCGTGGCCGTGGTGCTGACGCTGACCGTCACGCTGTTTGCGTCTTGGGCTTGGGGCTTTACGCTCAACCGCGTGTCCTTGTTTGCACTGATATTTTCGATTGGCATCTTGGTGGATGACGCTATCGTCGTAGTGGAAAACATCCATCGCCACCAGCAATTGTTTCCGCAGAAAACTCTGGCGCAACTCATCCCCGGCGCAGTAGATGAAGTGGGCGGCCCCACCATCTTGGCCACGCTCACCGTCATTGCCGCTTTGCTGCCAATGGCCTTTGTATCCGGACTCATGGGCCCGTACATGAGCCCCATCCCCATCAACGCCAGCATGGGCATGCTCTTGTCGCTGGCCATTGCCTTTATGGTCACGCCCTGGTTGGCACGCATCTGGATGAAACCCTCACCAGCCGACGGGCAGGGCGCACATGCACATGCGCCACGCGGCCTCAGTGCCGTGCTCGCGCCGGTGTTTGAACGCGTATTTGCCCCTTTACTACATGCACAAGCAGGCGCACGTAACCGCCGGCTGCTGGGCTTGGCCGTGGCGGTGCTGATTGCCATTTCGCTTGCCTTGCCGGCTGCTGGTCTGGTCTTGCTCAAGATGCTGCCCTTTGACAACAAGTCCGAATTTCAGGTGGTGCTTGATATGCCCGTGGGCACCCCACTGGAACAAACCGCCGCCGTGCTGCATGAGTTAGGCGCGCACCTGGCCAGCGTACCGGAGGTGACCGACTACCAAGCCTATGCCGGCATGGCCGCGCCCATCAACTTCAACGGTTTGGTACGCCAGTACTACCTGCGCGCGGGCCCCGAGCTGGGCGACATCCAGGTCAACCTGGTGGACAAGCACGCCCGCAGTGCGCAAAGTCACGCTATCGCCATGCGCGAACGCCCGGCGCTGCAAGCCATCGGCAAGCGCTACGGTGCTAATGTCAAAGTGGTGGAAGTGCCACCGGGTCCGCCGGTGCTATCGCCCATCGTGGCTGAGATTTATGGCCCTGAGGCCCAAGGCCGGCGCCAGGTGGCCCAGGCCGTGCGCGCCGTGTTTGAGAGCACTCCCGGCATCGTCGATGTGGACGACAGCAGCATCGCCAATGCGCCGCGCAAACTGTTGCTAGTCGATAGACGCAAAGCCGCGCAAGCGGGCGTATCGCAGCAAGCCATCGTCATTACCTTGCGTACAGGCCTCGCCGGGCAAGCAGCCAGCTATATGCACGACGCCAGCAAATACCCGACCCCCGTGGTCTTGCAATTGCCCCCTGAGAGTCAGGGTGATCTGGAGGCCTTGCTGAGCCTGCGCGTGCGCGCAGCCAGCGGCGCCCAGGTGTCCATCCGCGAATTGGTGACTATCAGCGACACCCTGCGCGAACAGCCGATTTATCACAAGGACTTGTTACCAGTGAACATGGTGGTGGCCGACATGGCCGGCACGCTGGATAGTCCTTTGTATGGCGTGTTTCAGATGCGCAGCGCCATCGCTGCCATCCCCACACCCGGTGGTGGTGCTTTGCAAGAATATTTCATTCACCAACCGTCCGACGCGCTACGCCATTACGCACTGAAGTGGGACGGGGAATCGCAAGTCACCTACGAAACCTTTCGCGACATGGGCGCTGCCTATGGTGTGGGCCTGGTGTTGATTTATTTGCTGGTGGTGGCGCAGTTTGGCTCGTACCTGACGCCGCTCATCATCATGGCTCCCATACCGCTGACCATCATCGGCGTGATGCCGGGCCACGCCATCATGGGTGCGCAGTACACCGCCACCAGCATGATCGGCATGATCGCGCTAGCGGGCATCATCGTGCGTAACTCGATACTGCTGGTGGACTTTATCAACCTGCTGGTGCGCCAAGGTATGCCGCTAGAACAAGCGGTAGTGCGCTCGGCCATTACGCGCGCCCAGCCCATCATGCTGACAGGCCTGGCCGCCATGCTGGGGGCCTTCTTCATCCTGGACGACCCCATTTTCAATGGCCTAGCGATCTCGCTGATATCCGGTATTTTTGTGTCCACCATTCTTACGCTGGTGGTCATCCCCACGCTGTACTACGCCGCCAACTACAAGCACCCCGAGCGGCTGGCACAAGTGCAGACTACGGTTTAGTTTTTTGATTGTTTTACTTAAAGAGGTTGGATATGTACTCATGGCAAATGGTTCGACTGGTAGCTGGTGTTTTGATCCTCGCCTCCTTGGCGCTGGGCATTCCGGGCAGCATCTTGTTTGTAAGCGAATGGTGGCTGGCCTTTACCGCCTTTGTGGGTGTGAACCTGGCCCAAAGTGCCATCACGCGTTGGTGCCTGATGGAGACCATCATGCGCAAACTCGGCTTTCCCGCCGGCGCTTGAAGGCGGGGTGCTCCATGCTTTTGGTATGCCCCCACTGCGGCACGAAAAACCGCGTTGCGCCTGACACCTTGCAAAACGTATTGGCTTGCGGTAGTTGCCGCGCCGACCTGCTGCCCGCAGCGCCTATGGTGCTGACGGATGCGGCTTTCGAGCGATTTATCGCTGGCACCGAACTACCGGTAGTCGTAGATTTTTGGGCGGCTTGGTGCGGGCCCTGCAAAGCCATGGCCCCGCAGTTTGAAGCTGTGGCGCGCGCCATGCCGCTGGTGCGCTTTGTCAAAGTCGATACCGACGCCGCGCCCATGGCCAGCGCCAAATACAACATCCGAAGCATTCCCAGCCTGTTGCTCTTTGAAGGCGGCAAAGAAAAGGCCCGAATCGCTGGCGCGATGTCTGCGCACGACCACAAAGCTTGGCTGCAGGCCAACCTGAGCCCAGGATCCCCACCATGAAAACCACTTCCGTTTTGCTCACTAGCGCGCTCCTATTAGCCCTGCTAGGCAGCGCTGGCGTCAGCCATGCGCTGGACTTGTTGGAGGTCTGGCAAGCAGCGCAATCGCAAGATCCGCAAGTAGCCGTCAGCCAAGCTGCTGCTAAGGCAGGTGCTGCGCGCCGGGAGCAATCTAACGCACTGTGGCGCCCTAGTGTGCAGCTGATTGTTGGTGGGGGCGTGGGCTTATCCGAATCGGGCAGCACAGGCGCCCACTTTGCCGCGCCAGGACAGCCCGCATCCAGTGGTGTGGACTTCAACACCTCGGTGCAAGCAGGCCTAAGCGGACGCTGGGTTTTGTCTGCACGCAAAGCCCTCAATAGTGGTGAACGTAGCGCGCAAGGCCGCCAATTGGAACTGAGCGCGGACATGGCCATCTTGCAATTGCAGGCAGATCACAACACCCTGATGCTGCAAACGGCCACCCGCTATCTGGACGTGGTGCTAGCGCATAAATCTTTGGCCTTACTGGAGCATCAACACCAGGCCGCCCAAAGCGCCTGGGTCCAAGCGCAAGACCGTTTTGCACTTGGCGACAAACCAATTACCGATACCCATGAAGCACGCCAACGCGCTATGCAACTACAAGCCCAAGTGCTTGGAGCAAAAAGCATATTGACGCTTGCGCAACGCGTGCTGGCTCAGTCTACTGGCCTATCCGAAAACAAAATGCAAGCGAACGACTTGCAGCCACTAGCCGCATTAGCCCAGCAGCCTTCTGCGCCGCAATTGCCCACTTTGGAGGCATTGCAAGCGCAGGCGCAGGCCAGGAACATTGGTTTGCGGCTGCATCTACTTCGGGTGGAGATCGCTGCGCAAGAAATCGTCAAAAACGCCACGACGTCGCGCGGCACTCTGGACCTAGTGGCAAACCTCGGGCAAGACCGCATTAGCGGCGATGGCGCATACGGCAATGCCAGTAACAGCGCCACCCAGGGCCTGATTGGTGTGCAATGGACCATGCCCTTGTTTAGCGGCGGTATGCGCGAGGCGCGCTTGCAAGAGGCACTGCACCTGCGCGACCAAGCGCAGGCTGAACTGGAAGCGGCCGAACAAAGCACCGGCCAAAGCTTACTTGCCGCCTGGCTCCAGCAGGGAAACGGCCCGGCCCGCTTGGCAGCACTGCAAGCGGCCTATGACGCCAGCGTGGCCCGGCTGGATGCAACCCGCCTGGGCCTCCAAGTGGGCGAGCGCAACACCCTGGAACTATTACAAGCCCTCAACGACGCCGGTAGCAGCGCCCTAGCCCTGGACCAAGCCCGCCACGCACTGCTGATTGGGCAACTGCAACTCCAAGCCCTCACACGCCCACTGGTCCCGCAAGACCTTAGCTTGGCAGCGGAGCAGTGGTTGCGCTAAAGACAAGGAATTTACTGCGATGAACCTTTCGGACAAAAACCTGCTCAACAAGCTCGCCATTGCGCTGGTTCTGAAGCTTGCCATTCTCTTGGGGCTTTGGTGGGTATTCGTCCGAGACCATCGTGTTGCATTAGATGGGAACAGCGTTGCCGCGCAGCGCCTCAGACCTGCTCCCACTAAGGCACAAGATAGCCGTCCATGATTTCTGAACAACTAGCAGACCTTTCTAGCCTGCAATTCGCTGGCGATGCCATGAATTACCTCCTTTTTGTGAACTTGCATTTATTGAACCAAATTATTTGATGACACGCTGTCAGTCAACAGAAGTAAGTAGCTCATAAACGTGATTTTTTGAATGCCCTATTTATCTAAAGAAAAGGATACAAAGCTATGGCCCACATCATCATCGTTGGCGCAGGCATTGGCGGCCTTCCAGCTGCATACGAGCTTCGAGATCTGTTAGCTAAAGAACACAAGATAACGGTCATCAATTCGGTCGACTACTTTCAGTTTGTTCCGAGTAACCCTTGGCTTGCCGTAGGTTGGCGAAAGCGCGAGGACATTACCTTGCCCATCAGGCCCTACCTCGAACGCAAAGGGATTGGCTTCATTGCGCAGCCGGTAAGCTCTATGGATCCCGACGTTAGCACCGTAACTTTGGGTGATGGCCAACATCTGGCTTATGACTATCTGGTGATCACCACTGGTCCCAAGTTGTCATTTTCTGAAGTGCCGGGTGCCGGTCCGGCCTCGCACGGGGGCAGCGGGTTCACTCACTCCATTTGCACGGTGGACCACGCAGACGCTTTTTGGGCGGATTACGAAAACTTCCTGAAAAACCCTGGTCCATTGGTGATCGGCGCCATGCCGGGCGCTAGCTGTTTTGGTCCGGCCTATGAATTCGCGTTTATTTTGGATACCGACCTGCGCAAACGCAAACTGCGTCATAAAGTGCCAATGACTTATGTCACCAGTGAGCCCTATATTGGCCACCTAGGCTTAGCCGGTGTGGGAGATAGCAAATCGATGCTCGAGTCTGAAATGCGCAACCGCGACATGAAGTGGATCACCAACGCAAAAACCACCAAAGTCGAAGAAGGCAAGATGTTCGTTACCCAACTCGACGACCTGGGTAATGTGTACAAAGAGCATGAACTTGGTTTCAAACTATCAATGATGCTGCCGGCCTTCAAGGGAGTCGATGCCATTGCCGAAGTACCGAAACTGTGCAACCCACGCGGATTTGTACTGATTGACGAGTTTCAACGCAGCACCGCTTACAAAAACATCTTCTCGGCGGGCGTCTGCGTGGCCATTCCCCCGGTGGAGGCAACGCCCGTGCCCACTGGGACGCCCAAGACCGGTTACATGATCGAGAGCATGGTGGGCGCCATTTGTCACAACATTGCCGATGAGTTGGCTGGGAAACCAGCGAACGCCAAGGGTACGTGGAACGCGATCTGCCTGGCCGACATGGGTGACACCGGAGCGGCCTTCGTCGCGCTGCCGCAAATTCCGCCACGCAATGTCAACTGGTTTAAAAAGGGTAAGTGGGTTCACCTGGCAAAGATCGCCTTCGAGAAGTATTTCATGCGCAAGATCCGTAAAGGTACTTCGGAGCCCGTATACGAAAAATACGTACTTAAAGCGCTAGGCATTGTCCGCCTGGCCGAGAGGAAACCTCACTAGAAAAACCGTATCACGTCCACGCCCGAACCCGTAATGTCCTGACCGATCGGAATACACCATGAGCGAATCCCTCGTAAGTATCAGCCTGCACCAAAAGCAAGATTACCAATTTGAAGTCAGCTTCGGGGACGCAGTGCCGCCCTTGCTCGCTGACGAGCCCATGCCGATGGGTAGCGGATTGGGTCCATCGCCGGTTCAATTGCTATCGGCGGCAGTCGGTAACTGCCTGGCTGATTCGCTATTGTTTGCGCTGCGCAAGTTCAAGCAAAATCCCGATCCGCTGCGCTGCGATGTCCACGCACAGTTAGGTCGCAATAGTGAAGGTCGCCTGCGTGTGCTGCAAATCCGTGCGGTGCTGACCCTAGGCGTGCCTGCCGCGTCTCTAGAACATTTGGACCGAGTGCTCGCGCAGTTTGAAAGCTTTTGTACCGTGACCCAGAGCGTGGGCCAAGGAATTGCAGTGGTAGTAGAGGTTTATGACAGCAATCAGCTTCGATTGAAACCACGGTGACCCATTTTTAGAAAGATGAAGACCTATGAAAAATGCACATGACCTGGTGGCCCAGGCTAAAGCCCAAATCCATGAAATTTCTATTTCCCATGCTGAGGACGCCGTGCGCGACGCAGACCTATTGATTGACGTGCGCGAGGCCGACGAATACGCAGCAGGCCATTTGCCAGGCGCGGTACACATGTCGCGCGGCCTGCTCGAATTTAAGATGAGTGGCAGCCCCGAACTCGCCGCTCGGGACTTAAACATCGTTGTGTACTGCAAGACCAGTGGCCGCGCAGCCCTCGCTGCTGTCCAGTTGCACGCCATGGGCTACCTCAAGGTGAGCTCCATTGCTGGCGGCATTGATGCCTGGGTGTTGGCAGGTAAACCAACAGCAAAACCTGCATTGCCGACGTTTGAATAGCGCCCCAAGTTCGCCACCTTCTCGCTCACTATCCAATCGTTTTAGGATCTGCCTACCCACAAAAAAGCCCGACCACTTGCGTGATCGGGCTTTGCTGGAATATCAAAGCTTAGTCCCGCCACATCGCTGCGAGCGGACTTCAGCCAGCCAAGCGCTTACTTGGTAGAAGCTTCCCAGATAGCGTGCGAATAAGCTGCTTTGCCCGGATCTTTCTTGATCACGGGCGAGCTGCCGCTGGACAGCAAGACTTTGACCGTACGCTCGTAAGCGGCCGGCTCCAAGTAGCCCATTTTCGCGGTGCTCGCGGTAGTGATCAACTTAGCCACGTTTTCCATTTGGCGCTTTTGCACCGCTTCGCTGGCGCTGCCCGAGGTGTCGCCGGCAACGACGATCTTGGCCGCTTCAGCAGGGTTCTTCACTGCGTAATTCCAGCCTTTGAAGCTGGCCTTCAGGAACTTGGCCATGCGGGCCACAAAGGCCGGGTCTTTCAGGTTGGACTCCAGCACATACAGGCCGTCTTCCAGCGAAGCGACGCCCTCTTTTTCATAGAAGAAGGTGACCAATTCGCTTTCCTTGACGCCCGCATCCACCACTTGCCAGTATTCGTTGTAAATCATGGTGGAGATACAAGCGGCCTGGTTTTGCAACAGCGGATCGACGTTAAAGCCTTGCTTCAAGATCTTGATGTCCGAGTCGGTTTTGTAGCCCAGCTTGGTCATCCAATTGAGGAAGGGGTACTCGTTACCGCCGTACCAGACACCCAGGGTTTTACCCTTGAGGTCTTTGGGTGTGGACACCCCGCTGGACTTTTTGCAGGTCAGCATCAGGCCAGATTGGTTGAACACCTGGGCTACGTTGACCAGCGGTACACCGGCTTCGCGCGCGGCCAGGGCCGAGGGCATCCAGTCCACCACGATGTCGGCTTGCTTGCCGGCAATCACTTGCGTGGGCGCAATATCAGGGCCGCCCGGCTTGATGGTGACATCCAGACCTGCGTCTTTGTAATAGCCCTTGGCTTGTGCCACGTAGTAGCCGGCAAACTGCGCTTGCGGCAGCCACTTGAGTTGAATCGTCACTTTGTCAGCCGCATGGGCCGCGACCGCACCAATCGACAGCAAAGCCGCTGCCAGGGTGGTACTTAGTTTCAAACGCATCTTCATAGAAAAACTCCTAGGGTTAAGGACACAGGGGAAAAACAGCTTGCCCGCGAAGGGTAAGCCGGGGACGCAGTCTTGTCCACCCGGACAAGAAAACAATTGAACGCAGCCATTATTTTTTACCTCGCACCGACGGGTGCCAAAAGGCAGCGCGCTTTTCGATAGCTACCAATAGCGCGTACACCGCCGAGCCGGTGATGGCCGCTACCGCCACCGCCGCCCAGACCAGGCCCATGTTCATGCGCGTGGCTTCGGTGGAAATGCGAAAACCCAGGCCTGAGGTGGGCGAGCCGAAAAACTCCGCCACGATGGCGCCAATCAGCGCCAGCGTGGCATTGACCTTGAGCGCCGAGATGAGGAAGGGCAGCGCCGTGGGCAGACGCAGCGACCACAGCGTGCGCCAGTAGCTGGCAGCGTAGCTGTACATCAGCTCGCGCTCCAGGCGGTCTGCTGCGCGCAGTCCGGCCAGGGTGGAGACCAGCATGGGGAAGAAAGTCATCAGCACCACCACCGCTGCTTTGGAAGGCCATTCAAAGCCAAACCACATGACGGCAATCGGCGCCACGCCCACCAGCGGAATCGTGCTGGTCAGGGATGCCAGCGGCAGCAGGCCGCGCTGCAAAAACGGCATGCGGTCGATGGCAATGCCCACACAGAAGCCCAGGCCCGAGCCCAGCATCCAGCCCAGGGCCACGGCGCGCACCACGGTTTGTACAAAGTCGCTTTGCAGCGTGCCCAGGTGTTCGCCAAAGGCGGCTGCGATCAGGCTGGGCGCGGGCAGCAGTACGCGTGGCACGTCCATGGCTACGGTCAGCAATTGCCAGAAATACAGCAGCCAGCCGCCAAACAGCAGCGCCGAAGCGCTGGCGTAAATACGCGGACCGTCGAGTGCGGCTAAGCGGCGAATGCCGCTGACTGCCAGCAAGGCCACCACCAGGCTGGCACCCCAAAAGGCGAGCTCTTTGGGCGTGGCCGGATCGGCCAGCGAAGAGACCAACAAGGCCCAGGCGTTGACGATGCCAGCGAGCACCACCAGCGCGCTGATACGCAGATCGGGTGGGGAGCTTTGTGCGTTCATACCTGCCTGCGCTTTCCAAGCACCAGGGCTTCGAGGACGCCCATGGCGGCGGTTAGTGCCAGGCCGACAAAGGCCGACATCACCAGCGCCGACCAAATTTGCACGGTTTGCCCGTAGTAGGAACCGGTCAGCAAGCGCGCGCCCAGGCCGGCTTGCGCGCCGGTGGGCAACTCGGCCACCATGGCGCCGACCAGGCCGGCAGCAATGCCCACGCGCAGCGCCGGAAACAAAAATGGCAGCGCCGCAGGCAGGCGCAGCATCCACAAAGCCTGCCAGCGCGTGGCGGCGTAGGTGTGCATCATTTCGGTTTCAATCACCTGCGGCGAGCGCAGCCCTTGCACCATGGCCACAGTGACCGGGAAGAAGCACAGGTACATGGCGATGACTGCCTTGGGCGCCACCCCTGAAAAACCCATAGTGCCCAAAATCACCAGCACGATAGGTGCAATCGCCAGTACCGGAATGGACTGCGAGGCCACGATCCAGGGCAGCAGGGCTTTGTCTAAGGTGCGCGAATGCACGATGCACACCGACAGCACCAGGCCCAGCAGTGTGCCCATCACAAAACCGACCAAAGTGCTTTCCCCGGTCACAGCCACATGAAACAGCAAATTGCGCGGCGAGGTAACCGGCCAGTCCACCAGGCTGCTGTAAAGGTCCAACGCCACCTGATGCGGCGCCGGCAGCACCGGCCGCTGCACCGTCATGGTGGCGGCCACCAGGTCTTGCCAAGTCCATGCGCCCTTGGGCTCGAGCACGCGCTCTATAGCGCCGGGCGCGTTCAGGTATACGGTCAGCGCATACCACAGGGCCAGCGTGAACAGCAGCACCACCGCAATCGGCAGACCTTGTTCTGAAACGCGTTGGCCCCAAGAGGGCGGCGGCCCGCTAGTCGTGGTGGCCATCGGCTAGTGCCTCGCGTACTTGGTGGGCCATGTCCATAAACTCAGGGGAGTCGCGCAGACCCAGATGCCGCTCGTCGGGCAGGCTGGAGTCGATGACGCGCACGATGCGCCCGGGCCGGGGCGACATAACCACGATGCGCGTGGACAAATACACTGCCTCGGCAATCGAGTGGGTCACAAACACCACGGTGCGCCGCTCGCGCTGCCAAAGTTGTTGCAGTTGTTCATTGAGCCGGTCGCGGGTGATTTCGTCCAGTGCGCCAAAGGGCTCGTCCATCATCAGGATGCGCGGCTCAAAGGACAGCGCGCGCGCAATCGAAGCCCGCTGTTGCATGCCGCCCGAGAGTTGCCAGGGGTATTTGTTTTCAAAACCGGTCAGACCCACTCGGGCCAGTTGCTCGCGGGCTATGGAGTCGCACTGGGCAGCGCTTTTGCCCTGGATTTGCAATGGCAGCTTCACGTTGCCCAATACCGTGCGCCAGGCAAACAGCGCCGGCGCCTGAAAAACATAGCCATAGGCGCGCGCTAGCCGCGCCTCGTGCGGCGATACGCCGTTGACCTGCACCGTGCCCGAGGTGATGTGCTCTAGGTCCGCAATCACGCGCAGAAGCGTGGTCTTGCCACAGCCCGAGGGGCCGATGAGCGAGACAAACTCACCCGGCGCAATCGTCAGGTCAATGTCGGCCAATGCGTGGACCGGGGCCTGCTGGGGGTTGTAGATCAGGGAAGCCTTGCGCACTTCTACGGCAGGAACCGAGGAAGGGTGGGGGGCGGAGGAAGCGGTCATTTAAAAAGCAGTCTTAATCAAAAACGCGGAATCGAATCATGCCGGTAGGCGGTACTGGCCGGGCGGCCCGCAATGTGCAATGTGCTGGTGTTAGCCGGCGCCTGCGCAAGCAGTTTGCCACGCCGGTACACCCGCAAGCGCGTGGCGCGCAGGCGGATAGCTTCTACCGGGTCGCTGGCCTGTAGCAAGACCATGTCGGCATGGCAACCGGCGGCGATGCCATAGCCCTCCAGACCCAGGGCGCGCGCGGGGTGGGTCGTCACTGCTTCAAAGCATTGGGCCATGGCCGCTTGGCTGGTCATCTGGCCTACGTGCAAGCCCATGTGCGCCACTTCCAGCATGTCGCCACTGCCCAGCGAGTACCAAGGGTCCATGGCGCAGTCCTGCCCGAAGGACACGTTCACGCCTGCTGCCAGCAACTCGGGCACGCGCGTCATGCCGCGTCGCTTGGGGTAGCTGTCATGGCGGCCTTGCAAGGTGATGTTGATCAGCGGGTTGGCCACCACATGCAGCCCGGCCTCGGCGATCAGGGGAATGAGTTTGCTGACGTAATAGTTGTCCATGCTGTGCATGGACGTAAGGTGCGAGCCGGTCACACGGCCTTGCAGGCCCAGACGTTGCGTCTCGTAAGCCAGGGCTTCTATGTGGCGCGAGTGGGGGTCGTCGGACTCGTCGCAATGCATGTCCACGCGCAGGCCGCGCTCGGCTGCCAGTTCGCACAAGAGCTTGACGCTTAAAGTCCCGTCCACCATGGTGCGCTCAA
The DNA here is from genome assembly GCA_044373655.1 of Rhodoferax sp. Lineage (GTDB taxonomy): Bacteria > Pseudomonadota > Gammaproteobacteria > Burkholderiales > Burkholderiaceae_C > Allorhodoferax. The sequence continues at coordinate 30,531 of JBILPS010000029.1, forward strand.
AGTGTGGAATACCGCCGACCACGTCCACGCCTTTGTCCAGTGCGCGCTTCAAGGTGTCCATATGCTCCTGCGGGCCACCCTTACCACGCAAAACGCCATCTTGCGGAAAGGCCACCAACTGCAAGTCGATATAGGGCGCTACGCGCCGCTTTACTTCCAGCAGCGCATCGACGGCCAAGAGGCGCGGGTCGCACACATCGACATGCGTGCGGATAGCTAGCAGGCCTTTGCCCACGGCCCAATCGCAATACGCCATGGCGCGGCCCACCAGGGCCTCGTGGGTGAGATCGGGTTTGAGCTCGCCCCACAGTGCAATGCCCTCAAGCAGCGTGCCCGAGGCATTGACGCGCGGCAGGCCGTAGCTCAGGGTGGCGTCCATATGAAAGTGCGCGTCGATAAAGGGCGGGCTGAGCAATTGGCCTTGTGCGTCCACGCTCTCGTGCGCGGGGGCTTGCAGGCCGGGCGTTACTTCCACAATGCGGCCATCTTGCACCGCGATCGACATGCCGCTGCGGCCATCGGGCAGGGTGGCGTTGTGGATCAGGAGATCGAGCATTTAGCGTTCACCTTTGCGGTAGGGTTTCATCAAGGCTTGCGGATAGCTCGCCTTGCGTGCCACCAGCACCAGTGCCAGGATGGACAGCACATAGGGCAGCATCAGGTACATCTGATAGGGTAGCACCGCCGCCCCGGACTGCTGCAGCCGCAGCTGCAGTGCATCAAAAAAAGCGAACAGCAAGGCGCCCAACAAAGCTTTGCCCGGACGCCAGGAAGCAAACACCACCAGCGCTACGCAAATCCAACCGCGCCCGTTGACCATATTGAAGAAAAAAGCGTTAAACGCGGACAGCGTGAGAAAGCAACCGGCCACGCCCATGAAGGCCGAGCCCAGCACAATCGCGCCGGTGCGCACGCCCACCACCGACACGCCCTGGCCTTCGGCGGCATGCGGGTTCTCGCCCACCATGCGCACCGCCAGACCGACGGGTGTGCGGTACAAGACATAAGCCACTACCGGCACCGATACCAAGGCCAGCAAGGTCAGGGGGGTTTGCGCTGAAAGTACAGGTAGCCCAAGCCAATCCATTTCCTGAAAGGGCGTGATGGTCGGCGGTGTGGACACCTTGGGGAAGCTGACGCGGTAGCCAAAATAACTAAGGGCCGTGGCCAGCAGGGTAATACCCAGGCCCGATACATGTTGCGATAGCGCCAGCACCACGGTCAGGAAGGCGTGCAACAAGCCCAGCACCGCGCCCGTGAGCGCCGCCACCAGCACGCCGCCCCATAGCCCGGCACCCGCATAGACGGCCAGCCACCCTGTAAACGCCCCCGCCACCATGATGCCCTCGATGCCCAAATTCAAGACCCCCGCACGTTCGCAAAGCAGCACGCCCAGGGTGCCCAAAATCAGCGGAGTGGCAATGCGAAAAACGGCCACCCAGAAAGCAGGGTTACCGAGGATGTCTAGCAATTCGTTCATTTCCAGCGCACCCGGTACTGGGTAAGCAAGGTGGCCACCAATACCGAGATCAGCGACGCGGCCACGATCACATCAGCAATAAATGTGGGCACACCCACGGCCCGGCTCATGCTATCGGCCCCAACCAGCATGCCCGCTACAAACACGCTGGCTACGACCACTGCCAAGGGATGCAGCGCCGCTAGCATGGCGATGACGATGCCGCTGTAGCCATAGCCGGGCGACATGTCCAAGGTCAGGTAGCTGGTCCGTCCGGCAACCTCTATCGCGCCGGCCAGGCCGGCCAGTGCACCCGATAACAGCGCCACCACCACCATAGTGCGCGTGACCGGCACCCCGGAAAACGCGGCGGCGCGGGGGTTGGCGCCCAAGGCGCGGATATCAAAACCCAGTACCGTATATTTCATCAAGGCCCAGAGCGCCACGGCCAGCGAGATAGCCAGCAGCAGCCCGGTGTGCAGCCGCGTTTGGGGAATAAGTTTGGCTAGTTCCAGTTCCCCCATCAGCGCCACGCTTTGCGGCCAGCCCATGGCGGTCGGGTCTTTCATCGGGCCGTCCAGCATCAGCGACACCAGTAGCAGCACAATGAAGTTCAAGAGCAGCGTGGTCACCACCTCGTCCACACCTAGGCGCGCTTTCATAAACGCAGGCCCGAGCAGCAGCAAAGCGCCGGCCAGCGCGGCGGACAGCATCATCAAAACAAACAAGAGCATGGGCGGCAATGGCAGGCCGGTGCCGTCGTGCATGCCGCCCACCGCCACCGCTGCCAGTGCGCCGACATAGAGCTGGCCCTCGGCACCGATATTGAACAACCTGGCCTTGAAGGCCACCGTGGCCGCCAGTCCGGTGAGCATCAGCGGAATGGCGCGCGTGAGCGTTTCGCTCAGCGCGAACACCGAGCCATAAGCGCCTTGCAGCAGCAGCGCGTAGGTCTGGCCGACCGGCGCCCCGGCCCAGCGCACCAGCAGCGCGCTGACCAGCAAAGTAAATGCGACGGCACCAATCGGCGCTAGCACCAAGGCCCACGCCGAACTGTGTTGGCGTTTTTCAAGCCGCATGGGCCACGTCCTCTGCCCCGGCCATGGCCAGCCCTATGGATTCACGGCTCCAATCCAGCGCCGCCCTGGCTTGGCCCATATGGCCGCCGTGCATCACGGCCACGCGGTCGCCCAGCGTGAGCACTTCATCCAGGTCGTCCGAAATCAGCAGCACGGCTGCGCCTGCATCGCGCGCAGCAATCAGCTGCGCTTGAACATAGGCCACCGCGCCAATATCTAAGCCCCAGGTAGGCTGGTGGGCCACGATGAGCTTGGGCGTGAAGGCGTGCTTGTCGGCATCGAGCAGGTTGCCCGGGTGCATCAAGGCGCGCCCCAGCACCAGCTTTTGCATATTGCCACCGGACAGCGAGCGTGCGGGTGTAGCAGGCCCGCCGCCACGCACGTCAAAGCGCGCTAGGACGGCCTTGGCATAGTCTTGCGCCACGCGGCGCTTCACCCAAAACGCACGCGAAAAAACAGGGCTACGCAGACGCTCAGAGACCGCGTTTTCCCACACGGGTAAATCGCCGACCAAGCCCACACCGTGGCGGTCTTCAGGAATGCGCGCGACGCCCAAAGCTACCAATTGCGAAGGCGCTTGCGGCAGCGGCAGGCCCATTAATTCGATGCGCCCCCCCGCGATGCGGCGCGTGCCGCACAGTACCTCGGCCAGCGCGGCTTGCCCATTGCCAGAGATACCCGCAATGGCCACGATTTCGCCGCTGTGCAGGGTCAGTGAAACACTATTGAGCCGCTCGCGCGCCGGCGCGGTGCTAACTTGGTGCAGCACGCATACGGCCTGTCCGGTGCGCTGCGACGGTCGGCGTTGCGGTGGGCTGACTTCATGGCCCACCATCCATTGCGCCAACTGGGCTTGGGTGGTGTTGCGGGCATCGGCCTGCGCTACCAGTTTGCCCGCGCGCAGCACCGCCACGCGGTCAGAGACGCGCAGCACTTCGGCCAACTTGTGGCTGATAAAAATAATCGATAGCCCTTGGGCCACCATATGCGCCAGCACCGCAAATAGCGACTCGCTTTCTTGCGGCGTGAGCACGGCGGTGGGTTCATCCAAAATAAGAATGCGTACGCCCCGGTACAGGGCTTTGAGTATCTCGACCCGCTGGCGCTCACCTACCGACAGCTTGGCAACCAGGGCGTCAGCGTCCACCGTCAGACCAAATCGCTGGGCTACTTCGGCCAGCTTGTGGCGTGCCGCGGCACGGCGCGTGTGCACTTGCCATAGCGATTCGGAGCCCATCATCACGTTGTCCAGAACGCTGAGGTTGTCCGCCAGCGTAAAGTGCTGGTGCACCATGCCAATGCCCGCTGCCAGCGCCGCTTTGGGGTCGCCCGCAGCCAGGGGTTGGCCAAACACGGTGATGCTGCCAGCGTCGGCGGTATAGTGGCCAAACAAGATGGACACCAAGGTGGACTTGCCCGCGCCGTTTTCGCCTAAGAGCGCCAAAATCTCGCCCGCTTTAAGGTCAAGCGTGATCGCGTCATTGGCGACCAAATTGCCAAAACGTTTACTGATGTTGGATAAGGAAAGAACGCGGTCGATCATAAAAAAACACACTCCGGGCTGCGGAGTGTGTCGGGTAGTGCCGTGAAGCGGGTGCTTCGCTTACTTGGCGGTGGATTTCGGTTGGTTGTCATCCACCTTGACGGTGAATTTGCCTTCCGCAATCGCCTTTTCTTTAGCGGCTACTTTGGCCACGATTTCGGCGGGTACTTTTTTCTCAAAAGTTCCTAGCGGCGCCAGAGATGAACCTTTGTACTTCATCATCGAATACTGGCCGTAGTCTTCGGCGGTGAATTTGCCGTCTTTTGCCAGTTTGATCGCGCGGTCAGCCGAAGGCTCGAAATGCCATATGGCGGAGGCCACCACCGTGTCAGGGTATTGCGCTTGGGTGTTGATCACATTGCCAATGGCCAGCTTGCCTTTTTCTTTGGCGGCGTCAGACACCCCAAAGCGCTCGGCGTACATCACATCAGCGCCTTTGTCGATCATGGCAAAAGCGGCTTCTTTGGCCTTGGGTGGATCAAACCAGCTGTTGATAAAGCTCACGCTAAATTCGGTCTTGGGATTGACTTCCAGCGCACCGGCCATGAAGGCGTTCATCAAGCGGTTCACTTCCGGGATCGGGAAGCCGCCGACCATGCCGATCTTGTTGCTCTTGGTCATGCCGCCAGCGATCATGCCCGACAGGTAGGCAGGCTCTTGGATGTAGTTGTCAAACACGCTGAAGTTGGGCGCTTGGGGCTTACCCGAAGAACCCATCAGGAAGGACACCTTGGGGAAGTCCTTGGCGACCTTGCGGGCGGCAGCTTCCACGGCAAAGGCTTCACCCACGATCAGGTTGTTGCCCGCGCTAGCGTATTCCCGCATCACGCGTTCGTAATCTGCGTTGGAGACGTTTTCACTGGCTTTGTATTCGATA
>JBILPS010000139.1:0-3376 GCA_044373655.1 Rhodoferax sp.
CTTCTGACGGTACTTTTAAGAACCGCCTGTTTTAACGGGCAAAAGTACCGTCTCACAGGGGCAGAAATGGCACTTACCGACACGTTCGTCAAGAACACCAAGCACACTGGCTCACCAACTGGTGACAAGCACGCTGACGGCGGCGGCATGTACCTGCTCATAAAAGCGGCGGGCAAATACTGGCGCATGGATTACAAGTACGCCGGCAAGCGCGATACGCTGACTTTTGGCGTGTACCCGGCAGTTTCGCTAGCCAAGGCCCGGCAGAGGCGCGAGAAGGCCCGTGAACTGCTGGCAGACGGGATTAACCCCAAAGCAGCTCTCACCGAAGAAAGGAAAGCCAAGGCAGCGGCAGCGGTCAACACCTTTGAGGCTATCGCGCGGGAATGGCACGAAACAAAAGCAAGTGGCTGGTCAGTCACACACCGCGAAACCACCATAGAGCGAATGGAGAAAAACATCTTTCCATGGCTTGGCACGCGACCACTGACTGAAATTGAGGCCCCCGAGGTACTGGCTACGCTTCGCAGGATTGAAGCTCGTGGTGCCATCGACACGACACACCGAATTAAATCCATCATGAGCACCGTGTTCAGGTACGCCATTGCAACAGGCCGGGCAGTCCGCAACCCAGCCGCTGAAGTTGGCGTAGCACTCAAGACAACCGTCAAGGGACACCACCCAGCCATCACTGAGCCGAAGCGATTTGCACAAATGATGAGAGATATTTACGCCTACTCTGGCAGCAACATCACGCGGGCCGCAGTCCAAATTCATGCGCTAACTTTTCAACGACCTAACGAAATACGCAATATGGAATGGGCGGAGGTGGACCTTGAAGCGGGTGTATGGATCGTCCCTGCTGCACGAATGAAGGGCGTCCTTGAACGCAAAGCGCATGGTGATGCCCACACCGTCCCGCTGTCAACGCAAGCCGTTGCCGTTCTCAAAGACCTACGCCCACTTACCGGCCACGGCGTAAAGGTATTCCCCGGCGAACGTGGCGAAGGCCGTTCAATCAGCGAGAACACCCCACGGCAGGCGCTGCGAAGCATGGGCTACCTCGACCACGTACCCCACGGTTTTAGAGCAAGCGCAAGAACACTGATTCGCGAATCTCTGCACTACGACAAAGAGGTGATCGAACGCCAGTTATCCCACGGCAGCGACGAAGCATTAGGCGGCGCTTATGACCGGACGCAGTTTTTAGCTGAACGGGCAAAGATGATGCAGACGTGGGGTGACTACTTGGACAAACTGCGCATGGGCGCTGACGTGATTCCGCTGCGAGGCGCGGCATGACAGATCATCCATTGAGCACCATTTCGTGCGCAGCTCTTTGCCCATAAGTTACATCCGCCGATCATGATAAAAATTGACCTCAGCTGTGACCCATCTGGTGTTTGGACTTATGCAGACAACGAGCAGTCTGAGCTGGCCGCAACGGTCTTTGCGCTATGCGGCTGGCAGCTTGCAAGCATGGACCACTGGCTCAACACGGACACCCATTGGTCAACCCATCCGGAGGCTCGCAGGCATTTGTTTGAGCAAAGAGACCACTTGATGCACACATTTCGGCTCGCCCCGAACAACAACGAGGTTTTCACGCTTGAAGCCGAAAAGTTGTTGATGCACGCCAGGGTGGCCTCCGCCCATGTGCTGGGCCTTGAGTTCGAGCAAAAAGGACTGCGCCACAGCGCCAGCCAAGCCAAAAGGCGTGCTGGCAAAGGGGTTCTTACAGAGTCGAATAAAAAGTCTATTTTGCGTGAGTACGAGGCGGCCGTAGTGCCCTACGGAAAGATCAAAGAGCTTGCCCGTAAATACGATGTGAGCACCGACACTGTCAGTCGTCTCGTGAACGGCAAGAAGACCCCAGCCGGCTGAACCAAAACAACATTGCCGCACAACCGGGTTGTGCAGTTTTGCTCCCTTTCAATCACTTTCATACCGCAGTCACTCGGACTATGCGGGGCCTTATGAAAGCGATTGATGTCTCAATTTCATCCCTGCTCTTGCAGACCCAAACAAGCGGCCAAGCTTCTGGGCATTGGCACAGCCACTTTGTGGCGCTGGATTAAAGAGCGCCCGGACTTCCCTAGGCCGATACGGCTGTCAACGCGCTGTACGGTTTTGGATGCCGCTGAGCTCATTGCTTGGCGTGACGCACAAGCCAAGACTGACAAATCATGAGCACTCTACTTTGGGGGCTTGTGCGCGCCAGGTCAGCGCCGGTTCATGCCCAGCAAGCTGGCTCTTGGTCTTCGCTTTGTGAGCTGCTGACAACGCATGAGGTCACTGCCAGCAAGGACGGTGCTGGCTGGCTGCCTGCGGCGATTGAGCCAGGTCCGCGCAACAAAGAGCGTGCCGGGCCTTGGTGCGTGATGGTGTTGGACATTGAGGCCAAAACCGAAAACATTCTTCCGGGTAGCCCGGAGATGGGAAAGCGCTTGATGGGTCCTTTGCCGCCGAGCTTCAAGGACATGTGCGTCGAGCTCGAACTCCAAGGCTGGTCGTGCTGCGCGGCTACGTCGTTCAGCCACGAGGGCGCAGCTCAATCGGGCACCTTGGGGCCGCGCTATCGCTTGGTGTTTGAGGTCTCACGCCCCTTAGAGCCAGAGGAAATCGAGCCCTTAGGGCTGCACCTGTCTATCCTGCTCGGCTTGAGCGAATGCACAGACGAGGGGTGCCTTGAGGCGTCCAGGCTGTTTTACTGGCCGCGTTGCCCTCAAGAGCGCCAGGCATTGGCCGAGCAAGCTGTCCTTGCAGGCTCTGCGCTCGATGTGGATGCACTGCTGATGCAGGCGCGCATTGCCAACGCAGTGCCCGCCCCCAGGAAAGCCCAAGCCAGCGGGAGCGTGATTGAGGCGTTTAACGCCCAGGCCGATATTGGAAAGCTGCTGACTGACCACGGCTATGTGCCAAGGGGCGTGGGCCGGTGGATGTGGCCTGGCTCGAGTACCGGCAAGGCGGGGGTCGTGCAGTTACCCAAAAGCCAGCGCATTTACAGCCACCACCCAAATGATCCGCTTCGCTGCAAAGTGCACTCTCATGATGCTTTTGGGGCATGGTGCTTATTGGCCCACGGAGGCAATTTACGCGCAGCCGTTCGTAATGCTGCAAGGCTGTTGGGTATGGACAGGATCAGTAACCGAGACAGCGAGCCAGACCCCCATCCACCTGAGGTACCTAAGCCCGGTTTTGAGTTTGTTGCCGCAAGCGAGCTAGTCAAGGCGCCGCGGCCTACACGGTTTTTGCTCGATGAGCTCATCGAGGCGCAGTCCTTGGCGCTTTTGTTCGCAGCGCCCGGTGCGGGAAAATCGTTCACGGCATTGGCTTGGGCGGCATGTGTCGCCACGGGCCTACCGTGGCTTGAGCG
>JBILPS010000078.1:0-11572 GCA_044373655.1 Rhodoferax sp.
GCGGCGGCTGCTGATGTCGGTGGCAATAACCATTTGCGCCAGGCGCCCGTCAACCCAGCTCAGGTAGCGGGTACGCACTTCCAGCCACTTGCCGAGGGCGCTGATGAAAATCTCCGCACTTTCAGCATCCACTTCCGACAAGGTGTTCATGGGTAAACCGGCGAACAAATCGACGTCGTCGCCCAAGTCATGGTTGGTGCGTGCCTGCGGAACGCCGGCCTCGGCCACCAATTGCAAATGCCCTCCGGCCGCGGTACCAAACCACTGGCGGTAGAGCTTGTTGGCAAACACCAGTTCGTCACTGCCCAGGGGTGCTACTGAGATCGATGCGTCCAGCGCCTCGAGCACGGTGGTAAAGCGTTGGTGCGACGCAGACAACTGTTCGCGTACCCGATTGGGTTCGGTGATATCGGTCATCGAGGTGACCCAGCCAGTTTGCGTGCCCATGGCGTCGATCAGCGGCGCGACATACATGCGCGCATCAAACAAGGTGCCATCGCGCCGCTTGACCCGCACCTGGATGCCGCCTTGGCTGGTCTTGCCTGACAGCTCCAGGCCCAGCAGGACTGACAGCTCTTCGCGGTCGCTCTCTGGCCAGTAAGGAAAGGGCGCAGTGCGGCCCACCAGTTCGGGCTCGCTCCAGCCGGTCATCATGCAAAAAGCGGCATTGACATAGGTAATGCGCCCTTGTAAGTCCATGGCACGCATGCCGGTGAGCATGGAGTTTTCCATGGCGCGACGGAAATTGGTTTCGGCCAGCAAGGCCTGCTGCGCCTGCAGGCGCTTGCGGCTGTGGCGCCAGTTGGCAATCAGCATCCAAGCGGTCATGACGCTCAGGGCGCTGACCAGCCAGAACAAGCCGGTGCCAATTACCCCCATGGAGGCGCGGTAGGCCTCGGCGCGCACCAGCAGGTCCGATCCCACTGGCGAGACCGCCATGCTGTAGCTGCCGGGCTTGCGCGTCCAGGGCAATATTTGACTGACCGGTTTTTTCATGGGTAGGGCCACGCCCGCCAGCACCGCACCTTTGGCGTCTAGCAGCGAAATGCCGTAGCGGGCGGCAATTTCGTTGGGGATGCCGTAGCGGTAGAGGCCGTCGATAGACAGCTCGGCCAGGATGACCCCCGCGGGCTGACCTTTCTCCACCAGCGGGATGTAGACCTGTAAGAAAGGGGCCGTCGCGCCGGTTTTGGGCGGCATCAAATAGACCACTTGGCGCTGCGCGGTGGCCCAGTTGAAGGCGTAGTCGCCTTCAGCATTCAGGGGGGCGGTGTTGCTGCCGTAGGCCGGGTAGCTCCAGTTAAAGGTGGCGCCACCGCTGGCACGCAAACGCTTTTGCGCATCCAGCCAGGCCGCGCCATGCACCTCGGGGTATTGGTTGAGCAGGGCAATCACGCGCAGGCGGAAAGCCCGGGCGTCCAGTTCTTGGCGACCCAACTCGCGGCCTAGCGCACCAAATTGTTCCTGCCGTTCCAGTAGGCGCAAGCGCAGTTGTTGCTGGGTGTATTCGACATCCCGGCGCACGCCTTCTTGCTCGCGGTCTGCCTCTTCTATTTGCAGGTACAGCAGCGCCGAAACAATGGCCGCCATAAACAAACCCACCGCCGCCAGCGGCGCCAGCATAGCCACCCGGTCCTGGCGCTGCGGCGAGAGCCGACGCCACCAGCGCCTGGCCCGCTTGACCGTGGAAAGCTCCGGGTCGGCGTGCAGCAAATAGGTGTCAGCATGGTGCATTAGGCGAGTGTAGAGCCCACTACGAAGCTCAAGACCTCTGTAAATTAAATTTCACATAGCAAAACATAAAAGCATTATTTGAAATTTAGTGGCTTTTGTGCGAAAATTTTCATCCTGTACGCTACAGGCACCACACCAGCAGGAGACGCTATGACAAGCACCGCGCAAAACACCGCTAATTCCTTACCCCTGGGTATCGGCGGCGATATCGACAACCAAGAAACGCGGGAGTGGATGGACGCTCTGTCCGCCGTCATTGAGGCCGAAGGCCCCGAACGCGCCCACTTCCTTTTAGAGCAACTGCTGGAACATGCGCGCCAAAAAAGCATTGATATGCCTTTCTCGGCCACCACCGGCTATGTCAACACCATTGAGCCCGATCACGAAGAGCGCGCGCCGGGCAACCTGGAAATCGAAGAGCGCCTGCGCGCCTACATGCGCTGGAACGCCATGGCCATGGTGGTTAAGGCCAACCGCCACGACCCGGCCGACGGCGGCGATCTGGGTGGCCACATTGGTTCCTTTGCTTCGCTAGCCAGTTTGTTTGGCGCGGGCTTTAACCATTTTTGGCATGCCGAGAGCGAGAACCATGGCGGCGACTGTTTGTTTATCCAAGGCCACGTAGCGCCTGGTGTGTATGCCCGCGCCTATCTGGAAGGGCGTTTGAGCGAAGAGCAGTTGCTCAACTTCCGCCAAGAGGTGGACGGCAAGGGTTTGTCAAGCTACCCGCATCCCAAGCTGATGCCTGAGTTCTGGCAGTTCCCCACGGTGTCTATGGGACTGGGCCCGCTGATGGCGATTTACCAGGCGCGCTTTTTGAAGTATCTGCACGCACGCGGCATTGCCAATACCGAAAACCGCAAAGTCTGGGTGTTTTGCGGTGACGGCGAAATGGACGAGGTCGAGTCCCTGGGGGCTATTGGCCTGGCCGCTCGCGAGAAGCTGGACAACCTGATATTTGTCATCAACTGCAATTTGCAGCGCCTGGACGGCCCGGTGCGGGGCAACGGAAAAATTATCCAAGAGTTAGAGGGCGAATTTCGCGGTTCGGGCTGGAATGTGATCAAGCTGATTTGGGGCAGCAGCTGGGACCCGCTGTTGGCGCGCGACAAAGACGGTGCGCTGCGCAAAATCATGATGGACACGGTCGACGGCGACTACCAAGCCATGAAGGCCAACGATGGCGCTTATGTGCGCAAACACTTCTTCGGCAAAGACCCGCGCACCGCCAAGATGGTGGAGCACATGAGCGATGAAGAGATTTTTGAATTGCGCCGTGGCGGCCACGACTCCAAAAAAGTCTATGCTGCTTACCACCAGGCGGTGAACCACAAAGGGCAGCCCTCGGTGCTCTTGATTAAAACCGTCAAAGGTTTTGGCATGGGTAAAAGCGGCGAGGGCAAGAACAATGTGCACCAGACCAAAAAACTGACAGACGAAGACATCAAGGCCTTTCGCGACCGCTTCAACATCCCGATTCCGGATAGTGAATTGCCCAAAATCCCTTTTTACAAACCCGCCGAAGACACGCCCGAGATGCGCTATTTGCACGAGCGGCGCAAGGCCTTGGGCGGCTACCTGCCGCACCGCCGTGTCAAGGCCGATGAGCAATTTACCGTGCCGTCTTTAGACACCTTCAAGGCGGTGATTGAGCCCACCGTGGAAGGCCGCGAGATTTCTACTACCCAGGCCTACGTGCGTTTCCTCACTACGCTCTTGCGCGATAAAGCCATAGGCCCGCGCGTAGTGCCCATCTTGGTGGACGAGGCGCGCACTTTTGGTATGGAAGGCTTGTTCCGCCAGATCGGCATTTACAACCCGGACGGCCAGCTATACACCCCGGTTGATAAAGACCAGGTGATGTACTACAAGGAAGACAAACAAGGCCAGATCCTGCAAGAAGGCATTAACGAGGCCGGCGGCATGAGCAGCTGGATTGCGGCAGCGACCAGCTACAGCACCAGCAACCGCATCATGATTCCGTTTTATGTGTACTACTCGATGTTCGGCTTTCAGCGCATTGGCGACCTGGCCTGGGCTGCGGGCGATATGCAGGCACGCGGCTTTTTGCTGGGGGGCACTTCAGGCCGCACCACGCTCAACGGCGAAGGCTTACAACACGAAGATGGCCACAGCCACATCCTGGCCGGCACTATCCCCAACTGCCTGAGCTACGACCCTACGTTTGCGCATGAGGTGGCAGTCATCATGCACCACGGTCTCAAGCGCATGGTGGAGAAGCAGGACAACGTTTTTTACTACATCACCCTGCTCAACGAAAACTACGCCATGCCCGGCCTGACCGCAGGCACCGAAGCCCAAATCATCAAGGGCATGTATTTGTGCAAACCCGGCGCTAGCGAAACCAAGGCCAATAAAGGCGCTTCGCGTGTGCAATTACTGGGCTCGGGCACGATCTTGCGCGAGTCGATTGCGGCGCAAGCGCTGCTGGCGCAAGACTGGGGCGTGCAGGCGGACGTCTGGAGCTGCCCCAGCTTTAACGAACTGACCCGCGAAGGCCAGGACTGCGAGCGCTTCAATATGCTGCACCCGCTAGAAGCGGCGCGCGTGCCTTTTGTCAGCCAGCAACTCGAAGGCCATAGCGGCCCGGTGGTCGCTGCCACCGACTATATGAAGGCCTATGCAGAACAGATTCGCCCCTTCATCCCCAAAGGGCGCGCCTTCAAAGTGCTGGGCACCGACGGCTTTGGCCGCAGCGACTTTCGCAGCAAGCTGCGCGAGCACTTTGAGGTGAACCGCCACTACATCGTGCTGGCCGCTCTGAAGGCTTTGCAGGAAGAGGGCACGGTCACGGCAGACACCGTGGCGCAGGCCATTGCCAAGTACGGCATCAAAGCCGACAAGATCAACCCGCTGCACGCTTAAATCTCCGGGAGACACACCATGGCAAATATTGAAATCCAGGTTCCCGATATTGGTGACTTTGACGAAGTCACCGTGATTGAATTGCTGGTGAAAGTGGGCGACACCATCAAGGCCGAGCAAAGCTTGATCACCGTGGAAAGCGACAAGGCCTCCATGGAAATTCCCTCGGCAGCCGCTGGCGTGGTCACCGCGATCAAGGTCGCTTTGGGGGATAAGGTCAAGCAAGGCTCGCTGGTCGTGATGCTAGAGGTGGCCGAGGGCGCGGCAACACCGGCGCCCGCAGCGCCAGTCAGCGCGTCCGCGCCCGCGCCGGTTACGCCCGCCGCAGTTACCGCACCGGCTCCTGCGGCTCCGGCTACGATTAGTGCCCCGGCACCCGCTCCAGCGCTTGCGGCAGCACCCGCGCATGTGCCCGTCACACCGGCGCCCGGCCTGCCGCATGCATCTCCTTCGGTGCGCAAGTTTGCGCGTGAGTTGGGCGTACCTATTGGTGAAGTCCAAGGCAGCGGGCCCAAAGGGCGTATCACCCAAGACGATGTGCAGGCCTTCACCAAAGCGGTGATGGCTGGCGCCACCCAAACCAAGGCGCAAACCGCCAAAGCCCCGGCCGCCTCCGGTGGCGATGGCGCGGCGCTGGGGCTCATCCCCTGGCCGAAAGTGGACTTTGCCAAGTTCGGCCCCATCGAGCGCAAAGAGATGGGCCGCATCAAGAAAATCAGCGGTGCTAATTTGCTGCGCAACGCCATCATGATTCCGGCCGTCACCAACCATGACGACGCCGACATCACCGACCTCGAAGCCTTCCGCCTGCTGACCAACAAGGAAAACGAAAAAAGCGGCATCAAAGTGACCATGCTGGCTTTTCTGATCAAGGCTTGCGTATCGGCGCTGAAAAAATTCCCCGACTTCAACAGCAGCCTGGACGGCGATGCGCTGGTATACAAAAACTACTGGCACATCGGCTTTGCCGCCGACACGCCCAATGGCCTGATGGTGCCGGTGCTCAAAGACGCAGATCAAAAAGGCGTGCTGCAAATCAGCCAGGAAATGGGCGAGCTGGCCAAAAAGGCCCGCGAAGGCAAGCTAAGCCCCGCCGAAATGAGCGGCGCTACTTTCACCATCTCCAGCCTGGGCGGCATTGGTGGGCGCTATTTCACGCCCATCATCAACGCGCCTGAAGTGGCGATTTTGGGTGTGTGCAAAAGCCAGATGGAGCCGGTGTGGAACGGTAAAGAGTTTGTGCCGCGCTTGATGCTGCCCTTGTCGCTAACCTGGGACCACCGCGTCATCGACGGTGCCTCTGCTGCACGCTTTAATGCCTATCTGGGCCAAACCCTCGGCGACTTCCGTCGCGTGCTTTTGTAAGGGTCGGCTATGGCACAGATCAACATCCAAGTCCCGGACATTGGCGACTTTGACGAAGTCACCGTTATTGAAATATTAGTGAAGCCCGGCGACACCATTGCGCCTGAGCAAAGCCTGATTACCGTGGAGTCTGACAAAGCCTCGATGGAAATTCCTTCCAGCCACGGCGGCGTAGTGCAGGAGCTGAAAGTGCAGCTGGGCGACAAGGTTAAGCAAGGCTCGTTGGTGTTGGTACTCGAAGGCGAGGGCGCTGCTACTGCCCCGGCTGCTAGTACCGTGCCTGCGGCAATAGCGCCTGCGGCCACCGCACCAGCAAGCACAAGCGCTGCGTCAGCTGCGTCCATCATTGCGAGCGAAGCGCAGCCACCCCTACCCGCGTCCAGCTACGCCGGCACGGTCGACATGGACTGCGACCTGCTGGTGCTAGGCGCAGGCCCTGGGGGTTATTCAGCTGCCTTCCGCGCAGCAGACTTGGGCCTGAAAGTGATATTGGTGGAGCGCTACGCCAGCTTGGGCGGCGTGTGCCTGAACGTGGGTTGCATCCCCAGCAAGGCGCTCTTGCATGTCGCCGCCGTCATGGACAAAGTCAGCCATATGGCCGACCTGGGTGTGGACTTTGGCGCGCCGGTGGTCAACATCGACAAACTGCGCGGCCACAAAGAAAAAGTCATCGGCAAACTTACCGGCGGCTTGGCCGCCATGGCCAAGATGCGCAAGGTGACTACCGTGCGCGGCTACGGCGCGTTTGTGGGCAGCCACCACCTCGAAGTGGAAGAAACCAGCGGTAGCGCACAAGAAAAAACCGGCAGTAAAAAAGTAATCGGCTTTAAAAACTGCATCATCGCCGCTGGTTCGCAAGCGGTGCGTTTGCCCTTCATGCAGAAGGATGGGCTAGATAAGGACCCACGCGTGGTAGACAGCACCGGCGCGCTGGAACTCAAAGAGGTTCCTAAACGCATGCTGATTTTGGGCGGCGGCATCATCGGCCTGGAAATGGGCACGGTGTACAGCACGCTGGGCGCGCGCCTGGACGTGGTGGAGATGATGGACGGCCTGATGCAAGGCGCTGACCGCGACTTGGTCAAGGTCTGGCAAAAAATGAACGCCAAGCGCTTTGACAACATCATGCTCAAGACCAAGACGGTGGGTGCACGCGCCTTGCCCGAAGGCATCGAAGTCACCTTCGAGAGCGCCGAGCCCGGCGGCACGGCGCCTGCGCCCCAGGTTTACGACATGGTCTTGCAAGCCGTGGGCCGCACGCCCAACGGCAAAAAACTCGCGGCTGAAAAAGCAGGCGTGGCCGTGACGGATCGCGGCTTCATCAACGTTGACATTCAAATGCGCACCAACGTGCCTCACATCTTCGCCATTGGCGACATCGTGGGCCAGCCCATGTTGGCGCACAAGGCGGTGCACGAAGCCCACGTGGCGGCTGAAGTCATTGCGGGCGAACTGCAAGGCAACAAAGAGCTTGCCGCAGCCGCGTTCAACGCCCGCGTCATCCCCAGCGTGGCCTACACCGACCCCGAAGTGGCCTGGGTGGGCTTGACCGAGACCGAAGCCAAAGCGCAAGGCATCAGGGTCAAAAAAGGCTTGTTCCCTTGGTCGGCTTCGGGCCGCGCCATTGCCAACGGCCGCGACGAAGGCGTGACCAAACTGCTGTTTGACGATTCACCCGAGGCCCACGGCCACGGCAAGATCCTGGGCGGTGGCATGGTCGGCACGCACGCCGGCGACATGATTGGCGAGATCGCTCTGGCGATTGAGATGGGCGCAGACGCCGTGGACATTGGCAAAACCATCCACCCCCACCCCACGCTGGGCGAAAGCATTGGCATGGCGGCAGAGGTGGCGCATGGCTCTTGTACGGACTTGCCGCCGGCGAAGAAGTAAGCGACATCAGCGCCGCACAACAGGGCAGTGTCAGCGCCAATGTCAACGGACAAATTCTGAACCACCTAGGGGTAGAGTCCGAGTAACCGAACATCACTGCGGCACGCGGGCCACCGTTGTGGAACGAGTTTGATGCGCACGATGATGAGGGTGTCCAGCCGGCGCCGAGCTGGGACGATGCGGCGCAAGCGGCACCGGACTTTGAGCTTGATCAGCGCGTCAGTTGGTGACCAAAACGGCACATCCCATGGGCCGCTGTGGGAGGCTGCGCGCGCGGCGGCTGTGCAGCCCACTCGCTTGGGGCATCCTCGCTTCTTGGATGCTGTGGGCGCTCAAACTGCAGATTTCAACGAGGTCAGATCGCCCAAAAACCCTGCCATACTTGGACTCATGCGGTTGAATTTCCTATCCGTCCCGAGTACTGCGCCGCACGGCGCGTGCCTTCAATGCGATGCAGGCCCGGATTCAAGGCTATTTGCGGGACCGCGAACGCTTGTTTTTGGATATTTCGCATGGCCTGAAAACGCCCTTCATGCGCCTGAAATTGCGCGCCGAACTGCTGGACGATGACGCCTTGCGCGATGGCCTGCACGAAGACTTGGACGATTTGGATGTGATGGTGAAAACGGCTTTGCAAAGCCTGAAAGACACCGACATTTACGAAAACATGACCCCCGTGCGGCTGGACTGCTTGCTGGCGCGTTTGGCCAAACACCCGATCGTGCCGGGCGCCGACATTCAGTTGCGCTGCGAGCCTGTGAGCGTGCAGGGCAAGCTATTGGCTTTGGAGTGCGCCTTCAGCAACCTGATTGACAACATGGTGTTGTATAGCGAACGGGTTGAAATCGATCTGCGTCGCCAAGGCGGTTTTGCCGTGGTGCATATTCGCGATTTTGGCCCCGGAATTTCAGTGCGTGATGTCGGCCGCGTCTTCAATCCGCATGTGCGCTTGGATCATGGCCAAATTAAGAACCAGGGCGGCTCGGGCCTGGGCATTGCGCGCAACACGATTGAAAATTTAAATGGCTCTTTGCAACTGACCAACCATGCGCAAGGCGGCCTGGTGGTGACCATCGCCTTAGACCTGTACGACGAAAATTCCAAAGACGGCGATGAGCCTGTCACAACAAAACAGGCGCGTCGGGCATGGCATCGGGCCGCGCGGCGGTTAAAGCCACAGGGAAATGCAAGGCCATGACCTCCGACACCGCGTCCACTGCCTGGAGCAAGCCTGCTTCAAAATCACCTTGGGCAAAGGCTTGCTGCATTGGCGCAATCACCGAAGACCAGCCCTCTGGCGCCACCAAGGCATTCACACCCCGATCGGCCACCACGTGAATGGCGTGCTCGGCCAGCAGCACATAAATCAAAACGCCGTTGTTGCGCTCGGTGTCCCAGACCCGCAGTTTGGCAAACAGCATCAAAGCGCGCTGCGCGATCAATTCGGGCAAGGAAGTGCCTTGGCGCACACAGCGCCACAAATAACTGCGCGGCAAATGGGTTTCCACGCAGACCCGAATTTGCCCGCTGTGCAAGCGCTCGCCCTGCGCCACCTGGGCCTCGATCCGAGTCAGACTGGCTTGGGGCAAGAGGCGGGCACTGCCGCGCACATCGGCCATGGCATGCCGCCACCACAGGGGCAGGGCCTGCAGCCAAGATGAGCAGACGGATGGCGTGGATGAACTTGAAGGCCTCATTTTGATACTTACCATTTCCCGCTGGCGCCGCCGCCACCGAAATCACCACCGCCGCCGGAGCTGAAGCCACCACCGCCCCAACCTCCACGCCCTCGGCCCAGATCAGAGCCCCAACCCGTAGAAGCCAGACCGCTGAACAAACTCCAGACCAGCGCGACCACGCCCACACCCAGCGCCAGCAACACGCTGGCGCTCAAGACATAGACCAAGCCCGCCCCGGCCACACCGGCCATCACCGCGCCCAGGCCGCGCCCAAAAATACGCCGGAGCATCTGGCTGATCACCAGCGCACCAAAAAGTAATAGCAACCAGTTATCACCGAGGTTGAAGCCACTTCGCGCCGCAGCTTGGTCTGGCGCAGGCAGGTGCTCGCCGGTGATGCGCTGGCCCAAGGCTTCAATGGCTTGTTTGAGGCCTCCCGCATAGTCACCGCGCTTGAAGGCAGGGGTCATGTCACGCTCGATGATCTGCTTGGCGGCCAGATCGGGGATGGCGCCTTCCAAAGTTTTGGCCACCTCGATGCGCATGCGCCGGTCTTGTACGGCCACCACGATCAACAGGCCGTCGCCAACGTCCTTGCGGCCAATCTTCCACACATTGGCCACGCGATTCGCATAAGAAAAAATATCTTCAGGCGCGGTGCTGGGCAGCATCCAGACCACCACCTGCGAGCCGCTGCGCTGCTCCAGTGCCGCCAGTTGTTGCTCAATGCTGGCCACATCGCCAGCAGCGAGCGTGCCGCTGCTGTCCATGATGCGCGCCGTCAAGGCAGGTACGGGCAGTGGTTCTTGCGCGTTTACCGAGGCCAAAGCCAGCAGCAGACACAGACCAGTCAGAAAGCGGCGCCACACCGCAGGCCGGGCGAAAGACAAAGGCATGACTTACTTTTTGTTGAAGTCCACCGTGGGTGGCAACGCAATTTGCGCTTCGTTCGCCACAGTGAAGCCCTCTTTGGCTTTGTAGCCCATGACTATGGCCGTCAGATTGCTGGGCAACCTGCGCACCAAAATGTTGTAGGCCTGCACAGCTTTGATGTAGCGGTTGCGCGCCACGGTGATGCGGTTTTCGGTGCCTTCTAGTTGCACCCGCAAATCGCTGAAAGCCTGGTTCGCCTTCAAGCTGGGGTACTGCTCGGACACCGCCATCAAGCGGCTCAGCGCAGAACCCAATTGGCCTTGTACTTCTTGGAACTTCTTGAACGCCTCCGGGTTGTTCAGAGTCTCGGGCGTCACCTGCATGGCGGTGGCCTTGGCGCGGGCCTCGATCACCTGGGTCAAGGTGTCTTGTTCAAAAGACGCTTCGCCCTTGACGGTAGCCACCAAGTTGGGCACCAAATCGGCTCGGCGTTGGTACTGATTCAGCACCTCGCTCCAGGCGCCACGGGTCTCTTCATCGAGCTTTTGAAAATCGTTGTAGCCGCAGCCACTCAAGCCAGCCACCAGCAGCAGCGCCATCCACCCACGCAACAAAATTTGCGACATAAAGCATCCTTTCAACACAGGAGGGCGAGGCTAAACCTTTCACCCCCCCACTTACGGTCATCTACCGCACATACAAGGTCATCGGCATTTCAACTCTCAATCGATCCCTACAATCTTGGCCATGCATGCCCTGATTTCACTCCTGCGCCAGTTCCTCCTGCCTCAAATTCAACTCCGCCGATCCATTTTCATGTTGGCGACAGCCACAGTGCTGGCCCTGCCCGCTGGGGCTCAAACCGAATTTCAGCAATGTCTCTCGGGCCTGCGCAGTCCGGCCAAAGCCGCGGGCGTGAAAGAAGACAGCGTTGCCCGCTTCACCCAGGGCTTGAGCTCGGACATGGGCATCTTGGACAAGCTGCGTGCGGGTGATGCCTTGCTCGTCCTGACCCGACAGCGGTTTCATGAAGCTGCTGGAGAGCTGAACCGTGCTGCAGGGCCGGAACTGCCCAAAGTGGTTGATCAGCGCCAGCACCATGGCCGTGTCGGCCGCCGCCATCATGGCCTGGCCGCACAACA
>JBILPS010000079.1:0-11563 GCA_044373655.1 Rhodoferax sp.
CTACCGCCCGAGCACGCCGGGTACCTAGACCCAGGCAGGATTGGAAGTTTCCGGGTTAGCCACCCAAAGCCACTAAGCGGCAGCGCCTGCCATCGTCAGCGCTGCATTGGACCATTTCATACAAACTAGAGGACTGAGACATGTACCACCGCAATACTTTGATTGAGCAAACCGATCCCGAACTGTGGGCCGCCATACTGGCCGAAAACACCCGGCAGGAACACCACATTGAGCTGATTGCTAGCGAAAATTACGCTTCGCCTGCTGTCATGGCGGCCCAAGGCAGCCAATTTACCAATAAGTATGCCGAGGGCTATCCCGGCAAGCGTTATTACGGTGGCTGTGAAAACGTGGACGTGGCAGAACAGCTGGCAATAGACCGCGCCAAACAACTTTTTGGCGCGGATGCGGCCAACGTACAAGCCCATTGCGGCGCATCGGCCAACGTAGCCGTGTTTCTGGCTTTTCTCAAACCCGGCGACACCATCATGGGCATGAGCCTGGCCGAAGGCGGACATTTGACCCACGGCATGGCCCTCAATATGAGCGGCAAATGGTTTAACGTGGTGAGCTATGGCCTGGACGCCAACGAAGCCATCGACTACGACGCCATGGAGCGCAAAGCCCATGAGTCCAAACCCAAGCTCATCATCGCCGGCGCCAGCGCCTATTCGCTGCACATCGACTTTGCGCGCTTTGCCAAGGTGGCCAAAGATGTAGGCGCGATATTCTTGGTAGACATGGCGCACTACGCCGGCCTGATTGCCGCCGGGCTCTACCCCAACCCGGTACCCCATGCCGACGTGGTGACTTCCACCACCCACAAGAGCCTGCGCGGCCCGCGCGGCGGCATTATTTTGATGAAGGCCGAGCACGAAAAAGCCATCAACAGCGCCATGTTCCCCGGCCTGCAAGGCGGCCCGCTGATGCATGTGATTGCGGCCAAAGCCGTGGCCTTCAAAGAAGCGCTGGGCGATGGCTTTAAAGCCTACCAGCAACAGGTGCTGACCAATGCCGACATCGTGGCAAAAACGCTGACCGAACGCGGCCTGCGCATCGTCAGCGGCGGCACCCAAAGCCATGTCATGCTGGTCGATCTGCGCTCCAAGAAAATCACGGGTAAAGACGCTGAGCGCGTGCTGGGCGATGCCCATATGACGATCAACAAAAACGCCATCCCCAATGACCCAGAAAAGCCTATGGTCACCAGCGGTGTGCGCATCGGCACCCCGGCCATGACGACGCGCGGCTTTAAGGACGAGGAGGCGCGCGCCACCGCGCACCTGATCGCCGATGTACTGGACAACCCGCACGATGCTGCCAACATCGATGCGGTACGTGCCAAGGTACACGCGCTGACCGCCCGCTTTCCGGTCTACGGCTAAACCTAATGAAGTGCCCGTTTTGCAGCCATTCGGAAACTCCCGTGGTGGAAACCCGCATGGCCGAAGACGGGGACTTCATCCGCCGGCGGCGCCAGTGCGGCGCCTGCGAAAAACGCTTTACTACCTACGAACGGGCCGATGTCAGCTACCCGGTGGTGGTAAAAAAAGACGGGCGGCGCATTGATTTTGACCAAAACAAAATCGTAGGCTCCATGAAGCTGGCCTTGCGTAAACGCCCGGTCAGCACCGAACAAATCGACAGCGCCATGGAGCGCATCCAGGAAAAGCTGCTGACCTCCGGCCTGCGCGAGGTGTCGTCCACCCGCATTGGCGAACTGGTGATGCGCGAGCTTAAAAAACTGGACAAAGTGGCCTATGTGCGTTTTGCCAGCGTGTACCGCAGTTTTGAGGACATTGATGAATTCAAGACCTTGGTCAACGAGGTGAACAATTAAGCCCGTCTGGGCTTGATTGCCAATCGTCTGCGCACCGTGTCGCATATCGCCCATGCTTTGCGTCTGGCCGAATCAGCGCTTTATCTCACGTCGCCCAACCCGCGCGTAGGCTGCGTGCTGGTCAACCCGTCAGGGCAGGTCATCGGCCAGGGCCACACCCAGATGGCCGGCGGGCCGCATGCCGAAATTATGGCGCTGCAAGACGCGCAGGCCCAAGGCCACAGCACCCAAGGCGCCACTGCGTACGTCACGCTGGAACCTTGCGCGCACCAGGGGCGCACCGGGCCCTGCTGCGACGCGCTGGCCCAGGCCGGTATTGCGCGCGTGGTCGCGTCCTTGCAAGACCCTAACCCGCTGGTCGCAGGTCAGGGCTTTGCCAAGCTACGCGCTGCGGGCATTGCGGTGGAAGTGGGGCCAGGCGCCACAGAGTCACGCGAACTCAACATCGGGTTTTTCAGCCGCATGCAGCGGGGCAGGCCCTGGATGCGGCTCAAGGTCGCCGCTTCCCTCGATGGTGTGACGGCTTTGGGCAATGGGCAAAGCCAATGGATTACTGGCCCACAGGCGCGCACCGACGGCCATGCCTGGCGTGCGCGCGCCTGCGCAGTGCTGACCGGCGTGGGCACGGTGCTAGCGGATAAACCGCTGCTGGACGTGCGCCATGTGCAAACGCCGCGCCAGCCCATGCTGGTGATTGTGGACAGCGCTTTGCAAACGCCGCCCGATGCCGCTTTGTTCGGCCCGCTGCGCAAAGTGTTGATCTATGCGGCCCAGCCCCATGCGACGCGCGAGGCGGCGCTGCGGCAAGCGGGCGCCGAGATTGTGTATCTGCCAGGCCCCGCTGGGCCAGACAATCCAGTGCCCAAAGTGGATTTGCAAGCCATGGCGCAGGATCTGGCAAAGCGGCAATGCAATGAAGTGCATATCGAGGCCGGCCACAAACTCAATGGCTCGCTGCTGCGCGCCGGACTGGCCGAAGAAGTGCTGGTGTACCTGGCGCCGCTCTGGCTAGGCCAGGGGGCAGGCATGTCTAACTTCGGTCCTTTGAACGCATTGGCCCAAGGGCTTGCGCTGGAGTTTCAAAGCGCGCAGCGTATCGGGCCGGACCTGCGTATCCTGGCGCGTCTGCAAGGCAGCGCGGACTTTTGATTTTTTTAGAGAGTTCTATGTTTACAGGCATCATTACCGGCGTAGGCCGTATTTCCCGTATCGACGATTTGGGCGCCACCCGGGCCCATGGCAAGCGCCTCTATGTGCAATGCCCACCAGGCTATCTGGACGACGCAGGCCTGGGCGACAGCATTGCCGTCAACGGCGCCTGCATGACGGTTACCACCTTGCAGCAAGATGCGCAGGCACCGGTTTTTACCCTGGACATATCGGCCGAATCACTGGATAAAACTGGTGGCTTAGACGCGCTCGGTGAAGTGAATCTGGAAAAAGCCCTGCGCGCCAATGACCGCCTGGGCGGGCATCTGGTCTCCGGCCATGTCGACGGCATCGGTGAGGTGAAACTTTTCGAGCCGGTGGGCGAGAGTTGGGAGTTGCGCATATTGGCGCCGCAGGCATTGGCCAAATACCTTGCCTACAAGGGATCAATTACCGTCAACGGCGTCAGCCTTACCGTGAACCGCGTCAATGACTCAAACGCCGGATGCGAGTTCAACATCAACCTGATTCCGCACACCATCAGCAACACGGCACTGCACCGCCTGGCACCCGGCGTGCGCGTGAACCTAGAGATCGATGTGATTGCGCGCTATGTAGAGCGCATGCTGAGCTTGGGCGCGCAAGCGGATAGCTAAATTCAGCCCCCCCGCGCAGCGCTTTGGCTGCGCTGGCTGTGGCCTAGAACAAAAAGCCAGTGGAGAACACCTGCTCGGACATCCATACCGAATGGTCGGCAGTGCCCTGGTACACCGGCACTCCACGCAATGCGCCGTAGGCAAATTTTTGCGTGGCCTCCAGATAAATGCTTTTATAAATCCGGTAGCGCACGCCCACCTCGGCACCGGTGGTCCAGCCATTGACCTGCCACCAATCACGGCTGTCAAAGCAGCAAACGCGATCGCCCTTGGGGCCGACTTCGTTGGGATTTCCAAAAATCGTGTTGTCCGCATGCGGTAGCAATAGGCCAGCGCCCAGACGGCTGATGAGTTGCCATTCGCCGGGTTCCCGCTTGGGGCCGTGCAGATGGTGGAACCACACGGCATTCAGCATGAGGTGATTAAAGCCATTGTGTAGCGCGTAATCGAAGGTCGGTGGTCCCAGCACCATCGGACTGGTGACCGGCGCGTGATTGACGATTCCGCTGACACGCACCGACTGGCCCGCGTCGGTGTTGTATTTGCTGTGATCGTAGTTGAATTCAATAGCAAAGGTTTTCTCTGGATTCAGGAAATAACCGATGCGTACGTTTTCCTGCGGCGAGGTGAAATCCAATTTGAAAAGCGAATTCACCGCGTCACTTACCGTACCCGGGTAATCACTGGCATTGACATGGTGCAAGGTGAAGTCATTGCCCAGGCTAGGCTGGGAAACATGGATATCCGAGGAAGCATACTGCTGGCGGCTGTAACCCCAGGAGAAATACCATTTACCCTCATCCTTCAAGGTGCGGTCGAAATGGGCGGCGGGCGCATCGGCCGCAGTAACCGTTGCGGGAGCCTCAGCGGCCATTTGCGCAGTTTCTTGGGCCCAGGCTGGACTGAATAAAACGCTAGCCATGATGGCCCCGCAAAAAAGGCTAGGGGCGGATACTGATTTCATGGCGTACTTTCAAGGACAAGGCGAATTTTAGTCCTTGCCTTTGCGGGGCTAAGCCAGATGAAACCAGGCTCAGCGGGGCTTGGTCTTGGCTGGGCGCGTTGTCGCCTTGATGCCCGCGCGCGGGGGCAAGCCTGTGTGCTGGGTCAGCAGGGTGCCGGGGCGCGGCGCTTTGCCTGCCAAGTTTTTGACCGCCAAAGGTGTGGAGTTTTTGCGCCTTGCGCTTTCGTAACTACCCCCGGTCAAAGGTTGGAAGGTGGGGATCAAATGGTGTTTACCGTTACCGACCAGGTCGGCACGGCCCATGGATTTGAGTGCTTCGCGCAGCAGCGGCCAGTTGTTCGGATCGTGGTATCGCAAAAAGGCCTTGTGCAAACGGCGGCGTTTTTCGCCGCGCACGATGTCCACATTTTCCTCGTCGCTCTCCACCACCCGGCGCACTTTGCGCAAGGGGTTGCGGCCACTGTGGTACATGGCGGTAGCGGTGGCCATAGGGCTAGGGTAAAAAGTTTGCACCTGGTCGGCGCGAAAACCGTTTTTCTTGAGCCAGACCGCCAAATGCAGCATGTCTTCATCGCTGGTGCCCGGGTGCGCGGCAATAAAGTAAGGAATAAGGAACTGCTTTTTCCCCACTTCGGCGCTGAACTTATCGAACAGGGCCTTGAACTTGTCATAGCTGCCAATACCAGGCTTCATCATCTTGGACAAAGGGCCTTGTTCGGTGTGCTCAGGCGCAATCTTCAGGTAACCGCCTACATGGTGCTGCACCAGCTCTTTCACATATTCCGGACTTTTGACGGCCAAGTCGTAGCGCAGCCCTGAGCCAATCAGAATTTTCTTAATACCTTTCAGGGCGCGGCCCCGGCGGTACATCTTGATCAAGGGGCCATGGTCGGTGCTCAGGTTCTGGCAAATGCCCGGGTAGACGCAGCTAGGTTTGCGACAAGCCGCTTCAATCTCGGGCGACTTGCAGCCCAGGCGGTACATATTGGCAGTGGGGCCGCCCAGATCCGAGATGGTGCCGGTAAAGCCTTTGACCTTATCGCGGATGTCTTCAATTTCTTTGATCACCGAGTCTTCCGAGCGGCTTTGGATGATGCGGCCTTCATGTTCTGTGATGGAGCAAAACGTACAGCCGCCAAAGCAGCCACGCATGATGTTGATGCTAAAGCGGATCATTTCCCAGGCGGGGATTTTGGTCGCGCCATCGTGGCTGCCGTTTTCATCGGCGTAGTTGGGGTGCGGGCTGCGGGCATACGGCAGGTCAAACACCATGTCCATTTCAGCCGTCGTCAAGGGTATGGGCGGCGGCGTGATCCACACATCGCGCGCGGTGACGCCTTCGCCATGGGCTTGCACCAAAGCGCGCGCGTTGCCGGGATTGGTTTCAAGGTGCAGTACGCGGTTGGCATGGGCATAGAGCACCGGGTCACTGCGGACTTGCTCGTAGCTGGGCAGACGGATGACGGAGCGCTCGCGCGGCGGCACCTTCAGTTTGGCTTTGAGCGCTGGGTTGGGCACAAAGACCATGGTTTGCGCTTGCGCGCCCACCGTGGAGAGCGCCTTTGTAGCGGGCGCCGCACGCTTGGCTGCACCTTCTTGTTCAGCGGCCTGCGCCACTTGCGCGGCCTCGTCGTCGCGGGCGCAGGTGGCCCCGTTCTCGATGGCCAGCTCAGACGTGGTCATATAGGGGTTGTAGTGCGCTTCCACCCGGCCCGGCAAGTCCACACTGCTCGAATCGATTTCGATCCAGTCCTTACCGCTGGGGTCATCCGGACGGCGCACAAAAGCAGTGCCGCGCACATCGGTAATCGACTGCACCGGCTCGCGCGCGGCCAGGCGGTGGGCGATTTCCACAATCGCCCGCTCGGCGTTGCCATACAAAAGTAAATCACATTTGGCATCGACCACAATGGAGCGGCGCACTTTGTCGCTCCAGTAATCGTAGTGCGCAATGCGGCGCAAGCTGCCCTCGATACCACCTAAAACAATCGGTACGTCTTTGAAGGCTTCTCGGCACCGCTGGCTATAGACGATGGCGGCACGGTCCGGGCGCTTGCCGCCGATATCTCCCGGCGTGTAAGCGTCGTCACTGCGGATCTTGCGATCGGCGGTGTAGCGGTTGATCATGGAGTCCATATTGCCGCTGGTCACACCCCAAAACAGATTGGGTTTGCCCAAGGCTTTGAAGGGTGCGGCACTATTCCAGTCCGGCTGGGCGATGATGCCCACGCGAAAGCCCTGGGCTTCCAGCATGCGACCGATGACCGCCATGCCAAAGCTGGGATGGTCCACATAGGCGTCGCCGGTGACCAGGACAATATCGCAGCTGTCCCAGCCCAGCTTGTCCATCTCGGCCCGGCTCATGGGCAAAAAAGGCGCGGTGCCAAAGCGCGAGGCCCAGTACTTGCGGTAGCTGCCTAGCGGTTTGGCGTCGCGCGCAAAGTGGGATACATCGAGGGGAGCATTCATCGGCGGATTTTAGCTTTGCGCCTAGAATCCAAGTCGGTCCCCGGTGCTGTCACCCCGGGGGATGTCCT
The DNA here is from genome assembly GCA_044373655.1 of Rhodoferax sp. Taxonomy (GTDB): domain Bacteria; phylum Pseudomonadota; class Gammaproteobacteria; order Burkholderiales; family Burkholderiaceae_C; genus Allorhodoferax. The sequence continues at coordinate 7,147 of JBILPS010000079.1, forward strand.
TCCATTTCAAAGGTTGTTCCATGAAAAAACTGTTATTGGGCCTTGCCGTCCTGTCCCTGCTGGCCGCGTGCGGCAAAAAAGAAGAAGCACCAGCCCCGGCTGCACCCGCACCTGCTGCGGCTGCACCGGCTGAACTGAAAGTCGCGATCGACCCGACGTACGAGCCCTTTACCTTCAAGACCGCCGATGGCCAGCCCACCGGTTTTGACGTGGACATTGCCAACGCCCTGTGCGAGCAAATCAAACGCAAATGCGTTTTCGTAGAACAAGTCTGGGACGGCATGATCCCCGGTCTGAACGCCAAAAAATACGACGTGATCATTAGCTCCATGTCGATTACCGACGACCGCATGAAGGAAGTCGATTTCACTGACAAGTACTACAACACGCCTAGCCGTATCGTGCTAAAGAAAACCGTGAAATACACCGACCCAGCCTCCATCAAGGGAAAGAAAATCGGCGTGCTCAAAGGCTCCACCCAGGAAGCCTATGCCATGGGCGAACTCAAGCCCGCCGGTGTGGTGGTCAACTCCTATGAAGCACAAGACCAGGTGTATTTGGACATCAAATCGGGCCGTTTGGATGGCACGGTAGCCGACTTTATGGAAGCGACCGGCGGATTCCTGAGTAAGCCCGAAGGCGAGAAATACGCCCTGGCCGGCGCGGACCTCAAGGAGCCTAAGTACTTCGGCTATGGCGCAGGCATTGCACTGCGCAAAGGTGAAGACGCACTTAAAGGCGAACTCAATGCCGCTATCAAAGCCATTCGCAGCAACGGCAGCTACAAGACTTTGAACGACAAATATTTTGCCAAGTTCAATATCGACGTCTACGGCGAGTAAAGACGCATAGGGCTGCTATGCCCTGTGCGCTGGCGCCTGTGAAAGGCGCCGTTATGCCGCCCCAAAGGCACACCGAGTACCCCGGTGTGCCGTTTTTTTTGCCTATTTTTCCGGCCGGACCGCAGGTCTAAGGCTTTTTCGCGGCACACTGTACGCTGATGAACGCGTATTACTTCAGCATTTTGCAAGGCTCCCTGATGACGGTGGCGGTGGCGCTCGCTTCGCTGGTGCTGGCCGTGTTGTTCGGGCTGCTCGGCGCAGCGGCGCGCTTGTCACCCAACCGGGCGGCCGTGGCGGCCGGTACGGTTTACACCACAGTGATTCGCGGGATACCAGACCTGGTGCTGATGCTGCTGGTGTTTTATGGTGGAACCATGGGCCTCAATTACCTGGTGATGGCAATGGGCAGCAAGGGATCAGTGGATATCAACCCCTTTGTGGCCGGGGTGCTGACCCTGGGCTTTATCTACGGCGCCTACATGACCGAAACGTTCCGAGGTGCTATTTTGGCCATCCCACGCGGCCAGTCGGAAGCGGCGCTGGCCTTTGGCATGGGCCGCACGCAAACGTTTTTGCGCATCATCGCACCGCAAATGGTGCGCTACGCCCTGCCCGGCTTTACCAATAACTGGCTGGTGCTCATTAAGTCCACCGCGCTGGTCAGCCTGATCGGCTTGCAGGAAATGACCTATATCGCCAAGCAGGCCAGCGCCGCTACCCGCTCCCCCTTCGAATTTTTCTTGTTTACTGCCGCGCTGTTTTTGTTGTTTACCAGCGCCTCGCTGTGGGTCCTGCGCCACGTGAATGCGCGCTACAGCCTGGGCACCCAGCGGGTAGCGCTGTGAGGGAGACTGGCGCATGAAGTGGGACGTCATCTTTCAGCCCCAGAACTTGGCGCTCTATGGCCAGGGCATCCTAACCACGCTGCACTTGCTGTTTGCCAGCCTGGCGATCGGCGCGGTACTGGCGCTGGCGTTTGCGCTGGCGCTGACCAGCCGCTGGCGCGTGTTGCGCGCCGTGGTGGGCGCCTATACCTATGTGGTGCGCGGCACGCCGCTGTTAATTCAGGTCTACCTGATCTATTACGGTCTGGGCCAGTTGGAATGGATTCAGGCGCGCTGGGACGAACTCTGGCCCTGGACCTATTTCAAAGAACCGTTTTTTTGCGCGCTGCTCGCATTTAGCCTGAACACGGCTGCCTACACCGCCGAGATGCTGGCAGGCGCCATCCGCGAAACCAGCGCAGGTGAAATCGAGGCGGCTCAGGCCTACGGCATGGGGCCAGTGGCGATTTTGTGGCGTATCGTGTTGCCCAGCGCCATGCGCCGCACCCTGCCCGCCTACAGTAATGAAGTGGTGATGATGCTGCAAAGCACCAGCCTGGCCAGCGCCGTGCCCAGCATGCTAGACCTCACCTCGGCGGCCAGTCGGGTGTATTCCAAGTATTACTTGCCCTTTGAGGCCTTTTTGTTTGCCGCCGGGATTTACCTGTTGGCCACCTTTGCGCTGGTAGGGATTTTCCGGCTGGCGGAGCGGCACTTTCTGGCGTATCTTGGGCCGCAAAAGACTTAAACACTGACGCTATGCAAGTCCAAAACCATCCACTTTTATCGCCCAGCCTGGGCACGCACAAGACACTGACGAGTTTTCACTTCGGGCAGCCAGGCGCGGGCCCGAAGATTTACATCCAAGCCAGCCTGCATGCCGAGGAGCTGCCAGGCATGTTGGCTGCCTACCATTTGCGCCCGCTATTGGAGCGTTTGGACACGGCCGGGCAGATTCAAGGCAGCATCGTGCTGGTACCCATGGCCAACCCGATTGGCGCGGCGCAGCGCGTGCAACATAAACCAGCAGGCCGCTTTGAACTGGACAGCGGCGAAAACTTCAACCGCCATTACCCGGACTTTGCACGCCATATCGCCGACGAGGTGCTGCCTGCCCTGGGCAAAGATGCAGCGTCCAATGTGGCTTTGGTGCGCCAGGCCATGGGGCGCTACCTGGTGCAATGGGCTCCAAAAACCGAATTGCACAGCCTGCGCCGCACCTTGCTGCAACTGTCTTTCGATGCAGACTATGTGCTGGACCTGCATTGCGACTGCGAAGCCGTTATGCACTTCTATTGCGAAGAGGCCTGTTGGAGCGCCTTAGCGCCGCTGGCCCACTACCTGCAAAGCGAGGCGATTTTGCTGGCCAAAAACTCCGGTAGCCGCCCTTTTGATGAATGCTTATCTGGCGTGTGGTGGCGCATGGCCGAGATGATCGCAGCGCGCGGACTGGATGCGCCGCTGCCCCAAAGCTGCCACAGCACCACCATCGAGCTGCGCGGAGAAGCGGATGTGCAGCACGAACTGGCAGTACAAGATGCCGCTGCGATAGCTGACTTTTTACGCGGCCTGGGCGTGCTGCGCGACACGCCAGCGGCACCCGTGCCCGCACCGGCCTGCCAAGCCACGCCTTTGTCTGGCTCTGAAACGCTGTATGCCAGTTCGCCCGGCTTGGTGGTGTTTGCCGCTAGTCCGGGCGATAGGCTCAAAGTCGGCGATCTGGTGGCCGAGGTGATAGACCCCATTGCGAACCACAGCGAGCGCGTTTGCGCCGGGGTGGACGGCGTGCTGTATGCCCGCGTACGCGAGCGCTATGTCACCACCGGCTGCGAGTTGGCGAAGATTGCAGGCGCTGTGCCATTTAAGACCGGCGAACTGCTGGGCGCCTGAACCACCCGAGCGCACCGACCCAACTTCCCACCAAGCCTTTATGAACGCCGTCACACGCAAACTGCAAATCGAAGATGTCCATAAGCGCTTTGGCAGCAATGAGGTCTTGCGCGGCGTGTCACTGTCGGCAGACGCGGGCGATGTGATCGCCATCATCGGCAGCTCGGGTTCGGGCAAGAGTACCCTGCTGCGCTGCATCAATATGCTAGAGCGGCCTAACGCCGGACGCATTACCGTGGCCGGCGAAGCGCTGGTGCTGGTGCCGGACAAAAACGGCGAACTGATGGCGCAGGACCCCAGGCAACTTCAGCGCCTGCGCACCAAGCTGGCCATGGTGTTTCAGCATTTCAATTTGTGGGCACATATGACGGTGCTGCAAAACATCATCGAAGCGCCAGTGCATGTGCTGGGTATCAGCCGCGCGCAAGCCGTGGAGACGGCGCGCAAATACCTGCAGCGCGTGGACCTGCAAGGCATGGAAGACCGCTACCCGGCGCACCTGAGCGGCGGCCAACAGCAGCGCGTGGCCATTGCCCGCGCCTTAGCGGTGGAGCCCGAAGTCATGCTGTTTGATGAACCCACCAGCGCCCTGGACCCGGAACTGGTCACCGAAGTGCTGCGCGTCATGCAAACCCTGGCGCAGGAAGGCCGCACCATGGTGGTGGTCACCCATGAAATGGGTTTTGCCCGCGAAGTGGCCAACCAGCTGATCTTTCTGCACAAAGGGCAGATAGAAGAACAAGGTGTGCCGCGCGAGGTGCTGGCAAAACCGAAAAGCGAGCGACTGGCGCAGTTTTTGTCGGGCAGTTTGAAGTAATTAGCGGCCTCGGACTCTCAAACTAGGCGCACCAAGCCGACCAG
>JBILPS010000140.1:0-3315 GCA_044373655.1 Rhodoferax sp.
AGTTGCGTGACACCCCCCCAGCGCCTTGGGTGAAAGGCAAAACTTATGCCTGGAGCACGGGTGACAGCCCGCAAGGCGCGAACACCAGCGACCCAGACCCCTGGCCCCGCGCCGCACCCGCCGGGGCCACGCGCCAAGGCGTGAACGGCTTGTACGACATGGGGGCCAACGTGTGGGAGTGGACCACCGATGAGCAGGGCGGCCAGCGGCGCACCGTGGGAGGCTCGTGGTGGTACGGCGCGCTCAACATGAAGGCCGATGTGCAGGCCTTCAAAGCCGCTGACGTTTACGTGGTCTACCTCGGCTTTCGCTGCGCTTATGACCTCACGCCAAAAGGCACCAACCCGAACAAGACACCCTCATGATGCATTCCTTGCCCGAGGACTACCGGGCTTTGGTGTTTGGCGCCAGTGGCGCGATGGGCCAAGCCTTCGTGCAAGCCTTGAACAGTGACCCGCGCTGTGCCAAGGTGTGCGGCGTTTCGCGTCAGAGCTTGCCAGGCTTTGACTTGCTGGACGAGTCCAGCATCGCCACTTGTGCGCAGGCTTTGGCCGCGCAGGGGCCCTTTCACTTGGTGCTGGACGCCACGGGGGCCTTGACACTGAATGGGCGTGGCCCTGAAAAGCGCTTGGATGAACTGGACGCGGCGCATTTGCTTCACGCCTTGCACCTGAACGCTGTGGGCCCGTCTTTGCTGCTCAAGCACTTCGCGCCTTTGCTGGCGTCTGGGCAACGGGTGATTTGGGGCAAATTGTCGGCGCGCGTGGGCAGCATCGAAGACAACCGCAAGGGCGGCTGGTACGGCTACCGGTCGGCCAAGGCGGCACTCAACATGCTGCTGCAAACGGCGACGATTGAGTTGTCGCGACGCAGGCCGCTGCTGGTGGTGGCCGCCTTGCAGCCGGGCACGGTGCAATCGGCCCTGAGCCAGCCATTTGTGGGCCAGGATGCCCTGCGCCCGGATGAGTCAGCCCAGCGCTTGCTGGCCACGCTCGATGGCTTGCAGCCCACCGGGCGTGCACAGTTTGTGGACCATCAGGGGCAGCACATCCCTTGGTGATGCGCCCCAAGCGGAGGGCTTGGATCAGCCCAGCGCTTTGGCAATTTTGTGGCGCGGCACGTGGGTCTTGGGGCACAGCCCCTTGGGCAGCTCAAACCACTGGCGCACATCGTTTTCCACCCCCACACCGTGCATGAAGTTGTAGATGGCTTTTTTCAGGCCCTGGCCCAAGAGGTCATGGTCCACGCCCGGCGGCATCGGGGTCGGGTCGACAAAGCCGACATCGTTTTTGGCAAAGCTGCCTTCGGGCAGGGGCAAGAGCGTCACGCCGTAGGCGTCAGGATTTTGGCCTACGGGCGAATGCACGGTGCAGACAAAGCGGTGGAAAAAGCCGCTGTGGATGCAGCCGTTTTCAAACAACTGGCGCACGTATTCGAGCGCGTCCACGGTGTCTTGCACGGTCTGCGTGGGAAAGCCATACATCGGCAAAGCCTTTGGTCACTTGCGCCACCTGTTCGACCGAGACGCCTTTTTTCATCAGCTCAAGCAAACGGTCGGACGCGACTTCGAGCCCGCCCGACATGGCGATGCAGCCGCTTTGCGCCAGCAGCTCGCACAGCTCAGGGGTGAAGGTTTTTTCAAAACGGATGTTGCCCCACCACGAGATTTGCACGCCCCGGCGCAGCAACTCTTCGGCCAGGGCCTTGAGGGCTTTGGGTGGTGCGGCCTCGTCCACAAAGTGAAAGCCGGTCTGGCCGGTTTCGGCCACGATCTGCTCGATGCGGTCCACCAGCGTGCTGGCCTGCGCGGTTTCGTAACGGCTGATGTAGTCCAGGCTCACGTCGCAAAAGCTGCACTTTTTCCAATAGCAGCCGTGTGCCACGGTGAGTTTGTTCCAGCGCCCGTCGCTCCACAGCCGGTTCATGGGGTTGAGCATGTCCAGCAATGACAGGTATTTGTGCAGCGGCAAGCCATCCCAAGTGGCCGTGCCCACCTCTTCAAACGGGATATCGGGCTCTTGCAGGTTGATGTAATGCACCTGACCTGCGTCGTTTCGGATGAAGGTGCGCTGCAGCCGTTGCACGCTGCGTTGGCCTTGCAGGTGCTCAATCAGGCTGAGCAGCGGGCGTTCGCCGCCGTCGAGCGTGACGAAATCCACATGCTCAAAGACGCGGGCGTCTTTCAGCTCGCGCAGCTCGGTGTTCACAAAGCCGCCGCCCAGGCCAATGCGGATGGCCGGGTGCGCGCGCTTGATGCACTGGGCGATGCGAAAGGCCGCATACACTGAGCCGGGAAAGGGCACCGACAGCAAAACCAAGGTGGGCTGGTGCCGCTCAATGGCTTGCAGGGCCAGGCGCTCCAGCGTGGCATCGATCAAATTGGGCGGCTGGGCCAAAGCGTCGGCCAACGCGTTAAAGCTGGGCTGGCTGGCGGCCAAGCGCTCGGCGTAGCGCACAAATTCAAAGCCTTCGTCCACCGCATCGCGCAGCACGTCGGCCAGGTCGTTCAGGTACAGCGTGGCCAGGTGCCGGGCGCGGTCGGTTTGCCCCAGGGCGCCAAACGCCCAGCCAATCGGGTCGCCGGTGCCGTCGTCTTCATAAGCGTCTAGCGCGGCAAAACGCGGGCCTTCGGGCAAAAAGCCGCGGCCTGCGATGCGGTGGCTCAGGGTGCTGTCGCGGCCTTGCAAGTAGGCGATCACCGGGTCGATGCTCACCGCGTAGTCGTAGAAATGGTCCAGGAAAAAATTCACTGGCCCCGAACGCTCTTCGACCGGCAAAGCCAGGGCGGCGTCGCGCAGGTGGGTCAGGCCTTTTCTGTTCAGCAAAGCCAGCACCGTGGCCAGCGCCAGGTCTTCTTGTACCGCATCGAAACCCCGCGACCGCAAAAAACCCGTCAGGTAGGCCGTGGACGGGTAGGGCGTGTTGAGCTGCGTCATCGGCGGGATGAGGCTCAGGACTTTGAACGGGGCGGGGCTGGGCATGGGCAGAACAGTGAAAAAACTGAGAGGATTATCGGCGGGGGACAACACGCCATTGCGGAAAAAGGGGCATCTCTCATCCGGGTTGAAATCGGTAGAGCAGGGGACGAATCAAATGATGTTGTCAATCCAGTCTTGACGTAACTACAAAATGCAACAACAATAGACTCGCATGGAATTCGAATGGGACGCGGCCAAGGCAGCATTGAACCTTCAAAAGCACCGAGTTGCTTTTGAAGACGCTGCGCGGGTTTTTCTGGACGGTGAGCGACTTGAAAGTTACGACGGGCGTGAGGACCATGGTGAAGACCGTTGGGCCACGATCGGGCAAGTCTAT
>JBILPS010000030.1:0-34797 GCA_044373655.1 Rhodoferax sp.
CGCGCCGCAATTAGCGCGGCGCCAGGCGGATCGCGCCGTCCAGACGGATGACTTCGCCGTTGAGCATGTCGTTTTCAATAATGTGCTTGGCCAGCTTGGCATAGTCCTGCGGCGTGCCCAGGCGAGACGGGAAGGGCACGTTGGCGGCCAATGCGTCCTGCACGTCTTGCGGCATGCCAAACAACATGGGCGTGCCGAAAATGCCCGGGGCAATCGTCATATTGCGGATACCGTTGCGCGACAGGTCGCGAGCAATCGGCAGCGTCATACCGACGATGCCGCCTTTGGATGCGCTGTACGCGGCCTGGCCGATTTGGCCGTCATAGGCCGCGACGGAAGCGGTGGAAATCATCACGCCGCGTTCGCCAGTGGCTTCGGGCTCGTTTTTGCACATGGCGTCGGCGGCCAGGCGGATCATGTTGAAGCTGCCGACCAGGTTCACCGTAATGCATTTGCTAAAACTGCCCAGGCTGTGGGCGCCGTTCTTGCCCACGGTTTTTTCTGCGGGTGCGATACCGGCGCAATTGATCAGACCCATCAGCTTGCCCATGGACACGGCTTTGGCCACCACAGCCTGGCCGTCGGCTTCGCTGCTGACATCGCAACGCACGAATACGCCACCGATCTCTTGGGCAATGGCCTCGCCTTTGTCGGCTTGCATGTCGGCGATGACCACTTTGCCGCCGTTGGCTGCCAGCATGCGGGCGGTGCCTTCACCCAAACCCGACGCGCCGCCGGTGACGATAAATACTTTTCCTGCGATGTCCATGAATAACTCCGTGATGATGTGAAAAAAGGGGCCCTGGTGGGCTGTACCGCGCGGCTTGTGGCAGGCTGAGTACTTCGGCGAGCCCTCGGCGGCACGGCCTAGCGCGGGATTATCCGGCAAGCTGATAGGTGAGGGGTCGAGGGGGCGATCAGCTGACCGCCAGCAGCTAGGTCAGCCAAGCACCAGCTCACCGCGTGCTACTGCTATACTGCGCGGCTGAATTTCAGGCGCATAGCTCAGCTGGTTAGAGCACCACCTTGACATGGTGGGGGTCGTTGGTTCGAGTCCAATTGCGCCTACCAAGATACCTTGGTAAATCAAGCACCTGGCGGAAACGCCCGGTGCTTTTTTTTACGTCTTACCAACCGCTCTCGACCCTCTCAGCCTTGCCAACATTTATTGCCGAAAGACTTTGAAGTTGGCGTCGGCTGTGACTGGAAGCCGGGCTGACCCAGGAGCAAGTCGGGTTTAATGCCGAGCTGCGCTGGATCAGGCAATGAGTCCGCAAGATATGTCTGCGCCTGCCTGGAAGCTGCACCAGATCAAAGGAGACTTGACTGCGCACTGGGCGATTACGGTCAATGGAAATTGGCGTATGGTGTTTATGTTTGAAGGTACGGACGCTGTGTTGGTGGACTACCTTGATTACCACTGAGGTGAAACAATGACTCGAATGCACAATCCACCGCACCCGGGCGAAGTCCTACGGGAATATTTGGGTGAAACGACTGTCACCGCTGCTGCTATCAAATTGGGCGTCAACCGTGTGACCCTGAACCGCATAGTGACTGGCGCGTCTGGCATTTCGGCTGATATGGCCTACCGCCTTGCAGCTGCATTCGGCACCACTGCTGAATTATGGGCAGGCATGCAGCTTCAATATGACTTGTACCAAGCGGGTAAAGTCAAACGCCCGCGGATCGACAGACTGGCCGCATGACAGGGTGCGGAAATTGGCGGAAACGCCCGGTGCTGTTTTTACGTTGCTGCGCATGAACCTTGGACAAGGCTCATGCGCAGGCCGAGGCAGACGCCTCGTTTTTAGCCTTAGGCAATTGAGCGACCTACAGCGCTAGGGCGCTCGTACCCGAAGCGCGATGTGTGAGGTGCTTACCAGCTTGCGTAATGCCTCACCACCCCATACCACAGTGATCCCACATCAATCGCCATATTGGTTTGACCCGAATTTGCCGTTGCATTCGCCGCTAAGTGGACCATTACCAGTTTTTGTTCTGGATCCACAAAGATGGATTGACCATAGACCCCTAACAGCGCAAACCGACGTTTGGTGGACGGAAAGGTCCATACCTGGTAGCCATAGCCGTAGTAGCGCGTCGCCTTTTTAGGTGCGAAAGCCTCCGGGTGACGCGTCCAGTCCGTTGCCTCAATCAAAAAGTCTTTGGGAATGATTTCACCCAAGTCAGGGCGGTCTGCGCGCACACCATCATTGGCCAAGAGCATCCCTAGGCGGGCGTAATCCTGTGCCGTGGCATTGAAGTTGCCGCCTGCCCGTTCTAGGCCGTCAGACCCAGCGCGCCAGAGCCCAGAGCTTTGGGCGCCCATGGGCTGCCAAAGACGCGACTCCAAATAGGCACTGAGCGTTTGTCCGGTAGCGCCGCGCATCACCAAGGCCAGCATATCGGTTTCGGCGCTTGCATAATTAAAAACAGTGCCCTGAGGGTGCAGACGGGTGGCAATCACCTTGGCTCCGGCCCCAGCGCCACCAATATGTGCAGCAATCCCATAGCGCGCTAGATCATCTTTGCCGTCATACCGCTCGTCAAATTTTGCTCCGGAGGACATGCGCAGCAAATTGCGAATGGTGGTTTCGCCGTAGAGGGTGTCCGACAATGCTGGGGCGTATAGATCGGCGCGGTCTTCCAAGGATTTGATTTTGCCCTCACGCAGGGCAATACCAATGCCCATCGCCGTCATGGTTTTTGCCATCGAATTAGACAAAAACCTATGCTCTGCGGTACGCTCGTATCGGTAGCGTTCAACCTGAATGACGCCATCTTTAACAATAAGCAGCGCCATGGCGGGCTGGCGGTTCAGGTAATCATCTATGGTCAATCCAGACAACCCGCTTACAGACCACTGAAAGGCAGGCTCCTGGGTTGCGCGCCCCAGCTCCAGGGGGTGGGTAGCAGCTTGCATCACATTGGCAACACCACCAAAAATCCCCGCAATCTCTCCCTGGTGAGTAAACGAGCCCACCCGAAAGCAGGGTTCCATGAACCAGGTACGGGCCGTTCCCACCGGATAGCCTTGCGCCTTACACAGCGCAGCCTCTTCGGGCTCAGCATGTACCCATGCGCCGCACCAAAGCACTAACGAGAGGAAAAAACTACGCAATGTATTCGTCATGGAGCCCCAGTTTAGGCGTTGTTGAAGCATTCTTGGTTGCCCTGCACTGCACTGCACATGCGCATTGCGATCGGCCCGCGCCGGTGTCATTTTTTACGCAAGCCCAAACCCATCACCGTCGCCACCACGATAAGCGCGCCCAGCACTTGCATCCAAGCAATTTTTTGGTCTAAGAAGGCCCAGGCCATCATCAGGGCGAAGACCGGCTCCACGTTCATGATGGCCGAGTTGCCGACCACGCCCAGGCGCGGCAAGACGGTGAACAGGATGGTGAACCCGGTTCCGTATAAAAAGGTGAGCAAGCCCAGGCCGATCCAGCCGGCATCGGCGGTGGGCCAGTGTATGCCGCCATTCAGCGCTACACCCGTGGACGCCAGCACGCCCACCGTCAACATGGTGGTGAAGGTGCGGACCCGACCATCGAGTTCGCTGGTCTCGTGCTGCGTCAGTACCAGCGCCAGACCAAAAAACGCCGATGCTGCAAACGCAAAAGCCACACCCACGCCAATCTCTTGCCAGTGCGCTAGCGCACCCAGTCCCGAGATTGCGCCCGATACGTCCAGCGCCAGCGACAGACCCATAAGCAAAAACGGGATGGCTAGCAGCAGTGCGCGTTCGGGTCGGTGGCCGTAGAGCGCACGCGCCCACAAGGCGGTGCTCAAGGGGTAGGTATTAAAGGCCAGCAATGCCAAGGCGACGGGCAGGCGCGCCACCGAGGAATAAAGGCAAATACTTTGCGCGGTGATCACCAAGCCGATAGCCGGTAGAAACACGCGGTGTCGCGCGCTAAAGGCCCATGGCACGCGGCCACCCCACAAAATCAGCGCTAGCACCATGGCCGTTACGACGCTGCGGGCGCTGACCGCTGTCAGCACATCAACGCCGTTGTTAAAGGCAAAGCGCGCGGCCACGTGGTTGGCGCCCATCATCAATGCGATCAGGAGCAGGGTGGCAAAGGCCGCGCCCGAAAGCGCTTTGGTGTCAGCGGCCATGGGCGAGCACGGCACGCCTGCACATTGAGCGCTTGGTACTGGACGCCAGCAGGAAGAGCAGGACGCTGAGCCCAGCCACGCAGGCTAGAGTTTCTTGCATCTCAGTAGCCCATGCCCGAAGGCTTGTGCGGCGCAGTCTGGCCTTTGAAACGCGCGGCTAGCCCACGGGTGTGTTGCATCAACAAGTTGGTATCCAAGCCCACACAAATAAACAAAACGCCCAACTCCAGGTAGCGGCGCGCCAGGTCTTCGTTGGTGGTAAGGATGCCGGGCGCCTTGCCTGCGCGCAGGATGCGGGCGATGGCATCTTCGATCTGAGCCAGCACCTGCGGGTGCTCGGTTTGGCCGGGAAAGCCCAGCGATGCGGACAAATCGGCCGGTCCGATGAACACGCCGTCAACCCCAGGCGTGGCGCAAATCGCTTCCAGATGCTCCAGCCCAAGCGCGGTTTCCACTTGCACCAGCACGCAGACCTGGGCATTCGCTTCTTGCGCATAGTTAGCGATATGGCCCCAGCGCGAAGCACGGGCGCCGGCCATGCCGCGCACGCCGCCCTGGCCGTCGGCCTGCGGGTAGCGCGCCGCTTGCACCATGGCGTGGGCTTGCGCTGCGTTTTCTACCATGGGTATCAACAAGGTTTGCACCCCCAGGTCCAGGTACTGCTTGACCAGCACCGGGTCGCCCACCGGCAGGCGGGCCAATACCTGATTACCCGGCACCCCGGCAATCGCCTGGGCTTGGGCCAGGATGGAGGGCAGGGTGTTGGGCGCATGTTCGCCGTCGATCAGCAGCCAGTCAAAGCCGGCCAAAGCGCAGAGTTCGGCGCTCAAGGGGTTGGCCAGGCCTAGCCACAGGCCGATTTGCGCCTGGCGCGCCAGCAGGGATTGCTTGAACAGATTGCTAGGGTTTTGCATAGCTTTGGGGCGGACTTTGTAGGGGTAGGCTGGTGGAGCGCGGGGCCCAATTGTGTACCGAGTCGCTCGCCAAGCTTAGGCCGCGCCCCACCTTATTTATTTGAGGCTTCAACAATTGAGGCTGTAATGAAGGTATGCTTCGGCGGCAATGCAGCAACAGGAGTCTTGATGAAAATCGTTTGCATCGGTGGTGGCCCCTCGGGCTTGTACTTTGCCTTACTCATGAAGAAGCTAGGCGCGCACCACGACATCACCGTGGTCGAGCGCAACAAGCCCTATGACACTTTCGGCTGGGGCGTGGTGTTTTCCGACCAGACCATGGGCTACATGCAGCAATGGGACCGCGAGTCGGCCGCCGAAATCAAGCAGGCCTTCAACCACTGGGACGACATCGAACTGCATTTCAAAGGCCGCGTCATCAGTTCGGGCGGCCACGGCTTTGTCGGTATAGGCCGTAAAAAGCTACTTAATGTTTTGCAAGCGCGTTGCGAGGCGCTGGGCGTCAAGTTGCTGTTTGAGCAGGACGTAGATTCGGACCTGGACTTTCCCGAAGCCGACCTCATCATCGCCAGCGATGGCTTCAACTCGAAGGTGCGTTCGCGCTTACCAGAAGTATTTCAGCCCGATATCGTGACCCGGCCCAACCGCTATATCTGGCTGGGCACCAACAAGCTGTACGACGCCTTCACCTTTTTGTTTGAGAAAACCGAACACGGCTGGCTGCAGGCGCATATTTACAAGTTTGACGAAAACACCTCTACGTTTATCGTCGAATGCCCGGAAGAAGTATGGAAGGCGCATGGGCTAGACCAAGCCGACCAGGACCAGTCCATCGCCTTTTGCGAAAAAGTGTTTGCCGCCAATTTGCAAGGCGAAAAGCTGATGACCAATGCCCGCCATTTGCGCGGCTCGGCCTGGCTGAATTTTCAGCGCATCACCTGCAAACAATGGTCGCACTTCAATGGCAACAGCCATGTGGTGCTGATGGGCGACGCGGTGCATACCGCCCACTTTGCCATTGGCTCGGGCACCAAGCTGGCTTTAGAAGACGCGATCGAATTGGTGCGCCAGTTCACCCAGCATGGCGACACGCCGGCCCATATCCCCGAGGTGCTGGCGCATTACCAAAAACTGCGCGCGGTCGATGTCATCCGCCTGCAAAACGCGGCTTGGAATGCTATGGAATGGTTCGAGGTCTGCGGCCAGCGCTATTGCGACCAGCTGGAGCCGGAGCAATTTATGTATTCCATGCTCACGCGCAGCCAGCGTATCAGCCACGAAAACTTGCGCTTGCGTGATGCCGGCTGGCTGGAAGGCTATGAACGCTGGTTTGCCGCGCGTGCCAACTCCGATGACGGGCGTCCGCCTATGTTTACGCCATTTACGCTGCGCTCTGTGACCCTGAAAAACCGCGTGGTGGTATCCCCCATGGCGCAATACCAATGTGTGGATGGGCGGGTGGCCGATTACCACCTGGTGCACCTGGGCGCCCGCGCCATGGGCGGCGCGGCCATGGTGATGGCCGAGATGACCTGCACCAGCCCGGATGCGCGTATCACCCCCGGCTGCCCCGGCTTGTGGGACGATCAGCAAATGCAGGACTGGCGCCGCATTGTCGATTGGGTGCACAGCCAAACCGATGCCAAGATCGCGCTGCAAATCGGCCATGCCGGTGCCAAAGCCTCTACTTGCCTGCCCTGGCAGGGCGCGGGCATGGACCAGCCTTTGCCTGAAGGCAACTGGCCGCTGCTGGCCGCTTCTGCGCAGCCCTATCTGGACGAAGGTCCGGTGCCGCGCGCAATGGACCAGGTAGATATGGAACGTGTCAAAGCAGACTTCGTAGCGGCCACGCTGCGCGCCGCGCAGGCGGGCTTTGACTGGCTGGAGTTGCACTGCGCGCACGGCTATTTGCTCTCGGGCTTTATCTCGCCATTAAGCAACCTGCGCACCGACGCATATGGCGGCGCGCTGGCTAATCGTTTGCGCTACCCGCTAGAAGTTTTTGAAGCCGTGCGGGCTGCGTGGCCGCAGCACCTGCCTATGTCGGTGCGCATTTCGGCGCATGATTGGGTGCAGGGCGGCATCAGCCCGACGGACGCGGTGCAGGTTGCGCAGGCCTTCAAAGCGGCGGGCGCGGACATGATCGACTGCTCCAGCGGCCAGGTCAGCCCGCACCAAAAGCCCACCTATGGCCGCTTGTACCAAACCCCGTTTGCTGACCGCATCCGCCAGGAGGCGCGCATTGCCACCATGGCCGTGGGCGCCATTAGCGAAGCCGACCATGTCAATAGCGTGATCGCCGCCGGCCGTGCCGACTTGTGCGCGGTGGCCAGGCCGCATTTGGCCAATCCGGCGTGGACATTGACGGAAGCTGCGCGCATTGGCTACACCGGCCTTGCTTGGCCCCAGTCCTATGTGTCTGGCAAGCCGCAACTTGAAGCCGGTTTCGCCCGCGAACGCGCCCAGCTAGCCCAGGCCCAAAGCGCTGCCAGCGAGGATCGCGCCTCGTGAACGCGCGCCAGAACACCGACATGGAGCAACGCGCGCATGCGGACCACCACGCTTCCCTGCGCCTATGGCTGCGACTGCTTTCCTGTACCACGCGCGTGGAAGACACCATACGCCAACGCCTGCGCGAGCAGTTTGGCATCACGCTGCCGCGCTTTGACTTGATGGCCCAACTCGAACGCGAACCTGAGGGCCTGGCCATGGGTGAAGTCTCGCGCCGAATGATGGTGACCGGCGGCAATGTCACCAGCATCGTGGACCAACTCGAGCGCGAGCACTTGGTGCAGCGCCTGGCGGTGCAAGGCGACCGGCGCTCCTACCGCTTGACCCTGACCGACGCAGGGCGCAGCACCTTCGCCACCATGGCCCAAGCCCACGAAGCCTGGGTGCGCGAACTTTTGTCCCCTTTAAGTGCCAAAGAACAGGGCCAACTGGCCACGCTGTTAGGCACCCTGAAAACTGCCAACCCCCGCCCCACGCGCAGTAGCGCCCGCAAGGAGAAACCATGAGCACCCAATACCTGCCCGGTCAAGCCCAGCAATTGCCCGGCCACAACCATGCACTGCACAACTACCAGGCGCAGCACTTCAAGTTCAGCGTACAGGACCATGTAGCTACTATCAGCCTGAACCGGCCTGAGCGCAAAAACCCGCTGTCTTTTGAGTCCTACGCCGAATTGCGCGACCTGTTTCGCGCACTGGTGTATGCGCCCGATGTGCATGCGGTGGTGCTGACCGGCGAGGGCGGTAATTTTTGCTCGGGCGGGGATGTGCATGAAATCATCGGCCCACTGACGAAGTTGGACATGCCCGGCTTGCTGACCTTTACCCGCATGACCGGCGACCTGGTCAAAGCCATGCGCGCTTGCCCGCAACCCATCGTCGCCGCCATCGACGGCATTTGCGCCGGAGCCGGCGCTTTGCTGGCGCTGGCCTCCGACATGCGCTTTGGCACCGCGCGCAGCAAAACCTATTTTTTGTTCAATAAAGTCGGCCTCGCCGGTTGCGATATGGGCGCTTGCGCACTGCTGCCGCGCATGATCGGCCAGGGCCGGGCCAGCGAATTACTTTTCACCGGGCGCGGCCTGGGCGGCGAAGAGGCTGAGCGCTGGGGTTTTTACAACCGCGTGTGTAGCCCCGAAGAACTGCATGCGCAAGCCCAGGCCATGGCTGCACAACTGGCCAGCGGCCCGACCTTTGCCAACGGCATGACGAAAAAAATGTTGCAGCAGGAATGGAATATGGGTGTCGATGAAGCCATCGAGGCCGAAGCCCAGGCCCAGGCGATCTGCATGGCGACCAACGATTTCCACCGCGCCTACCACGCCTTTGTAGCCAAGCAAACGCCGGTGTTTGAGGGGAACTGACATGGACGCCAACCCGCACAGCCAAATGCACTGGCCTTTTTTTGAGGACAGCCACCGCAGTTTCAAAGCCGGGCTGGATAGCTGGTGCGATACCCAACTCCAAGATGCCACACACGATGAAAGCCGCGCGGCCGTCGATGCGCGTTGCATCACGCTGGTCGACCGCATGGGGCAGGGCGGTTGGCTGGCGCATGCGGTTGCCGGGCGCGCGCACGGCGGCTTTGCGGAGCAGATTGACACGCGCCGCCTGTGCCTGTTGCGAGAAACCCTGGCCTACCACGAAGGCCTGGCCGACTTTGCTTTCGCCATGCAGGGCCTGGGCAGCGGTGCCATCAGCCTGATGGGGACGCCAGCGCAACAAGCCACCTACCTTCCCAGGGTGGTGCGCGGGCAAAGTCTGGCCGCGTTTGCACTGAGCGAGCCCGATGCAGGCTCGGACGTGGCCGCTATGCAGTGCGGCGCTACTGCGGTGCAGGGCGGCTACGAACTGAACGGACGCAAGACTTGGATTTCCAATGGCGGCATCGCCGGGTTTTATGTGGTGTTCGCCCGCACCGGCGAGGCGCCGGGTGCGCGCGGTATTTCGGCATTTATCGTGGACGCCGACACGCCGGGCTTGGTGATTGAAGAGCGCATCGACGTGATGGCACCGCACCCCTTGGCCACCTTGCGTTTTGACGCTGTGCGCCTGCCCGAAAATACGCGCATCGGCAAGGCGGGTGAGGGTTTCAAAGTGGCGATGGCCACGCTGGACGTGTTTCGCACCTCGGTGGCTGCGGCCTCGCTGGGCTTTGCGCGCCGGGCACTGCATGCATCCATAGACTGGGCGCGCCAGCGCAAGATGTTTGGCCAAAGCCTGGCGGATTTTCAGATCACCCAAAGCAAACTGGCGGACATGGCCACCATGCTGGACGCTGCCGCCTTGCTGACCTACCGCGCCGCCTGGCTGCGCGACCAGGGTCAGCGTGTAACCCGAGAAGCCGCCATGGCCAAGATGAATGCCACCGAAAGTGCGCAAACCATTATCGACATGGCGGTACAAATGCACGGCGGCATGGGTGTGAAAAAAGGCTGCATTGTTGAATCCTTGTACCGCGAGATTCGCGCCTTGCGTATTTATGAAGGCGCTACCGAAGTGCAGCAACTCATTATTGGCCGCGACCTGATCAAGGGGTAATCCGTATGCAAGACTGGAATGTTGTAACGCCCAGCAGCCATACCGACACCTTCGCCCGCGACCACTTGCCGCCCAAAAATGCGTGGCCGGTATTTCAAGCGGATTTGCCCGAGCTGCAGTACCCCGCCATCCTCAATTGCGGCGCTGAATTGGTGGACCGCCATGTGGCACAGGGCAGGGGTCATCGCATTGCCATTCGCGGCATGGCGCCGGGCCCTTCGGGGCCGGTGGAAATAGCCTGGACCTATGCCCAGCTGAGCGACCAATGCCACCGCATCGCGCAAGTGCTGACCCAAGACATGGGTCTGGTGCCGGGCAATCGGCTCTTACTGCGCGGCGCCAACACGCCCATGATGGCGGCCTGCTTCTTGGGCGCGTTGCAAGCGGGTTTGGTGGTGGTGCCCACCATGCCGATGTTGCGCGCTACCGAGCTGGCCACCATCGTTGCCAAAGCCCAGGTCAGCGCCGCTTTGTGCGACGCAGCGCTTTTGGAGGAACTGCAGTTTTGCCAAACACCGGGCCACGCGCAATACCAGCCGCTCTTGCAGCAAGTACTGGCGTTTCGCAGCGATGCTGCAGACGCCTTGGAAGCGTGCATGCAAGCCCATAGCGCTGATTGGGTGCCCCATCCCAGCAGCCGGGACGATGTGTGCCTGATCGCCTTTACCAGTGGCACCACCGGTCAACCCAAAGGCACGATGCATTTCCACCGCGATCTACTGGCCATGTGCGACTTGTTTCCACGCCATGTGCTGCAGATGCACGCCGATGACGTGGTCTGCGGTACGCCGCCAGTGGCATTTACCTTTGGGCTAGGCGGTTTGCTGGCTTTCCCCTTGCGTTTTGGCGCCAGCACCGTGCTGCTGGAGCGTCACACCCCCGAGACGCTGTTGCAGACCATTGCCAAATACCGCGCCACCCAGTGCTATACCGCGCCGACCATGTACCGCCAAATGGCGGCGCTGGCGGGGGCGCATGATCTATCTAGCCTGCGACATCCGGTCAGCGCCGGTGAGGCCTTGCCCGATGCCACGCGCCAGGCCTGGAAGCAGGCCACCGGGCTGCAAATTACCGACGGAATTGGTGGCACCGAAGTCATGCACATCTACATCGCCAGCGCAGGCAGCGAAGTGCGCGATGGCAGTATCGGCAAAGTCGTACCCGGCTATGAGGCGCAGGTGGTGGATGCACAGATGCAACCGGTGCCGCCGGGCACGCCGGGTCGGCTGGCAGTGCGTGGCGCCACGGGTTGCCGCTATTTGGATGACCCGCGCCAGCGCGACTATGTGGTGAAGGGTTGGAACCTGCCCGGCGATACCTTTGTCATGGATGCCGATGGCTATTTCAGCTACTGCGCGCGCAATGACGACATGATTATTTCGGCCGGCTACAACATCGCCGGGCCCGAGGTGGAAAGCGCCTTACTGCTTCACGCGGCAGTGCTCGAATGTGCCGTAGTCGGTATGCCAGATGCCGAGCGCGGGCAGATCGTGCAGGCCTTTGTGGTGCTTCACCCTGGGCACAGTGGCGATGCAAGCATGGTCCTTGCGCTGCAAGAGCATGTCAAGCACAGCATTGCGCCTTTCAAATATCCGCGCAAGCTGGAGTTTGTTGCATCCCTTCCGCGCACCGAAACCGGCAAACTGCAGCGTTTCAAGCTGCGTCAACTTCAAAGCTAGGACACCTTATGTTTCAAACCTTGCAGCCACCCGCGTGGGTTCCGGCCAAAGGCTATTCCAACGGCATCGTGGCCGGTGGCCGTACGATATTTCTGGCCGGCATGATCGGCTGGAACGGCCAGTGCCAATTTGAAAGCGACGACTTTGTAGCCCAGTGCCGCCAGGCCTTGCAAAACATCGTGGACACGCTGGCCTGCGCCCAGGCGGGCCCGCAACATGTGGTGCGCATGACCTGGTACATCACCGACAAGCAAGAATACTTGCGCCGCGCCCGCGAGCTGGGCCGGGTGTACCAGGAAGTGATTGGTCGTCATTACCCGGTGATGACCTTGGTGCAAGTCACCGCCTTGCTGGAAGACCGCGCCCAGGTGGAAATAGAAGCAACCGCCGTACTGCCGGACTAAGCCACTGCGCCACGGTGGGGGCGCTACCATAGACTTTTGCCCAAACTTCATAAAGGGTTTGCACGCTATGTCGGACAACAGTACTCGCGCCTCTTTCCGTTTTTTCCATCGCCTGCGCGTGCGTTGGGCGGAAGTGGATTTGCAAAAAATCGTCTTCAACCCGCATTACCTGATGTATGTGGACACCGCCTTGGCCGACTACTGGCGCGCGCTGGCCCTACCCTATGAACAAAGCTTGCGCGCCATGGGCGGCGATTTGTTTGTGCGCAAATCGACGCTCGAGTTTCATGCCTCTGCCGTCTATGACGACGTGCTCGACGTGGGCTTGCGCTGCGCGCGCATTGGCAATAGCTCTCTGACACTGGTGAGCGGTATCTTCCGGGACGAGGAACTCTTGGTCAGCGCCGAGTTGGTCTATGTGTTTGCCGACCCGGTCGCCAAAGTATCCTTGCCTGTACCCCAGGTCTTGCGCGACTTGCTGACGCAATTTGAGCAAGGCCAATCGCCGGTGCGTGCTGTACAGGGTGATTGGCACAGTCTGCGCGAGGCGGTGTGCAGTTTGCGCCCCACACAGCCGCAGGATGCAGATGCCCAGCACTGCGTGCTCTACAACGCTATGAACCAGGCCATTGCCTGCGGACGACTGCAAAAACTGGCTGATGCGCAGGTGGAAGGCCTATTCGTCAGCCCATTGCTACGCGGCGCCGGGTGGTCGCGCGTCGTGCGTCAGCATTTCATAGCGGCCAAGGCCTGACTAAGCCGATAGGGCTTAAATGTCTTCCAGCAAAGGGTAAGGCAGGGCCAACAATTGCAGCGCCGGGCCATCGGGGCTGCCTGCATGAAGGGCCCCCGCGTCTGCGGCCTGGGTTTGCAGACTGGCGATGCACAGCCAGCGACCATCGGGGGCATAAGCGCTTTGCACCACCGTGCCGCAGGACTGTTCTGCATCCAATGCCGAAAACAGTTCTTGCCCCGCCGCCAAAGGCGCGTCCCCTGTTTGCGGCCAGGCATCCAGCGTGCGCAAGATGTAGGCGCGCCGTTTGAGCGTACCCCGGAACTGGCTGCGCGCCACGACTTCCTGGCCGGGGTAGCAGCCTTTTTTAAAGTTCACGCCGCCGACGGATTCGTAGTTCAGCATTTGCGGCACAAAAGCTTCGAACACCGGCATGCTGATCGTGGCAATGCCGGACAGCACTTCGCCCAAAGCCCAGTCGGCTGCACTGCTTTGCTGCGCGTGTGGTGGCGTGCTGTTTGCGGCGCCTATCCAAAGTTGACGCCGGGTTTGCTGGGCGGGGTACAACTCAATGACATGCGCGCCATCGACTTGGGCAGCAGTCCAGGCTGCGTTGTCTTGCAAGGCCATACAGGCTGAGCCCATGAAGCCCCAAAGCGCATATTCGGCGCTGGCATCGTGCAGCTTGACTTTGGCGCGCAGCACAAACATGGACAGGCGCTTTAGGGTGGCGGCTAGCAGGTCGCGGCTGCAAACAAGCAGCAACTGTTCGGACTGACCTTGCAAGCCGATAAAGCTGGCTTGCATGCGTCCCTTGGCGCTGCAAAATGCCGCCAAGCGCGCATGCTGCGCATCCAGCAGCAGGAAGTCGTTGGTCAGTTGGTTGTGGATAAAACTGGCCGCGTCCGGGCCGTTCAGGGCGATCACGCCCAGATGGTCTAAGGGTACGGCACCTGCGGGCAGGGCATAGTCGGGTGCCGTCGCTTCGGGTTGGATAGAGGAATATGGAGCAGGCAACATGGGGGCAATTATGCGTGCCATCCTCTTACCCGCGCACCCAGGTGGACTATGGCGACCCGCTGCCGCTTGCGCTTTGACAGAGCTGCGAGTGCCTAGTCCACAATCAGGCTACAGCGCGCCTTGATCTTGAGAAAGACTGCACGCTCATTGCACAGCTTGACCGCCAGCCGGGCGCCCTGGGCCGATGAGCGTACATAGATCGAGCAGCTCAGAGCCATTTTCAAACCGTCGGTGCGGCTGTCAAAACCGGCTGCGCAATGGCCGTACTGCCCCAAACCGGGCTGCTCGCGCGCATACAGCTCCTGCAAAGAGCCGGGAAGTTGCGATGGAGACATCGTGGGAAATTCCTCCGCGCTCGCCGCCCTAGGCAGGGCCATTAAACACAGACAAGCTGCCAGCAGCGCCAGACCGGGCCGCAGCGCGGAAAAAATCGATGGTGTCGCTGCGCTGGCATTAGCGCGGGCGAGCTCCAGCAAGCTGCCCCGAACCGGACTAGCGAAGAGGGTGAGTGGCCTACAGTACATCGCGCATACCTAGTTGGATGAAGGCCCCAGACCGATAGGCGCCGGAGCGTGCATAGTAATGCGGGTGAACAAGCGGTCGTACAAAGGCTCGCGCGGGTATTTTCCGGTGAGCGGGTTGCCTTGCACCGAAAACGCGCTGTTCAGCGCCCTCCAATCGCCATCGTCCAATACCTGCAATGCCTCGGCAATCACCACGGTTTCTTCCAACTGCATGTGCTTTGTATAGAAATCCACATAGGCTTTGAGTGCTAGTTCAAAACGCTCCCGGCGCGAATCGCCCAGCAACTCCCAGGCCAATAGCAGATGCTGCATTTCACGTACTTTGGACTCGGCCACTGCATGCTCGTGGTTGAGCTGACCCACTACGTCACGCGCCGCTCTGGAGCGCGCTGCCACCGTGGGAAACAGCAATTCGCTTTCTTTGGTGTGGTGCAGGCGCTCGGGAAATTCATCCATGTAAAACAACATGGCGCGCATCACATCGAAAAAGCGCTCGGGCTGGTCTTGCGGCCCGCGCTGCACCATCATCAGGCTGGAGCGCAGCATGGCCGCTAGCGAGGCGTGTTCCTCGTGGATGATGCGGATACTGGCGTGCGTGGGTTTGGCTTGGGAGTCGGGCATGCGCCGCACTGTCGCATGGACGGCCCCCAGCGGGCTTGACCTAAGTCAAGAGCACGCTTTCAGCCGCAACTGCCCAGCCAGCCGCAAGCGCCGCAATGTTCGCAGCCGTCTTTCTTGACGACGGCGCGGGCGCCACATTCAGGGCATTTTTTGCCACCCAGGGTATGCGGACTAAAGCCTGCATCCGCTTGGGGTGGGGTCTTGTCCTGTGTTTGACCGTCCAGGCGCATGGCAATAATGTTTTCGATGGCAAAGGCAATGGCTGCGACTTCCGAGTCGTGCCACAGCGGCACTTGGGCTCCATCCTCGCGCGCGAAACTGCCTAAGCGCACCGGACCACGGTCCCAGGCTACTTTGCGCATATCGCCCAGAGCGCGTTGCAAAAAGCCGCCGCGTGCCGCCAGCGACAAGAGGCGCATGCTGGAGGTCATCCATTGCTGCGATTCACCGCTTTGGCCTACGGGCATAAAAAACTCTATGGCCCGGTCCACGGTGCCTTGTGGCCCGCTTACCGGCAAAAACGAGACGACCAGGTACAAGGTTTTGTGGCCCTCCTGGGTCCAGTATTCGATTTTTTCTGCGACCGCAGACAAGGCGCCTTTGGGGCGGCTTTCTATGACGCTGCGCATCGGGTCGGCATGGCTGTCCGGCATTGCGCTGGCGGCGGCTGGCGCGCTTTGCGGCACATCCAAGACCGAGCCCAGAATCGCATTGGGACGGTAGGTGGCCAAGCCCTTGAGGCCCGCTTGCCAGGCCTGGAGGTACAAATCACGAAACTGCGCAAACGGGTAGTCCACCGGCACGTTCACCGTTTTGGAAATTGCGGTGTCGATGTAGGGCTGCACCGCTTGCATCATGGCGATGTGGTCTTGCGCAGGCATCTCCAGGGCGGATACAAAGTAGTCAGGCAGATGTTCCACATCGCCCCCGAGATGGCGGTAGAGCCGCCAGGCGTGGTCCTCCACCGCGTAGTCCAGGGTGCTGCCATCAGGCAAGCGTTTTTTGCGTCGGTACACCCAAGAAAACGAGGGTTCTATGCCGTTAGATGCATTGTCCGCAAAGGCCAGACTGACAGTGCCCGTGGGTGCAATCGAGAGCAAATGGCTGTTGCGCAGGCCGTGGGTGCAGATCGCTTCTTGTAAGTGCACCGGCAAGCGGCTGGCAAAGTTGCCCTCTTGAAAATACTGGCTGGCCTCAAACAATGGGAAGCGGCCGCGTTCGGCGGCCAGGGCTATGGATGCTGCGTAAGCGGCGTCACGCATTTGGCCTGCAATCTCCGCAGCCATGGCCCGGCCGGCTTGGCTGTCATAGCGTAGGCAGAGCATGGCCAGCGCATTGCCCAAGCCGGTAAAGCCCACACCGATACGGCGCTTGGCCATGGCCTCAGCCTGCTGCTGGGGAAGCGGCCAAAAAGTCAGGTCCAGCACATTGTCCAAAGCGCGCACTTGCAGGGCGACGGCCTGGGTAAACGCCTCGAAATCAAAGCTTGGGGTGCCGGAAAATCCGAATGGATTGCGTACAAAGCGCGGCAAGATCACGGGACCCAGATCGCAACAGCCATAGGGCGGCAGGGGTTGCTCGCCGCAGGGGTTGGTGGCGCAAATAGTTTCTAAGGCGCGCAAATTGTTATCGCGCGCAATCGTGTCCAAAAACAAGATGCCGGGCTCGGCATAGTCGTAGGCCGATTGCATGACGCTATCCCACAGTGCCTGCGCAGCCAGCGTGGCATAAACCCAGAGGCCATCGTCACGCTGGTAAGCGCCCTGGGCCAAGCGCTCTTGGCCTGGCTTGGCGACATGCACCAAGTCCCAAGCTTGCTGCGATTGCAAGGCGGCAATGAAGTCATCACTGACCGCCACCGATACATTGAAGTTGTTCCAGCGCCCGGGTGTGCGCTTGGCGGCGATGAATTCCAGCACATCCGGGTGGTCTATACGCAGCACTGCCATTTGCGCGCCGCGCCGCGCACCGGCGCTCTCCACCGTGGCGCAAGACTGGTCAAACACATTGATGTAACTGCAGGGCCCCGAGGCCAGCGAGCCGGTGCCTTTGACAAAGGCGCCGCGCGGCCTGATGCGAGAAAAGTCATAGCCGACGCCACCACCGCGTCGCATGGTTTCGGCTGATTCGCGCAAGGCCTCGTAAATACCGGGGTAGCCCTGGGCGTCCGTGCCTTGGATGCAATCGCCCACTGGCTGCACAAAGCAATTAATCAAAGTGGCCTCCAGGCCGGCCCCGGCCGAACTCATGATGCGACCGGCGCCGATAGCGCCGTCCATGAGGTTGGCTAAAAACAGGGCGGTGTAGCGCTCCTGTTCGCCCGGCGCTTCCACCGAAGCCAGTGCGCGCGCCACGCGCAGATAGACATCTTGGTCTGTGCTTTCACCCGGTCTCAGGTATTTTTCTTGCAAAACGTCGATGCTGATACTTTGGGCTGCTAGGACGCCGGGTGCCGCATCTAGGCTGAACGCGCTCATACAAACTCCTTGGTAAAGGGCTGCGGCTCGATGGCGCCAAGCAGCCATTGCATTAAGTCCGCGACCGAGCGGATCTCTTTGCCAAAGGGCAAAGCCCCGGCGCCGCGAAAAAACAAGCCTTTTTGCGTATCGCCTTCGAAGGCGTGGCCTAGTTGCTGGTCGATACAGAACTGGCCGACGCTGGCGTCCCCATCGCGCAGGCCGCAATGGGCCAGGCAGTCAAAAGACATATTGCATTTCTTCTTTTGGTGGGCAGCCGCTTGCAGCTTGGGCACGATACGCAGGTATTTGTTGAGCCAGGGCGTACGCACTGCGCGCGCGGGCAGACCTGAGACGCTCATGAACTCCACAATGTCCTTGGACTGGGCATTGGCGAGCACCTGTTTAAAGGCATCAGCAGCATCGCATTCACGTGTTACAGCAAATGCGGTACCCAGTTGCACCGCCGAGGCGCCCAGGCCCTGCAGGCGAAGAATGTCATCCCGGCTAGAGATACCGCCTGCGGCAATCAGTGGAATTTTTCCCTCTAGTCCTGCGCTTTTGAAATACTCCAGCACCTGCGGGATGGCCACGTCAAAATCAAAGCGCTTGTCCTGCAGATCGGCCACCTTGGCCGCGCCCAGATGGCCGCCGGCCAAACGGGGGTGTTCGATCACGACCGCATCGGGCAATCGGCCCCGCTTCTCCCATTTGCGCACGACGAGTTGCACGCCGCGTGCGTCCGACAAAATAGGTATCAAAGCAGTACCCGGAAAGTCGCGGGCTAAATCAGGCAGGTCAAGCGGCAGGCCAGCGCCCACTACCAGCGCATCGGCGCCACTTTCCAAGGCTTGTTGCACCAGGCCGCTGTATTGGCTCAGCGCTTTCATGATGTTTACGGCGACAGCGCCGCGCCCGCCCGATAGTTGTTTGGCGCGGCGGATCTCCCGATCCAGCCCAACCAAATTAGCCGCTTCTATGGTTTGCCGGGCGTCGGGCTCTTTGTCCAGATGGCCAGTTTGCGCCATCAGGTCTGGGTGCAAGCGGCGCAAATCCACCGCAGACACCGTGCCCAGCGCCCCCGTCGCAGCAACTGCGCCGGCCAGGCCACCTGCCGAAATACCTACCCCCATGCCGCCTTGCACCACAGGTAGGAGCGAGCGCCCGGCCAAGTGCCAGTTCGTCAGCCCAGACTGCCTGCCCATGGCGGACAAATCCACCGCCTTTAGCGCATCCGCGCACACACCACTGTCCATCATGTCGATTTCCCACAGGACGAAAGCCCTTGGACTGCAAGATTAGTCCTTCTGCGGCCCGAAATGAAGCGCTTCGCTCCCTGTTTGCTTGATATGCGCAGGGCGCTTGATCCTGGTCAAGTTTTAGGGTCGCAGGCCATCCTTTATCATCGACTGATTCAAAGCTTTTGGGTGTTTGCAGCGTGCGTTTTTCCTTTTTCCGTGGGTTCGGCGCCCTGTTGCTGCTTCTTTTGCTTGGGGGCGGCGCCGGGGCGTGGTGGCTGTGGGTGCCCAGCAATTTGAGGCAGCCAGTGGCCGAGGTCTCGATCGAGCCCGGCACTAGCCCGAAAGAGGTGGCCGCTGCCGTAGCGCGCAGCGGCGTAGCGGTGAATCCGACATTGTTGTACTGGTGGTTCCGCTTATCCGGACAGTCGCGCCAGATTCGCGCGGGCAGCTATGAATGGAGCGGTCAGGCCAGTCCCTGGCAGATTCTGCAAAAACTGGTGCGCGGCGACGCCTCTAGCGGCAGCGTGACGCTGGTAGAAGGTTGGAATATCCGCCAAGTGCGTGAGGCCTTGCGCAAAGCCGATCGTTTAAAGCCCGACACGGCCCAACTCAGCGACGCCCAACTCATGCAAAGCTTGGGGCGCCCGGGTGAGCACCCGGAGGGGCGGTTCTTTCCGGACACCTATACCTTCTCTAAAGGCTCGAGTGATACCGCCGTGTTACGCCGCGCGATGCGGGCGATGGACAAGCAATTGGCCGCCGCTTGGGCCGAGCGCAACCCAAAAGTTCCACTGCAAACCCCCGAGGAGGCCTTGATACTGGCCAGCATCATTGAAAAAGAAACCGGAAAAATAAGCGACCAGCCGGAGATTTCGGCGGTATTTCACAATCGCTTGATTTTGGGTATGCGCTTGCAAACCGACCCCACGGTCATTTATGGCATGGGTACGCGTTTTGACGGCAACATCCGCAAATCCGATCTAACAACGGACACGCCCTACAACACCTACACGCGCGAGGGCCTTCCGCCCAGCCCGATTTCTATGCCCGGCAAAGCGGCGCTGCACGCGGCTTTGCACCCGATTGCGTCCAAGGCGCTGTATTTCGTGGCGCGCGGTGACGGCAGCAGCGAATTTAGCGCGACCTTGGAGGCGCACAATCGCGCGGTCAATAAATACCAACGCTCCCCCTAAAGACGCGGCCTTTCAAACCTAGCGATGCAAAACACCCAAGGACTTTTTATTAGCTTTGAAGGCATAGACGGTGCCGGCAAGTCCACGCATATCGAGGCGGTGGCGCAGGCCTTTGAATCCCAGGGGCGCAGCGTCACCCGTACCCGCGAGCCCGGAGGCACCCCGCTAGCTGAAGCCTTGCGCCAGCTGGTGCTGAACGACCCGATGGACGCTTTGACCGAGTCGCTGTTGGTGTTTGCGGCGCGGCGGGACCATATACAAAGCGTCATCGCGCCGGCCTTGGCGCAGGGCAGGGTGGTTTTGTGCGACCGGTTTACCGACGCCACCTTTGCCTACCAAGGCGCGGGTCGGGGTTTTGATCTGGGCGTATTGCAAACGCTGGAGCAGTGGGTGCAAAGCCATAGCGATAAATCGCAAGCTCTATTGCACCCCCAACTGACGATCTGGTTTGACCTGCCGCCTCAGGTCGCCGCCGCTCGGCTGTCCGGCGCGCGCGTGCCGGATAAATTTGAATCGCAACCTTTGGCTTTTTTTGAGGCGGTAGCGGGTGGCTACGCTACGCGCCTGGCACAAGACCCGCAGCGCTTTGCCCGCATCAACGCCGACCAAAGCCCCGAGGCGGTGCGTGAGCAGGTGATGGCGGCTTTGCGTGCCAAGGGGTTTTTACGCGGAGCGCCCGGCGCATGAACGCAGAGAACCCGGCTTGGATTGCCGAGCAAACCCGCAGCCTGTTAGCGCAGCGTGGCCACGCCTGGTTGCTGTCGGGACCGGCTGGGCTGGGGCAGTATGAACTGGCGCTGGGCTTGGTCAAGGCCTGGCTGTGCGAGCAGCCGCAGGCCGACGCTGCATGCGGTCAGTGCGCCAGTTGCCACGCGATCGAT
Organism: Rhodoferax sp.; assembly: GCA_044373655.1. GTDB lineage: Bacteria > Pseudomonadota > Gammaproteobacteria > Burkholderiales > Burkholderiaceae_C > Allorhodoferax. The sequence goes on from JBILPS010000030.1 coordinate 20,846, forward strand.
GTCCGTACCCATGCCGACCTGTGTGTTTTGATGCCCGAGACCTGGATGCTGGACTTGGGCTGGCCGCTGTCGGAGAAAGCCCAGGCGGACTTGGATGACAAAAAGCGCAAGCCCAGCAAAGAAATACGCATCGAGGCCATGCGCGATGCGGTTGATTTTTCACAGCGCACCAGCGCGCGCGGGCGTGGTAAGGCGGTGTTGGTGTATCCGGCGGAGGACATGAATGCCTTCACCGCCAATGCTTTACTCAAAACGCTGGAGGAGCCGCCGGGCGATGTGCGCTTTGTGCTGGCCAGCGAAGCAGCGCACCAACTGCTGCCCACCATCCGCAGCCGCTGTCTGGTGCACACCATGGTCTGGCCCGATGAGACGAGCAGCCTGGCCTGGCTGGGCACGCAGGGCCTAGAGCCCGCGCAAGCTGCAGTGGCGCTGAAGGCCCAGGGCGGACGCCCCCAGGCGGCGCTGCATTGGGCCCAATCCGGTCAAGACTCCGCGCATTGGGCGGCGCTGCCCCAGGCGCTGGTACGGGGCGATCTACAAGCCTTGCGGGACTGGACGCCACAGCAATTGCTCAGCGCGCAGCAGCAACTTTGTCATGACCTGTTGGCGCTGGCGGTGGACGGGCAGCCCCGATTTTTCAGCGTAAAAGACTTGCCGCGTGGTGTGCCGCTGGCCGTTTTGTCAGAATGGAGTGTGCGCTTGCAGGCGCATCGGCGCACTATGGACCACCCGTTTAACCCGGGATTGTTTATGGAAGCTTTGATGGCCCAGGCCCATACGGCGCTTGCCAAAATTGTCACTTAAATCTGGTCCCTCGCCTTATGACAGTGTCAACACCACCCTTTTCCACTCTGGCTGGCGAAAGCCTGTGGTCTGAATCGGTTTTGTCTGGCGGGAGCGCCCGGCCTACGGTTTTGCAATTGCGGATGGACACGCCGCTGGACTTGTACCAAGCGTATATATCGGTGTTTTCCGAGGGGGGCTTGTTTGTACAAACCCGACGGGATTACCAAATGGGTGAGGAACTGTACGGACTGTTGACACTGCCCCAGGACCCTAAGCGTCACCCCTTTATCGGACATGTGGCCTGGATCACGCCGGCCAACTCATCCAGCGGGCGGCCCCAGGGCGTTGGCCTGCGCTTTAGCGCTGATGCGCGTGGTGCATTTTTGAAAAATACCATCGAAACCGCGCTTGGGTCGCTCTTAGGCAGCAAGCGGACCAACGACACGGTGTGATCCGCCGCCAAAATCTGCGCCTAACCTACTAAGCTGAGCCTACAAAGTGTTTACTGATTCGCACTGCCATCTGGCATTTCCTGAGCTACGCAGCCAAGTGCTGGAGATACGCGCGGCCATGGAATTGGCGCAGGTCGAGCGCGCTTTGTGTATTTGCACCACGCTGGAAGAATTTCCCGTGGTGCATAGTTTGGCTCTGGACTACGCGAATTTTTGGGCCACGGCGGGGGTGCATCCGGACAATGAGAACGTGTGCGAGCCTAGCCTGCAAGATTTGCTGTCCCTAGGTGCCATGCCCAAAGTGCTAGCCATTGGCGAGACGGGCTTGGACTACTACCGGCTCAACGGGCGCACGGTGGCTGACATGCACTGGCAGCGCGAACGCTTTCGGGTGCATATACGCGCCGCGCGCGCGCTGTGCAAGCCGCTAGTTATCCATACCCGCAGCGCATCGCAAGACACTTTGGCCTTGCTGGAGGAGGAGGGCGAAGACGGCTCATCCGGTAGCGCTGGCGGTGTTTTTCATTGCTTTACGGAAACTGCAGAGGTGGCCCGCGCCGCTTTAGAGCGCGGGTTTTACATCTCGTTTTCCGGAATAGTCACCTTCAAAACGGCCCAGGACTTGCGCGATATTGCGGCCTGGGTGCCGCTAGACCGTTTGCTGATTGAGACCGATAGCCCCTATTTGGCACCCGTACCGCACCGGGGAAAAACGAACAACCCCTCCTTCGTGCCGCTGGTGGCGCAGCAGATTGCCCAGGTACGCGGCTGCAGCGTGGAGGAAGTGGGCTTGGCCAGTAGCGACAATTTTTTGCGCTTATTTAAGCCGCAAGCGCATACTGAAACTTCATGTAGTAGCTGAGATTAATCGTATGTTTCACTTTAAGTATGCTTTATATCTTTTTGTTTTGTTGTGTATTTTTCCAGCTAAGGCGGGTTCCTATGCTGATTTTTTTGAAGGCCTGAAAACCGATGAAGTGAAGGTGGTTGCCAAGCTTTTGGCACGCGGCTTTGATCCGAACACCTTAAGTTTTGATGGGCAGTATCCCCTGGTTCTGGCCATACGGCAGCCTTCGCCAGCAGTTTTAGACTTGCTTTTGCGCACCAAAGGCTTGCGTGCAGAGGTGCGAACCGCCAAAGATGAAAGCCCCTTGATGCTGGCTTCCATGGCCGGTATGGTCGAAGTCTGCAAGCGCTTAATTGCGCTGGACGCCGACGTCAATAAAACCGGTTGGACCCCTTTGCATTACGCCGCCTCCGGCGGGCACATCGAGGTGATCAAGCTGCTACTGAACCATTCCGCGTATATAGACGCTGAATCGCCCAACCAGACCACGCCCTTGATGATGGCGGCTATGTATGGCAGCCCCCAGGCCGTGGAACTGCTGCTTGCCGAAGGCGCAGATGCCAGCCTGAAAAACCAAAAAGGCATGACTGCGCTGGATTTTGCAGACGTGGCGGACAAACACGCTTCTGCAAAGATTCTGGTGCGACACATGATTGCCCGACCAACTCCTTAACGGGGCACACGGCTTCGCGTCAGTGATGCCGGAGTAGTCCTTGCACTTGAGTCCAATCAGTAGCGGTTTACTCAGCTTGCACCCTCTGACTTGCCATTTTTTAACTTCATACGATGTATATTATGTTAATAAAAAGATGGGATCGGTCTAATTGGCAGAGCTAGCTAGCCGCCAGAGCAAAAATGCAGTGCTACAGGTGACCCCAGGCCATCAGGGCTTCCTGCCCTTGCAACACCAGATCCACTTTGGCGCCCACCGGTAGCAGTACCTTGGTCGGAACATGGCCTAACGGCAGACCCATGACGATAGGGATAGAAACCTGGGTGCGCAGCCATTGCGCCACGGTGTCGAGTTTGAAGCCTTTATCGTGTGGCACCAGCTTGTAATTCGTGAACTGGCCGAGCACGAGCGCCTTTTGCTGCGCCAAAACACCGCTGTGCAGCAGCTGGGTCAGCATGCGCTCCAGCCTGTAGGGGTGCTCGCCTACATCTTCTAAAAATAAAACGCCGCCTCGCACTTTCGGCATATAGGGCGTGCCGAGCAGTGATACCAGCACTGATAAATTACCGCCCCACAGCTTGGCGCCATGGATCTCATGATCCTTTTGCACCGCTTGACCGCGTGGCAGTCGCCAGCCAACGCCTTCGCCTTGCGCCAGTAATAAATCATCAAAGCAGGCTTGCATGATCTCGTCGGGATCGTCCTCGCCTCCGAAATCCTCGCCAATGCAGGGGCCTTGCCAGGTGATAGCGCCGGTCTTGGCCATCAAGCCCAACTGCAAAGCGGTGAAATCACTCAGGCCCACAAACTGGGTGCCCGATTCGATCGCTTTGGCCAGCGCTGCATAAGGCAGGTCCGCCAGGATGCGGGTCAGACCGTAACCGCCACGCGAAATCATGGCGACATGGGCACCACTGGCTGCCGCCCGCGCGATCGCAGCCAACCGGGTCACATCGTCCCCTGCAAACCGCTGGTGGCTGGACAGCGCGTCTGCGTCTAGCTCCACCTCGTGCCCCAAAGCCCGCAAACGCTTGACGCCACGCCGAAAAGCGACTTTGTCACGCACAGCGCTGGAGGGGGAATAAATGTAGATATGGCTCATGGCTTGCTGCGTCGCGCTGAGTAGCGCATGGTCGGAATACGTAAATGTAAAGGCTGGAAGGTTTGTATAGACGAAGGCGGCGCGTCCGCCTTACGCATTGGGCGTGTCTGAAAAGAACGCAACGGCAGACTGCGCAATTGCCTGCCCATGCTCCTGCACAAAATGCCCAGCCTCGGGCAGCAGCATGACGTGCTCGCAGCCACGAATCTGGCTCTGCAAAGCGCGCATGACAGACTCCCCCAGGACTGGGTCTTGCTGGCCGATGACCATAAAAGTGCGCCCCGACCACTGGTTGCGCCAGAAATCACGGGCTTGGCGGGCGATCGCGGCACCTGGGCTATCTGCGAATTCGGGCACCATATTCGGAAAAACGCGCAAAGCAGCACGGTGACCAGCATCCGGAAAGGGCGTGTTATAGGCTTGCCACTCTGGCTCAGCCATGTGGCTGTTGCCTCGAGCAAAAAGCCGCCCTACGTCGAATTCGGGGTTTTTCGCGCACCAGGCCCGCCACCCTAGAAAGCCAGGCGATAGCGGCTCATCGCCACAGGCCAGCAGCGTGTTCATGGCCAAAAGTCCAGCATATCGGTGCGGCGTGACCATGGGTAATGTCAGGCCAAAAATGCCGCCCCAGTCCTGTACGACCAAAACTATGTTTTTCAAGTCTAAGCGCTCCACGAACTCCAGCAATACCTGGCGGTGAAAGTCAAACTGGTGGGCGCTGTCTTTTTTCGGCTTGTCGCTCTTGCCAAAGCCAATGAGGTCGGGGGCTAGGACCCGATGCCCTGCTCCAGTAAAAACTGGAATCATCTTGCGGTACAGATAGCTCCAGGCGGGGTTGCCGTGCAGGCACAAAAACGTGCGTTGCGCGTCTTTCGGGCCTTCGTCCAAGTAATGCATGCGCAAGCCGTCCAATGCTGGCAAGTCGCTCAGGTAATTCGGTGTCCAGGGATAGTCCGGCAAATCGGAAAACCGCGCTTCAGGGGTGCGCAGGGCATCTTCACGCAAAGGGCTCATATTGGCTCGCTTAGGCTTAAAAAAATCACGCAAGATGTCGGCGCACTCCTGTGCCAGCAACCCGCCTTGTACGCGGGTGTGGTGGTTGAGGGCTTTCACGGCAAACACATCCAGCACCGAACCGGCAGCTCCAGCGCGTACGTCGCGTGCCCCGAAAACCACTTTTTGAAGCCGGGCGTTGATCAGTGCGCCGCTGCACATGGCGCATGGCTCCAGTGTCACATACAGAATGCAATCGTCCAGGCGGTAATTGCCCAGGGCCAGCGCTGCAGCGCGCAGCGCCACCACTTCAGCATGGGCGGTGGGGTCCTTATCCGCAATGCATCGGTTATGCCCGCTCCCAATCAGTCGCCCGTTTTGCACCACTACGGCGCCAACTGGCACTTCGCCCGCTTGCGCAGCCACAGCCGCTTGCTCTAAAGCCAGGCGCATCCAGTGCGTGTCATCGAGCAGGATTTGGGCCATTGATAAAGCCCTAATGAGAGGCCCCAGTCAAGCCCATTTTGCGCATCCAGGCTCCCAAGGCCTGGTCGTCAGGGCCACCTGCATCGTATATTTCTAACATGCGGGCATGCGCTTCAGGACGATGCTGATTCACTTTAACTTTGCATTGCATACTATTGATTTTTAATGAAAACGCCACGATGGCGCTAAGCATCTTCGTGGTGTAATCCTCCGGCAAGCCCCTCCACTGGTCGGCATAGGCAGGCTCATGGTCGGCAATGAGTTGTTTGAGCAAAGCATCTTTGGCATCGTGTCCGTCTAGCACCTCAGCCTCGACTACACAATGCACCGCCACGTAATTCCAGGTCGGCACACGCGCCAGATCGGGATAGACCTTGGGCGACATGTAGGCATGCGGCCCCATAAAGGTAACCACCGCCTGCGAGCGCTGCGCTAGGTATTTCCAGTGCGGGTTGCCGCGTGCGCAATGGCCGAGCAATACCCCGTACCCAGCGCCCTGCCCCGGTTTCGCGTCCCAATGTACCGGCAAGTGCGTGACAAAGGGCAGGCCCACATCATCCGTAGAAATCAAGCTGGCAAATGGATGGGTCTGCATGATGTCGACCGCCACTTGCGGGTCTTTAGGGTCGAATTGGCTGGGCAGGTACATACAAATCCTTAATTTGCAATTGAATTATTATTTTTTTGATTTAGATCAATTCCCAATTAACTCTTCAAGTTGTCCTGTTTTTATCCATTTGATAATTGCTTTTGAAGAAACTTCTTCTCTTCCTTCAAAGGAGTGGTAATGTCCTCCGCCACAAATATCACCATTCGGAATGCCTCCTTTTACCGTTATCAAGTTTTTAGTTGAATATGCCAAAACAGCTGAATACGGCGTGTATGCACATTGATCATCTGCATGGTGAATATTGAGAACAGGCGCCTTTATTGAACTCATATCGAAGGATTCCATCGAGTAAGCGAAAGCACGGTTTCTAGTTGCAAGCGTTTGAGAGGCAGAATGAATGCTTCCACTCAACTCATTTCCTAAGTTTTTGGCAAGCCATTTTGAAGATATTGCTCCATAACTGTGCCCCATCACATAGAACTTAGTAATGCTATTCTTTTCCCTTAATGTTGCAATAACTTTCCTGACATCGTCTGCATGTTTTTTAGATGAACGAAAGTCATCATTACATCCTAGGGGTGTATTTCCCGGTGCAACACCGTTTTCGTCACTTGGACAATCCATTACAACAAGTGAAATACCGGCTTCGTCAAAGAGTCCGGTATAGTTTTTGAGGAAATTCAAATTCCTTTGCCAGTCGTTTGCCGACTTAATGTTTGCAATGCCAGACCAGCCGCGATAAAAAAGCAAGGCGGTATCGGATGGTGCCGATGGCTGAAGGATAATCGCCCTCTGGACTACTGGAGATTTAGGAAAAACTCCTGACTCTCTTCCAGTTTGCACTTCAACTAAAATTGGATTCACCGTTTGAGCAGCGACATAATTAAAGCAGGTTAAGAAAAATATAGCGAACACAAATTTCATGTCTAAGTCCTAGGAAAGGTCGCCTTAGAAGAATGGGATTTGGAAAACTTGCAGAGGTGTTTCACCAACACTTATCCCATGTTGCACTTCCCAAGTTCAATCTTCTTCATTATTAAAAAACAACTACAAAAATATATACTCTTAAATCAATCAAATGAAATTACATTTCAAAAAAATTCTCTAAAACGATCGTTCAACCTTTACAATAATTATGATGTCAGGTCTTCTTTCTGCCTTCGTCAACTCGCCAGACAAATCTTTAAGCTTATCACTCCAGTGCCCTACATATCGCACCTCTTTAAAGGTCGCATTTAAATACTGCCTTAAGGCCCCTGAAAATGAATCACCAGAAACCCAAGCATACATATTTGACAATGGTCTTTCATTGGTTACAACAGTAACACCCCCAAAGCTTGTTTTTTGCTCATCCGGAATTTCTCTCTCAATAATTATGGGCTTATCTTTCCACGATACGTCCCAGTTATCAACTTTGTGAAGAGGGAAGTCCTTTAAATTAGAAATTCCAATAAGATCCCCGCTATGTGTTGTTGAACTTGGGGTAAATTCAACTTGTGGGACCGGCAAGTTAAGTAGCCTTGAGAAGCCAGCATATGCTAAGAAAGCTCCTTTATGATTCCAATGCGTATCAGTCATCCAATAAAGGACTCCCTCTTCTTTCTTGGCGCTAACTAAATCAAATGTCGGATTATAAACAGTAAGATTCGGAACGTCATTAAGCGCAATTAAAAAATGGTTAATGTATTTTTTCGGCGACGGCGAAATATTGTCTGGTAAATACTCCGGGTAAATACTTGGTTTATCCGGGCCGATAATTAAAACAACTTTCGTATTATATTTATTGCCTGTCTCAGCAATTGACGAAAAAAGCTCTTTGGTTGCGACTATATGGCGATTTTCAGGTTCAATGGTAAGCTTGAGCTTGGAAACGGTTTTATCATAATTATTTCCAAGGAATAACCAATCATCCTTACCCTCGAACCAAGCCATTGATTTCAATAAGGGGTCTATACCTTCCCTAGGAATTAAAAAATCTTTCGCTGCGAAATTCTCAACCCTGAAGGGTAAGCCATCTCGTTCATATATGTTGTACCCAAGGTATCCAATAATAGTAATTAGAACCGTCAGCGCACTGACCTTAGTTTTTTTGTATCCACCAAACCTTAGTGGCCTTTCGACAAGCTTGTAGGTGAGCCAAGCAAGCACTACAGACAGGACTACAATGGTTACGCGTATATTTAGGCTGGGCGCCTCACTTTTCACGATCCTGGCGAAAGCCAGTAGTGGCCAGTGCCACAAGTACAAAGGAAAACTGATGAGGCCAAACCAAATAGCAATTTTATTTGCTAACAGCGTTCGATTAATGTAGGCATGTGGACCGGCGGCGATGATTAGAGCAGAGCCAAAAACTGGCACCAAAGCAAATTCGCCAGGAAAGCGTGATTCCTTAGTTAACCCCCAAAAACCACCGATCAATATGCAAAGCCCAGCAATGGAAAGAAAATTGACCGCGATTTGGTGGTTTGCGTCTTGCTTTTTATTAAAAATGACGTAAGAGATCCATGCATTGATGGGACTCTTTGAATTGGCAATAAAATCCCTATTTTTTTCAATCGCACCCCAAGCCAACAAGCTGCCAATTATCAACTCCCAAAAACGTGTTTGTGGGGAGTAGAAGGTAGCTACGGAGTCATTTCTTACACCTTTGACGCTCAAAACAAAGGATACCAACGCAACAGTTAGGGCAATTAACGGGAAATTTAATTTATATCTCCAAGAAAGCCATATAAACATTGGCCATGTGATATAAAACTGCTCCTCTATCCCTAGACTCCACAGGTGTAACAAAGGTTTGGTATCTGCCGAATTATCAAAGTAGCCGGCTTCACCCCAAAAAACAAAGTTGGATATAAACCCGCTCCCGGCGGCAATATGCTTGCCCAATTGCTTAAATTCATCTGCCAATAATTCAAACCAACCGAAAACAAAGCATGCAATAATAACCACCAATAGTGATGGAAAAATGCGCCTTATACGGCGGGCGTAAAATTCAGAGAAGCTGAAGCTGCCTTTCTCCAAATTTTCAAATATTATTGTAGAGATGAGATATCCAGAAATTACAAAAAAGATATCGACGCCAATAAAACCACCCCGTACGAACTCTGGAAAGGCGTGAAATGTCACAACCGCTAGTACAGCAATGGCTCGTAAGCCATCAATATCCGGGCGATACTTTGGATGAGAAAGCTGAGGCTGGATGGTCATTAAATTTGAGTGCAAACTTTCTGCTGCCGATTAAAACTATTCCCAAGCGCTAAGGCAAGCAAAGGCGCAAAAGGCAGAGAAAACGAGAGAGCGGGAAAGATGGGATTTCATGGTTGAGATGATAAACGTCAGCTTATTTTGCGCAAGATGGTCAGAGCATTTCTTCAGTTGGCGGTCAGCGCTGAAAAGACTACTAATCCACTTGCTTTGCAAATCTGAAGACAAGCAATCCCAACACCATAGCCAGCGGCGCGTCCACAAAGGTGGTGTAGATGAGCCAAGAATCCTTGCTCAGCCAATGCGTCGCCAGAAGGTTGAGTCCAGCCATGGTCAAGCCAAGCATGGCGATGCCCAGGGTTAACCGGCGCGAATCCACCGTCATGCCAATGAGATAGCGGGCTAAACGTGCGCCAAAGTAGCGCCCGTGGTTGAACAACGAATCTCCCAAAATCAGGCTTGCGATGAGTACCCCCAAGATACTGCCCTTGAGTTGCACCATGCGCTCATCCTGAAACCAAAAGGAAAATCCAGCAGATAACAGCAAGGTGAATACCCCAAACATGGCCAGACCGCCTAGCAAATCGAGTTTCACAAAGCGCTGCGCCGCCACCACGGTCAAGCCTGCGCCTGCACCCACCAATGCCGCCGTCGTCAGGTCGCCGGTGATCTTACTGATTGCGAAGAACAGCAGGCCAAGAGCAATGTCGACAATGAGTGAGGGGCGGTTAAGCGCCCACTGGGCCGCATCGCGCTGCCGCTGCTCCTGTAACTGTTGCTCGCTTTTGTCACCTAAGCTTGCCTTGCGCAAGCTTGTGAGAAAAAGGATATCTCGTCCTGGATGACTTTCGTGCACCAAAATGCCGTTGATGCTCACCCTGATACCCGTGTTGAACCAATTGAGATAGCCAATCTCTACCTCGAGCTGCGAGCCGTCTGGCAGCGTGTGGCACAGTCTGTGATTGCGGCAGTCCCATGCGGCACCAAAAAGAATAGTTTCGTCACGGACAAACTCCTGGTGTCCGATCATGAGTCGACTGCGCCATCCAGTGAAGCCTGCTTCGATCAGCACTATGAAATTCTCCCCTTGCGCGGAGAATGGTCGACGGTAAGTCCAGATATTCATTGCGTCTTTATGCAAGATGGAAAATCAACGCGTTCAGCCTGTCAGTTCGAAAAGTCACTCCCACTCAATAGTAGCCGGAGGTTTGCTAGAAACGTCGTAAGTAACTCGGTTAATTCCGCGCACCTCATTGATGATGCGGCTCGATACTTTTTTCAGTAGGGCATATGGCAATTCCGCCCAGTCTGCGGTCATGAAGTCGGTGGTTTGTACTGCGCGCAGCGCCACCACATAGTCGTAGGTGCGGCCATCGCCCATCACGCCCACGCTTTTGACGGGCAGGAACACGGCAAAGGCCTGGCTGGTCAGTTCGTACCAGTTTTTGCCGCTTTCGTCATCGCGGAAATTACGCAGTTCTTCGATGAAGATCGCATCAGCGCGGCGCAATAAGTCGGCGTATTCTTTTTTCACCTCGCCCAATATGCGCACCCCCAGGCCGGGGCCGGGGAAGGGGTGGCGATAAACCATAGCGGCGGGCAGGCCCAGCGCCACGCCGAGTTCGCGCACTTCGTCTTTGAACAAATCACGCAAGGGCTCGAGCAGTTTCAGGCCCAATTGCTCCGGTAGGCCACCTACGTTGTGATGGCTTTTGATCGTGACCGCTTTTTTGCTTTTGGCGCCACCGGACTCGATCACGTCCGGGTAAATTGTGCCTTGGGCTAAAAAACTGGCACCTTTGACGGCAGGGCTCGCTCCGCCCTGCCCCGCTTTGAGTTTGGCCGCCTCCGCTTTGAAAACATCCACAAACAAGCCGCCGATAACTTTGCGCTTGGCCTCTGGCTCGGACACGCCCGCCAATTTACCTAGAAACAAATCTGCCGCATCTACGCGTATTACTTTGGCGTGCAGTTTGCCGGCAAACATCTCCATGACCGCATCGCCTTCGTTTAGGCGCAAGAGTCCATGGTCCACGAAAACGCAAGTGAGCTGGTCTCCAATGGCCCGGTGAATCAGCGCTGCGGCCACCGAGGAATCCACCCCGCCGGACAAGCCCAAAATAACTTCTTCAATGCCCACCTGCGCGCGGATTTTGGCGACGGCTTCGGAGATGTAATCGCCCATGATCCAGTCCGCCTGGGTGCCGCAGATATCGAGCACAAAGCGCTCCAGAATGGCGGCGCCGCGTTTGGTGTGGGTCACTTCTGGGTGAAACTGCAGGCCGTAAAAACGGCGCTCTTCATCGGCCATACCGGCTATTGGGCAGCTATCGGTGCTGGCCATCAGCTTAAAGCCGCTGGGCAATTCGGTCACTTTGTCGCCATGGCTCATCCAGACCTGCAGCATGCCATGCCCCATCGGGGTGGCGTAGTCCTGTATGCCGTTTAGTAAAGCGGTATGGCCATGAGCGCGTACATCGGCATGGCCGAATTCGCGCTTATGACTGGGGGCCACCTGACCGCCTAATTGCACAGCCATGGTGAACATGCCGTAACAAATGCCGAGCACCGGAATGCCTAACTCGTACACCACTTTGGGCGCACGCAGGTCTTCTTCCTCGTAAGTGCTGGCATGGCTGCCCGAAAGAATGATGCCCTTCAAACTGCCGTCCCGCGCATAAGCGCGCACCCATTCGTCGCTCACATCACAGGGATGCACCTCACAAAACACATGCGCCTCACGCACGCGCCGGGCTATCAATTGGGTAACTTGTGAACCGAAGTCCAGTATCAATATTTTTTGGTGCGACATCAGGGCAACAGCGGTTTTCAATCCGCTCGGTAATTAGGTGCTTCTTTGGTGATCTGCACATCGTGCACATGGCTTTCGCGGATACCGGCAGCGGTAATTTCCACGAACTCGGCCTTGTTTTGCATATCAGCAATCGTGGAGCAGCCGCAGTAGCCCATGCTAGCGCGCAAGCCGCCCGACATTTGAAACACGATGGAGACCATGGAGCCTTTGTAGGGCACACGGCCCTCAATGCCCTCGGGTACCAGTTTGTCCGCGTTGGGGTTGCCGGTGCTGGACTCTTGGAAGTAGCGGTCGGCGCTGCCTTGCTGCATCGCGCCTATGCTGCCCATGCCGCGGTAGCTTTTGTAGCTGCGGCCCTGGTAGAGCACGATTTCACCCGGCGCCTCTTCGGTGCCGGCGAACATGCCGCCCATCATCACCGAGCTAGCACCTGCTGCTATGGCCTTGGCAATATCCCCGCTGTAGCGCACACCGCCATCACCGATCAAGGGCACGCCCGTACCGCGCAAAGCGGTTGCCACATTATCAATAGCCATGATTTGGGGCACGCCAACGCCCGCGACGATGCGCGTCGTGCAGATCGAGCCTGGGCCAATGCCGACTTTGACTGCATCCGCGCCCGCTTCCACCAGCGCCAGCGCCGCAGCACCAGTGGCAATATTGCCGCCCACCACATCGACGTGGGGGTAGTTTTGCTTGACCCAGCGCACCCGTTCAATCACACCTTTGCTATGGCCATGGGCGGTATCAACCACGATCGCGTCCACCCCGGCGCGCACCAGCGCTTCCACGCGTTCTTCTGTGCCCTCGCCCACACCTACTGCCGCCGCCACGCGCAATTTGCCAAAGGCATCCCGCGCCGCATTGGGAAAGCTGGTTTGCTTGGTAATGTCTTTGACGGTAATCAGGCCTTTGAGTTCAAAGGCTTCGTTCACTACCAGTAAGCGCTCCAGGCGGTGCTTGTTGAGCAGCGCCTTGGCTTCTTCCAGTGTGGTGCCGTCCGGCACAGTGATAAGGCGTTCGCGCGGCGTCATGATGTCGCTGACACGCTGGTCATAACGGGTTTCAAAGCGCAAATCACGGCCGGTGACGATACCGACCACCTTGCCAGCATCGCAGACGGGGAAGCCCGATACGCCTAATTGGTCCGACAAAGCCATGACCTCGCGCACCGTGAAATGCGGGGTAATGACTACCGGATCACGTAATACGCCGGACTCATAGCGCTTGACTTTGGCGACCTGTGCCGCTTGTTCGGCCACCGTGAGGTTTTTATGCACCACCCCAATACCGCCTTCCTGGGCGATAGCAATCGCAAGGCGCGCTTCGGTTACCGTGTCCATGGCGGCCGTTACCAGGGGCAGGTTCAGAGCGATATTGCGGGAAAACTGGGAGGCGAGAGAGGTGTCCTTAGGTAGGACTTGGGAGTACGCTGGCACCAACAACACGTCGTCGAAGGTGAGCGCTTTGCCGAGAAGGCGCATGTCAAAGCTCCAAAAAACCGATTGTACTCGTGGGCTTAGCGCCGCTCGAAGGGCGGCTTCGGTAGCGCGGGCTAGTAACCTGCTTTAGCGCCAGGCCGCTTTTGGGCGAATAGGCCGGCGGCCTTGGCACCTTGGCGGACAAAACGCTCGCGCCGGGCCACTTTGGGATCCACCCGCAAGGGGCGGTAAAACTCGACACGCTCGCCTTGCGTCAACACGCGCTCTTTAGGGCAGCGAATCCCCCAAATACCAACTTCCAGAGCGGTCAATACTTGCAGCTGCACGCCCAGCGCCTGAGCGATAGTGGGCAGGGCCTGCGTCAGCGGGCAGCCTTCGGGCAGCTTCACCGACTGGTGGTGCACTAAGCGTGGCCCGGGTGAATAGACCACCTCAACGGAAATGGACGCGGTGGCCGCTTTGCCTGTGCCTTCAGCGGCCAGGTCCTCATGCATCGCCATATACCTGCTGCGCACGTTTCACAAAGGCTTCCACCAGCGTGG
>JBILPS010000143.1:0-3153 GCA_044373655.1 Rhodoferax sp.
GGCAAAGCCCAGCTGCTGCATCAGGCTCACCTGGTCTTGCGCCATGCTGCGTTTGGCGTAAGCCACGTGGTCTGGCCCGCCTTCAGGCTTGGACGAATCGCCATAGCCGCGCAAATCAGCGGCCACGACGGTGAAGTGCTGCGCCAGCGTGGGGGCCACTTTGTGCCAAATGGCCAGGGTTTGGGGATGCCCATGCAGCAAGAGCAAGCCGGGCCCCTGGCCGCCCACCATGGCGCAGACCGAGATGCCGGGGCTGACCTCCCGCAGGTGGTGGGCAAAACCGGGAAACAAAGGCAAGGCAGGGTGGTTCATGGGCAGCGTTGTGTCTGATCGGCCATTATTGCCCTCCCAGACCCTGTCGCCTGTGACCTGTGAGACCCGCGTTTGACGAAGGCTTGAGATGGGCGAGCGCTTAAACTCTTCTTTTTGATCCCAAGACAAGGAAGACCCCATGGGCGCGCAATGGAAAGCCAAAGGCAAAGCACAAGCCGCAGACGCCAGAGGCAAATTGTTTGGCCGCTTGGCCAAGGACATCATGATCGCGGCGCGCAATGGCGCTGACCCGTCCGCCAACTCGCGCCTGCGCTTGGTGGTCGAGCAAGCCCGCAAGGTGTCCATGCCCAAGGAAACGCTGGAGCGCGCCATCAAGAAAGGCGCCGGCTTGCTGGGCGATGCGGTCAGCTTTGAGCGCGTGATCTACGAAGGCTTTGCGCCGCACCAAGTGCCGGTGATGATCGAGGTGCTGACCGACAACGTCAACCGCAGCGCGTCAGAGATGCGCGTGCTGTTTCGCAAGGGCCAGCAAGGCACTTCAGGCTCGGTGTCTTGGGACTTTGACCATGTGGGGTTCATCGAAGCCGAACCCGCCCAGGCCGGCGCCGACCCCGAGCTGGCCGCCATCGAAGCCGGTGCACAAGACTTTGAGCCTGCTGACGAAGACGGCGTGACGGTGTTCATCAGCGAAGCGACCGACCTGGACCTGGTCAGCCGCGCCCTGCCCGAACACGGCTTCACCGTGGTGTCGGCCAAGCTGGGCTACAAGCCCAAAAACCCGGTCGACCCGGCCAACCTGAGCGCCGAACAACTCGAAGAAGTCGAAGCCTTTTTGGGCGCGATCGACAACAACGACGACGTGCAAAACGTGTTTGTCGGTCTGCTAGGCTGACGCCTTTCAATTTGTCAGGAGTTACACATGATTGCATCCCTGAGTTTTCGCCACCTGGGCTGGACCGCATCGGTTTTGTTGGCTTTGGCTGTCAGCAGCAGCGCCCTGGCCCAAGCCTGGCCACAGCGCCCCATCAAAGTGGTCATTCCCTTCCCGCCCGGCGGGCCCAGTGACCTGCTCATGCGCACAGCGGCCGAAAGAATACTGGCCACCCTCAAGCAACCCATCGTGATCGAGAACCAGCCCGGCGCGGGGGGCAACATCGGCGCAGCGAGCGTGGCGCGCGCCGCACCCGACGGCTACACCTTTTTGTTCGCGACCGATACGCTGCTCACCGTCAACCCGCATGTGTACAAAACCATGCCCTTCAAGCTCGACGAGTTGAAGCCCATCAGCGTGTTGTCTTCGTTCAGCCAAACCCTGGTGTGCAACCCTTCGCTGGGTGTCAAAACGGTGACCGAGTTGATCGCCAAATCCAAGACCATGCCCTTGAGCTATGCCTCCGGCGGCGCGGGTGTGCCGGGGCATTTGTCCACCGAGTTGCTGCTGAGCATGACGGGCATGCAGATGACGCACATCCCCTACAAAGGCCCAGCCCCCGCCATGCAAGACGTGCTGGCCAACCAGGTGCCTTGCGGTTTGCTGGCCGGGCCCACGGTGCTGCCGCATGTGCGCTCGGGCAAGTTGACGGCGCTGGCGGTGTCGGGCCAAGCGCGCTCGCCCTCTTTGCCCGAAGTGCCCACCATGGACGAAGCCGGGGTGAAAGGCTATGAGGCTGACTTCAGCCTGATCTTGATGGCCCCCAAACAAGTGCCCGATGACATCGTGGCCAAGTTCCGCCAAGCGGTGGTCGACGCGCTGCGCACCCCAGAGGCCAACGAACGCCTCAGGGCATCCGACCAGACCGTGATGGGCAGCACACCCGATCAGGCGGTCGCCAAAGTGGCCAAGGACTTTGCCAAGTGGGGCGCGGTGTCGCGCAAGATCGGTCTGAGTCTGGACTGACGCTGAGCAGGGCGCAGCTGGAACGTGCTGCCGACTGCCCAAAACCCAAAAAACAAGCCCGACCAGCGAACTGGTCGGGCCGATGGGTCGTCACGAGAGGATCGACCCAGGGTTTGCCCAAAAAAAGCTTCATCGTTCTGATGGGCGGGGTGCATGTATGCACCCCAGTGGATGCTTCGATCGGTTTCCCGATGTCAGCGGTGCCACTTTACGCCCGCCGCACGATGGAGGTCAAGGCACTGTTACATGTTTATCAAGGCACGCCTCATTGCATCAGGGCCTTTCCTTGTGCGGTCAAGCGGTATTGCTGCAAGCGGCTGTTGGGCTTGCCGGGGATGGTGTTTTCGATCAACCCAGCTTGCAGCAGCTTGACCATAGATGCCTTGTAGTTGCCTGTAGGCTGGTTGTAGCCAAGCGCGCTCAGCAGCAGGCTGCGCCCCAGAGTTTTTTTCACGAGTGCTGCGAGTATTTTCTTGTCCGTCTCCGTCAATGCGACTGGGGCCTCGACTGGGGCCTCGACTGGGGCCTCGACCTGCGGGATGACTTGTTCGGTCGCTTCAGTCTCATGCACCGGCCCACTGGCAGCAAAGGTGATTCGCAAAAAATTCTCGGTGAAGCGAAAGCACTCTGGCCCATAGAACTCGGTGATGCGCGGCAGGCCCGAGCCTAGGTGCTCCACCATCTCCAAGTCTTTGAAGACGCGCATCAGCTCTTTGTTGCGCGGGATAGAGTAGCCCTCAAAAAACTCAGCTGGAGTCAAGCCTTCGGGCAAGGCGCAGGCCGAGGTGATCTCGATGCGGTCGGCAAAGATTTCAAACTTGGGCGGGGCTTCGCGGCTGTAGTCGTTGTGGACGATGGCGTTGATCACCGCCTCGCGCAGGGCCACAGGGCTCCACAGTCGCACGTCGATGCGCTCTTTTGGGGTGATGGTGCTGGCGGTTTTGTTTTCCAGATCCAGCTTGTCAAGCACCGCTTTGGTGGCT
>JBILPS010000144.1:0-3139 GCA_044373655.1 Rhodoferax sp.
ATGCCTGTTGGAGTCGGGGTTGATTAAAAGACATCAGCTTGGTGCGAGCCTGGCTGAGCACCGCGTCACGGTCTTCGGCCAATTCCTCCAAGTTGTTCAGCAGGTCCACATAAAGGAATTCGGAAGTTAGTTTTTTAGGGAAGCGAGGCTTTACTCGGAAATTAAACTGTCGGTTGCCCAGTTTGAAAACGCCATGACGTTTGTGGTTGTAGACCAGTGTGCTGTTGTAGAGCTGAGTGGTGCCCAGGCCCACCGTGTTGTATGACGACGGAGAAAACACCAAAAAATCCTTGTCACGCAGAAATCCTCGCACCACCTGTTCGTCAGTGGGAGGCAAGGGACCAAAGTTCGATTGCTTTGGTGCGTAGTAAAGCCCCTGAGCCAGCTTTTTAAGCATGCCTGTGGACACCAATTCATGCAGATGCCGATCAACTGCATTACTCAGGCGAGCAAGATCTTCACGCCGATAGACACGGCCAGCTTGCAGCTCGTCCGCAAGGTGCGCAGTGGCACCCCTTAGGGGAGGCGTAAATAGTGTGGCAGCGGCTGACATGGAGGCTTTTTCATTGAAATTCCATGCATTTTAGCGCTTCTTGTCCGACGTGTCACCCCCTTGATTTGAGTGCATTGTTGGGCTGCGGACACAGATTTAAGGGTGATTTACGGAATTGAACCGCCGTCCGCAAATCGATAAAATTGGGTGCATTGAAATGGCTGTTCCCATTGGGGGGGTGTCCACGAATTGGGGATAGCTAGCTGTGGCTAGTCAGGACCGGGGATCGCTATTCCGAGTTCGTTTGCCCTCTGGTAGCACCCCACCACCATAACCCCTGACAAAGGCCGCTAAGGATCACCACTTAGCGGCCTTTTATTGTGGGCATTCATCAATGCAAGTGGGTTAGACTCGTCAGCAATCGGTTCGGCCAATCACAAGTGGACGCTAAAGTCTCAATTCGCGTCTTGTGATGTCCGCCGAACTCCATTGGGAAGCGCGGTAGTGTGGGCGATTCATTTTCGGTGCCAGCTTTTCCTCACCTGAATAAGTCAAAATTTCAATTCGTAGCGCCTTGAACGATAAGCAAAACCTCCACGCAGAGAAAATCACACCCGTCGTCCTGTGCGGCGGCTCTGGTACGCGGCTGTGGCCGCTTAGCCGCAAAAGCTTTCCCAAGCAATTTGTGCCGCTGATCGAGGGCAAAAGCTTGCTGCAACTGACCTTGGAGCGGGTGGCACTGCTTAGCAAAGACGCGATTTGCGTCGCGTCCGAAGAACACCGGTTTTTGGTGGCCCAGGCTATGCAGGCCGCGGGCGTGCAGGGCACCGTCTTGCTAGAGCCGGTGGCGCGCAACACGGCTGCTGCCATGGCCATAGCGGCGCTTGCCGCAGCGCCGGATGCTTTGCTGCTGTTTTGCCCCTCGGACCACCATATTCCGGATGCCAAGGCTTTTGCCCAAGTAGTAGAAAAAGCCCTCCCGGCCGCACAGGCAGGCGCCATCGTCACCTTTGGCATCAGCCCGAGTTTCCCCAGTACCGCTTACGGCTACATCCGCCAAGGTGCAGCCCGGCCCGACGGTAGCTTTGCGGTCGAAGGCTTCACCGAGAAACCCGCTCTGGACAAGGCGCAGGCCTTGCTGCTAACTGGTAGCGCCTTGTGGAACGGTGGCATATTTCTGTGCAGCGCCGCGACCCTGCTGGCCGCTTTGGAGCAACACGCCCCGGACATATTGCAAGCCTGCCGCCAAGCCATTGCCCATTCCACGCGCGATGGTCAATTCTTACGCCCGCAAGCAGACGCCTTTTCCGCATGCCGCTCGGAGAGCATTGACTACGCGGTGATGGAGCACCACCATAAGGTCGCGGTTGTGCCCTTTACCAGTGCGTGGAGTGATGTCGGCAGTTGGAATGCAGTGGCCGAGCTCAGCGCGCCAGACGCGCAGGGCAACCGTATCCACGGCCAGGGCCTGGCCATGGGCGCGCAAAACACCTTTGTGCATGCGCCCCACCGCCCAGTGGTCGCCTTGGGCACGCATGATTTATTGATTGTGGACACGCCAGACGCCGTGCTCGTGGCGCACAGCAGCCAAGTGGAGCAGGTCAAGCAATTGGTGGCGCGTTTGGATGCGGACAAGGTCGCCCAATCGGTGCAGCACCGCAAAGTGGCGCGTCCCTGGGGCACGTATGACAGCGTGGATGTCGGCGAACGCCATCAGGTCAAGCGCATCAGCGTGCGTCCGGGTGCCAAGCTGAGCTTGCAAATGCACCACCACCGTGCCGAACATTGGATTGTCGTCAAAGGCACGGCCTTGGTAACACGCGGCGAGGAGCAGGTCTTGCTGACCGAAAACCAAAGTACCTATATTCCTTTGGGTGTTACCCACCGCCTAGAAAACCCCGGCAAAACGGATTTGGAAATTATCGAAGTCCAGTCCGGCAGCTATTTGGGGGAAGACGACATCGTGCGCTTTGAAGACACCTACGGGCGCGACACCAGCCATGGCTAAGATTTATGTCGCCGGACACCGGGGCATGGTCGGCAGCGCTATTGTGCGGGCTTTGCAAAGCCAAGGCCATAGCGACCTGGTGGTGCGGACGCATGCTGAGTTAGATTTGACAAACCAAGCCTCCGTACAAGCTTTTTTTGCAGAAGAGAAGCCCGTTCAGGTGTATCTGGCCGCAGCCAAAGTGGGCGGTATCCATGCCAACAGCACCTACCCGGCCGATTTCATCTATCAAAACTTGATGGTTCAGGCCAATGTCATTGAAGCGGCCTTTCGCCATGGTGTGAAAAAACTGCTTTTTTTAGGGTCCAGCTGCATCTATCCACGCTTGGCGGAGCAGCCCATGCGCGAAGATGCCTTGCTGACCGGCGTGCTTGAGCCCACCAATGAGCCGTACGCTATTGCCAAAATCGCCGGTATCAAACTCTGCGAAAGCTACAACCGGCAATACGGCGCCGGCCATGGCGTGGACTACCGCAGCGTCATGCCGACTAATTTGTACGGCCCCGGCGATAACTACCACCCGGAAAACAGCCACGTTATCCCCGCGCTGATTCGGCGGTTCCACGAGGCCAAAGTCTCAGGCGCGCCAAGCGTAAGCATTTGGGGCAGCGGCACCCCTAGACGCGAGTTTTTGTATG
>JBILPS010000080.1:0-10854 GCA_044373655.1 Rhodoferax sp.
AAACCGGGGCTAAAAACGGCAGCCCCCTAAAATCAAAGCGCGCAACACCGGCATCGGTCACGATCACCGGAATCGGCGGTCACGTTCGCCGGAATACGCAGAATTGCTGACCTAGGCTGCCGCCCTTACTTCAAAGGCTCGGATTGATTGCGCAATCTTGACCAGGTGACGTAAGCGGCCAGAATCACCGAAATAGCGGTCAAATTTTGGCTGCGCTATGCGCCATACAAAATTCAGGCAAGTACACCCAGTCCGTGTTTCTGAACTACCGCCAATAACTTGAGCGCCATGCCACTGGGTTGTTTGCTGCCGGACTCCCACTTTTGCACTGTGGATTCGCTGGTATTGAGGTAGCGTGCAAAAACGGGTTGGCTGACATGTGCTTGTTCACGAATATTTTTGATCTGGCTTGGGGCCAGAGTTGTAGGCACAGCCAGGCAGGTCTCATCAAACTGGCGCATGGTGGTTTGGTCAATGGCGCCGACCTTTTGCAACGCAGCAGCAGAGGCATGGATTGCAGCAAAGGCATCACTTTTGAATTTCTGTTTTGTCGTCATGGCAAATCTCCACAAAGTCTCCGTTAACAAGTAACTGGCTAACCTGCTGTTCTGTCAACCCCGCCACCCAAATCATCTACCTGCCCCAACAGAACCTGCTGTATGGCCAAACAAAGCTCAACGTCTTTGATCTTGGCCTTTTTTGCATCCTTGGAAAATCTGGCGGCCTTAAAGGCGCGGTTTGACGCATTGGATGACATGGCATAGTGTAGCACCAGGTGATACTGAATGCAATATTCACACCCTGTAGGCACGCTAAATCATCGAAGTATGGCCAGCATTTAGATGGTCATATAAAGGCTCAGTCGAAAAGGCCCCCCGTCGAGTGCTGGTGCTCATGAAAGTGATTCACCGGCCACGGCATCTGCCGCATCGGATGCCGCGCGAACGTCTTCAAAGCCGGGCTCTGTTTCGACCATGTGGGCCCGTTGCTCCAGCAGACGGTCCTTTTCACTTTCAAGGGCTAGGCTGTCGTACACCTCCACATCCGTTTGGTCAACCACACGACCGGCGGTGACATCGGCCATGCCCTTCATGGTCAAGCGGTGGCGTTCTTCTTCCTCACTCACCCAGGCAGCCAGGGCCTGCTTGACGATCCAGGCGCGTGGGCGATCCAGTCGTGCGGCCAAGTCGTCAATCTTTTTGGCCAGTGGCAGCGGCACATGGGCAGTAAGCACTTTCGTTTCCATCGCGTATCTCCATTTAAATCAGACGCAACCTTAGTGATTCAATTTGATTAATGCAAGTGACCTGGCGAACGCTATTTCGGCTTGAACCGCTCGAAGAACTGAGCGGGTGAGAGTATTTCTATCCCTTCGTATGCTTGCACATCCTTCAGATCTGGGTCACCTGAAATGAGGATGCTTGCGCCTGAATCGATGGCAAGCGCGATAAATTTGTCGTCGGTTTTGTCTCGGCTGACTGCCGCTGCCGCCCTTACTTCAAAGCCTTGGATTGATTGCGCAATCTTGACTAGGTGACGTAAGCGGCCAGAATCGCCGAAATAGCGGTCAAATTTTGGCCGCGCTATGCGTGTCTCAAGTTCATGCCAGGTGTCTTGATTCTGGGCGATCACAAAATGCGCGACGGCCAGTGCCAGAACCTGAGCCGTCTTGGATTGGGGGAGCAGGCCCGCACTAATCAGGACATTGGTATCAATGACGATGAATGCGGGTTTAGTCTTCATTCAGCATGCGCATGACAGTGTCTTCGGCTAAGCCCTCTTGGGCGGCTGTATCGCTCATGGTTGATAGGTGTAAGCGCATGGAATCTGCGGCGTCTTGGCCACGGAGCGGGTAGTTTTCGCTAATGAGTGTGGCAACATGAAACGGGATGGTTTGCATAGTTGCTTGATAGTCTTGATACGACAGGACGACCGCTACAGGCCGGCCACGGCGCGTGACGGTGACAGGCTGGCGCTGGGAAGCGTCGATAAGCGTCCCAAATTGGTTTTGCGCGTCAAGCGAGGTCATGGTGAGCATGTTGCGAACTCCTTGTATTAGTCGTTACAGCCATTATAGCTGTTTCGGAAGCCTAAACATGTTTCCGATTTACTTCTGAGTTGGGTTAACTATGATGGCTACGTTAGCTAACATGCCTGGGATATCTTTATGAAAACGATCTCTTCTGTCGAAGTACAAAATCGCTTTGGGTCCATCCACAGGCACTACAGCATGGGGTCGCTGTAGAAAACGGAATTTAAAGCACGCTAAGGACTACTGGCGGCCGGAATCCAGCGGTAAAGCGTAGGAACGGACACGCCTAGGTTCTTGGCCACGTCTTTGGGCGGAACGCCTATGGCCAGTAATTTCTTGGCCGATTCGATCTTGCTGTCGGTCATCTTGAGCTTGCGGCCACCCCTTCGGCCAAGTTTTCGGGCGACTTCCAGCCCTGCTCGTATGCGCTCAACAACGAGTTCGCGCTCCATTTCGGCTAGGCTAGCCATGACATGGAAGAAAAACCGCCCGGACGGCGTGCCGGTGTCGATGGAATCGGTAAGGCTTTTGAACTGGACGTTTTGCTTGTGCAGTTGTCCAACCAGATCGACCAATTGTTTGACGCTACGGCCAAGGCGATCAAGCTTGCAAACTACCAGGGTGTCGCCTTCGCGCAGCATTTCCTGTGCCTTGGCAAAGCCCGGGCGATCAGCCCGCGTACCGCTCACCTTGTCCTCAAAGACCTTCTGGCACCCGGCCTTTGTCAGTGCGTCCCGTTGCAGATCAAGGTTCTGATCCTGTGTTGAGACCCGCGCATAGCCGATCAACATCACATTACGGCTCCATCCCATTGTTGTCTTCGCTGTGGTCATCGGGCATGAACTCGACGTGCATGGCGGTAACGAAGGTTTGTGCCTGTGCCACCATGTCCCGTGCATCGCTCAGTTCAACCGAGTCGCCCTTATAGTCGGCAACCAACCGGATTTCTTCAGCACGTTTCAACAGACGCCCCAGGTCTTTTGAAACAGGCCCGTTCTTAATGAGGTGTTCGCTGAAAGCATTGATGAGGCCGCTGTGCGTCTTACCAATGTCTGCTCTGACGGGAGAACCCGAAGCCAGCAACGCAGCGCGGGCGGCATCGAACATCGCGTAATAGGCGCGGTTGCATGCGCCGTCTACATCACCCAAATCTAGCAAGGCCCGCGCCGACGAACACGCTCGGTCAGCCTTTGCCATCAAGGCAACGGGTGTCAATTGATTGCTCACAGTCGAAACCCCTCGCTAGCGATGTTCTGAAGCAGAGCGGGATTCGAGTAACTTTCCGGGTGCTCCCATTCATCGAGCCAGACCGGTAGTGGAGAGATGTTGATGCCCGTTTCAAGCAGTACGTCAAAAGCCACATCGGCCATTGCCAGCTTGGTGGTCAGGAATCGTTGATGTTCGCCACTCAGGATCACAGCGACATCGGCGTCGCTGTCGGGGCGATGGGTTCCACGCGCACGACTGCCGAAGACGATGGCACCTGCCATGTCATATTGACCGGCGATTAAGGCAAGGAAACGCCGGACGGCTTCCTCAGTGTCATGGTCAATGTGATCGCGCCGCCCCATACATATCCTCTTATCAAGACTCGTTGTAACGGTAGTTGATTGAGAATAGCATATCAAGAACTATTTGTGAGAATCGAAGTGCCTTGATTTTGCGTGCCGCATCGGTGACTGGGCGAGGCTTATCAAAAACCTGCGTTTTTAAGAAGAAGGTAACCGATGCCCCGCCGCTCCATACTTTGCGCAACCGAGCGCGATAACCTCCTGGCCATCCCCGCAGCCGGGGACGAGTTAATCCGCTTGTACACCTTCAATGAGCTTGCTTGAGTCATTTCCCAGCCCCTTTAAGGGAGGGATTGGGGTGGTGATAGTGATATTTCATTCACATTGAAAATGTGAACACATATCTTTTTATGATATTCTTTGGCATGGATTCACAAAGTTCATCAGCCATTGGTTTGGAATATCTGCTTGGCTTGGATGGCAATATCGAAGTCCAAAATGAAGCAGGCTTCTGGGTCAAGATGGAAGTTTCGCGCGTGACCGTATCGGCAGAGCGACCGCACGGCATCCGGTACAGCCTGACGCTGCATGCGCCGGACAACACCCGGCTGATTGGTTTCGATAATGCCCATGGCGTGAAGCCCGCTGGTTCACGCTTTAAGCATGCAGGCAAAAGGTTTCCATACGATCACCGTCATCGTCACGCTCTGGACGAAGGTGTGGCGTACGAGTTTGACACGGCTTACCAGTTGATCGGTGATTTTTATGCTGAGGTGGATCGCATTTTGAAGGAGTTCAGTTTATGAAAAAGGTATTGAAGTTCGGTATTGCCCCAGTGCATGTGCAGCGTGCGCGCTCGCTGGCGATTGCCGCGGGAACACGCCAACGCGCCAAAGATGATCCTAACGTTTGGTTCCCGACAGTGACTGCCATGACGCGGGTACTGTCAGATGAAAACATGGCCTTGCTCAAGTTCATTCGTGAGCATCATCCAGACTCCATGGATGCCTTAGCCAAGGCGGTGGGCAAGCATGCGCCTAACGTATCGCGGTCGCTGCACACCATGGCCCAATATGGTTTGGTCAAGCTCACCAAACACGGCCGCACGGTGATTCCGCAGGCTACCTCCCAGCGAGTTACGGTTGATTTTTCCTGGGGTGATTGACCGTTTTTCAGGAGTGATGCGAACTGCGTTTTGATTGCAACTGGATTGCAAAGATCAAACAATGATTTCAAAAATCAGGTTCGATAGTGGCTGTTCGTTACCAAGAAATGACGCCTGCATCACTGGGTAAAGCGCAGCTTGATCCAAAGCTGAGAAATCTAAGGAGTAGCCTGCGTGCTCAGCCACTTGCGAAATGAAAAGTCGTTGTACTCGCCCATTGCCTTCGCGAAAAGGATGAATCGCATTGATCTCTGACAAGTAATGGGCCAAACGCTTGGCAAAAACTTTGGGCTCTAAGCTAAGCAAGTATTTTTCTGCAGCGAGAGCCTTAAAAACGATGTTTGAGTAGGACTGAATTTGGCGCACGTTGCAAAAACGACTATCTCCCCTGACGATGTCCACGCTCCTTACTTCCCCAGCCCACTCGTAAACATCTTGAAACAGGTACTGATGAATTTTGCAAAGATGCGTTAAATCAAAAGAACCTGCGACTGGGTTTTGCGTAAGTTCCAGAAGCCGGATGGCCGTGAAGTCACCTTCGTATTCATCTAGAAGGGCTTGATCCGCTATCCCAGCTTTGTTCTTGAGAACGGCAGTGCCTGGGATGCAATAGACGTCATCCGCGTCGTAGCGCGACATATTTGGCCTTGACTTCGTTAAGCAAGTCAGTGGTCGTCTTTTGCCCATCTACATAGGCTTGTAGCGACGGCTTGAGGCTTTCGCTCGGGCTAAGCTTTTCAATTCGCAGAGTAGCCAACATATTGGCAACGCTTTTCTGGCGTGCCGACTGGTTTAGCGCTGGATTTGTCATGGCATGTCCCGTGTAAATCTGAGTACATTTTAGCTTGCTACAGCATATCTGCTTCTTACCAGTTGGTCAGCGATTTTTATACTGAAGGGGATCGCGTTACGCCCCTCCAAAACAGTCCTTCAACAGTGTCGCCACGCTGTCCTCCAAGCTACCACCGGCCAGGCTGATATGCGCCTCGGCAGGCGAGGGCGCCTCATAAGGGCTGTTGATACCGGTCATATTGGGTAGCTGCCCGCTGCGGGCTTTTTTGTAGAGGCCTTTGGGGTCGCGTTGTTCGCACAGGGCTAGCGGGGTATCGACAAACACTTCCACAAAATTTTCTTCGCCAATCAGGCGGCGCGCCATCTCGCGCTCCGCGCGAAAGGGGCTGATGAAAGCGGTGAGCACGATCAGGCCGGCGTCCATCATCAGCTTGGCTACCTCGGCCACGCGGCGTATGTTTTCTACCCGGTCGGCATCGGTAAAACCCAGGTCTTTGTTCAGGCCTTGGCGCACGTTGTCGCCGTCCAAAATATAGGTGCGCATGCCTTGGGCGTGCAGCGCTTTTTCTAGGGCGTTGGCGATGGTCGATTTGCCCGAACCAGACAAGCCGGTAAACCAGATAACGCGGCCCGCGTGGCCGTTGAGGTACTCGCGCGCGCTGCGCGTGATGCTGAGCGCCTGGCGGTGTACGTTTTGTGCGCGGCGCAAGTTGTGCCGCACCATGCCCGCCGCCACCGTAGCATGGCTAAACCGGTCCACCACAATAAAGCCGCCCAATACTTTGGATGCTTCAAAGTGGTCAAACACCACCGGCTTGCCCAGCGCCAGGGTGCAAACTGCAATGTCATTGAGCGCCAGTTGGCGGCAGCTTTCCTGCGCCAAGGTGTCGATGTTGATACGGTGTTTGATGTTGGTGATAGACGCACCCGCCCATTGGCTGGCCAGCTTGATTTCGTAGCTGCGCCCGATCAGGCCGGGCTCCTCGTGCATCCAGATCAGCGTGGCTTCAAACTGGTCGGTCATTTGCAGGGGCGCGTCCGCGCCTGACAAGACATCGCCGCGCGATACGTCAATATCCCGGTCCAATACCAGGGTGACGGCACGGCCTGCGCTGCAATCGGGTAAGTCGCCGTCCATGGTGTGGATATGCGCCAATTGCGCGATCTGGCCCGACGCGGTGACGCGCAGCGCGTCGCCCACCGCCAGTGCGCCTGCCGCCAGCGTGCCGTTGAGGCCGCGCGCTCCGTCGGGTCCGCGCGTGACGGATTGGACCGGAAACACCGCGCCTGGTTTATCTCCCGCCACGCTGTGTGGCAAGGCCACGCTTTCCAGATAGTCCAGCAAGGTGGGCCCTTGGTACCAGGGCATGCGGCTAGAGGGCCGGGTCAGGTTGTCGCCTTGCAGCGCAGACATGGCGATGGCCGTGATGTTGGCAAAACCCAGGGTCTGCGCCATGACGCCAAAGCTGCGTTCGATGGCATGGAACACCGCCGCATCAAAACCCACCAAGTCCATTTTGTTAATGGCCAGCACCACATGGCGTATGCCCATCAGCGAGACCAGATGCGCATGGCGCCGGGTTTGGCTGAGCAGGCCCAGGCGGGCATCCACCAGCAGCAGCGCTACGTCGGCGGTGGAGGCGCCGGTGACCATATTGCGCGTGTACTGCGCGTGGCCCGGCGTGTCGGCCACGATAAAGCTGCGCTTGGGTGTTGAGAAATAGCGGTAGGCCACGTCGATGGTGATGCCTTGCTCGCGCTCCGCCGCCAAGCCATCCACCAGCAAGGCGAAGTCGATCTGGTCGCCCTGGGTGCCGTGGCGTTGCGAGTCTTGTTGCAAGGCGGCCAGCTGGTCGTCGGGCACTTGATGCGTTTCCCACAGCAAGCGGCCTATCAGGGTGCTTTTGCCGTCGTCCACACTGCCGCAGGTGATAAAGCGCAGCAGCTCTTTGTCCGCTTGGCGGGCCATCCATTCATCCACGGATACATCTATCCGCTGGGCTCTTGGGTCTGTGATCGATGTGTTTTTTTTCGGGCGCGCCATTAGAAATAGCCCTCTTGTTTTTTCTTTTCCATGCTGCCCGCGCTGTCGGTGTCGATCTTGCGGCCCTGGCGTTCAGAGTCACGGGCGTTGATCAATTCGCCCAAAATGTCTTGCGGTGTTTGCGCCATGGATTCGACCGCGCCGCTAAGCGGGTAGCAGCCCAGGGTACGAAAGCGCACCGTGCGGATTTCTATTTTTTCGTGGGGCTGTAAACGGCAGCGTTCGTCGTCCACCATCATGACCATGTCCTTGCGCACCACCACCGCGCGTGGCTTGGCAAAGTACAGCGGCACCACGGGCAGTTCCTCCTGGCAGATGTATTGCCACACGTCCAACTCGGTCCAGTTGGACAGCGGGAACACACGGATGCTTTCGCCCGCGCTTTTGCGGGTGTTGTACAGATTCCAGAGTTCTGGGCGCTGGTTTTTAGGGTCCCAGCGGTGGCTTGCGCTGCGGAACGAGAACACCCGCTCTTTGGCGCGTGATTTTTCCTCGTCGCGCCGCGCACCGCCAAAAACCAGGTCAAAGCCGTGATGATCCAGCGCTTGCTTGAGGCCCTCGGTTTTGGTGATGTCGGTGTGCAGCGCCGAGCCGTGGTCAAAGGGGTTGATGTCGCGGGCAATCGCGTCCGGGTTGGTATGCACGCTGAGCTGCATGCCGCTTTCTAGCGCCACGCGCTCGCGGAATAAATACATCTCTTCAAACTTCCAGCGCGTGTCCACATGCAATAGCGGGAAGGGCGGCGGCGCCGGAAAAAAAGCTTTGCGCGCCAGGTGCAGCATCACGCCGCTGTCTTTGCCGATGGAATACAGCATGGCCGGCTTGTCGGATTCGGCCACCGCTTCGCGCAAGATATGAATGCTTTCGTCTTCCAAGCGCTGCAGCTGTGGGGCTTTGGTTTGCAGGCCGGACGCGTTGCGAAGGCGCTGGGGCGGTGAGGGCGGCAGCACCGGGCGGTAGGCCTGCGGGTAGATATGGATGGGGTCATGGCCTGTCCAATCCCGCAAATGGGCTGTCAGCCCGCCATGGGCAAACATGGTGATGGCTTTGCCGATATGCTTTTGCAAAGCCACGATGCTTTGCCAAAGGCTGTCCGCATCGTCCTGATCCATGGGCAGCCACCAGCGCGCGCCCCGGGCGTCGTTGGCAAAAAGGCAGCTAGCGCCGCTCGGTAGGCGGCCTAGCTCCGCAAACACCACCCGCTGGCGTTGCTTGCGCGCTTGGGTCAGCGCCCAGTCCAGCACAAGGCGGTTGGGCGCGCGGCCTAGCTCGTCTGTCAGATGGAATTCAGAGATTTCCGGAGGCAAAAAGCCAAGCGACTGAACCCGCCGCTCGGTAGCCCGTTTGTTGTTGACCTGGCCCAGGCTTTGGAGCTGGGAATGCGCCAGCGCCAAGTCCCACACCTGCGGGGCGTCTAGGCCGAGCAGATTGGGGTTGGGTTTTGTCGTAATTTGATTCATCGTGGATATTTTGCATCAACCCAGTCTAATATTTCACCACGGATGAATAAATTCTTATAAATTTTCATTTCACGTCATTTTTGGTGGTAATTTAAGGTCTCGTGGTGTACAGCACGCTAACCCCTCTTTCCAGACGCCCGCGCAGCCCATGATTAGCGCTTTGAATCTTGCAGCCATATCGCTTTGTTTTTACCAATCTTCCTTCACCGCCATCACCGCATCCCGCCCAGCGGCAGCGCGGCCCGCTAGCCAGGCGGTGAGGGTGCCTGCAGCAATGACGGCTGCGGCCAGGGCCAGCAGGCGCTGCAGCGGCACTTGCATGTCCATGCTCCAGTGAAAGCTTTGTGGGTTGACCACATAGACCAACACCGCCGCCACGGCCAGGCCCAGCACCGTGCCGGCGATGGCGCCTAGCGTGGTCCAGGCGGCGCCTTCCAGGGCCAGCACTTGCAGCACTTGCGCCCGCGTCAGTCCCAAGTGCAGCAGCAGCCCAAACTCTTTGCGCCGCGCCAGCACCTGGGCGCTAAAGCTGGCCGCCACACCAAACAAGCCAATGCCTATGGCCACCGCTTGCAGCCAATAGGTGACTGCAAAGCTGCGGTCAAAAATATCCATGGTGCGGCTGCGTATTTCTTGGGCCGAGCCAAATTCGAGCAGGCTGGCGGCATCGTCTTCTTTAGCGCCCTTGTCCGTCATGGCATTGGCCAGAATGCGGATACCTTGCTCCACCTCACCGCTATCGGCGCCAGTTTGCAACCACAGCGCCAAGTCGTTCACGCGCGCGTCATCGCTCAGGCGCGCGAAGTCGCGGGTGTCAATGACCACGGTGCCAAACTGCCTTGCATAGTCGCGCCAGACACCGGCCACAAAAAAGCGCGGCTTCTCTACGCCCGGACGGGTTTGCGCAGCCAGCGCTTGTGCCAGCGCTGGCAACTCGGCGCCTGCGCGTGCGCCATACAAGTCCACCATGGCTTCGCTGACGTACACCGCGATAAAGCCTGCCGGTGCGGGCAAGGCTGGGGCTAACAGCGGCAGGTCGGCATCGACTGGCGCCCTATCCGCGCTTTGCAGCTCGCGCAAGGGCCGCACCAGCAAGGCGACTGGCGGGCGTGCGCTGTCAAATGTCAAAGGCATGCTGCGCTGCGCGCGCAGGCGCGCCACGCCCTGCAGTTGGCTAATGCCTTGGATCAGTGCAGGGTCAAAGTAAGCGTGCTCGCTGCTACCGGCGCTGCCCGAAGTGCGCACATACAGCGCCGCTGGCAGCACCGTGTCCAGCCATTGCAGCATCGAGCCCCGAAAGCTGCCCACCATCACCGTCAGCGCGACCGCCAGGCTAAGGGACGCCACCACGCCGCTGACGGCAATCGCCGCGCTCGCGCGCATGCGCCGCGCGCGCTCCACCGCCAGCAGCGCCAGGGGCTTGTTCGCGACCAGCGGCGCTATGAAATTCAGCAGCCAACCCACCAGGGCGGGCAGGGCAATGATGCCGCCTAGCAGTATCAAAGCCACGCTGACATAGGCCGCCAGCGGCACGCCGCCAATGGGCGGCAGCATCGCCAGCAATACGCCAGCGGACAGCAAGGCCAGGCCTGCGCTGGCGTGCCCACCGCCTTGCGCAGACAGCCCCAAGCCTTTGAGCGTTTGCGCCGGTGCCATGCGCGCCGCCATGCGTGCCGGCCACCAGGCGCCGACCAAGGCCGCCAACACGCCTAGCCCGCCAAACAACAAAGCCGCGCCGCCACTCCATTGCAGCGCGGGCAGGGCCCCAGAAAAATAGCCGCCCCCCAAATCGCCGCCCAACATCCGCAGCGCCAGCATCGCCAGCCCGGTGCCCAGCGCAACACCCAGCA
>JBILPS010000082.1:0-10525 GCA_044373655.1 Rhodoferax sp.
ACTCACCCGTTCGCCACTCGCCACCAGGATTGCTCCCGTGCTGCCGTTCGACTTGCATGTGTAAGGCATGCCGCCAGCGTTCAATCTGAGCCAGGATCAAACTCTATAGTTCGATCTTGAATTTTTGCGTCTTTCGACGCCACTCATAAATTGGAATCGACGTGAATTTCATCTCTGATTTCCACATCTATTACTTCATGAGCGTTTGTTAGCTAATTAAAGCTAAGTTCCAAAGAACTTGGCAATCGCCTTCAAACGCCCACGCTTATCGGCTGTAAGTTTTTAATGAACTTTTGCAAACTGCTTTGTTTGCTTTTCGACTCGCTGCGATCAGCGAAGCCCTCTACTATAGCACAGTATTTCTGACTGCGCCGACCAAATCAAACTTTTTTTGTTTTGGCGCTTTCTGCTTTTCGCCGCCTTTGGCCCTTCAGTGTTTTCACCGAAGCCCTCGATTATGGCACACATTTTTTAGTGATCGGGATGTCCGCGAAAGATTTTTAACAAAACGTGGGCGAGAGGCTTGCTGCTCGGGAGCAGCACTTCTGCAAAGGAGCAAACAAATGCCAATAGCGATGGCCTCTGGCGGCGCACCCGGTCTTTTCTCTATCTGCGCCTCATCCACACTGCCTTGCACTGGGGCGCAGGCTCTATGGGCCTGTCACCCGACGGACATCTTTGGAGCCCCGGGTCGGCTCCAATCGCTTGATGGGAAATCTTTATCTGGTGCGGCATGGGCAAGCCTCCTTCGGGAAGGCAGATTACGACAACTTAAGCGATCTGGGCAGGCAGCAAAGCTTGCGTCTGGGTGCGTATTTCAAGCACCGGCGCTTAGCTTTTGACATGGTCATCATGGGCGGTTTGCGGCGCCACGCCCAGACCTGGGAGGGTATTGCGCAGGGCGCTGACTTTGACCTTAAGCCTCTGGTGTGGGCTGGACTTAACGAATATGACAGTGAGGCGGTGGTCAAGGCCATCCATCCTGCGCGCTTGGAAAAGCCCGATACGCCAGAACTTTACAAGCAGCATTTCCGTTTGCTGCGTGACGGGCTGCGGGCATGGATGGCCGGCACAACGCGGCCGCTGGGCATGCCGGACTATCCGTCTTTTGTACAAGGCGTTGTTGGCGCACTCGACCATGTGCGCACGAGCAATTGTTCGAACGTGCTGATCGTCAGCAGCGGTGGGCCGATTTCCACTGCGGTCGGGCAGCTATTGGGTACTTCTGCGGAAACGACTATTGAGCTCAATTTTCGAATCCGAAATACCTCGATCACCGAGTTTTCTTTCAACCCAAAGCGCCATGTGCTACTGAGCTACAACCATCTGCCACACCTGGAAGAGCCAGCCTACAGTGACTGGCACACTTACGCTTGAGGCGAGGTCGCGGCGCGTAGCATGGCGAGCCCTGGCTCAACCCGGAAGGCGCTTCTCTCTTGGAGGCAGGCTAAGCGCCACTGGCCTGACCTTGTGGCTAGCACATGCGAGAGAAGCCAGCTCAATGCGCCGTGTTGTTCAAGGTGCTTAAGTCAAGGCGCTCGATCTCCGACAGCAGCGCGGCCAGCGCACGACCCGCTGCATCTAAGACCTTATGGCCTTTTTCAACCGTGGCTGCGGCCGCATTACCGGCTGCGCCATCGGGGTTGTAGTCCTGCATTTGCCAAGCGAACTTAGCCGTCTTGCCGTTTCCAAGGATGTCAAAGCTGCTTGCGCGAATTTGGGCGCTGGAGGGGAAATGCGAGGCCGCCGCCATGGTGACGTGCTGCGGATCGATGGCCAGCATCATGGACGTCTCAAGGTCGCCGGCGTGCACGCCAAAGCGCTGCTCTTGGGCACTAAACAGGCAGCTCAAGTCCTCGCCTTGCGGGTCCGTAAGCGGAAGGGCGTACCAATTGACACTAAAGACCATCATGTCAAGGCGGGCACGCAGGTCACGTGCAACCAAATCCATGAGATTGGCCTGACCGCCGTGGGCGTTAAAAATGAGCATTTTGCGTACGCCGGTGGCTGCAACGCTTTCAGCCAACTCAGTCCAGACGCGCAATACCGTCTCTGCCTTGAGGGTGAGGGTACCGGCAAAACGCGCATGCTCGGGACTGAAGCCCACGGCCTGCGTCGGTAAAAACAAGGCCTTAGCGTTGGCAGGTAGATGTGCAACGGCCGCTTGAATCACGCCATCCACAATGGCGCTATCCACTTTCAGCGGCAGGTGCGGCCCATGCTGCTCAGTGGCTGCCACCGGCAGAACTGCCACTACCTCACGGATAGCGCCACTCGCTTGCAACGCCCGAAAGTGCGTAGTCGCACAATCGGCCCAAAACGGCGATGGATGGACCTTGCTAACTGGCATGTGAAGATCTTTCTTGGCTAGGGGATGCGGGCTGTGGGTCTAAGCCGGCCAAATGCCGGCGCTGCCTGCCGCTGTGGCGCGCGGAGCTTTCCCCAGGCGCAGATTGTGCCGTTTTGGCGCGGCTTAAGTCGGATTTGAGGACTAGCGGTTTAGCACGGGCACCGCTGCCTCGGTAGTCAGCCAATAAGGCTGCGTGCACGGTCGGTGCCGGCATGGCGCGCACCTCAGTAAGGTAGGCATACAGGGCATCAACCAGGGCCTCAGGGCTGATGCCACTGGTGCGTGTCGTGGTGACCCACAGCCAACGGGAAAAGTCAGCGAATGCCGCAAACGCCGACGGACCCTTCAGAAGCAGCGGCAAGCTGGCGGGAAATCGTCCGGAATTGGCGATCAAATCCCAATACCGTGCCAAGCGCGTAAAGGCAACTACTTGCTCGGGCGACAGCGCATCCGTTTGAATGACCGCGTAGGGCGGACTATCCTGAAAAACCATCGCCGGGCCAGCGCTCAGGGCGAGCGGGGTTCCACGCAAGCGTTTGAGCAGGCCGAGTTGAATTTCATGCGGACCCCAGGACCAAAGCGTGTCAAAGCCTGCAGCAAAACTCTCCCAACTCTCGCCAGGCAGGCCGAATATCAAGTCGGTGTGTAAATGCGCCTGGCTTTGCGTGACGAGCCAGTCAATATTGGCGCGCGTTTTGTCCGTATCCTGGCGTCTTGCAATGGCTTTTTGGACTTGCGGATTAAGGCTCTGGATACCAATTTCAAACTGCAAACTCCCTGGCGGGAAACGCGCAATACAAGATTTCAGGCTATCGGGCAGGTGATCCGGTATCAACTCGAAATGAACGAACAAAGCGTCCTGTGGGTCACGCGCAATGCGATCCAAAAAAAACTTCAGTATGCGTACCGAAGCATCCACCTTCAAATTAAAAGTGCGGTCTACAAACTTAAAGGTGCGTGCGCCGCGCGCATAGAGCGACTGCAAATGGGCAAGAAAGGCTTCAAGCTCGAAAGCCCAAGCCGTTTTGTCTAGGGCACTTAGGCAAAACGCGCACTTAAAGGGGCAACCCCGGGACGCCTCCACATAGAGCACCCGATGCGCCAGATCATCGGCGGTGTAATAGTCGTAGGGGAAGTCCAATTCAGCCAAAGGCGCTTGCACGCCCACAATGACTTTCATCAAGGGCTGGGGTCCGTGGATGAGTGCCTGGCATAGACGGGGAAAGCTGACATCCCCCCAGCCAGTAATTAGGTAATCGGCCTGCGCCACGATGGCTTGCTGTTCCCATTCATGGCTGACTTCGGGACCGCCTAGGACCAGGCGGATGTCGGGTCGCTGGTCCTTGAGTAGACGCATCACCGCCAGGGTTTGCTCCACGTTCCAGATATACACACCAAAGCCAATGATGTTCACACCCTGGGCATCCCTGGGTCCGCATTGGGCTACTAAATCATCCACGATCTTTTTTGTTCCGCTGTGGATGGTGAACTCGTGCAAGCTGGTGCAAAGTGTCAAATCCTGCCCCCCGTAGCGCTCCATATTGGCCCGCAGATAACGCAGGCCCAGTGAGGCGTGCATGTATTTGGCGTTCAGGGTCACGAGGAGAATGCGGTGTGGCATGGCCTTATTATGGAAGCATGGTCGGCGCGCAAGGGGAAACCTTCTTTCACTGGGACAAGAACAGCCTGGTTGTCAACATCCTGGGCAAACCGGGTGCGAGCAAGGATGCCGTAGGCAAGCCCAAGGGCACCCAACTCAAAGTGAGCGTTACTGCGCAAGCGCGCAGCGGCCGGGCGACTGATCACATGGTAGGTTTTTTGGCGCCGCTGTTTGGGGTACGGGCGCGCGACATCGAGGTGATCTTCGGACGGGAGAGTATTCACAAGCAGTTGCGCATCAATAACCCGAGCAAATGGCCTGTGATTTTCGGGCCTTGGCAGGTGCCTTCGGATGCGGCGCAGGGCAAAGGAGGACAATAGTGCGTCCGGTGGCCTAAGCGGCTGCCCGGCTTTCCCCTGTTTTGGTGCTCCCTGGGTTGCACTTCATTTTTCGTCTATGAAATTGATGGTTTTTCATCGCTTCTTTTGGGATCTTTTCCGAGCCGCAAGAGCCCATGCATGCCAGGCTCTCATGCTGCTTTTGCTTTTGGGCGGCGTAAGCATCGCCAATGGCAAGATTTTGGGGCAAGGCAGTGCTGTGGTGCAATATCCTGAAATACGGGCCGAGCTGGTGGCCTATGCGCCCCAAGGCATTGGCCCAGGCAAACCATTGAGCCTGGGCCTGCTGCTGGACCACCAACCCCAATGGCACACCTACTGGGTCAATCCCGGCGATTCCGGTTTACCTACCGAATTGCAATGGACCTTGCCAAAGGGTGCCCAAGCAGGCGCCATTGACTGGCCGGTCCCCAAAAAAATTATGATTGGTGCACTAGCCAATCTAGGCTACGAAGGGCAAGTCCTGCTTCCCGTCCAGGTGCAGTTACCCAAAGGCTTTAGCGCCGAAGCGGACAGTTTCACGGTGCGCCTGCATGCGTCTTGGCTGGTATGCCGTCAGGAATGTATACCCCAAGAAGGTGATTTCGCTTTGGCAATTCCAGTGCAAGGGTCGACCAACTTGCACGGTGCTTTATTTGAAGCAGTGTTCCAAAAGCGGTCTGCAAGTTTTGGAGGGCAGGTTCACAGCGAGTTTGTCCCTGAGGGGCTGCTATTGCGGGTCCGAGGCTTGCCCCAGGACTGGCATGGCAAGGCGATTGCGGCTTTTCCTGAAACTTCCTCGGTTTTCGCAAGCCCTTTGCTGCCGGACCCGCAAGACCAGGTAGCCGTATCAGCCGCAGTGGGCGAGCAAACTATTGCAGCTGCCACGCAGCGATGGGATGGCGATACCTGGACAGCCCTATTGCCGTATTCACCGCAGCGTGTAGGCGGGCCCGATAGACTGGCTTTTGTTTTCTCCTATGGAGCTAACTCAGTGCGCGCCACCTTGGATGCACCGGGCAAATGGCCTGGCGCCGCCCTCAAAACACCCCAGGGTCTGCCCGCTAAGCAGGCACTGCTACCCGGAGAAAACGGGGAGGCAGGTATCGCGCCGGGCACTAGCAAACTCGCCTTTTGGGGCGCTGTTTTGGCAGCTTTCGTCGGTGGTTTGCTACTCAATCTAATGCCCTGCGTTTTTCCTGTGCTGGCGCTCAAGGCGCTTGGCTTGGCCAGCTTACAGGGCACTGCGCAGCAGCGCAGGGCCCAGGCCTTGGCCTATACCGGCGGAGTGCTTCTGTCGATGGCAATTTTGGGTGGCCTGCTATTGGGTCTGCGTGCGGGTGGCCAGGCGCTGGGCTGGGGGTTTCACTTGCAATCCCCTGTTTTTATTGCGGTACTAGCGACCTTGTTCACGCTGATTTGCCTGAATTTGATGGACTTGCTCGACGTGTCCAAATTGGTTCCCGGCCGCCTGGCAGGGATACAACTGCATAACCCGACGACCGATGCGGCTCTTTCGGGCGTTCTGGCCGTTGCGGTTGCCTCCCCCTGCACCGCACCTTTCATGGGCGCGTCTTTGGGCTTGGCAATGGCATTGCCCGGCTGGCAAGCCATGCTTATTTTTGTGGCACTTGGCTTAGGACTGGCGCTTCCCTATGCACTGGTCAGCAACAGCGCGGCCTTGGCGCGCCACCTGCCCAAACCCGGCCCCTGGATGGAGCACTTGCGCCGGTTTATGGTCTTCCCGATGGCGGCGACGGTTATTTGGCTGGTATGGGTCTTGGCCCATATGGCAGGCTTGGATGTTGCCGCCATGCTGGTGGCACTGCTTTTGTGCCTATCTATGTGTTTCTGGGCTTTACGTTTGCCTGGTCGTGCGGCACTGGGCTTTGGCGCAGCGGCGCTGATTGTTACCATGTTAACCGGGAGCATTGCCTTGCGCATCGCTTTGCAAGCGAACCCAGCTGCTCTGTCTGAGCAAGGCAGTGCCGCGTCGAACGTGTGGGGCAATTGGTCAGTACAGGCGGAGCAGGACGCATTAGCCTCCGGCCGCCCTGTGTTTGTGAACTTCACCGCCGCCTGGTGCATCACCTGCCAGTACAACGAGCAACAGGTCTTGTCCAAACCGCGGGTGCAGCAAGCCTTTGCTGAAAAAAAGGTGGTGTTACTGCGAGCCGACTGGACCCGGCGGGATGCCGCCATCAGCCAGGCCTTGCAGCAACTGGGCCGCAGCGGCGTGCCGGTTTATGTATTGCAGCGTCCGGGAAAAGCACCGGTGCTGATGTCTGAGTTGCTGAGCACGGACGAATTGTTGGCCGCGATCGCAGACATTTAGGCCGCTGAAGCAAGGAACCCCATAGTGGCTATGTGCGTAAGAGCCTGCACGCACAGATAGCGAGGGTGTTTAGCTTGGCCCTGGCGGCGATTGGGCTGTCAAAATGGGTCAAAATCATCAATTTAGACCGTCTCTCGCCATGAACACCTCCGCTATGCCGCTTACCGACCCCTTGCTTGACGCCACCTTAGCACCCTTAGAAAACCCGCATTTTTTGCGCGCCTGCCTGCGGATGAGCACGCCCTACACCCCGCTGTGGCTGATGCGCCAAGCCGGGCGCTACTTACCCGAATACCGGGCCACTCGGGAAAAAGCCGGGAGTTTTATGGGCTTGGCCACCAATCCAGACTACGCCACCGAGGTAACGCTCCAACCATTAGACCGCTTTGCGCTGGATGCAGCCATCCTGTTTAGTGACATCCTCACGGTTCCGGATGCTATGGGCCTGGGTTTGACTTTTACCCAAGGTGAAGGGCCCCGGTTTGCCTCCCGTGTCTCGGATGAGGCGGCCGTTGACCGGCTGCGCGTGCCCGATATGGACAAGCTGCGCTATGTGTTTGACGCAGTAAGCAGCATTCGAAAAGCCTTAACACTGCCCAATGGCCTTTCCCGCGTGCCACTGATCGGGTTTTCCGGCAGTCCTTGGACGCTGGCCTGCTACATGGTCGAAGGTGCGGGCTCGGATGATTACCGGCTGGTAAAAACCATGATGTACGCCAGACCCGATTTAATGCACCGCATCTTGGCTATCAACGCGGACGCGGTAGCCGCCTACCTCAATGCCCAGATTCAGGCGGGCGCCCAGGCCGTGATGGTTTTCGATAGCTGGGGCGGCGTACTGGCCGATGGCGCGTTTCAAAAATTCAGCTTGGCCTACACCGCACGGGTGCTGAGCCAGTTACTGCGCCTAGGCCCGCAAGGGCAGATTATTCCGCGCATCGTGTTTACCAAAGGCGGCGGGCCCTGGCTCCAAGCCATGGGCGAACTCGATTGCGACGTGCTGGGTTTGGATTGGACAACCAATCTGGGCACGGCCCGCGCACTCGTTGGCGGCGCTGCGGGCGGGCCCGGCAAGGCGCTGCAAGGCAATATCGATCCACTTGTGCTGTTTGCCCCACCCGAAAAAATTGCCGATGAGGTCAAGCGTGTGCTAGATAGTTTTGGCACGGCACACCAAGGGCCTGGCGTGGCGCCCAGCCTCATTTTCAACCTAGGCCACGGGATCAACCAATTCACGCCACCTGAACATGTGGCCGCTTTGGTGGAAACAGTACACGCACATTCGCGCAGCTTGCGCGCCTAATTGCGAAGCCGCCTTGGTGTTTAACCGGTATTGCGTTTGCCGCGCACGACATCCACGCCAAGTTGCTTTAGCTTGCGGTAGAGATGGGTCCGCTCCAGCCCAGTTTTATCGGCGACCCGGGTCATAGACCCCAACTCTTTAGCCAGGTGAAACTGGAAGTAGGACCGCTCAAAATCATCTTTGGCTTCGCGCAAAGGGCGATCCAGGTCAAAGGCCTGGCTGGGCACCGGGATCTGGTTTTCGTCGGCAGCAGCGGCAGCGGACACCGCCTCGCCAAGAGGCGACATCTGCATGGCGCGCAGCAGACGGGGATCGCGCTGTTGCGCCAAGCTCTTGGCTAGACCTTGCTCTACTGAATTGAGCAGTTTTTGCAAGGTCACCGGCTTTTCCAGAAAAGCCGTTGCGCCAATTTTGGTCGCCTCTACCGCTGTTTCAATCGTCGCATGCCCGCTCATCATGATGACCGGCATGGTGAGCAAGCCGGTGCTAGCCCACTCCTTGAGCAAGGTCACGCCATCGGTGTCAGGCATCCAAATATCCAACAAAACCAGGTCTGGGCGCTCCCGCAAGCGCGCCGCACGCGCCTGCGCTGCGTTTTCGGCCAGTTCCACCGCATGCCCCTCGTCATTGAGAATCTCTGAGAGCAGATCCCGGATACCGTGTTCATCATCGACGACCAAAATGTTTGCCATGGTTATGCTGGGCCCGAAATAGTATTTTCTAAATGTTTAACGTTTGCCACGCAGCCTAATGATAACGAGACTTGAGCACCAAGTACGGATGTACCAATCATCCGGTTACTTATTTCAATGCGGCCCCCATGGTCGTCGGCGATTTTTTTGACCACGGCCAGCCCCAGCCCGGTGCCACTGCGCTTGGTGGTGACATATGGTTCGAAGGCGCGTTTCAAAATGTGCTCGGGAAATCCGCCGCCCTGGTCCAGGACAATCAGCCGCACGCGCCCGGAGTTGGCGGTAAATTGGGTACGCACTACCAGTTCTGTCGCATCGGCGGCAAGACCGTTCGGGCTGTGCACCGCTTCGTCCAGCTTCAGCGTCGTCGCATCCAAGCCGTTTTGCAAAAGATTGTGCAATACCTGGCGCAATTGCTGCGGATCACCCAAGACTGCCGGGATGCCCGCCTCAAGCTCCAGCCGGATAGGGATGGGCGACGACTCGTACAAATGCAAGACCCCATCGACTAATTCATTGAGATCGACCGCCTCTAATTGCGCCGCCGGCAGGCGCGCGTAGTCTCTGAAATCGTTGACCAAGCGTTTCATCGCATCGACCTGCTCAACAATGGTCTTCACCGACTTGGCCAGCACCTGCTGCTCTGGCGCCTCGAGCTTGCCGGTCAACCTGCGCTCCAGGCGCTCGGCCGAGAGTTGAATCGGCGTCAGCGGATTTTTAATCTCGTGGGCGAGCCGGCGCGCCACTTCACCCCAAGCGCGCGCACGCTGGGCCGACACGATTTCAGAAATATCGTCAAAAACAACCAAACGGCTGGCATCGGGCAAGATGGCCCCCCGGGCTACCAGCATGCGCGATCGATCGGCCATAGAGCCGGCGGGCACCGAGGCCACACCCAACTCAAACGATTGCTGCCAATGGTCGTTCCCGCCCTCGCTACTGCCTTGCAAAAAATCATCAAACTGTTGTGCGATGCCTTGGCCGAATGCTTCCAGGCCTGGCAAATCTGCAATGCGCGAACCTAGAAGTTGCGCTACGTCTTGCTGCAAGATGCGCGCGGCGCCGGGGTTGACCGAACGCACGGTTCCCGCCGCATTGAGCACCAGGACGCCTGAGGTCAGGTTATCCAAAATGGTTTGCAAGCGCGCGCGCGCTGCATCGAGCTGGACGATACTGGTTTGCACCGTCTGCCTGGCGTCGGCCAATTGCTGCGTCATGGACGCAAAAGCCCGCGTCAATCCGCCCAGTTCATCCTTGCTTTGCAAGGCAAATTTCGGCCTTAAATCGCCTGCTGCCACCTGGCTGACACCTTCTGTGAGCACCAGCAAAGGCCGGGCAATTTGATTACCCAGGACGATCGCCAGCAAAATGGCACCGAACACAGCCAGAAACAGACTCAGCGTCAAGGTGCCGATGTACATGCGCTTGAGCCCGGAGCGCCCCAGCGCACGCTCTTGGTATTCCCGGTTGGCGCTGTCCACCGCCAGCGCGTTGGCGACGAAATTAGCGGGCAAAATTCTTTGCACTAATAAATAACGTTGCTCACTTGCTAGACCTAGGCTGGCATTGGGGATCGGCACCAAGGCTTTGATGCTGGGCCGGGCCGCTTTGCCCATGGCCGCATCCTCCAAACCATCGACCCATGCGTACGAACGTTCAGTCTTGGCTGCGCGCAACTGGGTGCTGCTGGGCTTGTCCGGGCTGAGTTGTATGCCGATAGAACCGGCGCTGGCAAGCAATTTGCCGCTGGCGCTCCACACTGCGGCGTCGCTGGCGCCGATTTGCTCCATCAAGCGCAGCAAAGCACTCTCTTGAACCATCTGCTGGTTGTCGGATAACTGTTCTGCCGCTAAGCGCGCCTTGGAAGC
>JBILPS010000142.1:0-3220 GCA_044373655.1 Rhodoferax sp.
GCGCCAGTGCGGCGGATAAAAACCGGGCGCTGCTCGCGCTGGCAGCCTTGCTGCGCGAGAACATGCAGGCTTTGCAAGTGGATAACGCCAAAGACCTGGAGCGCGCCGTCGCCGCCGGCCTGGCCGCACCCTTGGTGGACCGCCTGCGCCTGACGCCTAAAGTGCTGGAAACCTGTGCCCTGGGCTGCGAGCAGTTGGCTGCCATGCCGGAAATCATTGGCGAAATCACCGGTCTGCGCCAGCAGCCCAGCGGCATCCGCGTGGGGCAGATGCGCGTGCCCATCGGCGTATTCGGCATGATTTTTGAGAGTCGGCCC
This sequence comes from Rhodoferax sp., assembly GCA_044373655.1. GTDB lineage: Bacteria > Pseudomonadota > Gammaproteobacteria > Burkholderiales > Burkholderiaceae_C > Allorhodoferax. The sequence continues at coordinate 318 of JBILPS010000142.1, forward strand.
AATGTCACCATTGAGGCGGCCAGTTTGTCCATCAAAAGCGGAAATGCCTGCATCCTGCGCGGCGGCTCTGAAGCCATCGACTCCAACAAAGCGCTGGCCTTGCTGGTGGGACAAGCGCTGGCGCAAGCGGGTCTGCCTACGGACGCGGTGCAGTTGGTGCAAACCACGGACCGCGCGGTGGTGGGCGAGTTGATTGCCATGCCGCAGTTTGTGGATGTGATCATCCCGCGCGGTGGCAAAAGCCTGATCGAGCGCATCAGCCGTGAGGCTAAGGTGCCGGTCATCAAACACCTGGACGGCAATTGCCACACCTATGTGGATGATCCTTGCGACATGGCCATGGCGGTGACCGTGGCCGACAACGCCAAGACGCAAAAATGCAGCCCTTGCAACGCCAGCGAAGGCCTGCTGGTGGCGCGCGGTGTGGCAGCCCAGTTTTTGCCACGCATCGGCGCCATTTATGCGGCCAAAGGCGTGGAAATGCGCTGCTGCCCCGAGGCCAAAGCCCTGCTGGCGGATTTGCCCGTCGCCAATGTGCAGGACGCCACCGAGCAAGACTGGTTTGAGGAATACCTGGCGCCCATCATCAGCATCAAAGTGGTGGACGGGCTGGACGCGGCCATTGCGCACATCAACCACTATTCCAGCCACCACACCGATGCCATCCTGACCCGCGACCATATGCACGCGCAGCGCTTTTTACGCGAGGTGGACTCGGCCAGCGTCATGGTCAATACCAGCACCCGGTTTGCTGACGGTTTTGAATACGGCTTAGGCGCTGAAATCGGCATTTCCACCGATAAATTCCATGCCCGCGGCCCGGTAGGCATTGAGGGCCTGACCTCGCTCAAGTACGTGGTGCTGGGGCAAGGGGAAGTGCGGGCCTAATTCACTGCCGCAGATGGCTGCTTAGCGGCCAAGTTGGAGAATTTTCTCTGTCTGATGTCGCTAAGACCGCGTTGCTCTTGAATTTTTAGGTAAGCGCACCATGTCTGTCAAGTTGGCCTGACAGAATCGGCCTTAGACTTCGCTTCAAAATCGCCCACTATGGTCCCCCACCTCGTTACCGCCCTGACCGGCCCTATCAATGAACTGGAGCAACGCCTGCTGGACACCATGCCGGCGATTGAGCGCTGGTTTCGGCTGGAGTGGATGGAGCACACGCCGCCCTTTTATACCTCGGTGGATGTGCGCAATGCCGGCTTCAAGCTGGCGCCGGTGGATACCGACTTTTATCCCAGCGGCTGGAATAACCTGACGCCCGAGATGCTGCCGCTGGCAGTGCAGGCAGCGATGGTGGCCATCGAAAAAATCTGCCCCGAGGCGCGCAACCTGCTGATCATCCCCGAGCACAACATCCGCAGTACTTTTTACCTGAGCAACCTGGCGCAGCTGCAGCGTATTTTTCATATGGCCGGGCTCCATGTCCGCATTGGGTCGATCAGCCCCGAGATCAAGAAAAGCACGGTGGTTGAATTGCCCGGCGGCGAGAGCATCACTTTAGAGCCGTTGTTGCGCAACAACGGGCGCATTGGCGTCAAGGACTTTGACCCCTGCACCATCTTGCTGAACAACGATCTGGCGGCGGGCATCCCCGGTATTTTGGAAGACCTGCACCAGCAATACCTGCTACCACCCCTGCACGCCAGCTGGGCGGTGCGCCGCAAAAGCACGCATTTCGCCTGCTATGAAGAAATCGCCAAGCGCTTTGGCAAGCTTACGGGCATCGACCCTTGGCTGATTAATCCGCTGTACGAAAGCTGCGGCGATGTCGATCTGGCCGATGCCAAGGGCCTGGCTGCGCTGAGTGCGCGGGTGGACTCCACTTTGAGCAAAGTGCGCCGCAAGTACAAGGAATACGGCATCAAGGAAAAGCCCTTTGTCATCGTCAAGGCTGACAACAGCAGCAGCGGCATGGGACTTATGACGGTGCGCGAAACCAAGCAGTTGCCCGAACTGGTGGCGCGCACCCAGGCGGCGCAGCTTCAGGACGGTGGTTTGCGCCAGTTGATTGTGCAAGAGGGCGTGCTTACCCACGAGCGCATGAACGATGCCGTGGCCGAGCCGGTGGTGTACATGATGGACCGCTATGTGGTGGGAGGTTTTTACCGTATCCACGCCGACCGCGGCGAGGATGAAAACCTGAGCGCTCCGGGCTCTTTGTATGTGCCGCTGGCCTTTGGGCCTAGCACCCAGCTACCACAGCTGGGCGTGCGCCCCGGTGCCAGTGAGCCCAATCGCTTCTACATGTATGGCGTGGTGGGCCGCTTGGCTATGCTGGCGGCCAGCTATGAGCTGGAAGCCACCGATCCCTTGGCCGACGAAGGCGAATAGCCAAGCGGGCGGGAGCGTCGATGTGTCGCAGTAGCGACTTTTCTTGCTGCATTGCAACATATTTTCGGTTTAGCCCCCTGTAGCAGGCTGAAAACGGCATTTGCCGTAGCACAATGGTGGCCCTCGCGACAACCGAATCCGCGCCGCTCATGTGGCCGGTGCAACTTGTGTCTTCACAAAAATCATCACTCACGGCCATGACCGTTGGCGCCATTGGCGTGGTCTACGGCGATATCGGCACCAGCGTCCTGTACGCGCTCAAAGAGGTGTTCGGCTCCGGGCACGTACCCTTAACGCCGGACAATGTGTTGGGCATTTTGTCCATGATTTTCTGGACGCTGACCATCATCGTCTCGCTCAAATACGTGGTCTTGGTGCTGCGCGCCGACAACGCGGGCGAGGGCGGGCTGATCGCTATGCTGGCCTTGGCCTCGCAAGCGGTCAAGGACAAGCCGGTCTTGCGCGCCGTGCTGCTCAATGTCGGTATTTTTGGTACCTGCTTGTTTTACGGTGACGGGGTGATTACCCCAGCGATCTCGGTGCTGGGAGCGGTCGAAGGTCTGGAAGTG
>JBILPS010000102.1:0-7286 GCA_044373655.1 Rhodoferax sp.
GCTTTGTGAAGTACGTGGTGCCGCTGACCTTGGTGATTTTGTTTTGCCTGTTTTGGGTGCAAAAGCGCGGAACGGCCGGCATTGGCAAATTTTTTGGCCCCATCACTTTGGTTTGGTTTACGGTTATCGGCGCTTTGGGTGTTTTTCATATCGCCGCCAACCCGGCTATTTTGTTGGCGATCAGCCCGCATTACGCAGCGATTTTCATTTGGGAAAACCCCGGCGTTACCTTCATTTTGTTAGGCGCGGTGGTCTTGTGCGTCACGGGTGCCGAAGCCCTCTACGCCGATCTCGGCCACTTTGGCAAAAAGCCAATCCGTATTGCCTGGTTTGCCGTGGTCATGCCCTCACTGACCTTGAATTATTTCGGTCAGGGCGCTTTGCTGCTGGCCAACCCGGCGGCTGTGAAAAACCCGTTTTACATGATGGCACCGGACTGGGCGCTGATTCCCTTGGTGGTGCTGGCCACAGCCGCAGCTGTGATCGCGTCGCAGGCCTTGATCACGGGTGCTTATAGTGTGACCAAGCAGGTGATTCAACTCGGTTACCTGCCGCGTCTGAACCTCATCCACACCAGCGCGCGTGAGGCCGGGCAGATTTACATCCCGTCCGTGAACTGGGGCTTGTTTGTGGTGATTGTGTTGGCGGTGGGCATGTTCAAGTCCTCCAGCAATTTGGCCGCGGCTTATGGCATTGCGGTGTGTACCGACATGCTGATAACCACCATCTTGACCTTTTTCGTCATCCGCTACCGCTGGAAATACCCACTGGCCTTGTGCCTGTTGGCTACCGGCTTTTTCTTCGCGGTGGACTTCATGTTTTGGGCCTCCAACTTGCTCAAGCTCTTGGACGGAGGCTGGTTCCCCTTGGTCATTGGCGGGGTGATCTTCGTGCTCATGGGAACCTGGAAGGACGGTCGGGCTTTGCTCAACTCCAAAATCAAGGCGGATGCGCTGGATTTGCGTGGGTTTTTGGACTCTGTGTTTATCAGCCCGCCCGCCCGGGTGGACGGCACGGCGGTGTTTCTGAGTGCCGCAGTGGGCACGGTGCCCAATGCGTTCTTGCATAACTTGAAACACAACAAAGTTTTGCATGAGACCAATTTGTTTGTGGCGGTGCGCAACCATGAAGTGCCCTGGATCGGCCTGGACAAGCGTATCGAGATCGAACGCCTGGGCCATGACTGCTGGCAGGTGCTGATTCACTATGGCTTTAAAAACGACCCCGACGTTCCCAAGGCCTTGCAGCAACTCAAGGGCAGGGGCGTCGCCTTGGAGCCGATGTCCACGAGTTTCTTTTTGTCCCGCGATACCGTGGTTCCGGTGTTGGGCCGGGGCATGGCGCCTTGGCGCGAAAAGCTATTTGCCCAAATGCACCATAACGCCAGCAGCGCCGCTGACTTTTTGAACCTGCCCAACAACTCGGTGGTCGAGCTGGGCTCCAAGATAGAAATTTAGGCCCCGGTGCAATTTTTCAAAGACCTGAGCTGGTCCACTTTCACTGCCGGTTTTGTGGCGGTGTTGGTGGGTTTTACCAGCTCCATCGCCATCGTGTTTCAGGCCGCGCAAGCCTTTGGCGCGACCCAGGAAATGCTGGCTTCTTGGGTCTGGGCGATCAGCATCGGCATGGGTCTGACGACGGCCCTACCCTCCTTGATGTTGCGCAAACCCGTGATGGTGGCCTGGAGCACGCCGGGCGCTGCGGTATTGGCCAGCGCCGGCCTGGCTGGCGGTTTCAGCATGGGCCAAGCGGTAGGCGCGTTTATGGCGAGTGCGGCCTTGATCGTGCTGATCGGCGCCAGCGGCTGGTTTGAGGCCTTGACCAAGCGCATTCCGCTGAGCATCGCCAGCGCTTTGTTAGCGGGGGTGTTGGCGCGCTTTGGGATTGCAGGTTTTGCCGCCGCGCAAACCGCCTTGCCTTTGGTTTTACTGATGCTGCTGACGTATTTACTGGGCCGGCGATTTATGCCTTTATATGCGGTGCCGCTTACGCTTTTATTCGCTGTTTTGTTTGTAGCAGGGCAGGGGGAGTTTGCCAATGTGGTGATTCCCACGGGCCTGACTTGGCCGTTGTACGTGGCGCCTGAATTTACCTGGTCGGCCATGGTGAGTCTGGCGCTGCCCTTGTTTGTGGTGACTATGGCCTCGCAAAACATGCCAGGTGTGGCTGCTATCAAAGCCTGCGGATTTGGCGATGAACGTGCTAACGGAGGAGACGCCGGTTTGCCAATCTCGCGCATCCTCACCATGACCGGCGTCGCGACCCTGGTGTTTGCGCCCTTTGGCGCGTTTTCGCTGAACTTAAGCGCCATCACCGCCGCCATGTGCATGGGCCCGCAAGCCCACCCAGACAAGGCGCGCCGCTACACCGCTGCGGTCTGTTGCGGTCTGCTCTACATTGCCCTGGGCTTGTTCGGCGCCACCATCATGGCCATGCTCAGCGCCTTCCCCCAAGCCCTGGTTGTGGCCATCGCCGGCCTGGCCTTGATGGCCACCATTGGCAATGCACTGGCCAGCGCTTTGCATAAAGAATCAGACCGCGAAGCGGCCATGGTGACTTTTTTGATTAGCTTGAGCGGCGTCGTCATTGGCGGCGTAGGCTCGGCGTTTTGGGGCCTGCTGGCCGGCAGCCTGGCCTTGGCTGTGCAACACTACCGGCCACGCAAGGTCTAAAGCGCAAGCGCCTTCGCTGGCTCGCTTTCCCAGCCTGGCGTCTGAACCCAGGGCGAGGATGTAATCCCGGAGGATTTTTTTGATGCAGATTTTGTTTGTCGCTGACCCGCTGGAGTCTTTTCAGACCTACAAGGACACCACGTTTTCCATGATGCGCGAGGCGCAGCGGCGCGGCCACCAGATTGCCGCTTGCGAGCCGCGTCACTTGCTATGGCAGCAAGGCGGCGTCGTGCAGGCGCACACGCGACGCATCACCCTGACGGGGCAGGCCGGGCACTGGTTTGAGGAGCAATCCGCTGCGGTACTGGCTCTGCACGGTTTTGACGCCGTTGTGATGCGCAAAGACCCGCCTTTTGACAGCGAATTTTTTTACGCTACGCATCTGCTGGAGCAAGCCGAGCGCGAAGGCGCCAAGGTGTTTAACAAGCCGCGTGCGCTGCGCGACCACCCTGAGAAGCTGGCGATTATGGAGTTCCCGCAGCACATCGGCCCCACGCTGGTGACCCGCGATGCGCAAGCGGTACGAGCTTTCCATGCTGAGCACCAGGACATCATCTTGAAACCGCTCGATGGCATGGGTGGCATGGGCATTTTCCGGGTCAAGGCCGATGGGCTGAACCTGGGCAGCATCATCGAAACGCTGAACCGCGAGGGCGCGCAGAGTCTGATGGTGCAAAAGTTTTTACCGGAGATTGCGCAAGGTGACAAGCGCGTGCTGGTCATTGGTGGGGTGCCGGTGCCTTTTTGCCTGGCGCGTATTCCACAGGGCGGTGAGGTGCGCGGCAACCTGGCTGCTGGTGGCCTGGGCGTGGCCCAGCCCTTGAACGACGCCGACCGGACCATGGCCCAAGCCATGGGCCCGACCTTGGCGGCACGCGGCCTGTTGCTGGTGGGCTTGGACATCATCGGCACGCACCTGACCGAGATCAATGTCACCAGTCCGACCTGTTTTCAGGAGATCAGCGACCAGACCGGCTTTGATGTGCCGGCCATGTTCCTTGATGCGCTGGAGGCTGCTGCGGCCGCTTGAAGTATTGCGGCGATCGCTAGTCGCGCGGCTCGCTCCAGAGCTTGCCGCCGGTGGCCCAGTTGTCCGCCTTGACGTCAGTGATGATCACGTCCACCGAGCCTGGCGAACCGCCCAGCACTTCAACGCTGATGCGGGTAATTTCTTGCACCAGTTTTTTCTTTTGTTCCAGGGTGCGGCCTTCAATCATTTCTACATGGTAGGTGGGCATAGGTTTCCTTTGCATGGGGCTGGGGTTGAGGCACGGGGGCTTTGGCCCCGGCCTTGGGGCGGCAGTTTAGACTGCGGCATGCTTTCTCTTAGGAAAAATTTGTGCTGCCGGCATTGATTCGCCAAGGCTTGCGCGCGCTGGGCCAGCACCCACGCCATAGCGCTTTGTTGGCAGCTTTGGTCTTGCTGCATGCGGTGGTGGGTGGCTTTATCGGCCTATCGGTGGACGAGGCGCATTACCTTTTGTATGCCTACCACCCGGCGCTGAGTTATTTTGACCATCCGCCTTTGGTCGGCTGGGTGCAATGGCCTTTGGTGGTAGTGGATGCACCAGTCGTCTTCTTGCGCTTAGTACCCGGACTTTTCTGGCTGGGAACCGTGCTGGGCGTGTACCGGCTGGCCGAGTACCTGCAAGGCAATAGCAATTTCGGCCACGCCGGGGACGCAGGTTTGTGGTCACTGGCTGCGCTTGCGCTGGCGCCCTTGCTGCACGTGCTGGGAATCGGCTTGGTGCCCGATACCTTGCTGATGTTTTTTACCGTCTTGCTGATGGGGCAAACCTTGCGCCTGATGCAGTCTGACGGACTGGCCTACCGAGGCGACTGGTTGCTATGGGGCTGCCTGCTAGGCCTGGCGGGCCTGAGCAAATACACCGCCATTTTTATGGCTTTGGCATCGGGCTTGTGCCTTTTGTCCGCCCACGGCCTGCGCATATTACGCACGCCCTGGCCCTGGCTGGCGGTGTTGCTGGCGCTGCTCATGGTCTCGCCGGTGCTGGTGTGGAATGCGCAACAGGACTGGGTTTCTTTCCGTTACCAAGGCCAGCATGGCGCCGGCAGCGGCTGGCACTTGGCCGAGGTGGCGCGCTTTGCGCTTTTACAGTTGTTGGCCTTCGGGCCTTTGCTGCTCTGGGGTTTGTGGGGGCATAGCAAGCAGGGGGTTTTGCGCTTATTTTTTGGCTTGCCTTGGCTGGTGCTGGCTTATTTAGCTGGCGGGGGCAGCAGCTTGCCGCATTGGACGGCACCGGCCTGGGTGGCACTGGCGCCTTTTGCAGGTGTGGCCTTGGCGCGCTACCGCTATGGCCATGGAGACCGAGGCCGTCAACGCCTGCGCGCGCGGGTGCTGGCCGTGCTGGTGCTGCTGCAAGGGCTGGCTGGCGCTGCATTGCTGTGGCTGATGTTGTCTGCTGGCGCGCCGTTTTTTGCGCGTACCTGGGACAACACCGGCGTAGGCGCCAACCCGTTTGCTGAACTCTATGGCTGGGACCAGGCCGGTGCACGCGCTGCCAGCCTGGCGCAAGCGCAGGGCCTGTCCAGCGTGTCGGTACAGAACTGGACGCTGGCCAGTCGCTTGGCTTGGTATGTCCGGCCCTTGCCGGTGCATGTACTGGCTGCAGGCTTTAGCCAGTTTTCGATTTGGGCTGGCGATTTGCCCGTGGGGGCAAGCACTTTGCTGGTGGACAACTCTTTGCTGGCTTTTGAAACCCCGTTGGGGCCACATGGCTTTGCCGATTGCCAGTTGCTCGACACTTTGGATACCCGCCAAGGCGGCGCACCGGTGGCGCGCTTTAGGTTTTACGCTTGCCAGGGCTGGGCTGGCGATCCGCAGCCGCGCAACCGGCAGCCCGGTCTATGAACGCGCGTTGGTGGCTGCCGCTGGTGGCCTTGGCCTTGGCGGCGCCTCTGTGGCTGCATTGGTGGGAGCCCACCCTGTTCTTGACGATCAACCAGGCCTGCGCGAGCGTGCCGGCGGTGGTCTGGGCAGCACTGTCTTTGGGCGGCAATGTCTGGGGCGTGCTGGCTTTGACTTCGCCTTTGCTGGTCTTTGCGCCCCGACTGATATGGGCTTGGTTGTGCGCCGCACCCATAGGGGCGGTCTTGGCACGCATCGGCAAAGAATGGCTGTTTAGCCCGCGCCCGGCCGGGCTGATTGAGCATGCGCAAATCCGCATCGTCGGCGAACCGATGGAGTTTGCCTCTATGCCCTCGGGCCACACACTGACCGCATTTGCGGTCGCCGGCAGTATTTATTTTGCGATCGAAGCCGAGCGCCGCCAGCGCTTTGTGTGGCTATGGTTGCTGGCAGCCTTGGTGGGCTTATCCCGCATAGCGCTGGGCGCGCATTGGCCCGGGGATGTGGTGGTGGGTGCCTGCCTGGGGGTCTGGGCGGCGGCCATTGGGCACCTGCTTTTGCAACGGTTGGAGCCTGGGGTTTTTGCGCCTCGAGGCTGGCAGATGCGTGCCCTGGCCGCCGTGTTGGCGCTGACGCTGTACCCCATGCTGGATGCGCCGCTCGATTACGATGAAGGCCGCCAGCCGCAATATGGGCTGGCGCTGGTTTTGGTGCTGGTTTTGCTACGTTTTGCCCGCCAGCAGCGCAGGGAAAATTGATTTAAGACTAATAAATCGACTGCCATGGCTGCGTCGCCTGCACGCGCTGGCTGTGCGATGGCACGCGCCTACAGCCTGCCGTTGATCGCCCTGCTGGTTTGGGGCATGCTTTATTTTTCGCAGTTAACTGGCAAGCCGAGGCTTGGATTTGATGGCGCTTGGCTCAGTTTTTCGCCCTGGGCCAGGCTTTTTATGCGTCTCGCTGCCGCCTGCCAGCCTTAAAACCCGGGAAAAGTCGCTATGATTAGCACTCTTTGGGGTTGAGTGCTAACAAAACCGCCCCACCTATCTGTTGCAGTCCCCTTTGCCAGCAAAGGCGGGCCGCCTGATTTTTTCAATAGTTGTTTCTAAACCTAGGAGATTCTTTATGAAACTGCGCCCATTGGCAGACCGCGTGATTGTTAAGCGCGTCGAAAGCGAAACCAAAACCGCCTCCGGCATCGTCATCCCCGACAACGCCGCCGAAAAGCCCGATCAGGGCGAAGTCCTGGCCGTAGGCCCTGGCAAACGCAATGACAAAGGCGAATTGGCCGCCCTGACCGTCAAGGTCGGCGACCGCGTGCTGTTTGGCAAGTACAGCGGCCAGACCGTCAAGGTCGATGGCGACGAGCTGCTGGTCATGAAAGAAGACGATTTGTTTGCAGTGGTTGAAACCAAGTAATTTTGCGGGACAGACCGACCGACGCGCACAGCGCACGGTCGCTCTGTCCTCAACTGATTTATTAATTTAGGAGTTAAAAATGGCAGCAAAAGACGTAATTTTCGGCGGCGAAGCCCGCGCACGCATGGTTGAAGGCGTGAACATTTTGGCCAACGCGGTCAAAGTAACCCTGGGCCCTAAAGGCCGTAATGTAGTGTTGGAGCGCTCTTTCGGCGCCCCCACCGTGACCAAGGACGGTGTGTCCGTGGCCAAGGAAATCGAACTCAAAGACAAACTGCAAAACATGGGTGCGCAGATGGTCAAGGAAGTCGCTTCCAAAACCTCTG
>JBILPS010000031.1:0-32043 GCA_044373655.1 Rhodoferax sp.
ACCGGCGTGCCGGTCACGATGACCGGAATCGCTGGTCACGATCCCGGAATCAGCGGTCACGTTCGACCGGAATCACTGGTCACGTTGCTCCGGAATACCCATTCACCCAGATGACGCCTTCTTTTTGCTCGCACCACGATTCAAAAGACGGCCCATAAATTTCTTCAATCTGATTGCGTTTGACTTTGAGCGTAGGAGTGATAAGGCCTGACTCGACTGTCCAAGGTATTTGATCAACTACCAAGCAAGACAAACCGCTCGTGCGGATCGATTTGTTGATTAATCGTTACCAGTTCGCTCGCGAGGGCGGCTTGAAGTTGTTGACGCTGTTGAGGTTCAAGCGTTTTTTTAATCAAATCCGGCGTAAGCGCCAAGATCGCCAAAGGTTGTGGCAAATTCGCCCCCACGACACAGCAGGCCTCAACGCCCGGAATCAGCGATAACAAGGCCTCAATGGCCGCAGGTGCTACATATTTACCCTTACTTGTCTTGAACAAATCTTTTACTCGCCCAGTAAGCTTTAGATTCCCCTGGACATCTAATGCGCCTTTATCGCCGGTATGTAACCAGCCATCAGGTGTGAAGGCTTGGGCGGTCAATTCAGGTTCCAGAAAATATCCCAGCATAAGCCCCGGGGACTGCACCTGTACTTCGCTGGTGCCGGGGTCAAGTCGACATTGCACCCCATCGAGTGCTTGACCTACGCTGCCCGGCAAAGGATGGTACACATCGGTCGAATGAGTACATCCGTTCTCTGTCATGCCATACAACTCAATGAGGGTCAATCCTAATGAACCGTACCAACGCAGTAGTTCAGGTGGCATGGGTGCGGCCCCTCCCGCCGCGATACGGCATTGGTCAAGACCTAGCGCAGTCAATATTTTTTTTCGGACCAAGCTGCTGATTACTGGAATTTTCAGCAAAAACTCCAGCTTCTTAGGCGCCATCTTGCCGTGCACACCTTCGCGAAATTTGAGCCACAACCTGGGAACGGAAAAGAAAAAGGTAGGGCGAGCACGTTGCATATCCTGTGCAAATGTTTCCTGTGACTCGGCAAAAAAGACTTGCATGCCAGTGGCCAAAAGCATGTGCTCGACCAGACCACGTTCTGCAATGTGCGACAGAGGCAGATAGGACAACATCCTGTCGTTCTGATTCAAGGGAATACGCTTCAATCCCTGCGCAATGATGGCCTGAAAAGTCCCAAAGCTGTGCATCACGCCTTTGGGATTGCCTGTTGTGCCCGAGGTGTACATCACTGTACAAAGATCTTCTGCAGGTCGCACAGGTTGGCCTTGCAGTGGGGCTTGCTGACCCACAATATCAGACCATTGCGCGCCAGCCCACTGAGGGCCCAAGGGCAAGCTGATACAAGGCAATTGCTCTGGAATACCCGCCCGCATCGCGTCAGCGTCATCAAGCTTACCGACAAACAGAAGGCACGCGCCGCTATGCTCCAAAATTTGCCGCACCGTATTGATAGCCAAGGTGGGATACAAGGGCACAGAAACATGGCCAGCCATCCAGATGGCCCAATCGGCCATGATCCAGTGCGCGGTATTTTTCCCCCAGATAGCGATCCGACTCCCAGATGGACAGTTCAGCGATTGCAGATGGCTTGCCATGCAGCGAACTTCATGGATAACTTCAGCCCAAGTGAATGTCTTGACCACGCCCTGCCCGACTGGCTGAGTGAAGCACACGCGTTGGGGCGATGTCGCTTCCCAGTGGTAAAGCCTCTGTAATGCAAGCATGCTCGATGGGTTATTCATGTTACGTGGCTCCTACTATGAAAGAAATATCATCGGTTAACGAACTATGAGCGTCGCGATAATCTAACGTCTTCGCTCCTGCATTACGTAAGAACCAGTACGTTATTTTGTCGTTTCATCTCACGCGGGAACTTCAAGTTCATCAGCTGCTGCCCGTTGGTGCGGCTTAATAGGGCTTCTAGGCGTTGCCTGGCATCCATAGACATTGCTTGCATCGACAACTGTGCTGTTTGAAATAACCACAACCCATGGACGGCACTGGCGCGTTGCACCTTAACGCCTCGCCATAAGTAGCTGACCATTCCAAGTGTTGGATGCACAACCTTGGCGTCCTTGAAATTGATCATGTCTCCTGATTGGACCTCAGGGTGGGTATCGAGCCAGTTCTGATAACTTGTCATGTCTGCATTTAGCTGTGGACCCCAGTCCCGGAACAGTAAGGCCAGCAAAGGCTCTAAGGTGGCTGGGATAGTGTCATCGGGCAACCAATTAGCCTCGTGTGGTGCAAACTCGCCATCTGGGGTATTGGGCAATTGCATGCGCTCCACCCAGCGCGCAACGTTTGGCGCACGTCTTTTCATCATGGCTGTGGGGTGAGGGTCCCGTCCCAAGTGCGCATACATTGGCGCGATGAGACCCAGGTCGGCAATACTCACGCGCCAGCCCATTACATAGGGGTAGCTCTGAAAGTGAATGTCAAGTGCCTCTAGGAGCTCTTCATAAGCGGTTTCTATCGAATGTATGGTCTCTGCCGTGATTCCTAGGGCGGGCAAGCTAGAACTAAAAAAATCCATAACTCGCCTGCCAGCGCTACGTCTTGCTTCCCGATCTTCGCCTGCGTAAAGACCTCGCCCAAACTCAGTCTGCAAAAACAGCTCCTGCTCATCGCGGTAGCTCCAGCGGTAGTGCATTGCTACTTGTAACAGGCCTTCGAGGCCAAAGCCGTCGATCAGTCTGGCCACCACCCGCTGCACCGGTGAAAGAGGGGTCATGCAAGTCGCAGCCGCCTGATCCTCGAGCGAGTCCAAATACGTAACGATGTCCGTCGAGTCTTGAATGAACTGACCTTCCGGCGTTTCAAGCACTGGAAATGTCACTAACCCGACAGCGGGCCGAACGCGCGCTTTGTAATCCGGATGCGAAGGACAGCGCTCGACGAATGCAAGCCCTTTCTTGATCAGGCAAGACCGCGCTTTACCGGTGTAGAGCGAGTGCGGCGTGCCCCAGAGGGTGTAGGGACGTTTCGGATCAACGATCGAGGACATGTTCAAAACCTTTTATACAAATGCAGACAATTAAAAAAAGCCATTCGCAACCGATCACTATGACCGCGCTGGATCATGGCCCTTCAAGTCCTTTCGGTAATGCCACAGTACCACCAGCGACAAGCCCAAGGCTGTGAGATCGAACGCAAGAACCTGCAGAAAATAGGCGTAGCCATCGACAAAATAATTGACCAGCATCGATGCCAGCATGTTCAACGAGCCAGCGATGCTGGCGATGGCGCGGGTCTTTGGAATAAGGATGAAAATGCCGATGAGAACCGCCAGCACATTCGCAGCCGTGTTCACGGTATCGGACAAAGGCTCCGCAGTGGTCGGATTGCCAGAGCCTGTGGCACACAAAAACATGGTCACAGCAGCCAGCACGGCCACAGTTGTGAACAGGATGTGGTCCCTCCTGCCGTCATTCAGCATGGTAGGCGTTGGTTTGAAAAGCATATTGAGCATGATGTTTTTTTGAAAAAATTAATCTTGGATGGGCTCCAACTGGCCCCTGATATCCCCGAAATAGGACTGCCCGCTGGTGTGCAAGTTGAAATACAAATCCCCCTCGCGGGCAATGGCGGCCATGCCGGCCACCGTCTTCACTCTATCTATGGGGTTAGCCATCACAATGGGACAGCCAGCGGTGGCAAAGCCAATTGGCCCATGGGCGTGCGCCGTGACTGCGGTGATGTCTTCGTTACGCACTTGCATGCTGAATGTATTGTTGGCGAACGCCGCCTTCAGGTCATTTTTAAGTCCGAAGTCCACCAAAATAGGCCCCAGCATGCCTGGCTTGCCACAGTGAATGTGAAACATGGTGATTGTTTTGGGGTCCACCCCTTCGATGCGGATATCCACGTAGGCCCGGCTTAAATCCTTGCTGAATCGCACCATGCCGTGGCCACGCGAGGGACGCTTGTCGCGGTCCACCGACGGCGTGGTGGAGCGGAACACTTTGGGCACAGCACTCGGTGTGTCGCGCTCTTCGCCGCCCTCCTGATGAGGGCTCAGCCACGCCTGATAACGTGCACCGATTTCGCTACCTTTGTCCGGATTGAGCACCACAGCAGGCACTTGCGCCCACGCCAATTGGGTGGCACCCCACACCATGATTGCTCCGATGAATTTAAGTGAAAGGGTTTTCATGGTTAAATTTTATGAACTGGTTTCAGATCAAGAAGTACGCCCCATCCAAGGATGAAATCGTCCTTGCGGGTCATACTTTGCGCGCACCTGGTCTAGGCGGGCCAGATTGGCGTCGGACACAAATTTCGCAGGCCGACGCGCCAAGTTTTCGTCGGCCAACTGAATGCCGCGGCTCCATGGCTCTAAGGCTTTCATATGGTCGGTAGCCCAGTGGATGTGTTGGGATTCATCGACGCCTTTCCCCAAGCCGCAATACAGCGCCAGATAGCTTCGGTGTTCCTGCGAGAAGGCCATATCGGGACGCTGTACCGGGCCGTTCCAGTTGAGCCATAACACGTGGCTGGGGTGCGGGGGTTGGGTGCCTGCGATGCGGCGTATCGCGGGAAGTAGCGGTGCTATCGGTGTGTCCATCCACATGTTGTCGGCGCTCCATCGGGTGTTGGACAAGAACAAAGTTTTTTCGCCCGCATTCATCATGAAGTTCAGCGACATGGGCAGCAGGGGCAGCGTAAAGCTCGCCTTGGAACGCACTGGGCTATTCGCCATAAAGGCCACCATCTCGCGCGCTTCGTTCCAACTATCCGCCATCACCGGCGCTACGACCTCCATACCATGGGCATTGATCAGAGTGGCCTTGGGGTTCATGACGATCTGAAACTCCACCTTGGGCGAGACCGAAGGCCCCACCCGATCAGCCCAGGCCAATACCTCCTCCAGGTGCTTTATGCGAAAAACCTGTAACTTCATGCCAATGAATTTGGGGCGCTGGTGCAGCTTCAGGTGAAAGCAAACCACCACACCAAAAAATCCTGGCCCCGCACCGCGCGCTGCCCAGTACAGGTCGGCATGGTCGTTTTCGTTGGCGTGCACTAGTGTTCCGTCTGCCAGCACCACATCGACCCCGATCACGTTTTGGCACCCCACGCCTACGTTGCGGCTGTTCCAGCCAAAGCCACCTTGCAATAAAAAGCCCCCCATGCCTACCGTCCATGCGTGTGCCGTCGGGAAAAATAATTTGTATGGCACCAACGCCATGTTCAGCTCCCCCGCAAGAACTCCCGGGCCGATGATGGCCGTCATCTTGGTGGGATCGACCTCAATCGACTTCAGGCGAGAGAGGTCCAGCATTAGTCCACCCTCGCGGATATGGTTTTGTGCCCAGCTGTGTCCACCGGAACACATCCCGATGTGCATACCAGCGCGCGCGGCCTCTCGCACCGCCGAGACGACTTCATCGGCGTTATTGGCCTGCACCACCATTTCCGGGCGGCGTCCTGGGTCGCGTACGGTAAAACTGGTGCCGAGCACGGCTTGTTCAAATCCGGCGTCGCCACGACGAAAGGTGGTACCTGTCTTTCTGTTTTTTTGCATGGGATTTCCTTATCTTTGAAGCGTGCGGATAAGACGGCGCTTAGTCTTTTTTACCAGGACCAAACGTTGTGAAGAGATCGGGCAGGATGACTTTCAGATGGTTCATTTCCTGCGCGCAGTGCACCAACAATTCCATGGCCATGTTGTCGGTCAAGGGAGCGAATTTGGCGGCAACCCGACCTAGCAGTGCGCCTGCAGCGCCGGGCATACCACGTGGGCGGATGTTGGAGCCGGCTAACCAAAAGCGCGAGCGCATTTCCGAGCCGCCCGGGACGGGGCGCACATGGTGGATCAGCCAGCCGGTCTCCATCGGCGTACCGGCCATACTGCCGCGCGCGCAGATGGCCACTTCGCCGTCGCGCTGTAGGCGCGCTTCATCCAGGCCTAGGCTGGACGGAGTTACGAAACGAATGGCCAAATTTAGCCTTTGGTTCCCCACGTACTCCACCACATGCGACGTACGACCCACGTAGTGCTGTAGATCGTTGCGGCCATCGGCCCATGCCACATGCAGGTGCGCGCGCGGATGCCATAGCTTGTAGCGTTGCGCTTGGCTGCCATGCCAGGCAAACCACCAGTCCCACATCGCGGGTGTGACACCAGGCATATCGGTGCGTACGAAGACGCGAAAGGCTCCGTCGGGGCTGATGGTGACACCGTTTTCCACTGGCCAGTAGCCGGGCGCTTGCAATTGCGGCGCGCTCTCTATTGGCGGTAAAAGCTCTACGGTCTGAAAGCCCACCACAATAGCCTCGCGCACATGGGCTGGCAAGGGAGCCATGTCAGATGTGAAAAATTGGGCATACGGGCTGTTCGCTAGTTCAGCAGATGTGTACCCAAGGTGGACTGAATCAGACAAGGGGTATGGCATATTTTTTCCTTTAACTCCCATATCAAGCGGTTTGACCTTGGCTGAGTCTGAATTCAAACTCCATGACCAATAAAGTGTCGCCCTCTAAGCCGTAGCGTCTGCAAAGTTCGGCATTTTTTAGAGTTTGATAAGTACCCACCAGATCTTCACGTACGCCAAATACAGCGTCTGAATCTATATAGGGGTCCTCGGAGTCAAATAATTCGGTTACGAGCATCAAATAATCAGGCGCGGTAACGATGATGTGCGCATGCGCAGCGCGCCAGGAACCTCGGTTTGCAGGTTTAACAAGATCACGGAAAACCGGGCCATCTGTCGGGATTTCATAGGGTACTGGTCGAATAGTGACAATTTCAAACCTGCCGTCCACATCAACAAAAATTTGGCAGCGCAAATTTTCTGTCGGCTGCTCAGGATCTACTTGCCAATAAAAACCATTGCTCGCGTTTTGCCAATAATCAATACTTGCTGAGGGCAAGGGATTTCCTTGAACATCACAAACCCGCCCTTTGAGCAAGATCGGTACTCCTTGATTTGCACCTATCAAATTGGCAGGGCTATTTAACCAAGGTGATCCTGCCGTATGAAATGGTCCCAAATTACTACCAGGAGTGGCGCCGGGCTTGCCAGCCAAAAGGTCCACAAGACTCGAGACCCCAAGCACATCGGACAGCAGAGAAAATTCGCTGCGCGATTCAGTGCTAATGTCAGCACATGCATGAAGAAAAGAAAGTGTATTACGCCATTCTTCGTGGGTTAATTGCGTGTCTTTGACGTATTGATGTAGCGTCGCAACAAGTGTTTGAACCAACTTTCTAGTCCGCTCGTTGGGAATCGCTGAAAAGCTCTGTTTAGCAATTTCAGATATGCTGGATAAATCAATATTTTTCATTTTGTAATTGGATTTGATAAGATTCCTACCCTTTCAATTTCAACCTCAATCGTGTCGCCAGCTTTCATCCATACCGGCGGAGTGCGCGCGTATCCCACTCCGCCAGGAGTGCCCATGACGACCACATCTGCCGGCTCTAAGGTCATAGTTTGAGACAGAAGTGATAGGGTACGAGCGACACCAAACGCCATGTCAGAGGTGTTGGCGCTTTGCATTACCTCGCCATTCAAGCGAGATTCAATACGCAAGCCCATGCAGCCAGCGGGCAACTCGTCACTAGTCACTAAGAATGGACCAAAGGCTCCAGTTGCATCGAAGTTTTTGCCAATAGTCCATTGGCTAGTCTTGCGTTGGTAGTCTCGAAAAGTTGCATCATTAAAGCAGGTATATCCAAATACGCTATCCAATGCTTCTTGTTCAGAAACATTCTTGGTAGTGCGCCCGAAAACCACGGCCAGTTCAGCTTCAAAATCTAGCTTGTCTGAAAATATGGAAAGTTTTAACGGTGCGCCATGCGCAAGTAACGATGTGGAGCATCGAAGAAAAACTGCTGGGTAGTCGCCGATCTGGTTTCCACCCTCCTTGGCATGGTCAATATAGTTGACACCAAGGCAAACCACCTTTCCAGGTCGTTGAATTACTGGCAGAAATACCAAGTCATGTAGTAAGTGCCCGTTGATTCCAGAAGCCCGTTCGTGCCAACAATTGGATAGTTGACTGAAAGCCTCCTCGTTTGCGACGAGTTCGCTCAGTGTTGATGGCAAGTCAAGCGCCAGATCTCTCGCTGGAATCACTCGAGTGTGATCAAGAATTCCCCAGGTTGCAATACCATCTAGGATGTAGCTTATCAGTCGCATTCAATTATGTCCTTAGGCCTGAGCTATCGAACGCATTCATCATTTCAGTCCGAAGGCTGCAATTTGCTTTGCAGAATAGTCAATGCCCCTAAGGCATTTTTTACATTGAGTACGCCGCAATAGACGTAATGATCCGGCCGGACAATCGCACCGATACAAGAATTTCTGATTAAATAGTCTTTGATTAGCGGTGTAGTTTCTTTGACATGCAAAACATTTTCGCGTTTACTTATTTCCACTAGACTGTTTTCAACGACGACGACCACTTGCACACTTCTTTGCGAGACTGCAAAGCAGAGTTCCTCTAATTCAAGTTCGTCTATCAGCGCCGCCAAAACGATCATATGGAAACCTGGCGAAACAACGTCGTCTAACAATACTTTTGTCAGATCTGATGTTTCGACCAGAGGTTGCGGAAAAACATCGCCCGCTAATGGAGCTGCAGAATCGATAAATCCGACCTTAAAAGGTGGTATCAGATCTTGTCGGATGATCGTTTTGCCAAGGCCTGCTGTAGCTTCAGAAATCTCTGCGTCGCGTATTTTTGCTTTTGCGACGTTACGCTCTGAAATCATCAGTCCGCATTCCTTTGCCAATTGCGTGGTTGTAAATACATTGGGTCGGCGCTCCGATTGATACGTCGCAAGTATGCTTTCTTGCGCCTTACCAGTAATGACATGCTGTAGCTTCCATGCTAAATTGCCCGCATCACGAATACCTTGACACATGCCTTGCCCCAAAAACGGGGGCGTTTGATGGGCGCTGTCGCCTGCAAGAAATATACGTCCATGTTGCCATTTCTGCGCAATCAACGCGTGAAAACGGTAAGAAGCTGCTCGCCATATGTCAGCCTCACCGGGATTTATCCAAGGTGACATGAGTTCCCAAAGTTGATGCTCTTGGATAAGCGCATCTGGTGAGTCACTGGGCATCTTCATGAATTCCCACCGGCGATGGTTGCCTGGGCAGCAAATCAGTGTGCTAGGTCTTGTAGGATTGCAATATTGCACATTGGTAACCGGCAGTTTCGCTAGGTACGCATCCTTAACTTTCATATCTACTACTAGCCAAGGCTCGTCATAGTCTAAATTTTCTAATTCAATATTGAGCAAACTTCTGATCGAGCTCGAAGCCCCGTCACATCCAACTAAATATTTAGTTTTGTACATTCCCCTTTGTCCATGCCCATCTTTCAGATGGACCGTGACCGAGTCAGAATGCTGTTCAAAAGATTGAAATTCGTAGCCCAAATTAACTTGGACATTTGACATTTTGGCTATGTGACTCCTGAGCTCTCGTTCAATCCCTGGCTGATTGCAGGTGAAGTGCGGATCCCAGGTCAATGGATAGGGCTCAGGCATATGTTTGAAATGTTGAAGCACACTCCCGTCAGCGCCTAAATATATTTCCTCTCGAAACGGTTCAACGAAAGCTTGGATCGAATCGCTTATGCCTATTTGTTGGAAAATTCGCATTGCATCATGATCGAATCCAACGGCTCTTGGCATTGGATAGATTTCATAATTCTTGTCACTGACCACGACATCGAGTCCGAGCCGACCCAGCAGCCCGGCGAGGGTGGCTCCTACAGGGCCATATCCAATAATGGCAACGTCATGCATAGTTCGATCCCAATGAGCGAAACACGCAAGCGCGATTAACATTTGGGCGCAAGCCGAGAGCTTGCGTGTCTTCTTTCAGGACCTCATTTACACGCGCAGCCAGCGGCACGTGAGAATTGAGGAAGCGTGTGTATGGACTGCTGCCCAGTCTAGCGAGCGGATCGTCTACTGGCAGTGACTTGGTGTTTCGCAATGACATAGGGGACTCTTAGATGACTTTATTATGCTTGTCGACATAATAAAGTCAGCCTAGGGCTTTCCCTATGTTTTGACCAAAAAACCGCGAATAAGTTGGAAAAGTAATTCCCCGTGACGATCTATGTAGGCGTCTGAATAGACGTCGACGTCATAGGCTTTACGAATGACTTCTGCCTCCATGAAGGCAAAATTCATCACGCCCAAGACGATGGGTACGATGTGTTCGACTGGCAAGGGGACCATGCTCGGGCTTTGCATCATGGCGATGCCGTTGAGTAGGCTTTTCGCAACGGCATAGCTGGGCAGCAAGAAGTGCTCTTGTAACCATTGCGCACGCGGGCCGCCTTTGGCCGTTTCATCCACGACGATGTGTACTAATGCAGGATGTCGGGACGCAAAAACAACCAATTGTCTGGAAATTTGCCTTAATAAATCCTGGATTGGCAGGGTATTCAAGCCTTGCCGGAAACTGGACATCTCGCCCATCAACGTAGCTACAGCGTCTGTCACTGCAGCCTCCCAAAGTACTTCTTTTGATTCGAAGTGGTAATGCACGAGCGGTTTGGCAACGCCCGCTAATTGAGCAATATCCGCAATGCTCGTTCCTTGGAAACCTGCGCGACCAAACGCCTTGAGGGCCGCCGCGCGAATGTGCATCGACGCATTGATGTCGCTCTTTGCTGGACGTCCGCGTCTGCGTGGAGTAGGTATTTCGGTGAGGGGGGCGACCATGGTCGTTGAACTGTAACTCAATCAGTCGACGCCATTTCTGCGATTAGTTCCACCGCAAGTGCACTGGTTGATGCCGCCCTCTAGCGCCTAAGTAAAAACCCTATCTTGCCTATAAATTATATCGTCAATCATAATTAAAGCAGGTTGATTTCATCAGCTCGTACTTTCTAAGGAAGGTGCCGACTCTTAACGTTAAGCAAACACTGGAGATAAACATGCAGAAAAAAGCGCAAGAAAGCGGCTTCAAATCCATCCTGAAAATCAGCTTAGGCTGCACGACGTTCGCGCTTTTGGTGAGTGATGTATGGGCTGTCAATGGAATTCAGTTGAATGGCTATGGGATCAAAAATGCGGGTATGGGCGGCGCATCGATTGCACTGCCACTCGATGCCTCAGCGCCGGTCAACAACCCAGCAGGATTGGGCTTTGTACCCACATCGTTAGCCGTCAATCTGGTGGCTTTCACTGGCAATACCACCGCCTCGGTCGGTCCGGTCAATCTTCAGGACAACAGTAGCGCCATGGCACCCGAAGGCGGATTCACCAAGGTATTGAGTCCTGAATGGACGGTCGGCGTCACCCTGGCGGGCGCGGGCGCAGGCTCGGACTATGGTGCCAAATTCCCGTTACCGCCGGGTACGCCCGTGCTGGGCACGGCAGAAACTTTGAAAGCTAGTCGCACAATCGCAGAGATTGCCCACACTGCAGCGTGGAAACCACGCGCGGATTTGGCATTGGGTTTGAGCATAATTTACGCCTACCAGCAGCTTAGTACTCAAGGTTTGTTGGCACCGGTTCCTAATGTCGGCATGGCCGTGATCCCGGGTCACGGTACGCAATCGGCATCTGGATGGAGCGCGCGCATGGGTGCTTTGTGGAACGTAGCACCAGAATTTTCAGTGGGTGCGACGTATCGGTCTAAAACATCAATGAGTGCCATGTCGGGCTATTCTCAGGACATTCTCATGTATAGCGAAGGCAAAGTGGATTTGCCCTCCGATTACGGAATTGGTGCCGCATGGCGCATCACGCCAGCAGTGACGCTTGCGGCAGATTGGATAAAAGTCAACTATTCAGATGTCAAAGCTAACCAGGATCCAAATGGACCCCTATGGACTGATCAATCGATCATCAAAATTGGCGTAGCGTGGGATATAAATCCTACTTGGACAGTTCGTGCAGGCTTCAGCCAAAACAACGCGCAAATCGACAGTACTCGGGTAATACAAAACATCCTTTCACCCGCCCTAGACAACAGTAATATGGCTGTGGGTGCTAGCATGAAATTAAACGACGAATCAGACATCAGCTTTAGTTATGACTCATCGCCCCAAAGAACCCTAACTGGCACAGGTAGTAGCACGGGTTGGGCGCTTCAAGGACGTTCACAAGTGCTACGCGTTGGTTACCAAATGCGCTTCTAAGGTAATTCACATTACGGACGGCGATTGCTAGCCCTTCGCCGTCCTTTGGCTGACCTGTCGCCCTGCTTAAGGAAGTCTGAGACACCTGGCAACGTTGAAATCTCAAATGTGCTGTGAACGCGGCCATCTGCTACTTATTGGCTTTTCATGATTCCGTCGTTTTTTCGATGATCTGCTTGGTCGTCAAACGGAGGTGTTCTTCAATGGCCCGACAAAGGGCACCGAATTTGCTACACACTTACTTACAGAGATGTAAGTGCTTTTTTTCGTCCCAAAATCGGCTGCGCACCGACTACGCACTTACTCTGTTTTTCTTGTCCACAACGTGCTGTTCACGTGAAACACCGCTGGTAATCCCCCGGTTTCCACCTTTCAAAAAAGTAGGCTGATGCAGCCTTGGCTAAATGCTGCTTCGGTCTGCAAGCGCTACAGCGCATTTGCGGGCTTCATGTATTTAGGGCCACACTCGCTGGGTCTTGAAGTCTCTGTCTATATATCCCAGGCCACTGGCGCTTGGACCAGGCCTTTAGCTGCACTAGTCCTCAGGAAAATGGAAAACACGCACCCAGACTGGGTCAACATTAAACTCCAGTCACGATCCGTTACTGTTATCCCCCAAAAATAGGGTATCCCCATGCATGTGCGCCCCGATCACTCAATACCTAAACTTGCCCAAACCACCTTCAGCACGAGCCTTGCCGTCGGATGTCTGACGCTACTGCTGGCCGGTTGTGCCACTGCGCTATCAGCGTCCGATGTGGCCTCAGGCGTGCAGACCAGAGAGGCCGTGCCTGCTGAGCCCGCCGCTGCCCCGCGCCCGGTGGCGTCGAGTTCAGCCCCGGCGGCGACGGCCACACCGCAGCGCCCTGCCGGAACACCTGCGCCCTTCGCTGAAGTTAC
Source organism: Rhodoferax sp. (assembly GCA_044373655.1). Classification (GTDB taxonomy): domain Bacteria; phylum Pseudomonadota; class Gammaproteobacteria; order Burkholderiales; family Burkholderiaceae_C; genus Allorhodoferax. Next base: position 13,054 of record JBILPS010000031.1, read on the forward strand.
GCGCGAAGCCAAGCGCCTTGACGGCTACCTGCCGGTGTGGACGCGCGACGACAAGACCTGGATCGAAATTCCGGCGTCCCTCATAGACCAGCCCATGTTCTTCGCGTCCTCCGTTGTCGGTGGCATTGGCATCGGGGGCCTTTGGCCTGGCATGATGGGTCGCGAGTACATCGTCAGTCTGCGCCGCGTGGGCAATAACGTTTTGCTGCTGGCGCGCAACCAGCATGCGCGTGCGCCCATCGGCACCACGCTAGCACTTGCGGTGCGCGAAAGCTATTCCGACAGCCTGCTAGGCCTTGCACCGTTGGCGGCTGCACCGCAAAGCGGGACCGGTGCATTGCTTGTTGACGCAGCGGTTCTGCTGGGTGGCGACATCAACGGCTCGCAGACCACCTTGGAGACGTTGTTTCGTCTGCCCTACGCTTTGGACCGAAACGGCTCTGGGGTAGAACGCGTGCGTGCGCAAGCCCAAGGGCTGTACCTGACGATGCGCAACCATTACTCCATTGCGAAGATACCGCCGCCGCCCGCCGCAGCGCCCGGTGCCGCGCCTCCTAACCCAGGCGCCCAGCCCAGCCCCCCGCAAAGCGTGCCGGACCCACGCAGTTTGTTCTTAGCCTACGCCTACACGCTGGCTCCACTGCCTGCTCAGCCAATGAAACCGCGTATGGCCGATTCGCGCGTGGGCTACTTCAATTCGTCGTTCAAGAACTTCGGCGACGACACGCAAGAGGGCAAGCGCACGCACTTCATCAATCGCTGGCGTCTGGAGAAGAAGGACCCGACAGCGGCCGTGTCCGACCCTAAGGAGCCGATTCGGGTGGTAATGGACCGCAACATCCCTGAGCCCTGGCGCAAGCCCTTGCGCGAGGCCGCCCAGGAGTGGAACAAGGCGTTCGAGAAAGCTGGTTTCCGCAATGCACTGTCCATCGAGCAGCAGCAAGCCGATGCGGATTGGACGACTACCGAGGGCGTCCGTATGCTTGCCATTCGTTGGTTTGCCCAGGAGGGCCCAGGCTCCACTGCGGTCGGCCCGAGTCAGAAAGACCCGCGCACTGGCGAAATCCTGCGTGGCGCCGTCATCATCGACGAGAACCGGGTGCGTGTGTTCCGGGCGCGCGCTGGCGAAGCCGTGCCGCGCTGGGCCGAGCAGCTGCCGCCCAATGCAACCGTGGCGCATGGGCATGACCATGCCCTGTGCAATTACGCCGATGTCGCTTTCGACGAAGCAAGCTTCGGCTTTGACTTGTTGGTCGAACGCGGCCTGCTAGATCCGAATAGCCCAGAAGCCGATCGCTACATCGCCGCCGCACTGAAAGACGTCACCATGCACGAGATAGGCCACGCCCTAGGTCTGCGCCACAACTTTCGCGCCTCGACCGCGATAACACCCGCGCAGCTACGCGACCCGGCTTACACCCGGGCTAACGGCTTGTCGGCCTCAGTTATGGAGTACAACGCGCAGAATCTGCCACTCAAAGGCGAGCCGGTGGCTGACTACAACATGCTGACGCTCGGTGCTTATGACTACTGGGCCCTAGAGTACGGCTACCGGGAGTACGCCAGTCCTGAGGACGAGAGGCCGGCGCTCAAGGCCTTGGCCGCGCGCTCGGAACGCGAGCCGGCGCTTGCCTATGCCACTGACCAAGACCTAGGCAATAACGATCCGATGATCAATCAGCGCGACATGAGCAGCGACCCGCTGTACTTCTCGCAGCGCCAGATCAAACTCGCGCGTGAATTGTTGGAACGTATTACTACGCGCCCACTGGCGGCCGACGAGGATCTCACCATGTACCGCCGCGCCCTCAGTCGCGTATTGAACAGCATGGGCGCGTCCTTGCCCTTTGCGGCCAAGTACGTGGGCGGCGTGTACACCACCCGTGCTGCGGCTGGCGCAAACAAGCCTTTGCTGGTGCCCGTGCCAGCGGACCAGCAACGTGCTGCGCTGAATGTGCTGATCAACGAGATATTCAGCAGCGCCAGCTTCAAGTTCGATCCCAAGGTGTTGAGCCGCCTCGGGGTGGACCATAACGAGCCGCGCGGTAACGCGCAGCAGGGCGTCGACTTCAGTCTACCCACTGCGGTGCTGACCTTGCAACGCGGCGCTTTAGACACGCTGATGGCAGACAGCTTGGCCGGACGCCTAGCCGATGCTGAAACTAAGGTGGCCGACTCGCGTCAGTTGCTGACCTATTCCGAAGTTCAAACACGCTTGTCCAAGGCCGTATGGTCCGAGCTCGCGGTGGGCAAAAACGGCAAAGGCGACATCGACAGCCTGCGCCGCAACCTGCAGCGCGAACATGTGCGCCGACTGGCCACCGGTTTGGTGCGCGCTAGCACTACAACGGCTGCAGATGTGCGCGCGGTTCACCGGCAGGTGGCGCTGAAGTTGCAATCACAGCTGAAGGTGGCAGTAGCTGGTAAAAGGCGCAGCAGTCTCGTACAAGCCCACCTAGAAGACAGCCTGGAAACGCTGGCCGAAGCCTTAAAGGCGCCCTTGGTCAAGCAAGGCGTGTGAGTGTGCGGCCGCACCATGCAAGCTCTAAGCGCAGGGTGCCGCTGCTGATTCGAATGGTGCCGCAGTTTTCAGACAGGTGCAGGGCTTCGTAACGATGTAGGGCCTTTTGGTCACGAGCCGTCAAGGGGCGCACTCGTGGATCGGAGCCGCCATGACGCGGCGAACCCTAGAGAAAGTCGCCTACCAAAATGCGTGGCGCGGCTTTGGCCTGCCGGATTGATTTTGCTGCGTTTGGTGATTTTTCGTTTCAAATTACACTTGAAGTGCCGCCATGGTTAGCTGGATCGGGACGCTGACGTGTTAACTAATCGATTTAGCAATTGGTTCTAAGGACTTGCGATTTATGAATGATTTAGAAGTCTTAAAGCATTTTGATCTGCGCCTCGAAAACATAGATAGAAATATTCTGGAGAGCGCCCGGTTTCAGCGGTCTATATTGAGCTTGATTGCCCAGCTCAAGGACATGGAACTTGACTTTCAAACCAAGCAACTGCGCGCTACCCACATTAACCCACTCAATAGATTTGGAAATAAATGCTTTTCGCAGACGGATGAGGATGGCATTACGCTGGAAATCGTAAGGAGGTTAGGGCTTACAAAAGGTGTTTACGCTGAATTTGGCGTAGGCAATGGACTTGAAAATAATACTTTGATACTTGCCGCCTGCGGTTGGCGTGGGTTCTGGGTTGGTGGTGAGGACTTGGTTTTTGACTACAGCAAAGCAACCAACTTTCACAATATTCAAGACTGGATAACGATTGATAATATATTGGCTCACGCTCATGCAGGTATGAATGCATTGGGCGCCAGTGAGATCGATGTCTTGTCCCTTGATCTGGACGGAAATGACATTTATTTTCTGGAAAAATTATTGACAGACCGAATTCGTCCAAAGTTATTTATTGTGGAATATAACGGGAAATTTATTCCCCCCGCAAAATTTCAAATCGCCTATGACCCTGAGCATCAATGGATTGGCGATGATTATTTCGGCGCAGCTTTGATGAATATGGTAGAGATGTTTGAAAAATACGGGTATAGGTTGGTTTGTTGTAATGCGCACAACGGCGCGAATGCTTTTTTTGTTGATCGAGAGCATGATGAATTATTCAATGATGTTCCTAAGAGTATCAATGATATATACGTCGCTCCACGTTATCATTTATTTGATTCTTACGGGCATAAAAAATCACCCAGGGTAGTTGAAAGTATTATCAACAAGTGATTTAAACCTACATAATCCCCGCGTAATTCCACGGCACCAATGACGAGGCGGACGCATGCGGCTAGAAGATAAATTGCGCGGCTGATCCAGAATCTGGCAGGCGTTTAAAAACACCTTGGCCGGTTTCAAAGCAGGCTGGGCTGAACCGGCTTTTCACATGGAGGTATGGCTTGCGGCTTTTTTGGGCCCGTTTGCCTTTGTGCTTGGAAAAACTTGGTTGGAAACTGGCTTTCTCTTGGCCACTTTGGTGTTGGTCTTGATCGTGGAGTTGCTCAACACCGGCATAGAGTCGGCGATTGACCGCGTAGGCTACGAGTGGAATACCCTGTCCAAGCGCGCCAAGGATTTGGGCAGTGCTGCAGTTTTCATGAGCCTGGTGCTATGCGCTGGAGTGTGGTTGTCTGCGGCCGTTGCCTACTGGCAGGCATGGCCTTGGTGATTTTTAAGGCTTGCTACAAATGCCGTATAAACGGGGTGAGGGCCATTGCGCCCGCGCTGAGTAGGCGCCGCTGGTGGCCTACCTGGCCTATTTATTTGTTGGTAACCACATGAAAAATACCGGATTCATTGCTTGGCGCGTTGTCGCTGCATTTTGCCTGATGGCTGCCATGGCTAGCGCCCAGGCCCAGGACTCCAAAGCCGCCACCAAAAAGCCGTTTCGCATTATTGATGCCGTTTGCGACTTTGATTCCAAAGACATCGCGCCTGAAAAAGGCCAGTTTATTTGCCTATATATCTGCCGCGACCCTGACCACTCCAAGGTGTTTCAGGTCTATAGCAACTCGTCAATAGGCAAGTGTCCTACGCCGATAAAGAGCAAGATCAAGCAGACCATCAAGGAAGAAAAAAAGGCCGCGCCCCCGCCAGCCCATTAGCCACGGTCTGAAAACTTGACTCAACTTTGCCGACCCAGCAGCAAATACTCCATCAGCGCTTTTTGCGCATGCATGCGGTTTTCCGCCTCATCCCAGACCACGCTTTGCGGGCCGTCGATGACTTCGGCTTCCACCTCTTCGCCCCGGTGCGCCGGCAGGCAGTGCATAAACAGTGCATCGGAGGCAGCGGCGGCCATCATGGTGCGGTCCACACACCAGGAGGCAAAGGCGGCGCGGCGCGCCTCGTTTTCCGCTTCATAGCCCATGCTGGTCCAAACATCAGTGGTCACCAAGTGCGCACCCTGGCAGGCTTGCAGCGGGTCGTCAAACACGCGGTAACTGTTAGCCGAACGCGGCCCGGCTACGGACTGTTTGACTTCATAGCCGGAAGGCGTGCTCACATGGACCGTGAAGTCCAGTAAATCGGCCGCTTGCAGCCAAGTATTGGCCATATTGTTGCCATCGCCCACCCAGGCGACTATCTTGCCGGCGATGGCGCCGCGGTGTTCGATAAACGTAAAGATGTCCGCCAGCACCTGGCAAGGGTGAAACTCATTGGTCAGCCCATTAATCACCGGCACACGTGAGTTGGCCGCAAATCTTTCGATCTTGGTTTGCTCATAAGTGCGGATCATCACCAGATCGGTCATGCGGCTAATGACTTTTGCACTGTCTTCAATAGGCTCTGCCCGCCCGAGTTGGCTGTCGCCGGTGGTCAGGTGCACCACGCTGCCGCCCAACTGGTACATACCGGCTTCAAAGCTTACCCGCGTGCGGGTGGAGGCTTTCTCAAAAATCATAGCCATTGTGCGGTCCACCAAAGTGTGGTGTTTTTCATAGGCCTTGAATTTTTTCTTGATCAGCGCTGCGCGCGCAAATAAATAGGCGTATTCGTCAGCACTGAAGTCTTTGAATTGCAGGTAATGTTGCATGCGGGGATCATCAAAAAAAGGAGGGTGGCTGCAAAAAGCGGGCGTTCAGGCTGCCAAAAACGCAGTAATCAGCGGGCACAAAATAGCGGCGATCTGCTCGGCCTCGGCGGCCGTCAATATCAGCGAAGGCACCAGTCGCACTACGCTGTCGGCCGTCACGCTGATGAGCAGGCCTTTGTCCGCGGCTTGCTGCATCAGCGGGCTGCAAGGCCTGGCAAGCTCAATGCCTAGCATCAAGCCCTGGCCACGAATCTCTTTGACCGTGCCGGCTGCCAACTCCTGCGCCAGGCCGCTGGTCAGTGCGGCTTTGAGGTGGGCGCCCACGCGTTCGGCATTGGCCAGCAGGCCATCGCGCTCCATCACGCGAATGGTTTCCAGCCCAGCGCGCATGGCCAGCGGGTTGCCACCAAAGGTGCTGCCGTGGTTACCAATGCCCAACACTTTGGCTGCGCGCGGCCCCGCCACAATCGCCCCAATCGGTACGCCCGAACCCAAGCCTTTGGCCAGGGGCATTACATCGGGCACGATACCGGCCCATTGGTGCGCAAACCACTTGCCGGTACGCCCCATGCCGCACTGCACTTCGTCAATCATCAGCAACCAGTTGCGCGCATCACACAGCGCGCGCAAATCACGCAAATAGTCCATGTGCAAGGGCTTGACCCCGCCTTCGCCCTGAATCGCCTCCACAAACACCGCCACCACATCGCTATTGCCTTCGGTGGCCGCTTTCAAGGCGTCGATATTGTTCAAGGGCACGCGGATAAAGCCCTCCACCAAGGGGCCAAAGCCGGCTTGCACCTTGGGGTTGCCAGTGGCGCTCAGGGTGGCAATGCTGCGGCCATGAAAAGCTTTGTCATAGACCACGATATGCGGGTTGTGGATGCCCTTGTCATGGCCGAATTTGCGCGCCAGTTTCAACGCTGCCTCATTGGCTTCTAGGCCGCTGGAGCAGAAAAAAACGTTTTCCATGCCCGACAGCGCCACTAGCTTGGCAGCCAGCGCTTCTTGCAGGGGCACATGGTAGTAATTGGAGGTATGTATCAGCTTACTCACCTGGTCTTGCAAGGCGGCCACCAGGTCCGGGTGGTTGTGGCCCAAAGTGTTGACGGCGATACCACCGAGCGCGTCCAGGTATTGGCGGCCTTCGGTATCCCAGACTTTGCAGCCTTGGCCATGCGACAGGGCCAAGGGCAAACGTCCATAGGTCGTCATCACATGCGGGGATGTGGCAGCGTGGTGGGGGTCGGGGGCGGTCATGGGCTCACTCCGTGGGAACAATACAAAAGCGTGGTGCTACAAAGCAATCAGCCCAACGCAAGTTGGGCCGCTGAACGTGGATTTTAGAGTCTGCGCCCCTTGGCCGCTGAGGCCTGCAATTGTTCACATTGCGTAAGCTGATGGAAACAGGCAGCAGGTAAACTGCCTGACGCGGTGCAACACGCCCGCGATCCGCAGGAACCCCAACCTGCCGCATGCCACCCTCACAGCGGCCCATCTCGAGCACATGGCTACCACCCTCGCCAAAGAAATTTACATCCTGGGCCTGACGCGCCAGGGCAAGGCATTTCGCCCCAGCGACTGGGCCGAGCGCCTGGCAGGTGTGATGAGCCAGTTCCGGCCCGGCGGCCCGCAGCCGGGCAGCCATCTGGGCTATTCGCCCTGGTGCATACCGACCAGCATCGGCGATACCAAATGCGTCATCATCCATGCCGATCTGCGCGAACATGAAGTCATGGCTTGGGACTTTTGCCTCAGTTTCGCCCGCGACAACGATTTGCAAACCAGCGAAGGCGCGCCGCCAGAGTTGGCCAAATAGGCGCAGACGGGCCTGTGGGTGGCGCTACCATGGCGCGCATGACACACCCCCTCCATTCCTACGAACCGCGCCTGGGCCATGGCTTAGCCCATGACCCGTTTAACGCCATCGTCGGCCCACGCCCCATCGGCTGGATTTCCACGCGCAGCGTCAGCGGCGTTTTCAATCTGGCGCCCTATAGCTTCTTTAACGCCTTTAACTACGTGCCGCCCATCATTGGCTTTAGTAGCCTGGGCTACAAAGACACGGTGCGCAACGCCATAGAAACTGGCGAATTCGTTTGGAACTTGGCCACCCAGGATTTGGCCCAAGCCATGAACAAGACTTGTGCCCATGTGGCGCCCGAAGTGGATGAATTCACCTTGGCCGGGTTGACCCCGCATCCCTCTGACTTGGTGGACGCGCCACGTGTCGCCCAAAGCCCGGTCAGCTTTGAATGCAAAGTCAGCCAATCGATGCCCTTGCGCACGGCGCTGGGTGAGGAACTCAATACCTGGATGGTGTTTGGCGAAGTCGTCAAAGTGCATATCGACACCGCCCACATCCGCGACGGCATCTACGACACGGCGTCAGCCCGCCCGATACTGCGCGGCGGTGGCCCGTCGGACTATTTCAGCATCGGCCCGGAGCAGTTGTTTCGGATGGTGCGGCCGCGCTAGGCAAGCGCGATGACGGGGTCCACCCGGCTCCAAGACCCTGTTACCTCTGCATTGCGCCCACAAAAAAGCCGTCTTGCGACGGCTTTTTGCTTTGCTGGCAGCGCACCCGATTCAAACGGCGAGCCCTTTTGGAGGGCCCGGGCGGTGCACCTGAAGAATCAGGCGGCGAGGGCCAAGGTTTTCACCTTGGTAGCCAAACGACTCTTGTCGCGGGCGGCTTTGTTCTTGTGGAAGATGCCTTTGTCAGCGATGGTGTCCACCACGGCTTGCATCTTGCCAAACAACTCGGCTGCTTTGGTTTTGTCACCGGCGAGAACGGCTTTTTCAACGTTCTTCACAGCGGTGCGGTATTTGGAGCGCAGCGAGGTATTGGCTGCATTGATTTTCACGTCCTGGCGGACGCGCTTGCGGCCCGACGCTAAGCGCGGGTTCTTTTTCTTGGGTTTTCCGGATGCCATAGTTGTGTGTCCTTGTGTTTGTAGATGTTGCCAGCAAAGCCCACCATTATAGCCTTGCAAGGGCTAGCGGCTAAACTCCCGCCGTGAGCCTTCTTAAGTCCGCCTCTACCGTGTCCCTGTGGACATTGGCCTCGCGCGTCACCGGCTTGCTGCGCGAAACCCTGATGGCCGCACTGTTTGGCGCCAGCGCCCTGACCGACGCGTTTAACGTCGCTTTTCGTATCCCCAACTTGTTTCGCCGCATGTTTGCCGAAGGCGCCTTCAGCCAGGCTTTTGTGCCGGTGCTTGCTGCCAGCAAAGCCCAACACGGCGATGCGGCGACCAAAGTGCTGATCGACCAGGTGGCTACCTTATTGGCCTGGACCATGGTTCTGGTGTGCATAGCAGGTGTCTTGCTGGCACCCTGGATGGTCTGGGCCATGGCCAGCGGCTTGCCGCAAGCCGGTTTTGATGCAGCGGTCTGGATGACGCGCTTTATGTTCCCCTACATCGGCTGCATGTCGTTGGTGGCGCTGTCATCGGGCATTTTGAATACCTACAAGCGCTTCGCCATTCCAGCGGCTACGCCGGTGCTGCTCAATGTGTGCACGATTGCGGCCGCTTGGTCGCTTGCGCCCTGGTTTGGCACGCAGGGCATAGAGCCGATATATGCCTTGGCTATCGGCGTAATGGCCGGTGGCGTGTTGCAACTGGGCCTGCAGATACCGGCCTTGGCAGCCCTGGGTTTGCTGCCGCGCCTGGGCCTGGGTTGGTCGGCACTGCGCGCGGCTTGGCAAGACCCCGGTACCCGCACCATCGTGCGGCTCATGGGCCCGGCCTTGCTGGGCGTGAGCGTGGCGCAAATCTCCCTGCTCATCAATACCCAGATCGCGTCTCACCTGGCCACTGGCAGCGTCAGCTGGCTCAGTTATGCGGACCGGCTGATGGAGTTTCCTACGGCCCTGCTGGGCGTGGCCCTGGGCGTGGTGCTAATCCCACGGCTGGCGGCAGCGCGTGCCACGGCCAATACCGGCGACTATTCCGCGCTCTTGGACTGGGGTTTGCGCATCGTGGTCTTGCTGGCCACGCCTTGTGCCGTGGCGCTGTTGGTGTTTGCGCAGCCCTTGGTCGCGGTTCTGTTTCATTACCGCGCCTTTACGGCTTTTGATGTGCAGCAAACCGCCTTGGCCCTTACCGGCTGGGGTGTGGGCTTGGTGGGGCTGGTGGCCATCAAGGTGCTGGCGCCAGGCTATTACGCCAGCCAGGACGTCAAGACGCCGGTGCGTATTGCGCTAGTGGTGCTCCTCATTACCCAGTTGCTTAACTGGGCTTTGGTACCTCATTTGCGCCACGCGGCTTTGTCGCTGTCCATTTCGCTGGGGGCCTTGCTCAATGCCTTGTGGTTGCTGCGCGGGCTCAAGGCGCGCGGCAGTTACAAGCCGCAGCCCGGTTGGGGCCGCTTTGTGCTGCAAGTCCTGGTAGCGTGTGTGGTTTTGGGCGCATACCTGGCCTGGGCGGCGCAAGCGTTTACCTGGCTAGACATGCCCGGCGGCCCGCTGCAGCGGGTACTGTGGGTGGCTTTGGTGCTGGCGGGTGCTGCGCTGTTGTACCTGGGCAGCGTTCTGGCGCTGGGTCTCAATTTGCGCCAGTTTTTGCGGCGCTAGGTCTGGGGGTTTTGGCTGATTTGCGATAGAGTTGCGCATGGATTTTTCTTTTGAACCGCCCAGCCCCTTGGCGTATTTCGCCTCCCTGGTACACAGCGACGGCGGCTTTCCTCTGTTTGAAGCGGCTGCCGCCTTGGGTCACATGCGCGATGCGGATTTGGACGTGCAAGCCACGCTCTCGCGCATGGACCAATGGCAAATGCGCTTGCGCAAGCGCGTGCCCGCCGACGCTGCGGGCATGGCTAGGCTCATGGCACTCAACCGTTTTTTCTACCAAGAGCTAGGCTTTTCCGGCAACCTGAATGATTACTACGCGCCGGACAACAGCTATGTGCACCAAGTCATGGAGTCGCGGCGCGGCATCCCCATCTCGCTGGCGGTGATTTGGCTGGAACTGGCGCAAGGCATAGGCCTGGAGGCCAAAGGCGTCAGCTTCCCTGGCCATTTTTTAATCAAGGTGCAGTTGCCTGCAGGTCAAGCGGTCATCGACCCGATGAACGGCCAGTCTTTCAGCCGAGAAGAGCTCAAAGAAATGCTCGAACCCTACCGACTGGGCGGCAAGCACGGGGCGGACTTTGACGTTCCGCTAGGCCTGTATTTGCAAGCCTCGCCACCGCGCGACATCTTGACGCGCATGCTGCGCAACCTGAAAGAAATATTCCGCAGCCAAAAACATGGCGGCCAATGGCTGGCAGTGCAAGAGCGCTTGGTTGTGTTGACGCCCGAGGCCTGGTCCGAGTACCGCGACCGCGGTCTGGCCCATGCCATGTTGGGCAACCACGGCGAAGCCCTGGCAGATCTGGAGTGCTACGTCGTCAATGCCAACGACGTGGTCGATGCCGAAGCCATTAGTGGCCAGGTAGATTTGCTGCGCAGGCAATTGGGCAAGCGGCGCGAGTCCAACTAGTGCAAGGCTTTTGCGCTTAGGGGCCGGAGCCCATGAAGGTCACTAGTCAAGCTTGAAGTTAAATTCCTGCGTCACGGTCACCTCAGCGCCTGCGCCATCGGCCACACACTTGTACTGCATGATGGCGGCCTTCACTGTGGCGTGAAACACGCGCGGGCCAGAAACAATGTTGACTTCTTGCACCGCACCCCCTTTGAGCACGATCTGCGCTTTGACCACGCCTTGGGTACCGTCTTGCAGCGCGCGCCGTGGCATCTCGGGCGCAACTTGCGTAGGGCATAAGACGCCAATCGTCTTAGGCGCCGGGGGGGCTGGCGGTGGGGCCGCTGGCCCAGGCGGTGCAGGCGCAGGCGGCGGCGGCGCAATCACATGCGGCGTGGGCGGTGGCGTGGCCACCGACTGAATTGCCGGCGCAGTGCTCGATACCGGAGGTGGGGAATCGGGTGGAGGTACAAAAGGTGGCGGCGGTGCCTGCACCTTGGGCATCTCGGGCGGGGGCTCTATTTTCTTGGGCGGTGGGGGCGGCGGCGGCGGCGGCGGGATGATCACCTCCTGGATGATCACCGCTTCCAGTGGCTTTTTCAACAGCGCCAAGCCTTGGCGTCCCAGGCCGGAGATGAGCACATAGCCCACCACCACATGCACGGCAATGACAAAGGCAATGCCTTTTACCCTGCGGCTATTGTCTTGCTGCCCAAAACCATAAGGCGAGGCGCTGTGTGGGCCAGCGCTCGAACTTGCCATGTCACCCAGAGCGCTCATTGGACAAACTGCTCCGCACCGATCACGGCAATCTTGGTCAGCCCATGGCGCTTGCTGCCCGAGAGCACATTGGCAAACACCGCATAGCGCGCATCCTTGTTGGGGCGCACATGCACCTCCGGCTGCGCAGCCCATTGACCGATGGACTCCATCTTTTGCTCCAGCTCAGCGCCTGAGACGGCTACCCCGTTCCAATAGACCACGCTGGCCGCATCGATATCGATCTGGATCTTTTCCATTTTTTGCTGGTTCGGAGGCGCGCCCACCGGCATCTCCAGGTTCACCGCATGCAACTGGATGGGGATGGTGATGATCAGCATCACCAATAAGACCAGCATCACGTCAATGAGCGGCGTGGTGTTGATCTCCATCATCAACTCTGGCTCGTCGCTTGCGCTGCTGTTTCCAATGTTCATGGCCATGGTGGGGGGGTGTCCTGCTGCGCTTTAGTTCAGGGGAGGCGGTTCGGTGATAAAGGCCACCTTGACGATGCCCGCCCGCTGGCAGGCCAGCAGCACCTTGCCCACGCCTTCGTAGCGTGCGGACATGTCACCGCGGATTTGCACCTCGGGCTGGGGCTTTTTGGTGGCCACTTGTTTCAGCTTCTCGGTCAGCGCCTCTACGTTGCTCACCCGCGCCTCGTACCAAAAGATGTTGCTTTGCGCATCCACCGAGATGATCACATTGTCCGGCTTGCTCTCGCGCACCTCGATGCGCTCTTTAGGCAGAGCCACCGGGATGGCCGTGGTCACCACCGGAATGGTGATCAAGAAGATGATCAGCAAGACCAGCATCACATCGACCAAAGGCGTGGTGTTGATGGTGGAGATGACCGCGTCATCGCCGTCCGGGCTGGGGCCCACGTTCATAGCCATAGTGCAGTTCCTACGGGGAGGGTGCGGGCTTTAGCTCTTGATGGTGCCTAGCACCACAGCGTGCAGGTCATTGCCAAAGGTGCGCACTTCGTCCATGACCGCTTTGTTGCGGCGCACGAGCCAGTTGTAGGCCAGCACCGCAGGCACGGCCACTGCCAGGCCAATGGCCGTCATGATCAGGGCCTCGCCCACGGGGCCGGCCACTTTGTCAATCGATGCCTGGCCGGAAATGCCGATGGCGGTCAGGGCGTGGTAAATACCCCAGACCGTGCCAAACAAGCCGACAAAGGGAGAGGTAGAGCCCACGGTAGCCAAAAAGGCCAGGCCGTTTTGGGTGTTGCTATGCACCCGGTCCACCGCGCGCTGGATGGCCATGGCGATCCAGTCGTTCAGCGGGATATGGCCCATCAGGCCGTGGTGTTTGCTTACTGCGGTGCCAGCGGCATCGGCCAAGAAGCGGTAGGGGCTGTCCTCGGAAAGCGCCTTGGTGCCTTCGGCCACCGTCTTGGCGCTCCAAAAGGCTTGGGCGTCTTTGCCTTGGCGGCCCATCTTGCTTTGCTCGAGCACTTTGACAATCATGATGTACCAGCTACCCATGCTCATGATCACCAGCAGCAGCAAGACCACTTTGGTCACCAGGTCGGAGCTGGCCCACAGGGCTTCTAGGCCGTAGGGGTTGGCGATGCTGACTGCGGCTACAGCGGCGACCGCTGCGCTGGCAGGGGCGTCGGTTTGCGCTATGGCCTGCACGGAGCCAAGCAGGCCCGCTAGAACTAAAAACGCGCTTGCGCAGGCGTATCGAACTTTCTTGCCGTCAAATTTCATTTTCCCGATCCTTGCGATGTGAGGGGCTACTGCTTTAGGCCCTTGATTAGCGAACCGTCAAGCTTCGAACAGTTCAGTTGACTCTGACCTAGACCGCTAGTCTACATGGTGTTGAATTTTGCAAATTTCATGTGCGTTACCACGAGCCAATGCCCTAGCTTGGCGGGCGTTTGATCCTCGCGGGCGCTGATTCGTTGATCAGCGTATCAAAAAAGCAACGAATCAGCGCATTTAATGGTAAACCCTAAATGGAGATGTGTTGATCTTCGCTAATATGTGACGTCATTGTGTTGAATTTATGAAATTTAAAATATGAAAACTACTCCTACCTTCAAACTTAGCAACAAGCCCGTGGCGCTGGCCGTGATGGCACTGGTCTTCATGCAATCGGCGGCCGCGCAAACGGCTGCTGCCCCAGAAACCAAGCCCGCTTCCGAAACCACCAAGCCCGCTGCCGAAACGCAGACACTACAAGAGGTTGTTGTGTCTGGCTCGCGCATTAAGCGCGACAGCTTCAGCTCAGCCGCGCCGGTCACCATCATCCGCAATGAAGACGCGGTTTCGGCAGGATTCACCTCCACAGCCCAAGTGCTGCAAAGCACGGCCGTCACCGGCGGACAGGGCCAAATCAACAACGCCTATGGCGGTTTTGTGACCGATGGCGGTCCGGGCGCCAACACGATTGGCCTGCGCGGACTTGGACCCACGCGCTCCTTGGTGCTCTTGAATGGTCGCCGTATGGCGCCCTCGGGCACGCGTGGCTCAGTGGGCGCTGCCGACTTGAACACCTTGCCCAACTCCATCATTGACCGTATTGAGGTCTTGAAAGACGGCGCGTCCTCGATTTACGGTTCGGATGCGGTGGCCGGTGTGGTCAACATCATCACCAAGAAAAACCTGACCTCATTCAATGTAGACGCCTCGACATCACGCCCGGTGGATGGCGGCGGCAATGCAAACAATTTTTCTATTTCCGGAGGCCAAGTCTCCGATAACTGGCGTTTCCTTGCCTCTTACCAGGTCAATGACCAGGAAAGTTTGACGCTGGGCCAACGCGACTGGACCCGATGCAACACCGACTATCGCCGCACCAGCGTCAATGGCGTGGTAGGCGAATGGGGTAGCTATGACTATAAAGACCCGGCCACCGGGCAGCCCAAGTGCTACCCCATCAGCGGCACCGGCTCCAACGGCGTCACGATCAATACCTTGGGCACGGCGCTTAAAGCGGGCGTTGGTGCCCCCGGCTCGGTCGGTACGTCGTTTAACCGCTGGCGTCCCAATGCCGCCATTACTACGGGCCTCGTGGGCTTTGAAGGTGTTGGCGGCGGCGCCAATGGCTTGAATGTTCGCGATACCTTTGATCCGCGCATGCTCAATAAGACACTGCTGTCACCGGTGCGCAACCAGAATCTGTTTACCCAAGGCGGTATAGATTTGCAATCGCTGGGGGATGCTGAGTTGTACTACGAGGTCTTGCTCAACCGCCGCGATTCCAGCCAAACGGGCTATCGCCAGTTGTCGCTCGACTACCAGAAGGGCAGTCCGCTGATTCCCGCCAACTTGCAGACCCTTGCGCAATTTCTCCCGGCGCAGTTGACCACCAACGGCCAAGCCGTTGGGGTGCGTGCCTTCATCGGTTTCGGTAATGACGTGTCCAGCCAGACGGTCGACTTCAGCCGTGTTGCCGCAGGTTTGCGCGGGGCGTTTTTTAATTCTGGCTGGGATTACGATGTGTCGTTTGTCAGCAGTCAAAGCAGCGGTTCCTATACCTCCTACGCTTTCCTGACCGATCGCTTGGCACAAAGCTCGAACGTGGTGGCCAGTGGCAGCGGTTTTGCTTGCGTGAATCCGGCCAACGGTTGCGTTGCCGCACCGGCACTGACCGCTGCGGTGATTGGCGGCCAATTGCCTGCGGCCTGGGTTAACTACGTGTGGCAACCCTTTACCGGCCTAACCAAATTTACAGAAAACGTGCTGGCTGCTTCGGTCACCGGCCCGGTGTTCTCGCTGCCCTACGGCAAAGTAAAAGCCGCCTTCGGTGCGGAAGTGCGCAGGTCCAGCATTGACGATACGCCTTCGGCTGAGTCCATGAACGGCAACACGTTTAACTTTTCGTCTTCAACACCGACGCGTGGAAGCGATGGATCCAAAGACCTGTTTGGTGAAATTGAAATTCCATTGTTGAAAGATCTGCCTGGTTTCCAAGAGCTTACCTTGAACGGTTCGAGTCGCAGGGCCGACTATGATTCCTACGGCGCCGCATCCACATACAAAGTAGGTTATTTGTGGACACCGGTGAAGTCCTTGACCATTCGTGGAACCCAGGGCACCTCCTACCGTGCTCCCGCTCTGTATGAGCAGTTTTTGGGCGCCACCTCGGGCTTCCTGAACCAGAGCACCGATCCCTGCAACAACTGGGATTCACCGACCAACGCCGGCACCGTCCGCGGCAAGAACTGCCAAAGCGAAGGGCTTCCGGCCGGTTTCACTGCCACTTCGGGTATCCAGGTCAATGGTGTGGGCGGACGTGAAGCAGGCCTAAAGGCAGAAACCTCAGATAACAAATCTTTTGGGGTTATTTTCCAGCCCGAACTGGCCACCGGCTGGGGTGACCTGTCTCTCGCGCTAGACCGCTTTGACCTCAAAGTCGACAACGGTGTAGCCAGTATTGGTGGCTCTTCCATCCTGAGCAAATGCTATGACGACCCGGCCTTCCGCGCCGGTGGTAGTTTCTGCCGTCTGGTTTCTGCTCGTGCGGCTGGAACCAATGCGCTGGTCATCACCAACGGCTTCATCAACCTGTCTACCGACGTGGTGCGTGGGACGGACATCACCGTTCGCTACACGAACGATGTAGGTACCGGCCGTCTGCGCACGAATTTGTCGCTCACCCGATTCGATGAACAAGCGAACAGGTTGTATGCGACGGATGCAATGGACGATGTCAACGGCACGATCGGTAACCCCTCATGGTCCGGCGCTCTGAACGTGAACTACACCTTGAAAGACTGGACCTACTTCTACGGACTTGACTTTGTTGGTAAAACGTCGTCCTACGAGTACTACGAGGAAGATGCTGCTACGAGCACCTACAAGCTGGACACCCCAGACTATTTCATGCATTCTGCGTCTATCCAATACAAGGATACGGTTGGCAAGTGGAGCGCCACCTTGGGCGTTCGTAACATAGCCGACACCAAGCCCTCTATGATTTCTGCCCAGGCTGGCTACAATCGCGTCGGTAACGCAGCGCTGTATAGTGGCTATGACTACATGGGTCGGAGGATCTTTTTGAACGTGTCCAAATCGTTCTAATCTAGGTCGCAAACAGGCCCTGACAACTTCGTTGTCAGGGCTTTTTTTTATTCAGGAATTCATCGTGAAAAAAATTGCTTCATCATTGGGCGGTCTTGGAATCTGCGTGGCGCTTTCCTGCCTTCTCGCGGGCCAGGCTTTGGGGCAAACCGTCGCAGCGCCTGCGGCCATTCGGGTGCCGACCATGGCGCAGTTGGCGCAGTGGCCCGCGATGACCGGGTTCCAGATTTCGCCGGATGGTAAGCACATGATTGCCATTGAAAGCACGGGGGACACGCGCAGTATCTTGGTGTGGAAACTGGCTGATCTGTCGGCCAAACCCACCGTGATCGGCGCCAAGAATATGCAAATCAGTAGTGCATCATTCTTGAAAAATGACATGTTGCAGGTGACCCTGTCGCAGCGCTACGACTACCGTGGCGATCAGATGGTGAAGACCTTCATTGGCAAACTATTGTTCACCGATCTGGAAGGGAAAAACTGGGTTGAGCCCATGGCATCGGTTGAAATTGCCCGGACCGCGGATGCCAAGGTCCAGGCGGCGCTGGCCAACCCTTCGGTTCTGAACCGCATGCGTTCAGACCCTGACCATATCGTGCTAGAAAGTGACTCCCGAGGCGACACCCGTGACGTATTTCGCTACAACGTCCGAACCGGCGCCTCAACCCGCTTGATGCGATTGGGCGAAAACGATAGTAGCGTGTGGGTCAGTGATGAGGGTGTGCCATGGGCCAAGTCGCGGGGCGGCTCGGATGGCAAAGGCGCTTTTGTTGCCATAGATTTTCGTTCGACTAAGGGCGATTGGGAAGAGCACTTCCGCAGCTACGTCAAAGACCGTGATGTGGTGAATGTCTTAGCCCCCGGTGGAAAGCCCAATTTGGCCATCATCCAGAGTAATGTGGGCCAGGAGTTCTCGGCTATTTACGAGTATGACATCGCGGCGAAAAAAACCACCTCTAAACTGTTTGAACACAAGTTCTTTGACGCCTATGGCGTGCGCAGTTTGGACAATGATGATGGTAAGCCTGGGCCAGACGGTTCTGATGGGTTCGTCTATTCGGGGCTATTCGATTCGGACGATCATTGGGAAAAACCCGAAATTGACGCCGTGATTCAAGGGGTAGCGCAGGCGCTTGGCATCAAGCAAACCAAACAAAAAATCATGGCGGTATCGGGTGCTGGCCAAGCCGAGGTGCGCTCTTTGGATGGCGTATCGATACGGCTGATTCGGCGCGTCCCCGGCGAAACGCCCACTTACCTCTTCCGAGTCAGCGGCCTCACCTACCCCACCGAGCACTACCTGCTGCAAAATCAGAATTTGCGTTTACTTGCCAAAGAGCACCCCTCGATCGACCGGGCCGCTTTGGGAGTGGCGCGCTTTGTTTATTACCCGGCGCGTGACGGGCTCAACATTCCAGCCTACCTGACCATTCCGAACGAAAAACTGTGCGGCCCTGGACCTTATGCCGCTGTAGTGCATCCGCACGGTGGGCCTTGGTCCCGTGACAACATGAACTTCGACGGTTCAGGCTGGGTGCCTTTGCTGGTATCACAGTGCCGGGTGGTACTGCAACCACAGTTCCGTGGCTCAGCGGACTGGGGCCGCACCCTGTGGCTGGCCGGCGACCGCGAGTGGGGACAAAAGATGCAGGATGACAAGGATGACGGCGCCAAGTGGTTGGTCAGCGAAAAATTGGCCGACCCGGGCAGGATGGCGATGTTTGGATTTTCGTATGGGGGTTACTCGGCATTTGCAGCTGCCGTGCGGCCTAACGATTTATACAAATGTGCCATTGCGGGCGCAGGCGTATCGGACATCAAAAGAATTACCGCGCGCAGTTATACAAACCCCTACTTCAAGGACGCGCAGGAGTCCACAATTCGCGGACTCAATCCCTTGGAGTTTGCCGACAAGATCAAGATCCCCATCATGGTCTACCACGGGGACCGGGACCAGACCGTTCTGCTGAGTCAGTCAGAGTTGTTTGTAGACCGCGCGAAGTCCGCTGGCAAACCGGTGGAGTACCATGTGCTGAAGGACTATGGCCATGGCCCGGCGTGGACGCGCCAGACCATGACTCAGCAGCTGAGCCTCATCAGTGACTACCTGAAAACGGGTTGCGGCGGCGGCGGACTCTAATTTTCTAGGAGTGAAAGAAGTGAAAATAGCG
>JBILPS010000032.1:0-31341 GCA_044373655.1 Rhodoferax sp.
ACAAGCCCGATATTTTGGGTATGTCCGCTTTGCTGACCACCACTATGCCCTATATGAAAGTGGTGATCGACACGCTCAAGGAAAAAGGTCTGCGCGATGACTATATTGTGCTGGTCGGCGGCGCGCCTTTGAATGAAGAGTTTGGCAAAGCCGTGGGTGCAGATGCCTATTGCCGCGATGCCGGTGTGGCTGTGGAGACTGCCAAAACCCTGATTGCC
Organism: Rhodoferax sp.; assembly: GCA_044373655.1. Taxonomy (GTDB): domain Bacteria; phylum Pseudomonadota; class Gammaproteobacteria; order Burkholderiales; family Burkholderiaceae_C; genus Allorhodoferax. The sequence continues at coordinate 219 of JBILPS010000032.1, forward strand.
GCGCGTCGCGCTGCGGCCCGCGCCTAAGTCGCGATGCCGGCATGGCCGCTGCTGCAAACACTTTGGTGATTGCCTGCGGCGCGCTGGCCCGCGAGATCATCGCGCTACGCCAAGCCAATGCCTGGTGGCATATGGACGTGACCTGCCTGCCTGCCGAACTGCATAACCGACCAGAAAAGATTCCTGGTCTGGTGCGCGAAAAAATCCAGAGGTTCAAGGCCCAGTACCCGCATATTTTTGTGGCCTATGCCGACTGTGGAACCGGTGGTCTGCTCGACGCGGTGCTGCAAGCAGAAGGTGTGCAGCGTTTGCCCGGCGCGCATTGTTATGAGTTTTATGCCGGGTCCGCGGCCTTTGCCCAGATGGCCGAGGCCGAGTTGGGGACCTTTTATTTAACCGATTTTTTGCTGCGGCATTTTGAGCGATTGATCATGCACGGTTTGGGTATCGATAAGCATCCGCAGTTGCTGCCCGTGTACTTTGGCAACTACACCACCTTGATGTATTTGTGTCAGAAAGAAAGCCCCGAGGGTATTGCGCTGGGCCAGGCCGCTGCACAGCGCCTGGGCTTGGCATTTGCCTACCGTGTCACCGGTTATGGTGAGATGGAAACCGAATTGAAAACAGTAAGCGAGAAAGTCATCCAATGGCAAAACTGATTGTGATTTCATGGCGTGACCTGCCGGCGCAGGTGGTGGTCAAGCGCGGACGCGAAACCGGCAAGGTGCAGCTTTCGCATCGCTTTCAGGAAGCCGTGGACCGTGCGGCCATGCGGGCCGGTAAGTCCAGCGCTGGCGACTACCTGGCCGACTGGAAACGCAGCGAACCGCGTGAGTGTGGTGATGACATTCAGGAACAGGCCAATGCCGAGGCGGCCCGCATCGAGGCGCGCTATTCGGATGAGGATTTGCTACGCATCATCCGCGCCCATGGCGTCGATGACACCTTGCCAACGCCCACGGTGATTTCCGCCGAAGAGGCGGATGTTCCGCTGCCTGAGGGGGAGCACTGATGTACGCGGTACGCCGCTGGTCAGTGCGCCATGCGCGCGGCCTAGAAATTTTTTACCAGGGCTTTGAGCGCGCCCTAGTGGCTTTGCATCCGCTGTGGAAAGCTATTGGCTACCAGCGCCTGGAAACGCCGGTGGCGGTGGTGGAAAAAGCGGTTAAAGGTTTGTTGTTTGATTGCCAGATGTGCGGTCAGTGCGCCTTGTCGAGCACGGGGATGTCCTGCTCCATGAATTGCCCCAAAACCATACGCAACGGCCCTTGTGGCGGTGTGCGCGCCAATGGCAATTGCGAAGTCAAACCGGAAATGCGCTGTGTCTGGGTCGAGGGTTTTGAAGGCAGCCAGCGCATGCAAGCGGGCCGTGAGGCCATCAAAGTGGTGCAGTTCGCAGTGGACGGGCGCCTCAAGGGCAGCTCTTCCTGGCTGCGCGTGGCGCGCGAAAAGGGTGAAGGCCCAAAGCAGGAGGCTAAAGCATGAGGTTTGACGACGAGCCGGTGCCCGGCTACCCCTTGCCCATATTGCCTGGGCACACCTCGCCCGGACGCTTGGAGCGCGTGCTGCGTGGCGGCGGCTTTGCCATTACTGCGGAACTGGAGCCACCCGATTCGGCGGACCCCAGCGAGGTCTATCGCCGCGCCAGAGTTTTTGACGGCTATGTCGATGCCATCAACGCCACCGACGGCAGCGGCGCCAATTGCCATATGTCCAGCCTGGCGGTATGTGCATTACTCACCCGCGTCGGCTACGCGCCGGTGATGCAGATTTCCTGCCGCGATAAAAACCGGATTGCGATTCAGGGCGACATCCTGGGCGGTGCGGCCATGGGCGTGTGCAATATGCTGTGCCTCAGCGGCGACGGCGTGCAAAGCGGTGACCATCCGCAGGCCAAGCCGGTTTTTGACCTCGATTGCATGTCGCTTTTGGAAATTGGCCGCGACATGCGCGACGCCTACCGCTTCCAAAGCGGGCGCAAAGTCACCTTTGCGCCGCGCGTGTTTTTTGGCGCAGCGGCCAACCCTTTTGGTCAGCCTTTTGACTGGCGCGCCCAGCGCCTGGCGAAAAAAGTCGCAGCTGGTGCCCAATTTATCCAAACCCAGTACTGCTATGACGTGCCGCGCCTGCGCAGCTACATGAAAGAAGTGGAAGATCTGGGCCTCTTGGATAAAGTCTTTATTTTGGTGGGCGTGGGTCCCATGCGTTCGGCTAAAGTGGCCGAGTGGATGCGTAACAATGTGCCGGGCGTACACATCCCCGATGCCATCATCAAGCGCATGGCCGGAGCGGAAAAACCCGCCGCCGAAGGACGCAAAATTTGCACTGAAATCATCCAAGAAGTCAAAGAAATCAAAGGCGTGGCCGGAGTGCACATCATGGCTTACCGCCAGGAAGACTCGGTACCCGAGATCGTGACCAACTCCGGCGTACTGCAAGGCCGCGTGCCCTGGTATCCCGGGCGTGACGGTGTTGCGGCGGAAGTACCGCACATTCCGCCGCCAGAGCTCGCGACTGTTTGATCCCCCATTTTTTTAACGTGTTTTTTCTAATCCACAGGATGTAACGTGACCGATACCATCATCAGCTCTGCAACCCGCGAGGTCGTCATCGGCTTTGACCGCCCCTTCGTCATCATCGGCGAGCGTATCAACCCTACTGGCCGAAAAATTATGGCTGCTGAAATGATGGCCGGCGACTACAGCCGCGTTATCGCCGATGCGCTGGCGCAGGTCGAGGCCGGCGCGCATATGTTGGACGTGAACGCCGGTATCCCGCTGGCCGACGAGCCGGGCATGCTGGCCAAAGCCATTCAGCTAGTGCAGGGCGTGACCGATGTGCCCATCTCGATTGATTCGTCCATTGTTGCTGCGCTGGAAGCAGGCCTGGCGGTGTACAAAGGCAAGGCGCTGGTCAATTCGGTGACTGGCGAGGAAGACCGCCTGGAAACGGTATTGCCCTTGGTCAAAAAATACGGCGCTGCGGTAGTGGCTATTTCCAACGACGAAACCGGTATCTCGCAAGACCCGGATGTGCGTTTTGCGGTAGCCAAGAAAATTGTTGAGCGCGCAGCCGATTACGGTATTCCGGCTTGCGACGTGGTGGTGGACCCGCTGGTCATGCCGATTGGCGCGATCAACCAGGCCGGTGTGCAAGTCATGCGTCTGGTGCATCGCTTGCGCACCGAACTCAAAGTCAACACCACCTGCGGCGCGTCCAACGTCAGCTTTGGCTTGCCTGAACGCAATGGCATCAATGCCGGCTTCCTGACCATGGCCATGGCCTCGGGCATGACTTCGGCCATTACCAATCCCATGCATGCCGAAGTGGTGCGCGCCATCATGGCCGCGGACGTGATGATGGGCCATGACCCGGATTGCTTCCGTTGGATACGCAAGTTCCGTGAAGTGCCGGTAATTGGTGCCGACGGTGAAATGGGTCGGGGTCGTCGGGAAACCGGCACCCGCCGCCGCCGCGAGAGTTAAGTAGCTATGCAAGTTGCTGACGCACTGGTTGTTTTCACGCCTTCAGGGCGGCGCGGCCGTTTTCCCCTAGGTTCTTCGCTCTTGCAAGCCGGGCGTTCGCTCGGTGTGGATATCGATTCGGTCTGCGGCGGGCGCGGTATTTGCGGTCGCTGCCAGGTGCTGATCTCCGAAGGCGAATTTGCCAAGCATGGCTTGGTTTCCAGCGCTGACCATTTGTCGCCGGTGTCCCAGGTGGAACAAGACTATTGCGCCACCCAGCCGCTGGCCATGGGCCGTCGTTTGTCCTGCTGCGCGCAATTGCAGGGCGATGTGGTCATCGACGTGCCCTCGAGCAGCCAGGTGCATAAACAAGTCGTGCGTAAAGAAGCCGAGGCGCATGACATCCATTTGGACCCGCTCATACGCCTGTATTTTGTCGAAGTGCAAGAGCCCGACATGCACGACCCCTCGGGTGATTTGCGGCGCCTGGAAGACGCGCTGGAATTTGAATGGGACCTGACCGATTTAGCCTGCGACATCATCGTGGTCCAGCAATTGCAAACCGCTTTGCGCAGCGGCGGCTGGAAAGTCACCGTGGCGGTGCATGCGGGCAAGCAAATCATGGCGGTCTGGCCGGCTTTGCACGAAAAAGCCTATGGTCTGGCGGTCGACGTGGGTTCGACCACGATTGCCGCCCATTTGTGCGACCTGTCCTCCGGTGAAGTCGTGGCCTCGGCTGGCGTCATGAATCCGCAAATCCGCTTTGGTGAAGATTTGATGAGCCGCGTCTCCTACGTGATGATGAACCCGGGTGGCGAAGTGGAAATGACGGTTGCAGTGCGCGAAGCACTCAACACCCTGGCGCTGGAAGTCACGCAGCGCGTCGGTGCCTTGCCCACCGATATTTTGGAAGCCACTTTTGTTGGCAACCCCATCATGCACCACCTGCTGCTGGGCATCAACCCGGTAGAGCTGGGCGGTGCGCCCTTTGCGTTGGCAACCGACCGCTCCATTACCTTGTGGGCCTCGGAAATCGATTTTGCGGTGCACCGCAATGCACGCATCTATGTGTTGCCTTGCATCGCAGGCCATGTGGGCGCCGACACGGCCGGCGTGATTCTGGCCGAGCGGCCCGATTTGGACTCACCGGTGACCTTGCTGGTCGATGTGGGTACCAATGCCGAAATTGTGCTGGGCAATAACCAGCGCATGTTGGCCTGTTCCAGCCCAACGGGGCCGGCCTTTGAAGGCGCGCAAATTAGCTGCGGCCAGCGCGCTGCGCCGGGCGCCATAGAGCGCGTGCGCATCGATCCGGCCACCCTAGAGCCGCGCTACAAAGTGATTGGCTGCGACTTGTGGTCTGACGACCCTGGCTTTGCCGCTGCGGTGGCCGACAGCGGCGTGACCGGCGTGTGTGGCTCGGGCATTATCGAAGCGCTGGCTGAGATGTATCTGGCGGGCATCATCCGCCACGAAGGCACCATCGACGGCAACCTGGCCGCGCGTACCCCGCGTGTGCAGGCCGATGGCCGCACTTTTTGCTACGAACTGGCAGCAGCGACTGCGGAAAAGCCGGCCTTGCGCATTTTGCAAAACGATGTGCGCGCCATTCAACTGGGGAAGGCTGCCTTGTATGCCGGTGTGCGCCTCTTGATGGAGCGTATGGGTGTGGACAAAGTGGATCGCATCCGTTTAGCCGGTGCTTTTGGCAGCCATATCGACGTGAAATACGCCATGGTGCTGGGCATGATTCCAGACTGTGTGCTCGGCAATGTCAGCTCGGCAGGCAACGCCGCCGGTACCGGCGCGCGCATTGCTTTGCTGGACAAGGGTTCGCGCAAAGTGATCGAAGACCTGGTGCGCCGTGTAGAAAAAATTGAAACTGCCGTGGAGCCGCGCTTTCAAGAATTTTTTGTCGAGGCCATGGCTATTCCCCACTTAAACGATCCGTTTGAGCGCTTGCAGGATGTGGTGACCCTACCCGAACGCTTGGCCGTAGTTACCGAGCAAAATGCCCGCAGCCGTCGCGGTGCGCGCAGGGCATGAGGCCATGCGCGCATGCATGTGCCTAGGGTGGCCCCTGCGTTGCTGCGAGCTCTTGGGCTAAGAAAGAAAACACATGGCTTTGCCCGAGTTTGATTACATCATTGTGGGTGCCGGTTCGGCGGGCTGTGTGCTGGCCAACCGCCTGAGCGAGGATGCCCAAGTGCGGGTGCTCCTGATCGAAGCCGGTGGCAATGACCACAGCATCTTTATCCATATGCCTTCCGCGCTGGCCTACCCCATGGCCAATCCGCGCTACAGCTGGCAATACCAGTCCGAGCCCGAGCCCTTTATGAATGGGCGGCGCATCCACTGCCCCCGTGGCAAGACCCTGGGTGGTTCCTCGTCCATCAACGGCATGGTGTATGTGCGCGGCCACGCTTTGGATTACGAGGGCTGGGCTTTGCAAAGCGGTATGCAGGACTGGTCGTATGCACATTGCCTTCCTTACTTCAAAAAAGCCGAAGCGCGCGCGCTTGGCGGCGATAACTACCGGGGGGACAGCGGCCCGCTCAAAGTCAGTACCGCCGCTATGCGCAACCCGCTGTACCGCGCCTTTATCGAAGCAGGCAAGCAAGCGGGCTATCCGGTGACCAAAGACATGAACGGCTACCAGCAGGAAGGCCTGGGTCCTATGGACATGACCACGCACAAAGGCCGACGCTGGAGTACCGCCATGGCCTATTTGCGCCCGGCCCTGAAGCGCAAAAATTTGGTTTTACAAAAGCATACATTGGTCACCAAAGTGCTATTCGAAGGCCCGGCCGAAGCGCTGCGTGCGGTCGGCGTGCAAGCCTTGCAGGACGGCCAGCTGCAGGAACTGCGCGCTCGCCGCGAAGTGATTTTGTGTGGCGGTGCCATCAACTCCCCCCAGCTGTTGCAACTCTCGGGCATTGGGCATCCGGGTTTGCTTGAGCCCCTGGGGGTGCCTGTGCTGCTGGGCCTGCGCGGTGTGGGCGAAAACCTGCAAGACCATATGGAAACCTATGTACAGGTGCGCTGCACGCAGCCCGTCACGCTGTACTCGGCCATGGGCCCGCTGGCCAAGTTGCGCATCGGCGTGGAGTGGGTGCTCAAGCGCAGCGGCCTGGGCGCCACCAACCATATGGAGTCCGGCGGCTTTATCCGCAGCGATGCGGGGGTGAAGCATCCCGATTTGCAATACCATTTTGTGCCCATGGCTATCCGCTATGACGGTAGCTCGCCGGTACAAGGCCATGGCTTTCAAGCGCATATTGGCCCCATGCGCCCGACCAGCCGGGGCTGGGTGCGGATCGCCAGTGCCGACCCCTTGCAGCCGCCACGCATTTTGTTTAACTACATGGGCACCGAGCAGGACCGCAAAGAAATGCGCGCCGGCGTGCGCCTCACCCGCGAAATATTTGCCCAGACTGCCATGGAAGATTTCCGGGGCGAAGAGATTTCTCCCGGCGCGCAGGTGCAAAGCGACGATGCGATTGACGAGCACATCCGTAACAACGCCGAGACTGCCTACCACCCCTCAGGCTCCTGTCGCATGGGCACCGATGCCGTGGCGGTGACCGACCCGCAGGGACGCGTACACGGCCTGAGCGGATTGCGGGTGGTCGATGCCTCCTTGATGCCTTTGATTGTCAGCGGCAATCTGAACGCCCCCACCATCATGCTGGCCGAAAAAATCGCGGATTTGATTCGCGGTCATACGCCGCTTGCGCCCGCGCCTGCGCCATTTTTTGTGCATCCGAATTGGGAAACGCAGCAACGCTGAGTTTGCCTGCGGATGCCAACGGTGGCTCGGTTAAAATTTCCGCTTCCGAGGAGCGTTGCAGTTCATCACCATGAACGAGGCTCGGAAGAAGCGGTGCCTCGCCGCTTGCTGTTAACGGCGCTCACCCACGCAGCCAGTGCGGTGAGCTTTTGATATCTCCCTCTGTAGTTTGCGTGGTACCTCTATGAACCTTGTGGAGCGCGCCATGCCTGGAATGACTGAGAGCCCAATGTCCGCCACGGACAACCGTTTTACCCATTTGCTGGCCACCCGGCCCTGGTTGCTGGCCGATGGCGCCACGGGCAGCAATTTATTTGATGTGGGCCTGATGTCGGGCGACGCGCCCGAGTTGTGGAATACCGAACACCCAGAGCGCATCGCCGCACTGCACCAAAGTTTTGTCGATGCCGGTGCCGATATATTGCTTACCAATAGCTTTGGCGGCACCGTCTATCGCCTGAAATTGCACAATGCCCAAAGCCGTATGGGCGAGCTCAACACCCTGGCCGCGCAGATTGCCCGACAAGTCGCCGATGCCAGCGGCCGTACGATTGCGGTGGCCGGCAGCATGGGCCCTACCGGCGAAATCATGGAGCCCATAGGCCCCTTGACTTTTGACGAGGCTAAGGCCGCGTTTGCCGAGCAGGCGCTGGCGCTCAAAGCCGGTGGTGCGGATGTGTTGTGGATTGAAACGATGTCCTCGCGCGAGGAAGTGGAAGCGGCGGTTGCCGGTGCGGGCGTGGCCGGTTTGCCGATTGTCTGCACCCTCAGCTTTGATACCAACGGCCGCACCATGATGGGTATTTCACCCAGCGATTTTTCTGCCATCGAAAAAACCTTGTCACCCCGACTGGCCGCATGCGGCACCAACTGCGGCGTGGGTGCTTCCGAAGTGGTGGCCTGCATTCACAACCTGGCGCAGTCCACGGGGCCGGAGGTGGTACTGGTCGCCAAAGGCAATTGCGGCGTACCGCAATATGTAGACGGTGCCATTTGCTACAACGGCACGCCCGAGATCATGGCCCTGTATGCGCGCATGGCGCTGGATGCGGGAGCCCGCATCATCGGCGGCTGCTGCGGTACCTCGGCTAAACATTTGCGCGCGATGCGCGAAGCCTTAGAAGCGCATACGCCTGGCCCCACACCCACGCTGGAGGACATCAATGCGCGTTTGGGCGAAGTCTCCAACGGCGCGCGTGCCCAATGGGGCGGCGAACAAAGCCGGGCCGGTGGCGCGGCCCCGGGTGCCAACCTGTCGCGTGGCCGTGCTGCGCGCGCGCGGCGCGCAGGCAGTGATGCCAACGCCGATAGCGCCGACAGCGCAGGCGAGGGCGCTGGCGCATGAGCCAGTGCAGGTATGCCGGCACAAGCCTTGGCAGGGGCATTCACGCCAACTTCTTTGTGGAGGCGATTGGCGGCCTTGGTACCCGCGGTACGCGGCGCCAAGCACAAGCAACGCGCAACTGCTAATGGACTCAGGCTCCTCTTTGCGTGGCATTTTGTTGGTGGCGGGCGCTACGCTTTTTTGGAGCTTGAGCGGCGTATTTGTACGCTGGTTACCTGACGTCGACCCTTGGTCTTTCAATGCGTTTCGCGGGCTGGGCCTGGGCCTTTCCATGGCTTTGTGGATTGCCTTGCGCTATGGACGGGGCAGCGTGGCTTTGCTGCGCCGCAGCCCCATCGCCGGCCTACTCATCTCGGCTGGTTTTTTTGCGCTGGGCTCTTCGCTGTACATCGTCTCGCTGGATCTGGCCAGTGTGGCGGCGGTGTCTTGTCTCACCGCCACATCCGGTTTGTTTGCCGCACTGATGGCGCGCTTTTTTCTGGGTGAGCGAACGCCCCCTGTTTTCTATCTCGCTATGTTCTTGGCGCTCGCAGGTGTAGGCGCTATTGCCCTGGGGGAGGGCGACGCCCGCGTGCAAGGCCTGGCCGGCACCTTCACCGGTTTGGCAGTAGCCGCGTGTTTTGCAGCCCAAAGTGTGGCGCTGCGCCGCTACCGTGCTTTTGACATGGAGCCGGCATTTTTACTGGGTGGTTTCCTAACTTTTGCCGCCATCATGGCACTGGGCTTGGTGATCGTGCCGCCTTGGCAAAGTTTGGCTGTCCTGCTCTTGATGGGCCTGGTTCAACTGGCGATCCCCTTGGTTTTGTATATGTACGGCGCGCGCAGTGTGGCGACCAGCCATATGGTCTTGATTACCATGGCCGATGCGGTGCTCAACCCTCTGTGGGTGTGGATGGTGCATGGCGAGGTGCCGCCGCAGGCGGTGTACCTGGGCGGCGCTCTGGTGCTCGGTGCTATTGCTTTGACCGCGTTTGCGCCGTCAACCGGTGCCGCGCAGGCGCAGCCTGGTGTGACAGACAAATGAAAAGTGGGTGGACTACACTGCTAGCCGGAATGCAAAGCGTGACAACATTGCCTCGTCTATGCATTCCAAGGATGAAAATCAGGGGGGTGCAGTGTCAGATGGTGCCCAGGAAGGGACTCGAACCCCCACGAAGTTACTCGCTAGTACCTGAAACTAGTGCGTCTACCAATTCCGCCACCTGGGCATTTCAGGAAAGAGAGCGATTGTATCAAAACTGTTAGTCAAACCAGCGGCTTGCTGGACGAGGTGGAAGGCGTAGTGCAAGGGCACCGCGACGGCCACGGATTTGTATCCCGCGATGACGGGGCCCCGGACATTTATTTGCCGCCCAATGAAATGCGCGCCGTTTTGCACAAAGACCGCGTCAAGGCGCGCATCGTGCGCAGCGACCGCAAGGGCCGGCCCGAAGGCCGTGTGCTCGAGATTTTGGAGCGTTCGGCCCAGCCCATCATTGGGCGCCTCTTGCAAGAGAGCGGCGTCTGGTTGGTGGCGCCGGAGGACAAGCGTTATGGCCAGGACATCTTGATTCCACGCGGCGCGACCGGCACTGCCCGCGCCGGGCAGGTGGTGGTGGTGGAACTGGTGGAGCCGCCGGCCTTGTACGGGCAACCGGTAGGACGCATCAGCGAAGTGCTGGGCGAGGTGGATGATCCGGGCATGGAAATTGAAATCGCAGTGCGCAAATACAGCGTGCCCCATGAATTTTCCGTGGCCTGTCTGGCCCAGGCCAAGGCCTTGCCTGACACCGTACGCGCGCAAGATTTTGCCGGGCGTGTGGACTTGAGTGATATACCCCTGGTCACGATTGACGGCGAGGACGCGCGCGATTTTGACGATGCGGTGTACTGCGAACCGGCCACACTGGGGCGCGGCAAAAACGCCACCCAGGGCTGGCGTTTGCTGGTTGCGATTGCCGATGTGAGCCACTATGTGGAAAACGGCGCCGCTATCGACATCGATGCTTACGACCGAGCCACCAGTGTGTACTTCCCGCGCAGGGTTATCCCCATGCTGCCGGAAAAACTCTCCAATGGTTTGTGCTCCCTCAACCCCGAGGTGGACCGCCTGTGCATGGTCTGCGACATGCTGGTCACCGACGATGGCACCGTACAGGCCTACCAGTTTTACCCGGCGGTGATGTGGAGCCATGCGCGCTTTACCTATACCGAGGTGGCGGCGATTTTGGGTAATACCCGCGGACCCGAAGCCATTAAACGCAAAGCGCTGGTGCCGCATTTGCTGCATTTGCACGGGGTCTATGAGTCGCTACTAAAAGCGCGGCAAAAGCGTGGCGCTGTGGATTTTGAAACCACCGAGACGCAAATCTTGTGTGACGAAAACGGCCGTATCGAAAAAATTGTGCCGCGTACCCGCAATGTGGCGCACCGCCTGATTGAAGAGGCCATGCTAGCGGCCAATGTCTGTAGCGCCGACTTCATCATGCAAAGCAAACACGCGGGCTTGTTTCGCGTGCACGAAGGCCCGACGCCGGAAAAACTCGAAGCCCTGCGCGCTTACATCAAGGCCCTGGGGCTGGGTATCAGCTTAAGCGAAACCCCCAAGCCCGGCGACTTCCAGTCCATAGCCCAGTCCACCAAAGACCGGCCTGACGCCCAGCAAATCCACGCCATGTTGTTGCGCTCTATGCAGCAGGCGATTTACACCCCCGCCAATAGCGGACACTTCGGTCTGGCCTTTGATGCATATACGCATTTCACTAGCCCGATCCGCCGCTATCCGGACCTCTTGGTACACCGCGTTATCAAAGCAGTCTTGGCCGACGCCCGCTACCATTTGCCGGTGCTGCCGCAGCCAGGCGAAGCCCATGCCAAGCTGGCGCGCCGCCTAGAAAAAGGCAAGGCTGCTAAGGCGCCGGAGTCAGGCCTCAAGCCTAAAAAAATCAGCGCTGAAAGCCTGGCCTGGCAGGCTGCGGGCTTGCATTGCAGTGCCAATGAACGCCGTGCGGACGAGGCCAGCCGCGATGTGGAGGCCTGGCTCAAGTGCAAATACATGTACGAGCATTTGGGCGAGGAATACAGTGGCGTGGTGACGGCCGCCACCTCTTTCGGTTTGTTTGTCACGCTCGATGCGATGTACGTCGAAGGCCTGGTCCACATTACTGAATTGGGCGGCGAGTATTTCCGCTTTGATGAAGTGCGCCAGGAGTTGCGCGGCGAGCGCACCGGCATCCGTTACGCCATCGGCACCCGGGTCGATATCCAAGTCAGCCGCGTGGACTTGGATGGCCGCAAGATCGACTTTCGCCTGGTGCAGGGCAGCTTGATGCCGCTGGGCAAAAGCCATCTGGATAAGCTGCCACCGCCCGCGCGCAGTGGCCGCGGCAAACCGGCCAACGCAGCGCCAGCAGCCAAAGCCCCGCGCGGCAAAAACAGCGCGGCTGCGACCAAAAAGGCTGCGGCTAAGGCGAAGGCGCCGCGCAAGCGGCGTTAAAACTGCAACTGGCCCACGATCTGCCAGCCTATGTGGGGGGCTTTAAGCCGCTTTTTGCGCCTTAAAGCCCATTTCGTCCAGCGCAACGGCCAGGTGTGCCACGCTGCGGTCGGCGTTGTGCAGTTTGTCCAAACCGAATAGGCCAATGCGAAAGGTCATGAAGTCCGCTGGTTCGTCGCATTGCAGCGGCACGCCGGCTGCGGTTTGCAGGCCTAGTGCCGAAAAGCCTTTGCTATTATGCATACCGGTATCGGTGGTGTAACTGACCACCACGCCTGGCGCCTGAAAACCAGGCGCCGCCACACTGCGGATACCACGGCCTTCCATGAGCGCGCGTACTTTGTGGCCCAGGTCCCATTGCTCAGCGCAAACTTTGTCAAAGCCGTAGTCCCGCGTCTCATGCATCACTTCTTGCAAACGCGTAATCGCGTCAGTAGGCATGGTGGTGTGGTACATGTGGGTCCCGTTTTCATAGGCTTCCATCACTTGCAGCCATTTTTTAAGGTCGCAGGCAAAACTGCTGCTGGTCGTTGTTTCAATCGCGCTGCGGGCGCGTTCGCTGAGCATGACCATGGCGCAGCACGGCGATCCGCTCCAACCTTTTTGCGGCGCGGTGACCAGCAGGTCCACGCCGGTCGCTTGCATGTCCACCCAGATCGTGCCTGAGGCGATGCAGTCCAGCACAAATAAACCACCCACTTGGTGAACTGCATCGGCTACCGCGCGCAGGTAGTTGTCGGGCAGGATCATGCCGGCCGAGGTTTCCACATGGGGTGCGAAGACCACGGCGGGTTTTTCGGCCAAGATGGTGGCTACCACTTCTTCAATCGGGCAGGGGATCCAAGCGGCCTGGCTGTCTTGGCTTAAGCGGCGGGCCTTCAAAACGGTGGCATGGGAAGGGATGTTTCCCATCTCAAAAATCTGCGTCCAGCGGTAGCTGAACCAGCCGTTGCGGATGACCAGCACGTTTTTACCGGTCGCAAATTGCCGCGCTACCGCTTCCATGCCAAAGGTGCCGCTTCCAGGCACCAGCACACTGGACTTTGCACCATACACCTGCTTGAGCATGCCGGAGATGTCGCGCATCACGCCCTGAAAGCGCTGGGACATATGGTTGAGGGCGCGGTCGGTATAGACGACCGAGAACTCAAGCAATCCGTCCGGATCAATGTGGGGAAGCAATGCTGGCATGGTGGTCTCCGAAAATAAAAACAATGCTTAGGAGCTGAAAAGGAAATTCATCACGTCGCCGTCTTTGACCACGTATTCTTTGCCCTCCGCGCGCATTTTGCCCGCATCCTTAGCCCCTTGCTCGCCACGGAATTGGATGAAGTCTTCAAAGGCAATCGTCTGCGCGCGGATATAGCCTTTTTCAAAGTCGGTGTGGATGACACCGGCCGCCTGTGGGCCGGTATCGCCCACGTGGATGGTCCAGGCCCGCACTTCTTTCACGCCGGCAGTGAAATAGGTTTGCAAGCCCAAAAGCCGGTAGGCCGAACGGATCAGGCGGTTCAGGCCGGGTTCGCTCTGGCCCAGCTCTTGCAAGAAAAGCAAGCGGTCCTCGTCGCCCATTTCGCTGAGCTCTGCTTCGAGCTTGGCGCTGATGGCAACCACCGGTGCATTTTGCGCAGCAGCAAAGGCTTGCAGGCGTTCCAGCAAGGGGTTGTTTTCAAAGCCGTCTTCGGCCACGTTAGCGACAAACATGGCGGGTTTGGCAGTGATAAGGAAAAATTGTTTGAGCAGTGGCACCTCTTCTTTGCTGAAGTCCAAAGTGCGCACGGGTTTGGCTTCGTTGAGGGCGGCCTGGCATTTCTCCAGAATGGCTACCAGCTTGATGGACTCTTTGTCACCCGAGCGCGCTGTTTTGGTCACGCGGTGCAAGGCTTTTTCTACGCTGGAGAGATCGGCCAGGCAGAGTTCTGTCTGGATGACTTCGATGTCAGCAATCGGGTCCACCCGACCGGCCACGTGGATCACGTTGTCGTCCTCAAAGCAACGCACGACATTGATCGTGGCATCGGTCTCACGGATATGGGCCAGAAATTTATTGCCCAGGCCCTCGCCCGTGCTTGCCCCGGCCACCAGGCCCGCAATATCTACAAACTCGACAATGGCCGGCACCACGCGCTCGGGCTTGACGATATCCGAGAGTTGGCCCAGGCGCAGGTCGGGCACCTCGACCACGCCCACGTTGGGCTCGATAGTGCAAAAGGGGTAGTTTTCCGCCGCGATGCCGGCTTTGGTCAGCGCGTTAAACAGGGTCGATTTACCGACATTGGGCAGGCCTACGATGCCGCATTTCATGGGAGAGTCCTTCGTTTGGGGAGGTCCGTACGCGCAATAAGGCGCTTGGGCATGGAGTGCGCCCCTTCGTGTGCGGGAGCGGACTGCATTGTAATAAAGGCGTTGTTGGCGGATTTCGCCTGGCGCGCGGCCCGCCTTGGTATGGGGCCGAACCGGCTGGGGGTTTGCAGGCCGCTTCTACAATGGGCCCCATGGCACGACCTTTCGATGTTTGCATACGTGGCGCCGGTATCGTCGGACGCGCCCTGGCTTTGCAATTTGCGGGCAAGCGCTTGCGCGTAGCCCTGGTCGATCCACAGGCCGCTGACCCCACCAGCGGGCATAGCGACGTGCGCGCTTACGCGTTGAACGCAGCCTCGCGCGAACTGCTCCAGGCTTTGCGCTGCTGGCCTGATGCGCAGCATGCCACCCCGGTCTTGTCCATGAGGGTTTTTGGCGACAAGGGCGGCGCATTGCGATTTGACGCCTCCGAGCAGGCCGTACCGGCGCTTAATTGGATGGTTGACGTACCGACACTGGAGGCGCTGCTGGTGCAGGCACTGGGCTTTCAAAGTCTAGTGACCGTGATGAACCAGCCCTGTGCTGCTCCGCTGACCGTCATCTGCGAAGGCAAAGCCAGCAGCACGCGCGCGCAATATGGCGTAGATTTTGATGTGCAAGCCTATCCGCAACATGCCCTGGCGGCACGCCTTGCCTGCACGGTGGCCCACCAGCAAGTGGCCTATCAATGGTTTTCGGAGCACCAAGGCCAAGGCGAAATTTTGGCCATGCTGCCCTTGGATGGCGAACAAGGCCGTAGTTGCGCGCTGGTGTGGTCACTCAGCCCCGAGCGTGCGCTTGCCATGCAGGCTGCGCCGGAAGAATTGTTTTGCCAGGAATTGGGCGCAGTCAGTGGCGGGGCCCTGGGCGCCCTGGGCCTTATCAGCGCGCGCAGCGTCTGGCCATTGCAAAGCGCTAGTGCGCAGCAGTGGTGCGGCACCAACGCGCAGGGCGCCTGGGTGCTGACTGGCGATGCGGCGCACACTGTGCACCCTTTGGCCGGCCAGGGTTTGAACCTGGGGCTGGGCGATGTGGCGGCTTTGGCCCGATTACTGGATGCGCGCCCCTACTGGCGCGGCGTGGGCGATATGCGTTTGCTAGGCGCTTATACGCGTGAGCGGAAGAGCGCGCTGGCCCTGGTGGGCGGCACCGGTGACGCTATGCAGCAGATTTTTTACCAGCAAAACCCCTTACTCGCTTCGGCGCGCAACTGGGGTTTGTCGGTTTTTTCCCAGAGCGGCCCCATCAAGCAATGGGTGGCGCGCAGGGCCATGGGCTTGCCCGCCTCCTCCCACTAACTCACCAAGCACTATGAAAATTAGCAACACGTTGATGGCGCTGGCCTGTACCTGGATCCTGTCCCAAGCGGCTTGGGCCCAGGAAGCTGTGATTCGCAAAAATCTGCCCGCGCGCCTGCCGCAGTTCAAGCAAATTGACGAAGTGCGCAAATCAGAGATTGGCGGACTCTACGAAGTGCGGGTTGACGGCAGCGAAATTTATTACACCGACGCCAATGCCGATTTCCTGATTGAAGGCAGTTTGATCGATACCCGCAGCAAACGTAACTTGACCGAAGAGCGGGTAGAAAAATTGACGGCCATTAAATTTGACAGCCTTCCGCTGAAAGACGCTTTTGTCGTGGTGCGCGGCAATGGCGAGCGCAAACTGGCGGTGTTCGAAGACCCCAATTGCGGCTATTGCAAGCGCTTTGAACGCGATTTGCAAAAGGTCGATAACGTCACGATTTATATGTTTTTGTACCCGATTCTGGGACCGGATTCGGTAGAAAAATCCAAAGCCATTTGGTGCGCTAAAGACCGTGTCGCCGCCTGGCTGGATTGGATGTTGCGCGATCAGTCCGTAACGTCGGCTGCCGCAGGCTGTGACGCCACGGCGCTCAGTCGCAATGTCGAGTTAGGGCGCAAACACAAGATTAACGGTACGCCTACCTTGCTGTTTACCAACGGCAGCCGCGTTCCTGGGGCTGTGGACGCCAAAAAGGTAGAGCAAATGCTGACCCTGGCGGCTAAGAGCTGAGCGATTCACAGGGGAGCCACCGATGACAACCAGCCGCGCACGTCCCTCCCACACCGCGCTTCAAACTGGGCAGGCCGCAGTGCATTACCGGGTGGAAGTACTCAGCCATTCGGCGCATCTGTGGCAAGTCACGATGACGATTGCCGCGCCCGCGAGCAGTCAGTCTTTGCGCTTGCCCGTCTGGATACCCGGTAGTTATTTAGTTCGCGAATTTTCCCGGCACCTGCACAGCCTGCAATGCAAGCAGGGTGGGCGCACCGTGCAAGTGACGCAGTGCGACAAAGCCGGTTGGTTGGTCGCGTGCGACAGCGCTTTGGCTTTGGAAGTGCGTTACCAGGTGTATGCATTTGATAACTCGGTGCGCACCGCCTGCTTGACCGATGTGCGCGGATTTTTCAACGCGACCAGTATGTGCTTGATGGCGCAGGACCAGACCGACCGACCCCATATTTTGGAGTTGGTGAAGGGGCGCGGCATGCAAGGCTGGCAGGTGGCCACCGGGCTGACGTCGCAGCGCACCGACGCAGCAGGTTTTGGCCGCTACCTGGCGGCCGACTACGATGAATTAGCCGACTGCCCCGTAGAAATGGGTAGATTTTGGAGTGGTGAATTCATTGCCTGCGGCGTGCCGCACCGCTTTGTTGTGGCCGGTGCCTTGCCGTCGATGGACGGCGAACGCCTGTTGCGCGACGCGCAAAAGATTTGCGAAACCCAGATCTGCTTTTGGCATGCGCCTGGCGCTGCCCCCGCCAAGGGCTTGGCTAAGCGGGTTCCCTTTACGCGTTATGTGTTTATGCTGCACGTCGTCGATGAGAGCTACGGTGGTCTGGAGCACCGCAACTCCACCGCCTTGATCGCCAGTCGACGCGATCTGCCGCGGGTCGGCGAGGCTAAGACCAGCGAGGGCTACACCACCTTGCTCGGGCTGATAAGCCATGAGTATTTTCACACTTGGAACGTTAAACGTTTGCGGCCCGCCGCGTTTGCGCGCTACGACTACACGCAAGAAAACTACACCGATCTGCTTTGGTTCTTTGAAGGCTTCACCAGCTATTACGATGACATGTTGCTGCGCCGCGCCGGGCTCATCGATGACGCCACCTACGTCAAGCTGCTGGGCAAGACTATCAACCAGCTAGCGCAAACCCCAGGACGACTGGTGCAAAGCGTGGCCCAGGCGAGTTTGGATGCTTGGATCAAATACTACCGACCGGATGAGAACACGCCCAATTTGACGGTCAGCTACTACAGCAAAGGCGCTTTGGTGGCCTTGTGCCTGGATTTAAAACTGCGCGCCGAGGGGAAAACCACCTTGGACGCGGTCATGCGCGCGCTTTGGACCCGTTGCGCAGGGGGTCCGATGGCGCGAGAGGATTTGCTTGCGGTGTTGCGCGAACTATCGGGCCGTCCATGGGCCGGCGAAATCAAAGCCTGGGTGTACAGCACCCGCGAGTTACCCCTGAAAGCATTGTTAAGCGGGCAGGGCCTGGAAGTGCATGAGGAACCGGCTGCGCTGGCGCAGCGCCTGGGCCTGCGCAGCGAGGACGCGGGCGGCGCGGTGAAGATCAAAATGGTGCTCAGCGGCGGGGCAGCGCAGGCGGCTGGCCTCATGGCTGGGGATGAATGGCTGGGTGTCAGCCTGGCTGGCGGGCGTGGCAGTGTGTCGCAATGGCGCATTAGCAAGCTGGACGACGTGGCGCCGCTACTGGGCGAGCAAAAGCGCTTTAGCGCCTTGGTATCGCGCGATAAGCGTTTGCTGCTGCTGCCGGTGGTCTTGTCTGTCAATGCCTGGACCTGGCGCCTGGCCTGCCCCAAGCGCGCTGAGGACCAGTGGCCCGCAGTTTGACGCCCCTGCACCCGTCCTTAAGCAGGGCGCTTGGCGGGTAAATGCCTTGGGTATAGTGCGCTCCTATCCTCTTATCAAGGCGCTTGGCCACCATGCCCTACCAACTCATCCAAACCCGCACCGAAGCCGACAAAGTCGGCATCATTACCCTCAACCGGCCACAGCAGCTCAACGCGCTGAACGACCAGCTCATGGACGAGCTGGGCCAGGCGCTCAAGGCCTGGGACGCTGATGAAGCCATTGGCTGCATGGTGATTACTGGAAGTGAAAAAGCATTTGCCGCAGGCGCCGATATTGCCGCTATGGCCCAGTACAGCTTTGCCGACGTCTACCAAGGCGACTACATCACCCGCAATTGGGAAAGCTTGCGCACGGTACGCAAGCCGGTCATTGCGGCGGTGAGTGGCTTTGCGCTGGGTGGCGGCTGCGAGTTAGCCATGATGTGCGATTTCATTATTGCCGCCGATAACGCGCGCTTTGGCCAGCCCGAAATCAAATTAGGCGTGATACCCGGTGCCGGCGGCACGCAGCGCTTGCCGCGCGCGGTGGGCAAAGCCAAGGCCATGGATATGGCGCTGACGGGTCGCATGATGGACGCCGTACAGGCCGAGCGCGCTGGACTGGTCAGCCGCGTGGTGCCCCTGGATAAGTTGATGGAAGAAACCTTGGCCGCAGCGCTGATGATTTGCGGCTATTCCCAGCTCGCGACCCGCGCCGCCAAAGAAGCCGTGAACCGTGCGTTTGAGGGCGGCCTAGCCGATGGCGTGCATTTTGAGCGTCGCCTTTTCCATGCTTTGTTTGCGACCGCGGACCAAAAAGAAGGCATGGACGCCTTTGTGAATAAGCGCCAGCCGGTTTTCACGCACCGGTAGCCTTGGCCTCTCCTCTTGGCTTATGGCTATAATTTCTGCCTCCGGTGATATAGCTCAGTTGGTTAGAGCGCAGCATTCATAATGCTGATGTCGGTGGTTCAAATCCACCTATCACCACCAATTTATGGGTCTAAAAGGGCGCTTTGGTGCCCTTTTTCATTCCCTTCAGCCTCTGGACAACACCATGAACCGCTGGATTCCTGCGTTGTTTGCGCAGCTCATTTCCCCGCTTTGGATCTCCATCGGTACCTTGCGCGCCGCCGCTGCGCTGGCCCATTCGGCACGGGGGGCCTTAGGGCTGCGCTTGTTCGGGCCTAAAGCGGCTGCCTGTGTGCCGCCTTGGCGTCTGGCAAACCCTGAGCCGATAGCGCGCTACTTCTATGCCTAAAAAAGTCTTTATCAAAACCTTCGGCTGCCAGATGAACGAGTACGACTCGGACAAGATGGCAGATGTGCTGGGCGCTTCCGATGGTTACGAAAAAACTTCGGTCATGGAAGAGGCCGACCTGATCTTGTTCAATACCTGCTCGGTGCGCGAAAAAGCCCAAGAAAAGGTGTTTTCGGATCTGGGTCGGGCCCGGCAGTTACGCAAAAAGGGTGCCCAAATCGGCGTCGGCGGCTGCGTGGCTAGCCAGGAAGGCGCGGCGATTATTGAACGCGCACCCTACGTGGATCTGGTGTTTGGCCCGCAAACCTTGCACCGCTTACCGGCGATGCTTCGGCAGCGGAATTTGCAAAATAAACCGCAGGTAGATATCAGCTTTCCAGAGATTGAAAAGTTTGACCATTTGCCACCGGCTAAGGTCGAAGGTGCGTCTGCGTTTGTCAGTGTGATGGAGGGTTGTTCAAAATACTGCAGCTACTGCGTGGTGCCCTATACCCGCGGTGAAGAGATTCATCGGCCGTTTGAAGACGTGCTGGTCGAGGTGGCCGGATTGGCTGACCAGGGCGTCAAGGAAATCACCCTGCTCGGGCAAAACGTCAATGCCTACCGCTCGTCTATGGGCGCCAGCGCAGAGATGGCGGATTTCGCAACCCTGCTCGACTACGTGGCTGCCATACCCGGCATTGAGCGACTGCGCTTTACCACCAGCCATCCCAATGAATTTACCCCAGCACTGATCGCTGCGTACGCCAGGCTGCCACAACTGGTCAGTCACCTGCACTTACCGGTGCAACATGGCGCTGACCGCATTCTGATGGCCATGAAGCGCGGCTATACGGCCATGGAATACAAAAGCACCGTGCGCAAACTACGCGCTATTCGTTCTGATTTGGCGCTGAGCAGCGACTTCATTGTGGGTTTCCCGGGAGAAACCGAAGCTGATCATGCCAAGCTGATGCAGCTGATCGAGGACTTGCAGTTTGACAACAGCTTTAGTTTTATCTTCAGCCCCAGGCCAGGTACGCCGGCCGCCAATTTGCCCGATACCACGCCCCATGAGGAGAAGCTCAGGCGCCTACACGAAGTGCAAGCGGCCATCAATGCCAGTATTGCGCGTATCAGCGAGAGTCGTCTTGGCACGGTACAGCGGATTTTGGTCGAAGGTCCCTCCAAACGGGATGGCAGCGAGTTGATGGGTCGTACGGAATGCAACCGGGTGGTGAATTTCGCTGGGCCTGCGCGTTTGATTGGTAAATTGATAGACGTACGCATTACCGAGACGCGTAGCTATTCGCTGCGCGGCGAAGTCTTGACGCATGAGGGCGCAAGCCAGGGCCGGTCCTAAGTGGGCCGCAACGATCGCGCTGGCCTGCCTGCTTGGGGCAAGTGGTGTGTTTGCTGCTGTGCCGCTGCCCACCGTCAGCGCCATTGAAGTGCCGCGTTTCCTGGACGACAACTACCAGTGGGTGGCGGTCAGCGCGCCGGGGCGGGCGTATTTGTGGACTCTCTCCCGCACGCCGCGCATGGATGCGCCAACCTATGCCAGTTTGCTGATTCGGCTCAGCGGCCTGGGGTTGGATGTGCAAAACCTCGCGCTAACGCCGCAAGACTAAGGCCTTTGGCACATCAGTGGCTTCGCCCTTTCAAAAGGGCATCTTGGGCATGCCTTTCATGGAGGCCATGCGTTTCATCATTTTCATCATCCCGCCGCCGCTCATTTTTTTCATCATGTCCTGCATTTGCTCAAACTCTTTAAGCATGCGGTTGACCTCCTGCACCTGCACACCGGCCCCCGTGGCAATGCGGCGCTTGCGGGTGGCTTTGATGAGGTCTGGCTTACGCCGCTCCAGCGGCGTCATGCTGTGGATGATGCCTTCCTTGCGCCGGATGTCTTTTTCCGCCTTGTCCATATCCACCTGACCGGCTTTGGCCGCCATGGCAGCGGGTAGTTTGTCCATGAGACTGGACAGGCCGCCCATTTGTTTCATTTGCTGGATTTGGCCCAAGAAATCATTCAGGTCAAAGCCGGCGCCGCTTTTCACTTTCGCCGCCAGCTTTTGCGCGGCCTCTACATTCACCCCGGCGGTAACCTGTTCGACCAGGGCCACGATATCGCCCATGCCCAGAATGCGTCCGGCGTGGCGGTCGGCGTCAAAGACTTCCAGTCCGTCGATTTTTTCGCTGGTGCCGGCGAACTTGATCGGTGCACCTGTCACCTGGCGCACCGACAGCGCCGCACCGCCGCGCGAATCGCCATCGGTTTTGGTCAGGATGATGCCAGTGAGAGGCAAAGCGTCTTTAAATGCTTTGGCAGTATTGATAGCGTCCTGGCCTTGCATGGCGTCCACCACAAACAAGGTTTCAATGGGGTTCAGGGCGGCATGCAATTCCTGGATCTCGCGCATCAGCACCTCGTCGATGGCCAGGCGACCGGCGGTATCGACCAAGAGCACATCAAAGAAATGGCGCTTGGCATAGTCCAGTGCTGCCAGCGCAATGGCCACGGGCTTTTGGTCCGCGCTGCTGGGGAAAAATTCAGCGCCGGCCTGTGCGGTCACGGTTTTGAGCTGTTCGATAGCCGCTGGGCGGTACACGTCACCTGACACGGTGAGTACTTTTTTCTTGCGCTTGTCGATCAGGTGCTTGGCCAGCTTGGCGGTGGTGGTGGTTTTACCGGCGCCTTGCAGGCCGGCCATCAAAATCACGGCCGGCGGCTGTACCGCCAGATTGATGTCACTGACACCCTGGCCCATAGTGGCTGCCAATTCTTGGTTGACGATGCTGACCAAGACCTGGCCGGGCTGTAAAGACCCCAGCACCTCACGGCCCAGCGCTTTTTCTTTGACCCGAGCGATAAAGTCGCGCACCACCGGCAGCGCCACATCGGCCTCTAGCAAGGCCATACGCACCTCGCGCAACATTTCTCCCACGTTGTCCTCGGTGATGCGGGACTGGCCTCGCAAAGTCTTGACCAGGCGGGACAGTTTGTCAGTAAGGGCGGAGGCCATAGGTTTCCAGTGTGGGGTATTGGCAGAGGCTGCAGTCGCTAGCCTGTCGCCGGCGGGGGGACAAAAGGCTAAACTGTCACCATGATTTTAGACAGCGCATTGTCCCCGGGCTTGGCCTTGAGCATTCTGGCGGTCCTGGCCTATCTTTGGCCTGCGCTGGTCGCGCGCAGCCAGAGCGCATCGGCCGCCCGCGCCTGGGTCGCCATCGCTTGGCTGGCGCACGCCGCGACACTGGTAATGGCTTTTGTGGATGTGCCGACGCGCTTTGGCTTTGCCCCTGCCTTGTCGGTGACGGCCTGGCTGATTGCCACGAGCTATGCGGTTGAGAGTCAGGTGTTTCCGCAGTTGCCGGCCCGCTGGGCCTTGAGCACCTTGGGAGCCCTGTCGGTGGTCTTGGCCTGGCTGTTCCCGGGCAAGGTCCTGCCGGTGACGGCCTCGGCCTGGCTGCCGCTGCATATGGCGGTGGCCATTTCTTGTTACGGCTTGTTTGGCGTGGCGGCGGTCCATGCTTGGTTTATGACCCGGGCTGAAGCGCGTATGCGGATGGGCGTGGAAACCCAAAGCGGGCTGCCCTTGCTCACTTTGGAACGGCTCACCTATCGCTTTGTTGCCGCCGGCTTTGTGCTGTTGTCCGCCACGCTGGTCGTGGGCTATGAATTCGGTGACTTGGTCTATGGCCATGGACATGCCTGGCGCTGGGACCATAAAACCGTTTTTTCTGTCTTGTCCTGGCTGACTTTTGCGGTCTTGTTGCTAGGGCGCTCGCGCTTTGGCTGGCGCGGCAAGCGGGCGGTCTATCTCCTGTATGCGGGAACCGGCTTTTTGTTTATGGCCTATGTGGGCTCACGCTTTGTGTTGGAAGTGATTTTGGGCCGGTCGGTATGAAGTATTTGCTGTTGCTGCTGCTCGCTTTGCTGATTGCATGGCAGTGGCGCACGCGCCGGGCCGCCAAAGACCGAGAGCCCAAACCCGGTTCGGCGCAACGCCCTATCGAAATGTTGGCCTGCAGCCATTGCGGCACCCATGTGGTCGCTCACGAGGCCACGCAAGGGGAATCCGGTGTGTATTGCAGTGCAGCGCACAAGCGGCTCCATGAGTCTTGAGCCCGTCACTGGCGCCGCGCCAGCTAATTAAAGCGCATGCCCTCGGACCAGCGCTTTGCCACGGACGGACGAGCCTGGACGCTCGGTTGGTACGCCGGCGCCAAGCACTGCGCTTCGCCCAACTTTGGTGCAAGGCCGGCCGGTGCGGTGCTGGATCTGGTACTGCTGCATTCCATCAGTTTGCCGCCAGGCGTCTACACAGGTGACGCAGTAGAGCGCTTGTTTACCAATACGCTTGACTGGGATGCCCATCCCTATTTTCAAACCCTGCGGGGACTCGAGGTATCGGCCCATTTTTTGATTCGCCGTGATGGCGTCTTGTGGCAGTTTGTCAGTTGTGAGGATCGCGCATGGCATGCCGGAGCCTCTTCTTTCCAAAGGCGTGATAACTGCAATGACTTTTCGATTGGCGTTGAGCTCGAGGGGCTGGAGGGCGATACTTTTGAGCCCGCGCAGTACGCAGGCCTGCGCAGATTGCTGCGCGCTTTGTCTGAACAATACCCGGTGCGCCACCTTGCCGGTCACAGTGATGTGGCGCCCGGCCGGAAAATAGATCCTGGGCCAGGTTTTGAATGGCATCGTTTGTCGGACGTGGCCTCGCAATTGAACTTGGAACTGCCAGGCTGAAAAAAATTTAGCCCTTGGTTTTTTCGCAACAAGCCCCAAAACAGTGCAAAGCGCCAGGGGCCGTAGTCGCAAAGCCAAGCTGATTGGCGCTGTTGCTTGGCCGATGCCTGTAAAACCCTTGCGCTGCGCCCATTTTGTCGCCGAAAGTACCGCCCTACCAGGCCTTGCGGGCTGCGCATAGGATGGGGAAAAATTGGTGCATAGGCCCCTGCTTGGTTTGACTTTCAGCTTTCGCACTATTTTTATCGAAATCATAGCCAGTACACTACCTGTAGTGGCTTGCCAGCCGACCGCACACCATATATAGTGTGGCTAGGCAGCTGACTGTGCCCACTATGGATCTCGCCGCGCCTCATCCAGCCGGACTTCGTTGACCTCTATTCGGATCAAAAAAAGCAAATCATGCAATCAATTTCGACTCTCTCCCAGGCGCCCGCGATGGCCGTACCCCAGAGCGCCCATTTCTCGAACGAAACCAACCCCAACCCTCTGAACAGTTACCAGATCATCCGCCGTAACGGCTCGGTAGTGCCCTTCGAGCCGAACAAAATTGCGGTCGCCATCATGAAGGCTTCGCTGGCTGTGCATGGCACCCAAGGCGCGGCCTCGGCCAGTGTGCGCGAGACGGTGGATGCTTTGACCCAGCAAGTGATTCGCGCGCTGATGCGCTCGCGTCCCGGCGGTGGAACTTTTCATATCGAGGACGTGCAGGACCAGGTGGAACTCGGCCTGATGCGTGGCGGACACCATGAGGTGGCGCGCGCCTACGTCTTGTACCGCGAAAGGCGCACGCAGGAACGCGCTAAGCAGCAGGTGCAAGCAGCGCCCGCTGCGCCGACTTTGCATGTGGTGGACCGTGGTCAGCGTGTCGCTTTGGATATGGAGGCATTGACCGAGCGCATCCGCAACGCCTGCTCGAATTTGGGCTCCGAAGTCAAGGCCGACCCCATCATTGCTGAGACCCTGCGTAACCTGTACGACGGCGTGCCTGTCGATGAGGTGTACAAGGCGTCTATTTTGGCGGCGCGCACCTTGATCGAGAAAGACCCCGACTACACCTACGCTACCGCACGATTGCTTTTCCATACGATTTCGCGCGAAGTATTGGGCCAGGACGTGCCCGCCGCAGACATGCAGCAGGCCTATGTTGATTATTTCCCTGACTTCATTAAAAAAGGCGTGCAACACGAGCTGCTGGACGAAAAGCTATTGCATTTCGACCTCAAGCGATTGGGCGGCGCCTTGCGTGCAGAGCGCGACCAGCAATTTGACTACCTCGGTCTGCAAACCTTGTATGACCGCTACTTTCTGCACCACAACAAGACGCGTATTGAATTGCCGCAGGCCTTTTTTATGCGCGTTGCCATGGGTCTGTCGCTCAATGAAGCCGAGCGCGAAACCCGGGCTATCGAGTTTTATGAGATTCTTTCGTCCTTTGACTTCATGTCGAGCACGCCGACCTTGTTCAATAGCGGCACCTTGCGCGCGCAACTGTCCTCGTGCTACCTGACCACCGTGCCAGACGATTTAGATGGTATTTACGAATCCATCAAAGAAAACGCATTGCTGTCCAAGTTTGCGGGCGGCCTGGGTAATGATTGGACGCGGGTGCGTGCATTAGGTTCGCGCATCAAAGGCACCAATGGCGAATCACAAGGCGTGGTGCCCTTTCTTAAAGTGGTCAACGATACCGCGGTGGCAGTGAACCAGGGCGGTAAGCGTAAGGGCGCGGTATGTACCTACCTGGAAACCTGGCATCTGGATATTGAAGAGTTCCTGGAGTTGCGCAAGAACACTGGCGACGACCGCCGCCGCACCCACGACATGAATACGGCCAACTGGGTGCCGGATTTGTTCATGCGCCGCGTTATGGAAAAAGGCCAGTGGACCCTTTTCTCACCGTCCAATGTGCCTGATTTGCATGACAAATTCGGCGTCGAATTTGAGACGGCCTATGTGGCCTATGAACAGCAGGCCGCGCGCGGAGAAATTAAACCTGCACGTACTTTGGAAGCCGGTGACCTGTGGCGCAAGATGCTGACGATGTTGTTTGAAACGGGGCACCCTTGGATTACTTTCAAGGATGCCTGCAATATCCGTTCGCCCCAACAGCATGCCGGTGTGGTCCATTCCAGCAATTTGTGTACTGAAATCACGCTCAATACCTCAGATACCGAGACGGCAGTCTGCAATCTGGGATCGGTCAATTTGCTGCAGCACATCAAAGATGGTGCTTTGGACCATGACAAACTCAAGCGCACGATCACCACGGCCATGCGCATGCTCGATAACGTGATTGATATCAATTACTACGCGGTCAAAAAAGCCCGCGACTCGAACGTACGCCACCGCCCAGTAGGACTGGGTGTGATGGCTTTTCAGGACAGTCTGTACTCCTTGCGCATACCGTATGCCAGCGACGCCGCAGTGCAATTTGCCGATACCTCCATGGAGGCCATCAGCTATTACGCTTACTGGGCATCCACTGAGTTAGCGCGTGAGCGTGGCAGCTATTCCAGCTTCAAAGGCTCTTTGTGGGATCGCGGCATTTTGCCCCTGGATACGCTGGACATGTTGGCCAAAGAGCGCGGCGGCTATGTTGAGGTGGACCGCTCATCGACTATGGACTGGGACGCGCTACGCCGCAAGATTGCCAAGGACGGCATGCGCAATTCCAACTGTGTGGCCATCGCTCCGACAGCAACTATTTCCAACATCATCGGCGTGGACGCGTCGATTGAGCCTTGCTTTGGTAATTTGTCGGTCAAATCAAATTTGTCGGGCGAATTTACGGTCGTCAACAGTTATTTGGTGCGCGATCTCAAACGCATTGGCTTGTGGGATGACGTGATGGTGATGGACCTGAAACACTTTGATGGCTCACTCAGCCCCATGGACCGGGTGCCGCATGAAATCAAGCAGTTGTATGCCACCGCGTTTGAAGTAGAAACCCGTTGGCTGGTGGAGGCGGCCGCCCGTCGTCAGAAGTGGATTGACCAAGCCCAGTCGCTCAATATTTATATGGCTGGTGCTTCGGGCAAAAAACTAGACGAAACTTACAAACTGGCTTGGCTGCGCGGTCTGAAAACCACCTACTATTTGCGCACTATGTCGGCCACGCATGCGGAGAAATCCACCGTCAGCTCGGGTCGCATGAACTCAGTGGCCTCATCGCAAGCTACCGCGCCCTCGGGCGGGTCTTTGCTGGCAGCCGCAGCGGAGGTGGCTCAGCAGCAAATGGAAATGAGCAGCAGCGCTGCGACGGATATCAAATTCTGCGGCGTAGACGACCCCACCTGTGAAGCCTGCCAATGAAGCCGTACGGATTTGAATGACCGACTTGAAATTTCAGCACTGACTTATTAACTCACTGGCACGCTAGACCGTGCTGCACTCATTTAGAAATATTGGAACCATTATGTTGACTTGGGATGAAGAAGTAAAACCGGCCGCACTGCAGCCTTTCGCGGTAAACCCCTTAGATGCGGACAGCGAAGCCTATACCTGGGCGCCGGCATTGAACCCGCAGGCCATGGCTGCCGCTGTGGATACACCGGTTATGCCGAGCGCAGCGCCTTCTGCCGCCAAAACGCAAACAGCGGCTGCTGCAACACCGCAGCGCGTGCGCGCCTCGGATAAGCGCATCATCAACGGCCAGACGGATGTGAATCAGTTAGTGCCCTTTAAATACAAATGGGCCTGGGAAAAATACTTGGCCACTTGCGCCAACCACTGGATGCCCCAAGAGGTCAATATGACCCGCGACATTGCACTCTGGAAAGATCCGAACGGTCTGACGGAGGACGAGCGCCGCATGGTCAAACGTAATCTGGGATTTTTTGTCACCGCCGATTCGCTGGCGGCAAACAATATTGTGCTGGGCACCTACCGTCACATCACGGCGCCCGAGTGCCGTCAGTTTTTGCTGCGCCAGGCCTTCGAAGAAGCCATTCATACCCACGCTTACCAGTACATCGTTGAATCTCTGGGCTTAGACGAAGGCGAAATCTTCAGCGCCTACAACGAAGTCAAGTCGATCCGGGACAAGGACGAATTCCTCATTCCGTTTATCGAAGCAATCATGGACCCGCATTTCCATACGGGTACACCGCAAACCGACCAGACCTTGCTCAAGTCCCTGATTGTGTTCGCCTGCCTGATGGAAGGTTTGTTCTTTTATGTGGGCTTTACCCAGATCTTGGCATTGGGGCGGCAGAACAAAATGACCGGCGCTGCCGAACAGTACCAGTACATTTTGCGTGACGAGTCTATGCACTGCAATTTCGGTATTGATTTGATCAACCAACTCAAGGCGGAAAACCCGCATTTGTGGACGGCGGAATTCAAAGCTGAAATCAAGGCTTTATTCGAAAAAGCCGTCGAGCTTGAATACCGCTACGCCGAAGACACCATGCCGCGCGGCGTATTGGGTATGAACGCGTCTATGTTCAAGGGCTATTTGCGCTATATCGCCAACCGCCGCGCTACGCAGATTGGTTTGGAGGCTTTGTTCCCCCATGAAGAGAATCCATTCCCCTGGATGAGCGAAATGATAGACCTCAAGAAGGAGCGCAACTTCTTTGAGACCCGCGTCATCGAATACCAATCAGGCGGAGCATTGTCCTGGGAATAATGCTTTGAGTCCTGTTTCTCAATTTCACGGTTCCGTGGCGGCGTACCCCGACTGCCTGTGGACTGTGACCCCCCGTTCATGTTGCTGGGAACCAACCCAACCACATGGATCTCTTTTTGTCAAAAAGATCGGCAAAAAGTGCTCTTTGTAAATTGATCAAGGAGATAGTCATGGCAACTGCAAAAAAACCAGCCGCAAAAAAAGCGGCACCTGCGAAGAAGGCCGTAGCGGCTAAGAAGGTAGCACCTGCGAAGAAGGCCGCACCGGCTAAGAAGGCAGCACCTGCAAAGAAAGCCGCACCGGCTAAGAAGGCAGCACCTGCAAAGAAAGCCGCACCGGCTAAGAAGGCAGTACCTGCAAAGAAAGCCGCACCGGCTAAGAAGGCAGCGCCTGCAAAGAAAGCCGCACCGGCTAAGAAGGCAGCACCTGCAAAGAAAGCCGCACCGGCTAAGAAGGCAGCACCTGCAAAGAAAGCCGCACCGGCTAAGAAGGCAGCACCTGCGAAGAAAGCTGCACCGGCTAAGAAGGCAGCGCCTGCAAAGCCTGCTGCTCCTGCGGCGCAGACCAAGCTCAACCCTAAGGCCGCCTGGCCTTTCCCGAGCGCATCGAAGCCCTGATTTATTGCAGCTTCGAACCCAAGCCCGGCATGCTTCGCGCGTGCTGGGCTTTTTTTTGCTGTTCCCACTGAGATTTTCCGCCTGCGGGCCATGTGCTGGCGCAATTGCTGCTACCCATTCGCATGCACTTGCGGGTGGCCGGGCAGGCTAGTAATAATGTGGGCGCACGCTCGAGCGCGCTTTTCAATCCAAAGTCGCGCTCATCAGGATCCAGCCTTCCTGCGTATCCAGGACCTGTAATTGGCAAAACTGCGCGTAGGCGGCTTGCAAGTCCTCAGCCTGACGCTCCAATATGCCGGACAAGAGCAATCGGCCGCCGCTCTGCGTCAGGCTGCACAAAAGCGGGGCCAGCACTTTCAAGGGCGAGGACAAAATATTGGCCACTACCAAGGCGTAGCTTCCAGTAGCTGCATCGGGTAAGCCTGCCTCTAGGCGAACGGCATTATTCTTGGCATTGTCCAGGGTGGCTTGCACCGCTGCTGGATCGATGTCGACTGCGCAGACCGCGCTAGCGCCGAATTTGGCAGCAGCGATGGCCAATATGCCTGAACCACAGCCGTAGTCCAAGACTGTGGCCGGTAAAGGATTGCGGGCGATCCAATGCAGGCACATGCGCGTGGTGGGGTGGGTTCCGGTACCAAAGGCCAGGCCCGGGTCGAGCACAATGCTGTGGCTGGCGGCCAACGGAAGTTGGTGCCAACTGGGCACAATCCAAAAACTTGGTGTGATTTGCACTGGCGCAAACTGCGCTTGTGTCAACCGTACCCAGTCCTGGTCAGCGATCGCAGTCACCCCTTGCAGCGAGCAGCCATCAAAAAAATCTTGTGCTTGCAATAGCCGGCCGGCTTCTAGCGCCTGGCTTTGCTCGCTAAAGAGCGCAAGCACCACTGAGCGTTCCCATCCGTCCTGCGGCGCCGGCATGCCCGGTTCGCCAAACAAAGCTTGCTCCGCCTCAGTATGGGCGTCGGCGTCTTCCACACTGACACTCAGGGCGTCCAGCGCTTGCAAGGCATCGCTCAGGGTTTCGACCTGGCTTTGCGCGCACACCAGGCGCAATTCATACAGACATGCTTCAGCGCTTGTGCTGTTCAAGCCAATGCTCCAGATAGTGAATATTGGTGCCGCCGGCCATGAACTTGGCATCCACCATGAGCTCACGGTGCAAGGGAATATTGGTACTGATGCCCTCTACCGCGGTTTCCAGCAAAGCGGTGCGCATGCGCGCCAGTGCTTGCTCACGCGTATCGCCGTGGACGATGAGTTTGCCAATCATGGAGTCGTAATTGGGCGGAACAAAATAATTGGAATAAATATGCGAATCCACCCGTACACCAGGCCCGCCGGGGGCGTGCCAGGTGGTGATGCGACCTGGGGAGGGCGTGAATTTGAAGGGGTCTTCGGCGTTGATCCGACATTCGATGGCATGCCCGGAAATGGTGATCTGGCGTTGGGTAAAGGGCAGTTTTTCGCCCGCAGCCACCATGATCTGCGTTTTCACGATGTCGATGCCAGTGACCCACTCAGTCACCGGATGCTCAACCTGCACGCGGGTGTTCATCTCGATGAAGTAAAACTCAC
>JBILPS010000033.1:0-31266 GCA_044373655.1 Rhodoferax sp.
TGGCCATCTCGCGCCTGCGAGACGGCCGCGCTACTTTTTTGCGAGGTACTCGTTGGCGATTTCCGCCTTGAGCTTCTCTTCCAGATACATCTTTTTAAGCCGCCGGTTCTCGTCTTCGAGCTCCTTCATGCGCGCCATCATGGAGGTGTCCATGCCGCCAAACCTAGCGCGCCACTTGTAAAAGGTGGCGCTGCTGATGCCAAGCTCTCGGCAAATCTCCGGTGCTGGCAGACCAGCTTCAACCCGTTTGAGCGCAGCAATGATCTGGCTGTCGGTAAATCTTGACTTCTTCATGTAGAAATTCCTTTGTGGAAAATTCTACTTCTGGGGCCTTTGGTCTATCGGGGGGATTACCGGTCTATCGGGGGGATTACCCAATCATTTGCAACATTACACGCCTGAGGAAATTCTGCGTCTCTTTTTTATAATTTATACAAATTATTGTAAACTTGATCCAACTAGAGTACATTGAAAACTTACATAACTAAAAATCGCCATGAAAAAATACTGCACCTCATTGTTTTTAATTGTTTCTATCTTTGCTTCTTCCACTGCAAATTCTAAAGAAACACCTCGCTATCAAGATGACAAAGCAACTTTTGCCATGCGTGATACTTTTGCTTACCTTAACAAGTCTTTAGGTTTTCTAACAGCAACTACTTACCTAGAAGCCGATCATAAGCAGGAGGTTAAGAAGTTTCAGGAGCGTTACGATAGGCTCAAAGCTAAATATCAATCACCCGCCATGGATCAAGCTTTAAGCCTTGGAGAAAAAAATATTGCGGATGGGCAAAAGGATGCAAGTTTTTTTGATCAACAGTTAAAGCTTGAATTTAATGGTGATTACACTGATGGTTACGCATTTCTTCATGCTTATCAATGCACTTATAGTAGAGGAAAGAAGAAAGGTGGCAGCAGTGAGCACAAATCTGAATATGTAACTAAAGTTAATGAGTCGATGAGAACCATTAGGCAGAATTTATTTAAGCTTGAAACGCAGTTACCTCAAAAGCCAAGTAGTGGTGCGCTCATGCTTACAAGTGAAAAACTAAAAGAAATTGATGGTAGTGAAATTCTTTGCAAGAAGTTTGAAAATGGTAAATTAGTAGAACAGCTTCTTGAACCAGTTATAGAAAAAGTCGAAAAGACAAGAGTTCCTCCATTTTCAGCATCACAAAATCCGCAGCACGAAATGATGTGTAGGAATCTTTCTGATCCACGCATCCCGCCACCTCCCCCTATCAAATGTGTTTTCAATTACAAGTGATTCCTGCGCATAAGTAGAATTTCAAGCTGAGAATGGCGACAAACTTTATCCAAAAGTTCTAACAATTTCACCAAATCGTTTGCTACAACCTTTGGCTCAGGCTCTTTAGGTGGTTAGAGCGCAGTATTCATAATGCTGATGTCGCAGGTTCTAATCCCGCGACTACCAACTGGCCCTGAACAAGCTTTCAGACAGACCCAGCCTGAGGGCCTGTGATGCCCAAAACCTGGGCCATGATTGTCCTCATGCGGTTGGATTTCTTATCCGTCACAAGACTTTTCATGCGGATCTCCCTGAAGTGCCGCGCGCTGCATCGACCCGATATCCCTGCATGCGGCGCGAGACGGCACTATCGAAGAGATCCCTGTGCGGTGGAGCCCCTGAGGCGGGGGGAGACACCCCCTTCAAGCAAGGGGCCTAGACCAGGCCCAAGAGTCGCAGCGCTAGGTGATGCACGCGTGAGGCCGGGTCGGCCAGACCATTGACGATGTTGAGATGGTGGCAGTAAGCCACGGTCTCGCAGATGGGCACGGCGCTAGGCCCCCATTGGTGGCGAATCAACAGGTTCTAGCGCAGGAACTCGTCGCTCTCTTACGCGCCCACCACCGCCATCAAGGGCCGCTTAGGGCGCGGAAAGAACGCCGGGCTCAGGCGCTTAACGCTGGCCGGAGTCAGCGGCAGATCGTCTTTCAAGAAGGGCGGGTGGCGCGGCGGCTCCAGGTCAACAAAACCTGAGATGGACAAGCCGCCATGCACCAACTGGGGCGGCAAGTCAGAGCCGAGGTCGCGCCAGCGACAGCACAGCAGCATGGCCGCCAAATGCCCGCCCGCTGAATGGCCGGCCACCACGATACGCTTGGGGTCGCCGCCCCAATCGCTGGCATGGCGGTAAACCCAGGCCAGCGCCTGCGTCATCTGCAGGGCAATCTGCTCGATGCTCACCGCCGGGCATAAGCTGTATTCGGGCAAGACCACCGTGGCCCCGGCCAGTACCAAGGCGGGTGCCACAAAGGAGTGGTCGTCTTTGCTGAGGGAGCGCCAATAGCCGCCAAAGAGCTTGAGGGCGGAGCTGCTGCGGTCATGACCGAGCGGCCCCAAGGTGCTGCCCAAGGGCAGTTGCTGCTGCAGCAGCGTCTGCGCCTCAAACTCACTGTGGGTTTGGCCCACGGCCAGGCCCATATAGGCGTGGCTGTCTTGTGCGGCGGCATGGGGGCCGACGCACAGCAGCAACAGCTCACAGACCCAGCCCGGCACAGCAATGGCTTTGTTCATGGCGTTCCTCTTGAGGATGAAGCAGGGCGGGCCTAGCCCTCAACGGGGGCGCTGCGGGCCGACACCATCAGACAAGACAATCTCCACACGGCGGATCAGGGCCCGATCCTCAGCGCTTTGATTGCTGGCCACCGGGCTGCTCTCTCCCACACCCCGCATGGACATGCGATCGGCCGCAATGCCAGCGTCGCGCAGCACAGTGCCCAACATCTCGGCACGCTGGCTGGACGGCGTCCAGTGGTGGGCCTCCGTACCCGTGCTGTCGGTAAAGCCGCGAGCACTGCGCAGCTCTGCAGCTGCCGCCTCGGCAGCGCCGGCACTGGCGGCACTGGTGACGGAGGCCTGTGCGCTGAGCATGGGTGGGGTGGGAGGTGGCGTCAGGCTGGTGTAGGCCCCCAGCAACAAGGCGGCGGCGCCGAGCCCTGCGAGCTTCACCGTGCTGCGGCGCGACCAAGCGGTGAGAAACGTCAGCCGTGTGTGCATGTGAGCTCCTGGTGAGCATCGAGGGGCCAGCAAGGATGTCATTACTGGGCTTGACTTTCAGTCTGCGACCTAACGCAGTTTCTGTAGGTACGACGGCGTACAGACCGCATCACGGGGTCTGCCTAGAGTTGCTTCAGGGATTGATCAGGGCTGCGCTCAGAGGTGAACCAGCGCGCTGCTCTGTCGGCCCCTTCACCACCCCCACCCTTTGAACCCAGGACTCCCATGACCACCACCCAAACCGATTCCCCTCGCTCCAGCGCCCAAGCCACCGCTGCTCAACTCGGTGATGCCCTGAACTCTGCGGAGGGCATGGCCAAGCACGCCACGCACTCGGCCGCAGACCAAGTCAACCAAAGCCTGCATGCCCTGGTGCAAGAAGTCAGCCCCAAGCTCACCAGCATGGCGGAGCGCGTGGCCCAGATATCGCGCCAAGGCGTGGCCGCCATGCAGAATGGCCAGCATCACCTGAGTGACTCCCTGCACGAAGCCAAGGTCGGCACGGTCAGCTACATCCGACATGAGCCTGTCAAGTCGGTGCTGATCGCCGCTGCCGTGGGGGCCGGCTTGGCCACGATGCTCACGCTGCTGACTCGCAGCAAGCACTGAGTGTGACGGCTATGGCGCACTCATTCCTCAGGCTGGTCGCTGCCCAGCCCGAGCTGCTGGCCGAGCATGCCCAAGGCTATATGCAGCTCGCGGCCGAAGAAATGGGCGGCTTCTTGGCACATTGCCGCCGTCGCCTATGGTGGACGGTGGGCGCGGTGTGCAGCGCCACGGCGGCTCTGGTGTTGGGCGGCGTGTCACTGCTGCTTTCGGCCCTGCTGCCCGCCCCCTCGCACAGCGCCTTCTGGCTGATGTGGGGGGTGCCAGCCGTGCCGGCGCTTTTGGCGCTGGTTTGTGGCCTGCGCTTAAGGGCGATGATGGCACGGCGGCCTTGGCGCGCCTTGCAAGTGCAATGGGCACTCGACGAGGCCGCATGGCGG
Organism: Rhodoferax sp.; assembly: GCA_044373655.1. Lineage (GTDB taxonomy): Bacteria > Pseudomonadota > Gammaproteobacteria > Burkholderiales > Burkholderiaceae_C > Allorhodoferax. Next base: position 4,009 of record JBILPS010000033.1, read on the forward strand.
GCTTGAGCCTCAGCGCAGTGGAGCGCTTGGCCGCTTCGCGCTTGCGCTGGGCGCAAGCGCGACAGGCGCCATCGCCATCGCCCGCGCCCCTTTCAACCCAGCTCCAAGCGTTGCTTGCGCCCGCCATCCAGCGTCACCCTTGGCGCTGGATGGCGGGGGCCTTCGCGTCGGGTGGCGTCTTGGCCGCCACCTGGAAGTACCTGCCCCGGGCCAGTCGAGAAGCGCTACTGACTGCCGCCCAAGCGCTGGGACAAGAAGCTTTGCTGCAGGCCTTGCTGCAGGCGTTGAGCGCCAGCACCGTGCCTGATGAGGCCAGCGCCGACGCCCCAGAGGGCGCATAACCGCACCACCATCAACATCAAGACCATCAAGATCACGGTACCTCAGCTCATGGGGTGTCCTTGCCAATGGGAGTGCAGAAAAGCCACTCCCAGCATGGGCGTCTGTCAAGCGTTTGACTGTTCGCCGCCGCACGGTGGTGCTGCGCAGCGCAGCCTAGAGTCGCCGTATGTCACACCCGCTGCTGGCGCGCCTCCTTCTCCTCCTCTTCTGCACCCTGGGGAGCTTGCTGAACAGCGCCTGCACCGCCTTGTTGCCCAGCACGCGCCAGGAAGAGTCGGCGCCCTGGTCCAGCTATGAAGAGGCTGTGCAATCGCTCAGCAGCTTGAAGCCCTATCACACCCCTCGGTCGGCCGTGCATGCGCAAGGGTTGGACCCAAAGCATGCGCCCATGGTGAAGCGCTTGCACTTTGCGGATGTGCTGCAACGCCTCTCCCCCGCCATGCTGCTGCATCCCAGCGAGACAGACCGGGGCATTCGCGACTGCTGGCAAGCTGGCCAGCGCTGCATGGGATACGCCGTCTCGGTGCGTAAGGTGACGCGCCTGAGGGGCGGCAACTTTTGGTTGGACTCCCTCAACTTCAAACGCATCACCGTCACCTCTGGCTGGAGTGTGGAGGCTCTGCTGGTGTTCGTCGACGATGAACTGGTCTATGCCTTGATGGGGGGGCAGCCCACCATCCTGGTGCATGAAGAGACACGCAACCCCTTAGGCCCGCTGCAGGGCTGGGGCAATCATTTGATGGACTGAGTGCAGGCCTCAGTTCGTGTTCGTCAACACACCGACAGCCAGAGCGTGGCTCAGCTGTTCTAGGAACTCCACACACTTTGCAAGGAAGCAACCATGCCCTCCCATTCGACGTCATCGTCTACCCACTCAGACACCACGACCCCCACGCCCCGAGACACCCGAACCGCCAGCACGGCGGCGGCCGACCTCTTTCATCACTCCACCATGACAGCGCGCATCAAGGGGCAGTTGATGTCCAAAGACCGCTTTGATGGCACTGACATCAGCGTCTCCACTTAACAAGGTCGGGTGACTTTGGATGGGCAAGTCAGGACCCAAGCGCAGCGTAAATGGGCCGAAATCGGGTTGCGCTGGGTTGATCAACAGATTCATCTCCGATGGCTCGATCAAAGAGGGCACCCAGAGCCTCAGGCTGGCCATCGATTCAAGCCAGGCCAAGCCAAAAGCTTGTGTTGCTGCCTCATTGCTTTGCCAGTCGGCGGGCAGTCCCCAATCGCTCGCTGCCATAAGGAGGCTGTCATCTGGGATTTCCAGTTGCATCAAGGCCTGGTTTTTTGGATGGGCACCATTGCTGTGAACGCGTTTTTCCAACTGACACAGCGCACGGTTAGACGCTGCATAGAACACTCGCTGCGAACCCTTGACATGCCATCGGCCATTGCCCAAGGTTGATCCAAAACCCAGCGTGGAGAGAACAGCAGAGGAGGGCAGTGCGGGGTTTTCGCAAAATCCAATGCGCCAGACCGTGGTCAAACGACACCGCCGTATCGGATGGCAATCAGGATGTCTTTCACGCGCTGTGCACCGACCTGGTTTTGGCCAACTCCAGTGGGCTGCCGCCATCCAGCATGGGGTGAGGGCGGCGCAGCCAAGCTGAGGCTTCGTCTTCGGTTTCAAAGGTGTCGGTGGCCATTTGCCCAAGTTCCAGTAAACGCAACACGCATTCAGCCGAATGGATGGGTAACAGTTGCCCTTTGGCAGCTCGGCGGTTGGCGGTGCTGCGGTCCAGATCAAGGTACTCTGCAATCACCCCTTTGCCCAGCCCAAGGTAATCGCCCAGCGGTCCAATGGCTTGACTGGAAATGCCGCGTTTGAGGAGCTTGCAGGCCCCAGCGCTGGAAAGGCTGGCCAGACGTGTGCCCACCACAATGGAGTGCAAAGCCGCTAACCCGCAAAAAAAGTCTCTCTGATGCCTGGCTCCTTCGCAGGTCAAGAGTGTCACGTTTGGTGTTTGCAATTTCATCATTTATGACTAAGATATCAAAATTATTGTTAAAAATGATGGTTCGAACGTGAGTCGCTAAGCGACGAATCGAAGCGCTTTCGAGTGCGTCGCAGGTGAGTCGTGGCTGCGGAGTTTCAGAAATCAATAAAGGTTTGTTCATGACTGAAATAAATCTGCATTTAGATGCCGATGCTAAACATTGGAGAAATTGGGTGCGGGGAGTAACCGTGCCATTAAATTCGCCTGATATTTAAAATGCAAGCCTATTCTTTTACCGGATACCTGAAATCAGAGGCCAGTGACTGGCACGACTGCTTAGAAAACTCGTTGGTGTTTCTTCGTGAGTCTTGGGCCGATGACTGGGTGGGCCTGCCGGCGCTGTTAAGTACGTGTATCGATTTTCTTCATTTATCCCGAGTGGATTTATCCCAGGATGCAAGCTGTATGCTTTCGGCGGCAAAGCATGTGGCTTTGCAGATTGAGCATGAGTATTCAGCCTCATCAATGGTGAGTGAGCCCAAATACCACAACCGATTGCATGTGGCGGATGCTTTAACCGCGATGAGCATTCAAATTGCAATTCAATCCACGCAAGAAATAAAATTAAATCCAGAATGGATGGCCTGTGCGCTTTTGACCGTCATCGCGCATGACTTTGGGCATACCGGTCAAGTCAATCGCTTCCCTTCAGAAATTGAATTGCACTCGGTTCAGTTGCTGCGGCCCATTTTTGAGGAATGCAGCGTCCCTGCGGCGTGGCGTGCGACCGTGGAACTTGCTATTGTGAATTCGGATTTCGCCATTGTTCGTAAAAATCATGAAGCCGTTCAAGGTCAAGATTTTCAATGTAATCAAGAATGGCTGAACGTCTTTTTGAATGAGGCCGATGTCATGGCCAGTGCCACCTCTAAATTTGGTCATGCTCTGGGGGAATCCCTGGCGGAGGAATGGAAAATCATCGATTTTTCCGCTCATCATTCTGTCGCGACCCCTGAGGGGCGCAGAGCCTTTTTAAATCAGCTTATTTTTTCTTCAACTCCAGCCCAATGTTTGCTGATGAAAGAACGTTTGCCAGCAAGTTGCTCAAGCTTTAGGCATGAAAAGAATATAAATTCAAAATGAGGCGCCGTTCATTTCATAGATTAAATTCAATATAAAAATATTATTTCAGATAACCTTGTTTGTTGGCGTTTCACACCTTTTAGGGCTGAGCTGGCCTGTTGGATCTGACGCCAGTTAAACACCTGGCGCATGCGCTGGAGTCTTTGCTGAGCGCTGCACGCAACGGGCACCTGCAGATCAACCGACGTGTCATCGATTTGATCTTGGCTGGCGGTGATTCCACTGCCCGCGCCCAACATGACGGCCAACCGTGTGCTGGCCGAGCACATTGCGCACAAGGGGCGCTTGCCGCTGCACGATGTGTTCAGCTGGCGCGGCGGGCCAGCGCCCGAAGACACCGCCTCCACCCCTTTGGTGGCGCATCTGGAGTCGGCCATTCGTTTGGCCGCTGATGCGCAACTGCTAAGCGGCCCGGTGCTGCTGGTCGCCAGCACGGTGCGCACCCGCTGGGCTGCCACCGTGGCAGCGGCGCTGTTGCGCGAACAAGGCGCCCCTCAGGTGCTGGTGCTGGCTTTGCATTTGCAGCCTTGAGGCATGATCGGAGGCAACTTTTGAGCGATGACACGATGAGCGACGACACACAAGACACCCCCCTGCTGCAGGAAGCCCGACTTTGGCAAGACGAAAACTGGACGGCCCAGGTCATCAAAAATGAGGACGACGATGGCTGGGCCGTGGCGATGTTCAAAGCCGGTGCGTCCGAGCCGGCGCTGGTCGGCCCTTGGACCATGGGCCGTGACAAGAAGAACCCCAAGCCGCTAGACGGCACGGCCTTCATCACGTTGGTCAAAACCGCCAGCGAGTTTGTGCGCCGCAGCGAGCAGCAATTGCACACGCAGCTCAACCAAAGCGTGACGGTCAACGGGCAGAGCAGCCGCGTCACGGTGCTGCTGCGCATCGTGCCCGATGAGGACAACCCCTATGCGGTGCTGAGCGCGCAGGACGAAGGTGGTGACGAATTGGCCGAATTGAAAGTGGATGCCGGTTTCAAGCTCAACCGCCAAACGGCCCAAGCCTGGGTGGATGCGGACTTTGCCAAGCCAGGCAGTGGGCGGCGTTGAGCTTCAGTCGCACAAGTCAACTTCGCTTGGGTGAATCCATCGGTTTGGCGGCGGCGAGTCGCTAACGCTCAATCGCCAGCTGGGTAGAGTCTTTCGGGGTAGTTACATCTGACTACCCTTCAGTGGAGCTTGTCATGCCCGCCAACACGCCTCATTGATACGCAGCAATCCGCACGGCGAGATCGGCTTCCTGTCTGACATCAGCCGCATGAACGTGGGCATGACCCGCGCATGGCGTACGCTTTTGCTGGTCGCCGATTCGTTAGACCTAATTCGGTGCGCGCTTGCGCACTGTAAGTTTCGCCTTGCTGGAAGCAGTGCCCTGAGCTTCAACGTATGAATCCAGTAACCGGCGGATCATGCGCTGGTACTGGGTGTGGTGCTTGGCTGCCTCAGACTTGAAAAACTCCACGCTGCTCTTGCTCAGGGCCAGCGTGACTTTCACGCCATCTTCCCGGAACGCCAGTTCGGCAGGTGACGGCAGAAAATCCGCGACCACCTCAACGTCGCCCATGGGCTCATCCGTGTAAACGATCTTCTTTTTCATAAATTGCCTTTCCTTTACGCCAATAGCCTGCCCCAATGATTCGAATGACTTTGCGCCTGTAGGTGAAGCGCACCGTCAAGATACCGCCACCCGCTTTGCCGATACAGTAAAAACGCTCTTCAGCTTCACTGTGCGCCAGGTCTTTGGCGATCACGCGGTGCGGATCAGCGAATGCAGCTTGTGCGTCCCGGAATGACACCTGATGCTTGGCCTGGTTTTCAGCATCCTTGTCGTCATCCCATTCGAATTGAGCTGCGGTCATGGCTGATCGTAGCATTTAACCATATAAAAAACCATACGTTCGTATGGTAATTCTCCTCTGCCCCGTGCTTTCCATTCGTCGGTCAGCTTCCCGCGTACGGGCGCTGGCCAGTTCGGGGTTTTCAATTTCTTTGACGCGCTCGTACCCCACCTGTGCCAGCCAGCGTTTGAAAGGCTCAGCCTTGGGTGACGGGATGGATTGGATGATGCGAAACAGGCCCTCGGTGTTGGCGCAATTGGTCTCGCGTTGTTTGCCGTCTGAGGCCGTCAGTTTCAACCCGTGACAAAACGTCACGGGTTGGCCACCCTGCGCATTGAGCCGCTGTTTGAGTTTGCGCCAATAGGCTCCGGCATCTGGGCTGCCAGTCAGGATATCGTAAACATCCACCACGGAAAACCACCATTCCTCGTTGGTCCAATCGCTATTTCTTCCCTCGCGATGGCAGTTTTGGACGCGCTTGAGACCATTGCCAGGCATCTGGAGCTTGGTGTTTATGCGGGCTTATGTCATCCAGTCTTCAAGCTTCAAGCTCGCCACCCTCTTTAATTGCCGTGTGTTGTGGGTCACCAAGGGCAGGCCTAGCGCCAATGCATGCGCGGCGATTTGGGTGTCCATCTCGCCAATAGGTTGCCCGGTTTGCTGCAAGTGGGCGGCAATGTCTCCATACCGGTCTGCGGCCTCCAGTGTCCATGGCAAAACGGGTAACTCATTGAGCAGTAAATCGATGGTTCGGCGGCGTTTGTCATCGGCTTGCAGCATGGCCAGCCCAAACCGTGTTTCGGCGCGGGTGATGGCGGAGATGGCGACCTCTTGCTTTTTGAGCGCCGTCAACATGCGCTTTTGCAGCGCGGCAGAGCTGTTGCGCGCAAAGTAGCCCAGGATGTTGGTATCGACCATGTACTTGATCAAGTGCGCTCCTTGGTTTTGGCGGTGCGTTTGGCCGAGACATTAGCGCTTGCTTTTGCGGCGGCTTGGGGGGCTGATGGCGCTTCCCAGTCCGCAAACGGATTTTTCGGTAGGTTGTTTTGCCGACTGGTATCCGACAAAAAGTCGTCGGGCAATGGGTTTTCCGCAATGGCGGCCATCAGCGCATCCAGGCGACGCTGACGCAATGTTTCCGTGTCCTTGGGCTTGAGTGTGATCTCGCCCGTCACCTCGTTGCGAGCAATCCACATTTCATCGACATCCACGCGAAATGCCTTGGGCAAGCGAATCGCCTGGCTGTGGCCGTTAGTAAAAACTTTGGCGGTAGCGAGCATGGCGTACTCCTTAAGATGTATCTATGAAAACGTACCTACTTTATAACCGGGTATGACCTACTGTCAAAGTCAAAACACCCAAAGCCAAGTTACCTTAGGTGGCGAGGGACAATCTAGGCATGAACGACCCGACTGCTCGCACCGAACAACCGCGTAACCCCCTTCATGGTGTGACGCTCGAGGCGATTGTGCGCGCCCTCGAAGCGCACTGCGGTTGGGAAGAGTTGGCCCGCCAGATCCCTGTCCGCTGCTTCTCGCATGACCCGAGCGTGAGTTCAAGTTTGAAATTCCTGCGCAAAACGCCTTGGGCGCGTGAAAAGGTGGAGAGCCTGTACCTGTTCGTGCTGAGGGAGCAAGCGCACAGGGGCTCATCCCTGTAAACGATCTTCTTTTTCAAAAACGGCCTTTCCTTTACGCCAATTGCCTGCCCCCAATGATTCGAATGCATTTACGCCTACAGGATAAGCTCTCTGTGATACATTGAATACACGTATTCACATGAGGTTTTGACATGGCTACTTCCATTCGTTTGGCTCCAGAAACCGAGCAAAGGCTTGACTTCCTCGCATCCCAGACCGGGCGCACCAAGGCTTTTTACCTGCGCGAAATCATCGAGCAGGGCATCCAGGAAATGGAAGACTACTACCTCGCTGCCGATGTGCTTGCGCGTGTCCGCGATGGGAAAGAACAGGTCCATTCCGCTGCAGATGTGAAACGAGATCTTGGCCTGGACAATTGAATACGCCGATACGGCCAAAGGTCAGCTGCGTAAGCTCGACAAACAGACAGCGCAGCGTATCGTTGACTTCATGGACGAGCGCATTGCCGGACTGGAAAACCCACGCAACACGGGCAAGGCATTGGTCGGGCCGCACGGAGGATTCTGGCGCTATCGGGTGGGCGATTGCAGGGTAATTTGTGACATTCAGGACGGTGCTTTGCGCGTCCTTGTGGTGCAGGTTGGCAACCGGCGTGAGATTTACCGATAGACCCATGATGGACGCATAGCTTGGCTGCATACCCGACGTGAAAAGCCAGAAAGACCTGAAAGACGGGATTGCCGCCGCATTGCACGCCTTGGCAAAACACTGGGACCTGCGCGTGGTCTGATGCCATATCTGCGGCAAAAGACTTTGAACAAACTCAACACAAGAGCGTCAACCGAGACGAACTGCTGCAAGGCAGCGGTGCCACCAAAATGCCCTGCTTGAAAATCACCGACAGACAGGGCTAGGCCCTTTGGCTACAAGACTCGGCCGCCATCGTGGCCTACCTGCGCGCCCATTTCGGCCGGTAGAGATCAGCGCAAGCCTAAGCACAGCATGGCCACAACCAGTGCGGCCATGCCCCACACCAACAGCCGGGTGCGCAGTCGCAGCACTTCAACCGTGCTGACCAGTTGGGCGTTTTGTTCGGCCAGTGCGGCCAAGGTCTCCGTCAGCTGAGCTTGCTTTTGGGCTTGACCCTCCATCTGAACTTGGGCTGCTATCAACCGGTTTTGGAGTTCCCCCAAGCTCGGCACCGACTGGCCAGCCATGTCCACAGCGGTGCTTGTGTTGAGCTCAGGCTCTGCTTTTTGGCGGTCCATCAATTTGCGCGCTGCCTTGAGCACATTGGGCGCGTGTTCAATCACGTCGCCCCACGGAACGATTTTGAGTGCAGCAAGCCAGGGAATAGCCATGGAATATTCCTTTCAGATGTCCAAAGGACAAGAAACTCGACCATACACAATTTGGCTGCACATGTGACGAATGCACCCAACTTCCGCAGGATTTTTATTTTTTAAACATTTACTTGTTAATTTGATAAATGTAAAGATAATCAAAATGTCTTTTCTTAAATCAGACACCCTTGAACACCAGCGTGTTCTTGCGGTAAGAGCAAATAACTGGCCTTTTCAGGGAGATGAATCTATGACCTACGCATTACGACACAGGACAACAGTGCACATTGGGGGCATGGTTGTTTTATGCGCTAATTTACTCGCCGCGTGCGGGGGAACGGACACACTCACCACCGCTCCGCCAGCAGTACGCGATGGTACTTTGGTGGCCAGCGGCACTCAACTGACCTTGTATAAATTTGACAGAGACGTGCTCGACAGCGGCAAATCGGTTTGCAACAACACCGCCACCAGCGCATGCGCAACGACTTGGCCACCATTGCGGGCCAACACCGGTGACACAAATACCGGAGAGTTCAGCATCATCACCCGTGACGACGGCAGTTTGCAATGGGCTGCCAGTGGCAAGCCCTTGTACTACTACGTCTCAGACACCAAAGCTGGCGACCAATTGGGCGAAAACGTGGGCACTGTTTGGCATGTGGCCACAACGGCCACGACTGGCGCCAGTGTGGTGAACGGTGTCTTGATAGGCAGCGGCAAGAGCGCTAAACCCAGTTTCACCCTGTACAAATTTGACAGAGACGTTGCCGATAGCGGTATCTCCGCATGTACCAGTGCCGCTTGTGTCGCTACATGGCCACCGCTTCTGGCCACAGCGACGGACAAAGCCAACGGTGTTTACACCCTCATCACTCGCCCTGATAGCAGTCTGCAATGGGCCGCCAACGGCAAGCCACTGTATTTTTACAGTCCGGATGTCAAGATCGGCGATCAACTGGGCGACAACGTAGGCACTGTTTGGCACGTCGCCAAAAAGTTGTAAGTTACCAACGCAGTCAAACACAGGAGGCGACGGCGAAATTCCGTCGCACTTCCGTACCTTATCGCATTGATTGTTGATCAAAAAATGACCAAATCTCGGCGTGTAGCCCTTGTGTGCAGTTCTGTCGGTTTGTGCTGCTTGGTCGCTTTTGAGCTCATGGACTCGCAGGTAGGCGTTGATGGGCACCTGCATGAATTTTTTGCGTTGCAAGCCTCGGGCATGTTGCTGCTGCTGGGTGCTGTACTGAGCGAAGCAGCGAGCTGGGGATGGCAACTGTGGCGCCACACCCTCAAGCCCTATGTCCGCCAGGCCTTTCGCAAATAACTGGAATGCGGCATCTTTGCCAACGGCTTTGCCAGGGCCAGGTGCGACGACTGCGGACACGACTACTTCGTGGCCCTCTCCTGCACCGCCCCAGGTGTCTTCCCCTCGTGCAATACGCTTGGCGTAGGGGAGGATTTGCGGACTTTCACGCAGGAGGTAAAGCCATGCGCAATCGGCGCGCTGCGTCTTCGGCGCGGGCATCGTCAATCTCACGTAGCACTGCGATCATGTCCACATCGGCATTGGCGCGTTCGAAATGTCCTGTAAGCACGGTTTCGTTGCCCAATAAGCCGGCTTGGTACAAGCTCCACATTTCTGGGCCATAGTCTGTCTTCAAAAGCACAGGCGCGAACTGGCCGAAGAAGTCCCGCAAATTGCCCACATCGCGCAGCAACATGCGTTGCGCATGGTTGTTGCCTGCGGCGTCTACCGCTTGCGGCAGGTCAATGATGACGGGCTCGTCCAGGCCAGGTGTGTCGCCGAGGCCAGGCGTGTGCGCTAGCAAAATATTGAACTCTGACAAATCACCGTGCACCACACCCGCACACAACATGCGCACCACTTCGGCAATCAGCGTAGCGTGGTGCTTCATAGCTTGCGCGGGCGTGAAGGACACGTCATTCAAGCGTGGCGCTGCGTCGCCGTGCGCGTCGGTCACCAACTCCATCAACAGCACACCGTCAAAAAAGTTGTACGGCTGAGGCACGCGCACGCCAGCAGCGGCCAATCGGTAAAGCGCATCGACCTCGGCGCTTTGCCATGCGGATTCTTGTTCTTGCCGGCCAAATTTGCTGCCTTTGGCCATAGCCCGTGCCGAGCGCGAGTTTTTGACTTTGCGGTTTTCGGTGTAATCCACCGCCTGCCGAAAGCTGCGCTGGGTGGCCTCTTTGTAAATTTTGGCGCAACGGGTTTCGTCCCCGCAGCGCACCACGTACACCATGGCTTCTTTACCGCTCATGAGCTGGCGAACCACGGTGTCGATCAGGCCCTCATCCACAAGGGTTTGCAGTCTTGGCGGTGCTTTCATGTTGGCCGCCTCAGCGGCGCACTACCGACCAACCCGCATGCAAGTTGGTTTTGTTGTTCTCGTACTCCCAAGCGGTGCCGCAGCGATCGCACACATAGTTCGTGACGGTGGCGGGGCCATGGCCTCGGTCTTCTTTTCGGTGGCTACCTTGCACCAATTCAGCGTGGCCGGGGGCACGACGCCAGTGCTGTTGGACTCCCGAGCAGGGCTCGCACAAGTCAGATTTTGAATCTGGCATTGCATTCTGTAAGACGGGCATGCTTGTATTTTTTGAAAAATTGCCAATGCTGGCGGTACCCAGATTGGAGGATGTCCGCATTCTCCGTCCACACAGGATAGTCTATCGTCAAGGCGCAAGCCAAGGGGGATCCATGGCGGACTCACTTTTAACGCCTCTTTTATCCTTCACGCGCACTTGTTTAAGCCGACGTAGTGCTAAATCAAGCAGTGACCATGCTGGCAAAGCTCAAAGCAACACACCCGGTTTTTCGCCACGCTCGTACACCACATGGGCGCGGCCGACGATGAAGGGATCGAGCTTGCCGATCAGTTCGATCTGCTTATTTTGGTAGGGCAATTTGTGCAGCACATAGCGCATGGCGTTCAGGCGTGCGCGCTTTTTGCAGTCGCTTTTAATCACGGTCCACGGCGCCTCGGCGGTATCGGTTTCAAAGAACATGGCTTCTTTGGCCAGGGTGTATTCGTCCCATTTGTCGAGTGAAGCTAAGTCCACTGGGCTGAGCTTCCATTGCTTGAGCGGGTGCACCTTGCGTTCTTTGAAGCGGCGACGTTGCTCGGCTTGACTGACCGAGAACCAAAACTTGATTACATACACGCCGCTGCGCACCAAGTGGCGCTCAAACTCGGGCGCTTGCATCATGAACTCTCGGTACTCGTGGTCGTTGCAAAAGCCCATCACATGCTCGACGCCAGAGCGGTTGTACCAGCTGCGGTCAAACAGCACGATCTCGCCGGCCGTCGGCAAGTGCTGCACATAGCGTTGGAAGTACCACTGTCCGCGTTCCACGTCGCTGGGTTTCTCCAGCGCCACCACACGTGCACCGCGAGGATTCAAATGCTCCATGAAACGCTTAATGGCGCCCCCTTTGCCCGCCGCGTCGCGACCCTCAAACAAGATCACCACGCGTTGCCCGGCTTCTTTGACCCAGGCCTGTAGCTTGAGCAACTCCACCTGCAACTGGTACTTTTGCGCCTCATAGCTGGTGCGACCCATCAGGTTTTTGTAGGGGTAGCCACCGTCGCGCCAGTCGCTAGCTAACTCATCGTCAGCGTGAGTTTTAGGCATATCGAGTGGCACGGTGCCATTGCCCGCCAACGCTTGTTTCAGTACGAGCAAATCGTCAGGTGAGGCGCCAGCCAAGGTCACCCGCAATGCCTCTGCGCGCTCAGTGGCCGACAACTTCGTGTCATGCATCAATCCCAAAACGGATGCCACCTTTTTGCCCTGTGCCGCGCGAACCGCCTCGCCAGGAACCGCCTTAGCGGCCGTCGAATGATTCAATGACGCTAGCGTATCGCCTTGGCGCACCAGGCGCGGCTCTTTGGCGCTGGCCACTTGACGTGGTGACCGAGGTTCTGCAGAAATTACATTTTTAGCCATAAGGCGTCTACTCGATGAATGATTTAGATCGAATTATTTCACTCCAAAGGTCTTAAAACCATGATCTAAATCAATCAACCGAATCCAATTTCACGCCAATCGGGGTGTTGCAGCGCAGCCCCCACGTGCCGCCCCTATTCGCCATTGGCGACATCGTGGGCTAGTCGATGCTGACGCACAAGGCGGTGCAACAGGCACTCAAACCCCGTTAATAATGACGACTATGTTCAAATTAATATTTCAAAAAACTCTTGCGTGGCCGTTCATCGGGTTTATCACGCTATCGAGTCTGATCGCCCATGCGGCCGACTACGCCGGCCCGCTGTTCGACGCGCATCTCCACTACAACACTGAAGCTTGGAATGGCCAAACGGGTCCACATCCGGTGCCCGATGTGCTTGCGCGGATGCAGCGCAGCGGTGTCAAGGCCATAGTCTCCAACTCGCGGCCAAATGACGGCACCATTGCGCTGGCCCAGGCGCAAGCTGAGACTGCCGCAGCAGGCGTGACCGTTGTGCCTTTTGTTCGCCTGTACCGTAACCGCTCTGACTACGACACTTGGTTCCGCGATGAAAGCATTTACGACATGGTACTGGCCGAACTTGCGCGCGGCACTCCGGTGGGGCCTTATCGCGGTATCGGTGAATTTCATCTTTATGACAGTGCCAATGCCAAGGGCGCAGTGGCAAAAAAGCTGATGGTCTTGGCTGAAGAGAAGCAGTTGGTGGTGCTCGCCCATGTGGATGATGCGGCTATTGACCTTTTAATGGCCCACACGCCGTCCGATGGGCAAAAGCTGCGCTTGATCTGGGCGCACACCGGCATTGGCGGTGTGCCGGTACAGCGCGTGGAAGCCTTGCTGGCGAAGTACCCTGGACTGATGGGTGAACTTTCTTACCGCCCGGGCTTGACCTGTGACGGTGGCAGCTTGTGCCCACAATGGCGTGCGCTCCTTCTCAAATACCCCGGGCGTTTTTTGATCGGCTCAGACACCTGGGTTAATCAGCGCTGGCAACACTATGAAGACACCATGCAGGGCTATCGCGTTTGGCTGGGGGATCTGCCGCCCGCAGTTGCAAAAAAAATAGCCTGGGAAAACGGTGCGTCCTTATTCGGGATGAATTAGTAAAGCCCCAATCTTGCAGCCCCTGCACCTCGGGCGTACGACATGGTGGCGGCAAGGTCGGCACGCACGCGGGCGGGATGATTGGCGAAATCGCGTTGGCTATGGAGGCGGGCGCAGACGGCGTGGACATTGGTAAAGCCACTCACCCATACTCCAAGCTAAGCTTCAAAGCCCGAACCCTTAACGGCTCTGGCATTTAACGCCATTCGGCTCGCAACGCACAAGCAGCGCATTTAGCGCAACAAGGTGATATGGCCAACGTAATGGTTTGTTCTGCCCTCAGCCTGGTAGGTTTTGGTACCTTGGGCGCATTTCCAGCCAGCTTCTTTCGGATTCCCGCCTCTTGGCGAAAACTGCTGCGAACCAATCACGATACTGACCTCAATCCCCGTATCAACCGAGGCCTTGCTACAGACGCGTTCAGCAAAATCTTGCCCGTTTGTGAAGGGCTTTTGCGCGCGCGCCATGAGAATCACCAGCGCGGCTTTTTCCCCAATGCCCGGCAGGGCTGCCAATTGCGCCTGCGTCGCGGTGTTGAGATTGAAGATAGGGGTGCTGTGCCCACTGCCTGGGGAGGGCTGCGACCGGTTGACCGCATCGGTATTCGGTGCTGCGCTGGCGCTTTTGTTCATCAACCCTTTGTCCGCTGCGGTGGATTGGGCCTGGGCGTGGCCTAAAGCCGCCAGCGAAAGGATGCTGAAGCAGGCCAGGTTCAATATTGATTTAATGAGCATGGTGTTCTCTTTTCTTTGCTTATTGGAATAAAGGTTTACTTACTGTTGGGGCCGGGAATGATCAAAGCCGCAGGCTTTGGCGCGACAGGTGGCATAGCATGAGCCAGCATTTGACGCGGGCAGATTTGTTCAACTGCCTGCACCTGCAATTCCGCCCAAGGTGACTGAACACCTCAGGCGAAAACTTTAGCCGCCGTATGAGATTAGCCGGAGCCACACGCGCAGCTTTCGGGAGTTAGGGGGCGGCAATAGCAGCTCCGCAATAACGCTTACTTCAACTCGTTGAATTGAATCTGGACGGCGCTTGCGCCGCCGGAAGCAAGCTTGCTGAGGTTGCCTACCTTGTGATTCCAATAAAAGGTTGACTTCATATTGCTGCAGGGAATTTCAATTGAGTGCCACGATGTGTCATCTGGCAGGTCTTTGTAAAACAACTTCAGCGCCATCTTCATCATGTAAGTTTTATTGGGCTGCAGATAATTGGGCGCAAGGCGAGGCTGACCATCCATGAATGCGGCGTGAAAGCCTGTCGGGCCTCCCGACCCATCCCAAACGTTGTTTGGGTTCGCGGTCGGTGGCATGCCGCCTGCCCACCATGCACGAACCACTACATCGCCATTTGATACTAGATGCGCCATCGCGAAGGGTGCGCTCCAATCGGAGGGTAGCGCGGTCCCAGCTGGCGTGCCAGTCGGCAAGACCTCTCTGATCTCGGCGGTCAAATGAACTGAGTTTGCATATTTTCCCGCAGGCAGTATTCCAGCGCCAGGTGAACCGATGTAAAACGCAAAAGGCATCATCTGCTGGTCGAGCGTCAAGGTCTGAGGAATGGTTTCCGGTGACGAGCCGTATACAAACGTGCTCAGAAAATGCAAACCATAGGACTGGGCCAAATTTTTGCCGGGAAGTTGATCGGGGCCAAAGTAATTTGAAAATGGACCAGTCATGACCGCGGGGCAGCAGCGGTTGGTGCTCTTGCTATCAATTATGGTGCCTGGAACTGGATGGAGGTTATTGACGGCGACGCCAGTGCCAGGCTTGAATTGTCCAAATGTAGGGCGAGCTACTGGGGCACTTTCTGCCGGTGGCGCGGCATGAGCGGCACCGGCCATTGCGAGCATGGTGGTTGCAGCCAGGCAAAGTGCACGGGGCAAATGGTTTGACAAACGCCATGGTTTGGTTTGTTCGATTTCAACGCGTTCCGAGGCAATGCCTTTGAGGGAGTAGGTCGTGTTCATATTAGTTCCTAGATTGAGGTTGTTCGATTGGCGCGGACACTTTGGTTGGCAACTCGCCAACTTTCAAGTCCACCACCGTTTCACGCTGGGCCAGTTCAAATCCGGCCAATTCATGCAAAGTTAGTACGGGGGTGGTGGCGCCCGAGCTCTTGACGATGCTGGCCGCCTGGGCGCTTAGGGCCAAGGTGCCCAGCACGGCCGAAGCCGCCACCAGGCGCGTAAATGAAGACAGTGAAGTCATTGTTTTTCCCTTTGAGTGTGAATGCTGAAGTTATGCGGGCAATGCTTGATTGCTAAGCCCACCACCGTTTCACGCAGGTCGCTCCGAAATCCGGCCAAATATTGAATACAAAAGAATGTGCTTCACGTAGGCGCTCCGTTTGGCCGCTTTTGGGCAGTTTTTCCGTAAATCAGAGGTCACCATCACCAGGAGCCTCTTGTGCAACACCTCATTTCCCTTTCCCGCATGCGCGCATTGGCGCTGGTCATGGGCCTCGCCGCCCCCGCGGCCTTTGGGCAGATTCCGCCAGGCGTTCCGGCCAACAACGCAGGCGGCACCCAGGCGCCATTGCCCAGCGGGACAACGCCGCAGCCAGCCTTTCCCGCAGCTGCCATGCTCGCGCCTGAACCCATGCGCGACACCACCTCCAAACGCCACGCCGCCCGCCCGGCCGTGACCATCATGGAATTCCGCAGCAATGTGCAGGAGGTGGCGCCGCGCGCCGCTACCGATATGTTCATGACGGCACTGGTCGAGACCGGTCGCTTTCGCGTGCTGGAGCGTGCCCGCATGAACGAGGGCATCAACCAAGAGAAGGCCTTGAACCAGCAAGGCCTGGTGGGTGGGCAAGCCTCGGCTGTGCGGGCCGTGGGGGCTAAGTACATTTTTGAAGGCACGGTCAGCGAAGCGCAGATGGACCAAAACGCGCAGTCTGTTGGCCTCAACATACTTGGCATCGGCGGCAAAAGAACTACCACCCGGGACACCATCGGCATTGATGTGCGCATCATCGAGGTGGACAGTGGCATCGTGGCTGACGCCATCAAGGTGCGCAAACAAATCAAGGGCTCGTCCACCTCGGTGGGAGGTATTGGCGATGCCATCACCAACAACTTGTCGCAGCAATTTTTGGGCGGCGCAATCCAGTCCTTCGGTAACAAGGAATATGAAGCCGTGCAAAAGGAAAGCCTAGACAACGCTTTGCGTCAGGCGATTGAAGAAGCGGTGCAACGCATCGCCACCCGCTTTGCCGACGAGAGCTAAGGCGCGCCCGGTTTACCCCCAACCAACCATTCCTATTCACTCAGGAGGCCACCACCATGAACGCATAACTCAATATTCCCGCCACCGTCCTGCTTGCAGCGCTGATGGTAAGCCCTGCCCAGGTCCGGGCAGTCTTCAAATATTTTTAAAGGAAAAGAGATTCACATCATGTTCAAAACTGATCTATCAAAAATCGTATTTGCAATGTCCCTAATGTTTCTCGTTGCTGGCAGCGCCCAAGCCTATACCTTGATTTGCTGGGGGTCGGAGAGCGGCTGTAAAGCAGCGTGCGGCAAGCTAGGAGGATCGTGGCAGGACCGTGGAAGTTATTCGCGCTGTACCGTTGCGACGGCGGCGCCACGTCCGTCGGGTCTTGACTCTCGCGAACTATGGCAATTTTCATGCGATGCAACATCGCGTGACCAGTGTGCCAAAGCCTGTAATGAGGCAAAGGGTGAATGGGATAAGAGGTCGAACGCTTGCAACAGCGCAGCTTCCAAAACAAAACCGATTCCAGCCGAACTCATTGATAGGGACGGCGGAAAAATAAAACCAAAAGACGTCGGCCCTGGCTCGTTTAGTACGCCTGCTGACAAACCAAAGTAACGATCCATTCACCCTATTCACTGGAGTAATTTATGAAAACTATTTCGAAACTTGTCGTATTTGCCGCCTGCAATTTCTTTCTGGCATCAAGCTCGTGGGCGCTTATTTCTAACAATTCATGCTCTTCGGGCAACGCCAAAAGCTCAGGATGTCAAGGCGGAAATGAGGTGGGTGGCCCCGCAGCCAATGATGCAAGCTGCTGCGCTAAAGCTATCGCCAAGCCCATGGGGTTGATGGACAGGAGCCAGCTGACCGCGCTGCCAACAGGCTTGGCAAACACTAAAGGCGACAAAGGCACTGTCATCGACATCAACACCGCCAGCGCCCAGGACTTCATTATCTTGATGAAAACCTCGCCGCAAACTGCGCAGGCAATCGTAGCGGAGCGCAGCAAGGGCGCATTCAAAACCTCAGAAGACTTTGCCGCACGGATTTGCACGCAGCACTCCATTGACTCGGGGTTTGAGAGCAGCGTGAAAATTCAAAATGAAATTCATGAACCAAGGGCAAGCAAACCCCCAAAAGACGCGGGTTGGAAATGCGCGGCAGGACATGGCACGTACGAGGCATCAGGGCGCAAGCACAACTACGTAGGCCACGTCATCCTGATGCGCTGACGCATGGAGTGCGACTGCATTTAGCCATTCCGATTCACTCAGGAGATCACCACCATGAACATACAACTCAATATTCTCGCCACTGTGATGTTTGCAGCGCTGATGACCACCGCTTCCCACGCCAGGGTCAGTGGCACGCACCGTGATGGCGTATGTACCAGCACTGATTCATCGGGCGTCACCGCAAACCTTAAATGCGGCAGTGGCATTGGCCAGGCTGAATGCAGTGCCGATGGCAACTGCGCAGTGGGGCCCCGCTTGACCGCCAACCCAGAACCCATTGCTGCGGCGACTGCGCGCTGCCCTGGTGGCCCTGGCTGCCCACCCCCTATTGAAACCCCAGACCGGCCAGCCCCCAGCCCTGCGGTGGGCAAGTTGGTGATCGTGCGCTCGAAGTCCTCGGGCGTGGCATTCAAAGGCACCACCAACGGCCAAGGGGTTACCGTAATACGCCCTGGGACCTCTGGCCGGTACGTGGTGCTGGTGGAAGGGCAGACCTTGCAAACCATTACCGTGCCGGCCCGCCAAGGCGTGCGGGTGATGGTGTTAGAGGGGCCTAACTATGCAGGGCATATCACCTTGCTGCGCTGACCACGGTTCGGGCGGGCCTGGTCGGGCGCTCAGCGCCCGATGTCCTTTGCCGGCCGCGGGACTGCCGGTTCGGCCCGGTTCGGCCTAACGCGCGGCAGCGCCCATTGCCTGATGCCATCGGTCGGCAGTAGCTTAACTAGCTCAAAATCGTTGCCACTGACTTGGCACTGGCCGCCGCCTTGCAATCGATTGCCGTCAATGGCGACCTCGATGTGCAAGTCCTGGCTTAAGGGCCATTGGACATTGTTCCTGCACGCGTAGGGTCCAAAGACCTGGCCGTCCACGGCAATACTTGTGTTCGGGCTGGGCACCAAGGGCACCGCAAACTCGCTGGCACCATCGCTGAGGAATAAAGTGGTCGGCGCTTCCCAGACGCTGGGGCCGAGATTGGTCAGGCCAACCGCGACGCAGAATGAAGCCGTATGCGGGCTGTTCTGCTTGAACTTTGCTTTATAGGTCATGCGGGCGGCAACCTTAATCGATCCCGCATCCGGTCCTGCATCCGTTGGCAAACCGGCTGGCCTGGCTTTTTGCGCTGCGCCGACGGGCACGGTAATGAGGGTGCCTTCCAATTGGCAGGGACCGGGCATTATTTTCATTGGAACGAAAGTCCTCTTATTTTGCGCGTGCGCGGCGGGCAAACCTGAACAGGCCAGTGCCAGCGCGGCCATGGCAATCGACAGGGGTTGAAATGAAGTCTTGGTGGGCATGGTTTTGCGTCCTGGTTAGTTGAGGTAAGGAAATTGGGACCAGTCTCTGGTCTGCCGGTTGGCCCACTGTTCGGCAAGCGCTAGCGCTGACCGCAGCGGCATGGGTGACAGCGGGTGTTTGCCCACTGCATCGCGCAGGGCGCGTAGTTCGGTGGTCGCCATTTCGGGCCCTAGCATGGCCAGGTAGACCTGGCAACGAATGCGATCTGGATGCTCTGCTGACAAGCCCTTGCGTGGCCAGGCGCAGCCCTTGTCCATGAGCAGCCGTGCCTGACCGAGTTGCCCCGTGCGTACCAGTGCAACAGCCAGTCGCTGCAGAGTGGCTGTGTATTCCCGGCCCTGATTAATCCCGCTGCTTGCAAAGCTGTCTTGCGCAGTTTGGGCTTCGTTGACAGCGTTCTGGGCCGCAAGGCGCGGCGAAGGCTGGGTCTGCATCAGCCACCAATGGGCGCGCTTCGAATGCAGCGTTGCAGACCAGTATGGATCGGTGCGCAAACCCGGCTCGGCCTTGTCCAGGGCGCGTTTGGCGGCGTCCATGTGCCCTGCCGCCAACTCCAGATAGCCCTGAACGTAGCGGGCTTTAGCGCTTCGAAATGTATCGCTCGAATCTCTGTCGGCCGCCATCAGCACTTCAAACTGATTCAGCGCAGCAGCAAACTTCCCCTGGCGTTCCAATGCTGCGACCGCCAGCGTGCGGGCGGCGGTCAGGTTTTCGCCAACATCACCCAACTGGGCTTCGGCCAGGTGGATGGCCTTGAGCGCCAGATCGTAGGCTGCTGGGTAGGCGGCGGCCTCGAACTCGGTAGACGCCCAAACCAGCAGCAGGTTGATCTGGTCAACCGGTCCGCGTCCCTGGCCTGTGGCGTCTATGGCTTGCGCGATGTGGAACGCTTTTCGGGCTGCCGCATGGTCACCCCGTACCCTGGCTACCACGCCAACGGTCTGGTGTGCAAGGGCCAAGACGGGGTTAGGACTCGCGATCAAGCGTTCAGCCATTGCCAGGGCCTGTGCGGCTTTCGTGGCGGCCTCGTCTGTGCGCCCCCGGCGCAGCAAGGCGTCAGCCAGGTAACCCAAGGCCCGTACGCGCGCTGGCGCGGGCACTTCCTTGCCCGTGTCGAGGGCCATCTGCGCCGCTTGCTCAAGCAGTTGCAGCGCCTGGTTCTGGTCGCTGTGTTTGGCGCTGTCTTCCAAGGCCCAGCCCAGGTCCGTCAAGACGTTGATGCGATTGGCGCTGGTGCTCGTTGGCAGTGACTCCATTAGCTTCAGACGCTGGCGCTGAACGGCCAGGTTTTTTTGCAGTTGGCCTTGCCGGCTATAAATCTCGCCAATCTGCTTCAGTATCAACTCCAGCGTTTCAGGGTCGTTTCCAAACTGGTTTTGGGCGGTCGCAAAAGCGCGGTCCACCACTTGTATGTCCTGCGCCGTGATGCGTTTGTTCCTCTCGGGGTCGGCACCTGCCACCATCCCGGCGAAAAACTGCTGTGCTGCTGTCGCTCGCTGGCTGGCATGCATGGCCAGTGTGGCCTGAACCTCGGCCCGACGGGCCTGCCAAAGCGCCACTCCGCTGGTGCCCAGCAAGGCCAGTGCGGCCATGGCACTAGCGGCCACCGCCAACCTGTGTCTTGCAACAAAGCGCTGAGCCACATACCAGGGGCTGTCAGCGCGGGCGCTGATGGGTTGCAAAGCCAGGTGATGGCGCAGGTCGTCGGCCAATGCGCGGGCCGAGGCGTAGCGATCACTCGGCTTAGCCTTGAGGGCTTTGCGCAAGATGGTGTCCAAGTCGCCTTGTAGTACCTTGACCAGTGCTTTGTCTCCCGCACCGTCCTTCACGCGGCGCGACGCCAGTGGCGGCGCGACGTGCAGTATGGCGTCCTCCAGTGCGGCACGGCTTTCACGCGCCGGGCGATGGGGCGAGTGGCCGGTGAGCAGGTGAAATAGCATCACACCACAGGCGTAGACATCGGCGGCGGTAGTGAGCGTCTCGCGCCGTATTTGCTCGGGCGCGGCATAGGCCAAAGTGATGGCAGGGTTCTCGGTGCGGGTCAGCCCATCGTCCGGGCTACCCTCTGCAGCCTGAAGGGTGGGCATGAGCTTGGCCACGCCAAAGTCGAGTAGCTTCACGCAGCCGCTATCGTCCACCAGGACGTTTGCAGGCTTGATGTCTCGGTGCAACACCAGGTTGCGGTGTGCGTGCTCCACAGCGTCCAGCACGGCCAGCATCAGGTGGATGCGCTCCCGCACGCCAAGGTGCTTAGCGTTGGCATAGGTGGCAATGTCCTGGCCCTGCACCAGTTCCAATACCAAGAAGGGCTGGCCATCAGGCGAGACCCCAGCGTCCAGCAAACGGGCAATGTTCGCGTGCGTCAGCGGCGTGAGAATGGCGCATTCGCGCGCCATACGCTGCTGCAGTTGGCGGGCACGCACACCGCCCGGCGGGCCGTGCAGGCGTGGGAACTTGATGGCCACTTCGCGCTGCAGATGGCCGTCGTGGTAGCGGGCCCGCCACACGCTCGCCATACCTCCCTGGCCGAGCGGCGCGATAAGTTCGAAGCCAGAGATCACCTGTCCGGGTTCAAAGGCGTCCGCCGCCGCATCGTCGCCTTGTCCTGGCAAGGTGTTTAGCAGGTCGGAGGTCTCTACCTTGGCATGTGCGGCCAGCAGTTTGTCCAGCAGGGTCAGCGTGGTGGATTCTGAAGGTGCCAACCGCGCACGCCAAGCCGGCAACTCGCCTGCTGCCAGGTCGGTAGCGGTGTCAAATAGTGCCAAAGCCTGTTGCCAGGCGGGGTAGCGGCTCTGCATGGGCAGTGTGGTTTGCTGAAGTGGTAGTGAGTGGTTACACGCAAAGCAGCAGCAAGACCGGCCAAGGCAAGCTAAAAACGCTCGCCTTCTAGAAGCACCAGCAACGCGGCGCGGGCCTTGACCCACTCGCGCCGCACGGTGCGCTCAGACACGTCCAGCGCCTGCGCCACCTCAGGCTCAGTCAAGCCCGCAAAAAAACGCATTTCCACCAGCGCGGCCAAACAAGGATTGATGCTTTGCAGGTCTTTGAGGGCGTCGTCAATAGCGCTGACGTCGCTCGCGGCGGGGCAGAGGTTGGCGATTTCGGTGTCCAGCGTCAGTGCGCCCTGGCCGCCGCCGCGACGCTGGGCGTTAACTTCACGCACGGCATCGACAATGATGTTGCGCATCATCTTGGAGGCATAGGCAAAGAAATGGCCCTTGTCCAGAAAACGCTCGGCGCTGGCCGTGGCTAGTTTCAGAAAGCTTTCGTGCAGCAGTGACTCGGTGGCAAAGCTCCGCCGCAGATTGGCGGCATAGAGCCGGTTGTGGGCAATGCGCTTGAGCTCTGGGTAGCAGGTCGCAAACAGCTCGGACACGCTCTCGGGCGGTGTGCCTTGCCAGCGCGCCACGGCCACTTCAATATTGTTTTCGTACATTCCTCCTCCCAGATCTTATTCGCGTACCTTACCAGATTTAGTAGTTAAATACGTGTTAAATATGTTTTTAACTTGCTATTGCGACAGCCCAAAAAGAAGGTGCATGAAATTACATTTCTGCAAATCGCTGCCTAACTGAAGGATCGGCTGGCCTAGGCAGCATAAGCATAGATCAAATTGAAGACAGTTAAACTTTGATTGATTTAATTCAATTTGCTTTTCTTTAAATGCAATCGTCCTTCACTTTCCAAGTTCTTCCTCTTGTTGGTGCTATGTCCCGCCGGCACTTTTTGGGAAGCGCCCTGATTTTGAGCAGCAACAGCGTGCTTTCTGTGGCTGCGGCAAAGTCCGTATCGCCGACCCTGGTGACGTCGCTTGCACAACTGCAAAGTGTCATCGACAGCGCACGGTCTGGCGATATCATTTATCTGAAAAATGGCACTACCGCAACAACAAGCTCAACATACGCACCAACGGCGTTAGCGTTCAAGCCGAAACACCCGGAGGCGTGTTTTTCAACGGCAGCAACCAACTGAAGATTTCGGGCAGCCGTGTGGTCTTTCGAGGCTTTCAGTTCACCGAAGGTGAGGCGCCAGGAACCGCCATAGAGGTGTCTGGCAGTGACAACTTGCTCAGCGAGTTGAACTTCTCCGGCTACGCGAGCAAAAAGTGCATCAACGTCATGGCCGGCAGCCAGCGCAACGAGATCGCTTATTGCAATTTTGAGAATAAGCCCGTCAGCGCCCCCCAGGGCAATATGATTGAAATCACGCCGGACCGGGCCATCCTGGGTCAGCACCGCATCCGCTACTGCTCCTTTCGCAACATGCCCGGGCGCGGCGGTGATGCTGGCAATGAGCCGATACGCTTGGGCAACGGGGCCCTGTCTAGCTTCAAGGCTGGAACGCTGATTGAATACTGCTACTGGGATAACACTGGTGGTGGTGACTCCGAAAGCATCTCGGTGAAATGTCGCCACAACGTGATCCGTTATTGCACCTTTACCAACAACCCCGATGGCATGCTGGTGTTTCGCAATGGCGATGAAAACATGGCCTACAGCAACTTATTCATTCGCGCCGGGGGCATCCGCATCAAGCAGGCCAACAGCATCTATTGCTTTAACAACTATTTTGACAACGCGGGGTTAGACGGCCGTGCCGGTTCGGTCACGCTCGAATACCTGGGCGACAACCTGGAAAACCTGACCTTCTTGCACAACACATTTGTTGACAGTGCGGCCATCGACCTGGGCGGTTTTGGCGCACAAAACAACGTCTGGGCCAACAATGTATTCGTCAAAGCAAAAGGCTCTTTATTTGCCAACGCGAATAGCGGCACCCAGTGGCTGGGTAATGCTTACCAGGGCGACTTGGGGTGGCCCGTCATAACCGGATTCACGCCTTTGGATGCCACTTGGCAACGCCCTATGGTTGGGCTTGCGGCGTGGCAGGACAAGCTAGCGCGCTTGCCTTCAGCCCGAGCGGGATACCCCGACCTGCCCCAGTGGCTTGACGCCGGCAACGATGCCTTGATTGAATTGGACATCGCAGGTCAAAGCCGTCCTGCCGCTCGGACAGACAAGACAATTGGCTGCCTGCAAGCATCCTCCGCTGCCTTGCAGCTGAGACCCTTAACGAGCACACAAGCCGGGCCAAGCTACCTGGCTAAGCAGTGAGGGTGGCCTACCCAATGCGGCTTGGCCGACATAGAAGCGGGCCGTACCTTTGAGGCCGATGGCGCGATCAGTCAGATGAAGGAAACGAAGCGTTCCCCACCGTGGCCGAATGCCACGAAGCCATAGGTGTGAGGTAGATGAAATCACACGCACGCCACTGGAGTTGATCGAGCGCATTGCAGCCTTGGTGCCACCCCCGCGCACGCATCGCCACCGCTACTTTGGTGTGCTGGCACCGAACTCGCCGCACAGGGCTGCGTTTGTGTCGTTGGCACAGGGCGCAGTGGTGCAACCGGCGCAGGTGCAGACCGAGCCAGTCAGCTCGGGCGTAGGCGCACCTGGGGCAGGCAACGCACCCCCAACCCAGGCCGTGCCTGCCCAGCCGGTGCAGCCCAAGCGCCCGGCGCATTACCTATGGGCGGTGTTGATTGCCCGAATCTACGAAGTGTTCCCTATGTTGTGCCCCCTGTGTGGCGGGCAGATGCGCATCATCGCCGGTGGGCGATGGTGTCGAGGGTGCCGATGTTGA
Organism: Rhodoferax sp.; assembly: GCA_044373655.1. Classification (GTDB taxonomy): domain Bacteria; phylum Pseudomonadota; class Gammaproteobacteria; order Burkholderiales; family Burkholderiaceae_C; genus Allorhodoferax. The sequence continues at coordinate 28,746 of JBILPS010000033.1, forward strand.
GCCAAATTGGGATGAAGCGGCCCAACCGGCGCCGGACTTTGAGGTCGATCAGCGCGTCAGTTGGTAAGGGGTTGTAACAGCGGTTTTGCCAACGCTGCGGGCCAAGGCTGCGCCTGTCACCGCCCAAAACGGGTCTTAGCGAAAAATCTCGGGCAACAGGCCCAGAGCAGGCACCCAAACAGACGCCAATATGCAGGCTTGTGGTGCCCTGAACGTGTGCCATACTTGTGCTCATGCGGTTAGATTCCTATCCGTAAGCATTGGCGTCTTCAAGTTCAAAGTGTCGGAGCTGGTACTTTGCCCATTTCAAACCCCGAGTAAAAACATCTAAAAAGTTGGAGGTCAAGTATGGTGAAGATTCAGTTTCGGTGTCAGTACATTGTTCGCAGCCTTTTTGTACTCCTTTTCATCGTCACAGCGAACCCCGCTTTTGCACAAGTCTGGTCCGTCACAAGACTCCTCCAAGATACCTCAGCTCCAAACATCCGATTAAAGGTCAAGGATCAGGAGCCTGAAGTCGTAAAGCGCGCATGGATGCAACGTATAGACGATGTGTCTAACCGAATTTCTTATGCTTACGGCTTGCCAAAGCCTCTTCTCTTCGTAAGCAAGCAGGGGAGTCCAAATGCCTATGTAACCATAAGCAAAGACGGTCCGATCATGGTTTTCGGAATAGAGATGCTTAGACTTGTTGGCGATGATGATGACCTAATGGCGGCTGTCGTTGGACATGAATTTGGTCACTTGAAGGCCGACCACCTTACATCAGGCCGGACCACCAAGGAGGTCATCGGTTTTTTAGGTCAACTTGTAGGACTCGCCCTGGATATAGACCAAGCAAAAAAAGGGGTTGACACCCAAGGTCTTGGTTTTGAGCTTGGAAAGATGGGAGCAGGACTCGTTAACTCGAAGTTTTCTCGTGACCAGGAACGCGAAGCCGATGATCTAGGTATAGACAAGATGGCAAGGGCCGGTTTTGACCCAAGTGCTGCGGCGAAACTTTGGCAGTTGATGGAGCAACAAGGTGGGGGAGGTTCCGGTTTATGGTTCTCCAGTCACCCGAGCTCAACAGAGCGCCGTCAGTCTTTACTGAGTGCTGCTTCAAAACTGGATTCAGTCTATCTTGCAAACAAGTCCACAAGCGTATTGACCGCCAAAGTTGCTCCTCCATCGATTTTTTCTCGCTTGGATGCAGCAAACACGGCGGAGAGGAATGGAGACTACAAAACAGCCCTTGCAAATATTTTGCCAGTGGCCGAATCTGGCAATGCGCTGGGCCAATTACGCCTTGGTTACTTCTATTCGGTAGGGAGAGGAGTTGAGAAAGACTCGGTACAAGCTGTGTCTTGGTATCGCAAATCAGCAGATCAAGGAAATGCCACTGCCATGGGCAATTTGGGCAATGCCTACTCATTCGGTAGGGGCGTCGAAAAGGACGAAAGTCAGAGCGTAAAGTGGTATCGCTCAGCAATCGACGCTGGTCATATCCGTTCCCTAGCGCAGTTGGGCGTAATGTATGAGGCAGGTCGAGGACTGCCAAAGAGTGAAGAAGAAGCTTTGAAACTATACCGACAAGCAGTCGAAAAGAACGACCCTTTTGGGCAATACCGTTTAGGACTTATGTACGTGACAGGGCGGGGTGGACTCGTGAAGGATGAAGCCGAGGCGGTGAAGCTTTACCAAGCTGCGGCCGAACAGAACTATCTTCCCGCAGTTCACCAGCTCGCAATCGTGTACTCAGCGGGGCGCGGCGTAACCAAAGATGAAAATGAAGCACATCGTTTGTTTCTCAAAGCTGCCGAAGCTGGCTATGCACCGGCGCAACTTAGTGTTGGCAATTCATACGCTAGGGGCCGCATGGTGGAAAAGAGTGAGGCACAGGCGGTCAGCTGGTACAAGAAGGCCGCAGATCAACAGTTTCCGCCAGCTCAAGAGGCACTTGGAAAAGCGTATCGCGATGGGGTGGGAACGAATAAGGATCTGACAGAGTCACTGAAGTGGTTTCGTTCGGCAGCTGAATTAGGATTTAAGCCTGCGCAAAGAGAGGTTGGAGACATCTATATGTTTGGGCGTGGCGTCGCCAAAGATGAAGTGGAGGCGAAGAAATGGTACCAAATGGATGTCGTATCAAATGGGACTTCATCGCCACCATCATTTAATGTCACCTCGTCAAATGAAGTGCTCACTTCAAACCCAAAGCCTATACAAAACAATGCTGGCGCCAAATCCGTGGAGCAACGACTTTTTGAGTTGAAGAGCTTGATGGATAAGGGTCTGATTACCAGCGCGCAGTTCGAACAAAAAAGAATAGAGATATTGAATTCACTATAGAGTCGACTCGCAATCGCCTTCATCCTCCAGCCTGAACGAACACGTTCACTTCCACGTCTGCGCAGTCGATGGGGTGTTTGAGGAAGTGGCGGGCGAGGCAGGTGAGCAGGGCACCCGCACCACAGCGACCAGCGTCATGTTTCACTCGGCGAGCGGCATCGCCTGCGCAAGGCGGGCAGTGGGCTTATCT
>JBILPS010000021.1:0-43756 GCA_044373655.1 Rhodoferax sp.
GATGGATACGGGGTTGGCTTTCGGACGCTTTTGAGAATACAGATCTAAAAGGTACCAGCGTAGCCTTAATCTCAACCAACCTAGGCTCGTTTATTACGGAGGATCAGACCATTGTTTATCGCATACTGCTCAAGTTTTCAAAGGGCAATGACACGCTTATGCGGCAAATTTTGGTGACAGACAACGGCACCATGGTAAGAGCCTATGGAAACCAGAAAGATTTCTTTTTTTACTTGGCCCCGCGATTCAATTACAAGGTTGACGCTAATGGCCTCTACCCCTATTACCCGAAATATGAGCAAGGCTTGGCTGTAATGCTCAAGCACTGGTATGGTGGTCACAATAACATGATTTTCGGTGCTGAGATTACTGGTCCCGGACTTCCGAAACGTCGTATTTATGATGGCTTTTTGAATGGACTGAAGGCAACGGTCGACTTTAATAAAAACGGACGGAGCTCTGGAATTCAGGTTTTTGACAGGCGCACATTTGGCTGTTCAGCTTACGCTATTGACCCTTCTGTCTATATCGAACGTAATACAGCGGCTTGGCCTCTCAATGGAATCCCTGAACTGAACGGCGCACACCGCTGGCGACCAGATTCCACGACTTGCAATCCCTTGTTTGATTTCTTGCGGTATGACACCCAACGGGACCAAAGCACTACAGGATTTACACTTCCGAAAAGGGGCGACGTTTATACAGTAACGCTTTATTTGGATGCGGCCAAGTTTTATGACGGTACATTGACGCGGCCCAAGAGCGTTCCTGGACAGTCTCAGGCGGGGGGTTATCACTGGGTGACAAATAGCGACGGGGTACGTAAAGAAGTAATGGACTATCACTTTAAGTTCACCCTGCCCGCTGATGCTTTTCAAATGCCAGATGCCAATTTCAATCCCAGCACCTTTGGTTTCCCTGGCTTAACCGACACGACCCGCGAAAACTTGCAAAAAATGGAAGTTGGCGGCAACCTGGCAATATCGTGGGCGCGCAACAAGAGCACGCTGGCAGATGGGACGGTGTTCGGCAGTTTCTACGCCGGCAGGTATATGAGCAGTTACGACCAATGGGGTACTTTGCAAAGTACGGCCAATCCGGCGTTCGTTTATGACGATGGCTCCCAAAGTGCAAATTATGCGGATTTAACAACCTACAACCACGGAACAGGAACTACTGGCACGGCGGTTTACGCCGCAGCCAACTGTGGCAAAGCCACCCTCCAGAAGCACCGCAATGGATTGGTTTATACGATTCCATTAATCCGCAAAGGCACGTCCTCCAGCAATTACAACTACACCTCAACCACCTGCGCGACCAAAGACACCGATTTGGCCAACGCGCTGGTGGGAGATTTGACAGCAGTAATTGTTTACAGCAACCAGCGGGCCCGCAAACAATATGTCTCAGACCGAGGCCGCCTGGTCGCCATGAGCGATACCTCGCAGGTCCTGAAATTTAGCGATCTGATCAGTAGAGAATCTGCAAATAGCCTTAACTTCTGCTCGGCGTATAAAGGTTTTGTTCAATCGCGACAGGTGTATGTGCAACTGTCCGATGTCAACGGTCGCCAAATTATGGAAATGCGGGAAGTATGGTGGGACTATCCGAATAAAACCCCTTACACCGGCGGCTCGGTTTCCGATCGTCCCAAGCAGGCCACTGACGACGTGTTTCTTGCAAATACGTCGGTTGGTAAAACCGGGTATAACGGTGAGAAGGGTTATGTTCATCCCGTGCAAAAAGTATCAAGCGGTGAGTGCGTTGCCAAGGTTTGGTGAACAGGGTATTGACACCGTAGTTTTTTCTTGGGCATACTTTTAATACGCAAAAGCGTCAGCTAAAAAACGGCCTACTTAAGTAGGCCGTTTTCCAGTTCGCAGCAGGCTAAAGACTGATTGAATATGAATAAAGGTATTTATTAAGGCGTAAACGCCTACGCCCTCATCCGCACCAGTCTCCCCGGCCTAGCCCTGGTAACCACCCCTCCCCGCACCACCGCCTCCCCTGCCACCCAAGTTCCGATATAACCTTCGGCCTTCTGCAAAAACCGCTTCCCACCCGCGGGCAGATCGCGCACCAGGTCAGGCATACCCACGCTGAGCCGTTTGGGGTCAATCAGGTTGAAGTCGGCGCGCAGGCCGGGCTGTATCAGGCCGCGGTCTTGCAGGCCCAGGTAGCGCGCGTTGCGGCTCGTCATCATTTCTACCGCTTGGGTCAGCGGCAACCGGTCTTTGGCGCGGCCTAGCACCCAGTGGCTGAGCATGAAGGTAGAAAAACTGGCGTCGCAAATCGTGCCCACATGCGCGCCCGCATCGCCCAGGCCAAACAGGGCGCGGGGGTGTTGCAGCATGGTGTGCACCGCATCCAGCGAGCCTTGGTTGTAGTTAAAGATGGGGAAGTAAATCAGCTGCGTGCCATCGCCTTCGCACAGGTAGTCGTACATGGCCTCTAGCGCCGTGGTGCCGCGCTGCTTGGCGCGCACCAGAAAGCTTTGCATCAGATCGGGCTCGTAGTCCAGACGCGCGTCCAGCGGGAACATGCGCCCGGCGATCAGCTCGATACGCGATAGCAGCAAATCCACCAGCGGCGGTATCGGCGTGCCGTCGCCCGCCAGCCGCTCGGATTTTTCAGCCAGGATGCGCGCTTTACGCGCCGGGTCGCGTAGGGCTTGTGCCCGCTCGGCTAAGGGCAGCGCAGCCACTTCTTTGTAGCCGGGGAAACCCATAAACGGATGAAAACTCGCGTCCAGCCCGTTGATCACGCCAATGCCGCGCGCGGCGGTTTGCAAGTACAGCGGCAGGCCTTGCGCCACCGCTGCTTCCACGCGTTGTTGAATCTGCAAATACTGCTCGCCGCCAGGGTCGCGCTGCAGCCAGGTCATGGACAGCGGCCGTCCGCTGGCCTGGGCCAGTTGCTCCACCAAGTCAAACTCGGCGTCAAAGCCTTGGGGGCCTTGCATCAGGTCAAAGTCGCTGACCACTTGCACCACGCCATGGCCCAGGCCTTCGAAGGCTTGGCCCAGACCGCGTAACTCTGCGCTGCTGGCGATGGAAGCCGGTGTGTCATGGCCCTCGGCGGTGCGGTGGTTGTCCGAGCGCCCGGTGGAAAAGCCGGCGGCTCCGGCTTGCAATGCGCTGCGCAAATGCGCGCGCATCGCGGTGAGGTCGGCCTCCGTCGCGGCTTCGCGGGCTTCGGCGCGCGAGCCCATCACCAGCATGCGCAGCGGGTCATGCGGCACCATGGTCAAAAAATCCAGGCTGTGCGGCATCGCGTCCAGCGCATCCATGTACTGACTAAAACTCTCCCAAGAAAAGCGCACGCCTTCGCGCAAGGCCACGCCGGGAATGTCTTCCACACCCTCCATCAGCTTGATGAGCCGGTCCTCGCTGCCCGGGCGCAGCGGCGCAAAACCGACGCCGCAATTTCCCATCAGCACCGTCGTCACCCCATGGTGGATGCTGGGGCTAAAGGTTTCGTCCCAGGTGGCTTGACCGTCGTAATGGGTGTGGATGTCAACAAAGCCCGGCGTCAGCCAGGCTCCCTGGGCGTCGATGGTTTCGCGTGCAGCACTGCTGATGTGGCCCACTTGCGCAATGCGCCCGTCTTGTATGCCTACATCGGCGACAAAAGGCGCGCCGCCGCTACCATCGACCACGGTGGCGCCGCGAATCAGTAAATCAAGCATGTTCTTCCTCCGCGGGTATTGCGCGGTCCAGGCGCCGCCAGAGCAAAGCCAGCGACATGCCGCTGACGATATGCCAGATGCCCCACAGGCTGGCGATGATGACCATGCCCAGATCGGCGTTGAACTGCACCGCAATAATGCCCAGCGCTAAGCCGGCGTTTTGCATGCCGCCTTCGATGGTGACGGCGCGCCGGTCGGCGGTCGCCAGGCCCATGGCGCCGCTGGTCAGCCAGCCCATGAGCAGGCCGCAGGCGTTGTGGGCCACCACCAGGCCCAGTGTGGGCAAAAGCCCCAGCGTGAGCAATTGCCGCTCTTTAATCAAACCCAGCACGATCAAGGCCAAGAGCGCAATCAGCGAAAAATTACCCAGCGGTTTACGGATGCGTGCGCTGAGGGCGGGCAGATGGCGTGTCAGCGTCAGGCCCAGCGCCAAGGGCAGCGCCAGCAAGGCAAACAGGCTGATCCAGATATCCGAGGGGTCGATGTTCAGGGTTTGCAGCCAACCGGCGGTGGCCGGGTTGGCGGCCACCATCCAACTGAAATTAAACGGCGTAGCAAATAGCGCGATCAGGCTGGCCACCGCCGAAATACTGACCGATAGCGCGGTATTGCCGCGCCCGAAATGCGTCACCACATTGCTCAGGCTGCCGCCGGGGCAGGCGGCCACCAAAATCATGGCCGCCTCCACATTGGGCGGCAAATCCAGCACCAGCGTGGCGGCCCAGGTGGCTACGGGCAGCAAAATGAACTGGGGAATCAAACCGACGATCACCGCCTTGGGGCTGCGCGCCACGCGCAAAAAATCGTCTAGCCGTAATTCCAAAGCTACCGAAAACACCATGGTGGCTAGCACCAGGCTCAGGACAAGTTGTTGTGTCGTCATCGGGCTTTCCTAGTTGGCAGGGTGACTTTGGCCGGACGCCCGTAGCTAGGCGATCAGCCCAGACGCTGGCGGTGCAGCGCGATCTCTTGCAGCACGCGCTCAGGCGCTGTACCGCCAATCGTATTGCGTGCGTCTAAGGACCCTTGCAGGCTCAGACAGTCGAACACATCAGCCTCTATGGCGGCATGGAAACTTTGCAGCGTGGTCAGCGGCAGTTCGGACAAGTCTTTACCTGCTGCTTGCGCGCTTTTGACGGCGTGGGCCACCACTTCGTGCGCATCCCTAAAGGCCAGGCCTTTTTTCACCAGGTAGTCGGCCAGGTCGGTGGCAGTGGCGTAGCCGCGTGACGCTGCGCTGCACATCGCCTCTTGGTTCACCGTCAGCCCGCCGGACAATTGGCCGGTCTGCGGGTCCGGCTGACCGCCAATCATTTCAGCAAAGATGCGTAGCGTGTCGGTCAGCGTGTCCACGGTGTCAAACAGCGGCTCTTTGTCTTCCTGGTTGTCTTTGTTGTAGGCCAGGGGCTGGCCCTTCATGAGGGTAAGCAAACCCATCAGGTGGCCGACCACACGGCCGGTTTTGCCGCGCGCCAGCTCTGGAACGTCCGGGTTTTTCTTCTGCGGCATGATGGAGCTGCCGGTGGTAAAGCGGTCGGCCAGGCGGATAAAGCCAAAGTTCTGGCTCATCCACAGCACCAGCTCTTCGCTCAGGCGGCTGATGTGCACCATGCAAATACTGGCGGCGGCGGCAAATTCCATCGCAAAGTCGCGGTCGCTGACGGCGTCCAGGCTGTTGCGGCAGAGCTGTGGCACCCCATGCGCGTCCACCATGCCCAGGCTGCGCGCCACGCGCTCGCGGTCCAGCGGGTAGCTGGTGCCCGCCAGCGCGGCGCTGCCCAGCGGCAGGCGGTTGGTACGGGCACGCACCTCACGCATGCGCTCGGCATCGCGGGCAAACATTTCTACATAGGCCAGCAAATGGTGCGCAAAGCTCACCGGCTGGGCCACTTGCAAATGGGTAAATCCGGGCAGTATGGTTTGTGTGTGCTGCGCCGCCACTTCCAGCAGGGCTTTTTGCAAGGCGGCCAGCAAGTCGGCGATCAAGTCCAACTCGTCGCGCAACCACAGGCGCACGTCGGTGGCCACCTGGTCATTGCGGCTGCGCCCGGTGTGCATGCGCTTGCCGGCATCGCCGACCAACTGCGTCAGCCGCGCCTCGATGTTCAGGTGCACATCTTCCAGGTCCAGCTTCCATTCAAAGCTGCCGGCTTCGATCTCGATCACGATCAGCGCCATGCCGCGCTCGATGTCGGCCAGGTCCTGCGCGCTGATGATGCCCTGCGCCGCCAGCATGTCCGCATGCGCCAAGCTGCCCCGGATGTCGGCCTGCCAGAGCCGCTTGTCAAAGAACACGCTAGAGGTATAGCGCTTAACCAACTCGCTCATCGGTTCAGAAAACAGCGCCGACCAGGCTTGGGCTTTTTTATCGAGTTGGTTTGTCATACGGGGATTTTATCGGGGGGATCGGCGCTTAGGCGAGCCTATCCATCGGGCAGTCGATCGATTGATGACAAAAGGCACACACCATGCTAGAGTGGGTCATGACCATGGTTTTCAGGTGGGATCCCCAGAAAAACGCGCTGTTGATGCGGGAGCGTGGCCTGTGTTTTGAGCATGTTGTCTTGGCGGTGGAAGGTGGCGATTTGCTGCAGGTGATTGCGCACCCCCAGCCGGCCAGGTATCCGAACCAGAAAATTATGGTTGTCGCCATGGACGGATATGCGTTTTTGGTGCCTTTTGTGCAAGAGGAAGATGGCTACTTTCTCAAGACCATTATTCCAAGCCGCAAAGCCACCCGCGATTTTTTGGGTCCCAAGGAGTAGCACGATGAAGTTGGACAAATACGAAAAAGAGGTTTTGGCCGCCTACGAGGCCGAGGCTCTGAAACCGGTAGCCACCAAAGAGGAGTTGGCGCGCATGCGTGAAGCTGCGCGGGCCACGGCGATGAAAGACCAGCGCATCAATATCCGTTTGTCGGCGGGCGACTTGCGCGATATTCAGGTCAAAGCTTTGCAAGAGGGCATGCCCTACCAAACCCTGATCGCTAGCGTGCTGCACAAATATGCCACGGGACGCTTGGCAGAAACCGGACCCCCGCCGCCGCCTGTGGCTTAACCGGTATTGCGCAAACCTGCCGCAATCCCGTTGATAGAGATGTGGATACCGCGCTGCACGCGCTCGTCGCTTTGGCCCGCGCGGTAGCGGCGTACCAGCTCGACTTGCAGGTGGTGCAAGGGGTCGATGTAGGGGAAGCGGTGGTGGATGGAGCGTTGCAGGCTGGGGTTGGTGGCCAGGCGTTGTTTGTGGCCGGTGATCAGGCTCAGGGCGTCGGTGGTGCGCTGCCATTCCTGTTCGATGGCGCTAAAAATTTTGCGGCGCAGGCGCGTATCCGCCACTAGCTCGCTGTAGCGCGCGGCCAGGGCCATATCGCTCTTGGCGATCACCATGTCCATATTGGAGAGCAGGGTCTGAAAAAACGGCCATTGGCGCTGCATTTTTTGCAGCAAGGCGCTGCGTTCTTTAGCCTGGGCGGCGCTGTGCTCGCCGTCTGCACCATGGATAAAGGCATGCACCGCCGAGCCAAAGCCAAACCAGCCCGGCAGCGTCAAGCGGCACTGGCCCCAGCTAAAGCCCCAGGGGATGGCGCGCAGGTCTTCAATTGCCTGCGTAGATTTGCGGGATGCTGGGCGCGAGCCGATATTGAGTTCGGTGATTTCGCGCAGCGGCGTGGCACTGAAAAAATAGTCGGCAAAGCCCGGTGTTTCATAGACCAGGGCGCGGTAGGCCGCCATGCTGTGGGCGGACAGTTCGTTCGCGGCAGCTAAAAACGCTTTGCTCGCTGGCTTGGTCGCTTGCAGCAGCGTGGCTTCCAGCGTCGCCGCGACCAGGGTTTCCAGGTTGCGCCGGCCGATTTCGGGGTTGGCGTATTTGGAGCCTATGACCTCGCCTTGCTCGGTTAGGCGAATTTGCCCGCGTACCGTGCCCGGCGGTTGCGCCAGGATGGCCTGGTAGCTGGGGCCGCCGCCGCGCCCCACGGTACCGCCGCGCCCGTGAAACATGCGCAGGCGCGTCGGGTGGCCGCTGGCGCCCAGTTCGTCAAACACTTCAACCAGTGCGATTTCGGCCCGGTACAGTTCCCAATTGCTGGTGAAGATGCCGCCGTCTTTGTTGCTGTCCGAGTAGCCCAGCATGATGTCCTGCTCACCGCCGCTGCGCTGGATCAGCGCGGCCACGCCCGGCAGGGCGTAAAAGTCGCGCATGATGGGGGCGGCATTGCGCAAGTCTTCGATGGTTTCAAACAAGGGCACCACGATCAGATCGCACACCGCGTCCAGGTCCAAAGTGCCGCGCATGAGCCCCGCCTCTTTTTGCAACAACAACACTTCTAGCAAATCGCTGACGCTTTCGGTATGGCTGATGATGTAGTGGCGGATGGCCTCTTGGCCAAAGCGCTCGCGCATGACGCGGGCCATGGCAAAAATGGCTTGCTCGTCCTGCGTGTGCGCGCAGTAGTGGGCACCTTGTACCTTGAGCGAGCGCGCATCTTGCAAAAGCCCGATTAACAGGCTGCGTTTATCGGCCTCTGACAAAGCGCTGTAGTGCTGGTGCACACGCGCCACGCGCAGCAGTTCGGCCACCACTTCTTCGTGTTTGTCCGAGCTTTGGCGCAAGTCCACCGTCGCCAGGTGAAAGCCGAATACTTCGGCAGCGCGTATCAGCGGGTGCAGGCGCTGCACGCTCAAGGCGCCGGCGTGCTTAGCCAGCAGCGAGGCTTCGATGGTGCGCAAGTCCTGCACAAACTCCTGGGGTCGGGTGTAGGGGTCTTGCGGAGCAACCGCGTGGCGTGTGGCCTCGGTGCCCGTCAGGTGCTGCAAAGTGGCGGCCAGGCGCGCATACACGCCTATCAGCGCACGGCGATAAGGCTCGTCACGGCGGTGCGGATTCTGGTCCGGGCTGCGTTCGGCCAGGGCTTGCATGGCGGGGCTGCATTGCGTCAGGAGGGCCGAGAGGGATAACTCGCCACCCAGGTAATGCACTTCGGTCAGGTAATGGCGTAGCGCCACTTCGCTTTGGCGGCGCAGCGCATAGTCCAAGCTTTGTGCGCTGACATTGGGGTTACCGTCGCGGTCGCCACCAATCCATTGGCCCATGCGCAAGAAAGTGTGCGGCACACGCTGGCCCAGCATTTGTTCCATGCTGGCGTAGAGCTTGGGGATTTCGCGCAGAAAAGTGGTTTCGTAGTAGCTCAGCGCATTTTCGATTTCATCGGCCACGCTGAGCTTGCTGTGACGCAGCAGGCGGGTTTGCCATAGTTGCATAACGCGGGCACGCATCTGGGCTTCGTTGGCTGCCAACTCACGCGTGGCCAGCGCGTCGGTGCGGCCGCTGGCGTCGGTGCCCAAGCGCTTCATATCGTCCCGCGCGGCCAGCAATTGGGCAATGGCGCGCTCGGCGTCCAAAATACTTTTGCGCTGCACCTCGGTTGGGTGCGCCGTGAGCACTGGCGAGATAAAGCTCTGCGCCAGGCTTTGCGCCACCGCTTTGGCGCCTATGCCGCCTTCACGCAAGCGGGCCAGCGCCACTTCCAGGCTGCCTTCCTGCACATCGCCCGCGCGCTCATGGATGGCACGGCGGCGGATGTGGTGCCGGTCCTCGGCCAAATTGGCCAGATGGCTGAAGTAGGTGAAGGCGCGGATGACGCTGACCGTCTGCGCCGCGCCCAGGCCCTTGAGCAGTTTTTTCAATGCCTTGTCGGCTGCATGGTCCGCATCGCGCCGAAAGGCGACTGACAAGCGGCGTACCTGCTCGACCAGTTCGAAGGCCTGTACGCCATCGTGCTCGCGGATCACGTCGCCCAAAATGCGCCCGAGCAGGCGGATATCTTCAAGCAGTGGGCGTTCGCTGTCTTTGCGCTGGCTAGTGGTGGCAGGTTTGGTGGGCATGCGGAGGGGTCTGCGGTGAATCGTCGGGGGGTGGAAAGGCTAAGCCCGGCGCATGCTAGCATCCCAGGCGGCGTTTAAGCCCTCCCTTGTTTACCTATAGGTTACGACTTTGCACCACTTCACTATTGCCACCCGCGAGAGCCGTTTAGCCCTGTGGCAGGCTGAGCATGTACAAGCGCTTTTGCAAGCGCAAGGCCATCAGGTCACCTTGTTGGGTATGACGACCAAGGGCGATCAGATTTTGGATCGGTCTTTGAGCAAAGTGGGCGGAAAAGGTTTGTTTGTCAAAGAACTGGAAACCGCGCTGGAGGAAGGGCGCGCTGACTTGGCAGTGCATTCGCTCAAAGACGTGCCTATGGAGTTGCCGCTCGGTTTTGTCCTGGCTTGTGTCATGGAGCGCGAAGACCCGCGCGATGCCTGGGTGTCCAACAGCTATCCCACCGTTGATGCTTTGCCGCAAGGCGCAGTAGTCGGCACCTCTAGCTTGCGGCGCGTGGCCTTGTTGCGCGCCATCCGCCCGGACCTAAAAATTGAAGCCCTTCGCGGCAATCTGGATACGCGTTTGCGCAAGCTGGACGAAGGCCTGTACGACGGCATCATTTTGGCCGCGGCCGGTCTCAAGCGCCTGGGGCTGGCCTCGCGCATTGCCCAGGCGTTTGAACCGGACTACATGTTGCCGGCCGCCGGGCAGGGCGCTTTGGGCATTGAAATCCCCCAGGGCCGCGAGGATGTGGCGCAGGCGCTAGCGCATTTGCTACACCTGCCGACTTTTTTGGCGGTGTCCGCCGAGCGCATGGTCAGCCGATTGATGGGCGGCAGTTGCTCCATGCCTTTGGCAGCGCATGCCACTTTTTCTGGCGATAGCCTAGAACTGCACGCCGCCTGGGGTGATCCCGAGGGCGTGCAGCCGCTGGTGCAGGTCAATGGCCAGGCCACCGTCCACACGATGGCCCAGGCCGAAGCACTGGGCACGCAGGTGGCGCAGGCGCTGCAGGCCGGTGTTGCCCAGAGCGCAAGTTAATGCCGGCACACGCACTGCGCGCCATCATCACCCGCCCCGGACAAGAAGCCGATGCCTGGGTAGCGCAAATCGAGCACCACGGTATTCGCGCGCTGGCCTTGCCGATGATCGACATCGTGGCCGTGCCGGATCGGGCACCGCTGACCCAGGCTTGGAAGGATTTGGCTCAGTACGACGCCTTGATGTTTGTCAGCAGCAATGCAGCCAGCCATTTTTTTGCGGCGCGGCCCGCAAATGTCATAAGTTTGTGGGCGTCGGGCACCAAGGCGCCGCGCGCTTGGGTCACCGGGCCCGGCAGCCGCGCGGCATTGCTGGCGCAAGGGGTGCAGGCAACGCGCATTGATATGCCCGCGCCTACGGCCCAAAGTCTGGACTCCGAAGCCTTGTGGTTGCAAGTGGAGTCGCAAATCCAGGCGGGTACCCGCATCCTCATCGTTCGGGGCGACAAGGCCAGCGAATCGGCCGATGGCCTTGCCGCTAGCAGCGCCAAGGGGCAAGGGCGCGACTGGCTGGCCGTGCAGTTGCAAGCACGCGGCGCGCAGGTGGACTATGTGGTGGCCTATGCGCGCAGACCGCCCCGGTGGACGGCGGAGCAACGTGCCATCGTGGCGCAATCGTTGCTCGGAAAGGATGTATGGGTCTGGAGCAGCGCCGAGGCGCTGGGCAATTTGCTGGCGGCCTTTCCGGGACAGACCTGGGCAGGGGCCAAAGCGGTAGCCACGCATGCGCGCATCGCACAAGCGGCGCGCCTTGCCGGTTTTGGCAAGGTGGCGCTGGCCAGGCCGGGTCTGGCCGCCCTGTGCGCGTCGATAGAATCATTGGCATGAACAGCGCCGCCGACGAAGCACCTCCACCTGAACCGGTAGCGCCTGTACCCTCGCCCTTACCACATTCGGATAAGCCTGTGTGGTGGCTGTATCTGAGCGCATTCATTGCCTTTGTGGCCTTGGTAGCCTGTGTGCTCTTGTGGCAAAAAGTACAAGCCATGCAGGAAAACCTGGCGCGCCAAAGTGCCGATGCGGTGGGCCAAAGTACGGACGCGAAATCCACGGCCCACCAAGCGCGTGATTTGGCGATGGAGACCGCCGCCAAGCTGGCCGTTACCGATGCCAAACTCACGGAAGTGGCGCTGCAACGCGCGCAGGTAGAAGAGCTGATTCAAAGCCTCTCGCGCTCGCGCGACGAAAACCTGGTGGTCGATATTGAAGCTGCGCTGCGCCTGGCGCAACAACAAGCGCAACTGACCGGCAGCATCGAGCCCTTGGCCTCGGCGCTGAAGATGGCCGAGTTGCGTTTGGGGCGTGCTGCGCAACCACGGCTGGCCCCGCTGCAACGCGCCATTGCCCGCGATATGGCGCGGGTGCAGAACACGCCGCTGTCGGACACGCCGGCCTTGCTGCTGCAACTGGACGAACTGGTCTTGTTAGCCGATGACTTGCCGCTAGCCAATGCCGTGGGACTGGTGCCACCGCCGGATTCGCTGGCGCGCAAGCCCAAGGAAGCGGTGGGTGACTGGTGGTTACGCATGCTGGCGGTGCTGCGCGAAGAAGTCAAAAGCCTGGTGCGCGTGAGCAAAATCACCGAGCCCGAGGCCGCGCTTTTATCACCCGAGCAGTCCTTTTTTGTGCGCGAAAATTTCAAGCTGCGTATTCTTAATGCGCGCCTGGGCTTAATGGCGCGCCAGATCGGACCGGCACGCGCCGACGTAGCCAATGCCAACGAAAGCCTGACACGCTACTTTGCGCCGCAGTCGCGCAAGACGCAAACGGCCGCAGCGCTCTTGCAGCAAGTACAAACCAAGATGCGTACCTTGGACGTGCCCCGGGTGGACGAGACCTTGGCGGCGCTGTCTACTGCGGCTGCGGGGCGCTGAGGTGGTACGCGCTGTTTTGTGGCTGCTGGCTTTATTTGGCGTGGCCGTGGTCAGCGCATTGTTTGCTGCGAGCAACCCCGGCACGGTGACCTTCTTCTGGCCGCCTTACCGGGTGGACTTGTCGCTGAACTTGGTGCTACTGGTTTTGCTGGCGCTGTTTGTGGTGGTCCACCTTGCGCTGGGCGCCTTGGAAACTTTTGCCGGCATTCCCGGGCAGGCGCGGCGCTGGCGCTTGCAGCAAAAAGAGCGTTGGGTACAAAGCTCGCTGGTCGATGCATTGGCGCATTTGGTGGCAGGCCGCTTTGTGCGGGCGCGTAAAGCGGCTGAGTACGCGCTTGCCATGCACACGCGCGAGGATGCGCAAGATGAATCGCAGGGCCGCAATCTGCGCATCCAAGCCATTTTGCATTTGCTGGCCGCAGAGAGCGCGCATGCCGTGCAAGACCATAGTCTGCGCGACAAACATTTCCAGCAGGCAACTGATTTGTTGAATACCCCAGAAGTCAGTGCCACGCAGGAAGGCTTTTATATGCGCGCCGCGCGCTGGGCCTTGGACGACCACGATGCACCGGCCGCCGCACAGTGGTTAGAGCGCCTGCCCCAGGGCGCTGCCCGGCGCACCTTGGCGCTGCGATTGCGCTTTCGGGTTGCCCGTATGCAGGGCGAAAACGCGGTGGCTTTGGAAACTCTGCGCTTGCTGGTCAAACACCGTGCCATCTCCAGCGGCAATGGCGCCAGTATCTCGCAAGCGCTGGCGCTTGAGCTTTTGCATGCAGGGCAGGACACCGGGCAGATATTGACCGCTTGGGATTTTCTGGACGACCAGGAGCGTACCTTGCCCGATGTGGCCCTGGGTATGGCCAAGCATTGGTTGGCCAAGGGAGGGGACGCTGCGCAATCGCGCCAATGGTTGCTACCGGTCTGGGAGCGCATGGTGCAGGACCCTAAGGCCCTAAGCCCCTTGCAGCGTATGCGATTGGTACGCTGTCTGGAAGCCGGTCTGCTCTCTCAGCACGAGGCCCCGGATGTGAAGTGGGTGTCGCGCATCGAGTCTGCCCAGCGCAACCAGGCGCGCGATCCACTCTTGCAATACCTTGGCGCAGTGATGTGTGTGCGTTTGAGTTTGTGGGGCAAGGCCCAGCATTTGCTGCGCCAATGCATAGCCACCAGTCCCGATCCGGAAATCAAGGGCGATGCCCAGCGCATTCTTGCTTCGCTGGAACAGCGAAAAGCTTAACTGCGCGCAATACATTTTGCCGGCTTTTGCGCCGTCTGGAAGCGCAAAAAATAAGGGGCACCGAAGTGCCCCTTATCCCATGCAGCCGCGAAGGCAGCCGCTTGTCGCGCTTTAGCCCCGCTTTAGGCGATAGGCAATTGCATTTGGCCTAAGTCGCGCTTGGTCTCGACCAATACCAGCGGCGCATCGTCCATCACCACTGGCGCAGGACGTTCGCGCGGCACATGCACCGCAGCGGGTTCTGCGGCAATAGCGGCTTGCACCGCAGCGATTTTTTGCGGGTCCGAGTTCACCCATTGCAGACCTGAGCTTTGGGCCACGGTTTGCAGGTTTTCAAGCGGCAACACAAAGGCACTCACTGCTGGCATGGCCGGTGCAGCCGGGGCCGGAGTCGCCGGTACTGCACTGACAACTGGCGCTGCGGCCTGCGGTGTTGCCTGGCTCTGCGCTAGCGCCTGTGGAATTGGCTCTGGCTGCGCGCTAGCGTGTGGAGTCGCGTCCGCATGCGCCGCGGCGGGAGGAACTGCATCGGCATGCGCCGCAGTATGAGGAGCCGCATCGGCATGCGCCGCCGCAGGGGCTGGTGCCGCGCTGGGCGCTGCTGTCGATTGCGTGAAATAGGAGCGCACTGGCGCCTCGCCGTCTTCGCTTGCGCGCTCGGACTGGCGCATCTCAAAGTTGCTTGGCGTTTGCTCTTCCTGCTTGTCCGCGTCGGCATCCCGTCCGCCACGGGGGCCGCGCTCTCGGCCATAGCGGTCGCGTGAGCGGCGGCCATTGCTGTCCCGGCTGTCCGCGCTTTCGCTTGCTCCGCCTTCAGTCGCTGGCTGGCCGTTGGCTTCATCCTGGCCTGGCGCTACCGCAATCGGGTTGCCTGCTTCGTCCAAACGCGGGCCACGGTCATTGCGACGACCTCGGCCGCCACGGCTGCGCCCGCCTTCACGGCCTTCACGCGCACCGGCTTCACGCCCCGCGTTGTCATTACCGTTAGCGTCGCTTGGCGCGCCTGCATCGCCAGCCCGGTCCGCCTGGCGTTCGCCATTCTCAGAGCGTTCGGTGCGCTCGCCGCGTTCACCACGTTCACCACGTTCGCTGTTGCGCCCGCCGCGTCCGCCGCGTGGGGGACGCGGAGTTTCCACGCCGTTAGCGTCTAGGTTCACAGCCTGGGCGTTGTCGCCGGCTGCCAGAGGTTTTCCTTCGGCATCGAAACGTTCGCGTTGGCTGCTACGTTCACCGCCGCGCTCGCCACCACGCCCGCCGCGTCCGCCACGGCTGTTGCGTCCTTCGCCGCGGCCTTCGCTGCGTCCATCGGCGCGGGCCTCGCCGCGGCCTTCACCGCGCGCGCCACGTCCCTGGCCGTCGCGACTACCCTCGCGCGGGGGGCGGCCTTCACGCCGTTCGTCGGCTTTGGGTGCGACGGGCTTGCTGTCTGTCGAGGCGGGAGCCGGGGCAGCGAACAAACTCTTGACCCAGGAGAAAAAGCCTTGCTGGGCCGCAGGTGCAGGTGCAGGTGCAACAGGTGCGGTGCGGGCGGGCGCTGCCGCTTTGGGCGGTGCTTGAGGGCGCGGCGCAGCTTGGGGCGCCGGTGCATCGGGCAAGACGCCTTTGATCACCGGGGTTTGCTTGTTGGTGGGCTCTTGCGAGCGCCGCGTTACCGAGGTGGGGTCCTCGATGGTGTCCGCCATTTTGTAGCTCGCCTCGATGTGGTCCAGGCGCGGGTCGTCGTGCTTTAAGCGTTCGAGCTTGTAGTTCGGCGTTTCCAGGGTTTTGTTGGGCACCATCAGCACGTTGATGCGCTGTTTGAGTTCGATTTTGGCGATCTCGGTGCGCTTTTCATTGAGCAGGAATGAGGCCACTTCCACCGGCACCTGGCATAGCACCGAAGCCGTGTTGTCTTTGAGCGATTCTTCCTGGATGATGCGCAAAATTTGCAGTGCGCTCGATTCGGTGTCCCGGATATGGCCCGAACCACCGCAGCGCGGGCAGGGGATAGACGCACCTTCGGACAGGGCCGGGCGCAAGCGCTGGCGGCTCATTTCCATCAGGCCGAATTTGCTGATGGTGCCAAACTGCACGCGGGCGCGGTCTTGGCGCAGCGCGTCGCGCAAGCGGCTTTCCACTTCGCGGCGGTTGCGGCTTTCTTCCATATCGATAAAGTCGATCACGATCAGGCCGCCCAAGTCGCGCAAACGCATTTGGCGCGCCACTTCGTCAGCGGCTTCCAAGTTGGTGCGGGTGGCGGTTTCTTCGATGTCGCCGCCTTTGATCGCGCGCGCCGAGTTCACGTCCACGCTGACCAGCGCTTCGGTGTGGTCGATCACGATGGCGCCGCCGCTGGGCAATTGCACGGTGCGTGCGTAAGCCGATTCGATCTGGTGCTCGATCTGAAAGCGGCTGAACAAGGGCGCGTCGTCACGGTAGCGCTTCACGCGGGCCGCATGCTCGGGCATGACGTGGGCCATGAACTGCTGGGCTTGTTCATACACATCGTCGGTATCGATCAGGATGTCGCCGATGTCGTGGTTGAAATAGTCGCGGATAGCGCGGATAACCAGGCTCGATTCCTGGTAAATCAGGAAAGCGCCTTTGCCGCTCTTGGATGCGCCGTCGATGGCGTGCCAAAGCTTGAGCAGGTAGTTCAAGTCCCATTGCAACTCAGGCGCGCTGCGGCCAATGCCAGCGGTGCGGGCGATGATGCTCATGCCGTTGGGGTATTCGAGCTGGTCCAGGGCCTCTTTCAGGTCCGAGCGGTCCTCACCTTCGATGCGCCGGCTGACGCCACCGCCGCGCGGGTTGTTGGGCATTAGCACTACATAGCGGCCGGCCAATGAGACATAGGTCGTCAGTGCCGCCCCCTTGTTGCCGCGCTCTTCTTTTTCTACCTGGACCAGGAGTTCCTGGCCTTCGCGGATCACGTCTTGGATGCGCGCCTGGCTGACCGAGACGCCTTCCTTGAAGTACTGGCGCGAGATTTCTTTGAAGGGCAAAAAGCCGTGCCGGTCTTCGCCGTAATCCACAAAACAGGCTTCCAGCGAGGGCTCGACCCGGGTTACGACCGCTTTGTAAATATTGCCCTTGCGCTGCTCGCGCCCTTCGATCTCGATTTCGTAGTCGAGTAGTTTTTGTCCATCCACAATCGCCAGGCGGCGTTCTTCTGCCTGG
The DNA here is from genome assembly GCA_044373655.1 of Rhodoferax sp. GTDB lineage: Bacteria > Pseudomonadota > Gammaproteobacteria > Burkholderiales > Burkholderiaceae_C > Allorhodoferax. The sequence goes on from JBILPS010000021.1 coordinate 16,864, forward strand.
GTTGCGTTAATTAGCATCCTTTTCATGCTGTGGTCCTTTAATAGTTATCACCTGCCCAAATGGGGCAAACGATGCCTGGACAAACGGATTGAACTGTGGAGGAATTGCCGGAGAGCTTCGTCTACACAAGGCGACGAAGCATAGGCGCAGGGATGGTGACGAGGGGATGCGCTTGGCTTGTCGCCAAGGTTTCAAACAGCCGACGCGCGCCCAAGAACGGAACGCTAACGCTCCGCAGGCACAGGTTTATCAGTTGCATCAACACAAACATCTCGTTGCATTCCGCCCCCAGAAATAGGGATCTGAGGGCTTGGGGTATTCCGATTCAGTGGTTCAATTCGTAGGCTTGACCCTACTGCGTGCCGGCCACCACACGCAGCTGAGCGGTGGTTTGCGGGCTATGCGGCAGGGCGGCATCGACCTTCTAGCGGGGCTGTTTGCGGGGGTGTGGACTAAACTCCAACCAAATCAACCACTTACAGCAAGTCGCTAGTGAAACACATTATAGGGGTCAAACCCGAAGCGCCCGCCGATGGCCCGGCCAGCCCCGCCACACCGGCTGCGCAGTGGCTGACGGTGAGTGACGATGAGGCCGATCAGCGGCTGGACAATTACCTGATGCGCCAGCTCAAAGGCGTGCCCAAGACGCATATTTACCGCATCATCCGTAGCGGCGAGGTACGGGTGAACAAGGGCCGCGCGGGCGCCGATACCCGGGTGCAGACCGGCGATGTGGTGCGGCTGCCGCCGGTGCGGGTATCCGAGCGGGCACAGGACAAGGCCGCCACCATGGCCGCACTGTCGGCCCAAGCCGCGCCCAGCCGCAGCTTTACCCTTGTGCATGAAGACGATGCCTTTTTGGCACTGGACAAACCCGCGGGCGTGGCGGTACATGGCGGTTCGGGCGTGAGCTTTGGCGTCATCGAGCAGCTGCGCATGGCCAGGCCCCAAGCGCGCTTTTTGGAGTTGGTGCATCGCCTAGACCGGGAAACCAGCGGTATTTTGCTGGTCGCCAAAAAGCGCAGCGCGCTCAAAAATTTGCAGGAACAGTTCCGCCAGCGCCAAACCGGTAAAACCTATTTGGCTTTGGTGTCGGGCGATTGGCCTGCGCATAAAAAAGTCTTGGATAAGCCGCTGCATAAATACTTATTGGAGAGTGGGGGTGGCACCGGCGACGGTGAGCGCCGCGTCAAAGTGGTTGCGCGTGACGACCCGGACGGCATGCCCTCGGTGACCTTGGTGAAGGTGCTGGCGCGCAGCGCGCCAGGGGCGGCGCAGGCGATGAGCTTGTTGGCGGTGACCATCAAAACTGGCCGTACCCACCAGATTCGGGTGCACCTGGCGTCCGAAGGCTTGCCGATTGCGGGGGACGACAAATACGGCAATTTTGAGGACAACAAAGCCTGGGCGCGCTGCGCGGTGCCGCTTAAGCGCATGTTTTTACATGCCTGGCGTTTGCAAATTGCCCATCCGGCCAGTGGCGAGGAGATGCACTTGCAAGCGCCGCTGGCCGCTGAACTCCTGCCTTTTTTGCAAGCCCGCCTGCCCGCTGCGCTTGCTACCATCGACGCCTTTGCCACCGCTGCCAAGCAGCCTGATGCCCTATGAATTCCGTTTCCAAGCGCCGCTTTGACCTGATCGCTTTCGATTGGGATGGCACCCTGTTTGACTCGACGGCCATCATCGTGCGCTCCATCCAGGGCGCGGTGCGCGATGTGGGTGGTAGCGTACCCAGCGACAAGGACGCCGCCTACGTGATCGGTTTAGGCCTAGGCCAGGCTTTGGCCCACGCGGCGCCGGATGTGCCCAAGGAGAAATACCCCTTGTTAGGTGAGCGCTATAAACACCACTATGGACGCGAACAGGACCAGATCACCTTATTCCCCGGGGTGCTGGAGATGCTGGCCGAATTGAAAGCACGCCAGTATTGGCTGACCGTGGCCACCGGCAAAAGCCGTTGGGGGTTGGACCAGGCCTTGGCGCATGTGGAACTGAAAGACCTGTTCCACGCCAGCCGCACCGCTGATGAAACCGCCGGCAAGCCACATCCACGCATGCTGCATGAGCTGATGGCCGAAATGGGGGTGTCACCCGAGCGTACCCTGATGGTGGGCGACACCACCCACGACTTGCAACTGGCAGCCAATGCGGGCTGCGCCAGCGTAGGTGTCAACTACGGGGCCCATGACGCAAGCGCGCTGGCCGCGCTCCAGCCTTTGTATATTGCCGATTCGGCCCGGGGCCTGCACCGCTGGATGCTGGAACACGCTTGACGCCCACGCTGATCCCGCTGTGCGATTCTGCCGACCTGCAAGAAGCTGGCCTGGCGGTGCCCTTTGATGTGTTGTACCAAGGGCAAAGTTGCTGGGCGTTTGCCATTCGCTTCAAGGGAGAAGTGCACGCCTACCTGAACCGCTGTAGCCACGTGGCCATGGAAATGGACTTTCAGGCGAACCGTTTTTTTGACACCACCGGCCAGTGGTTGATTTGCGCCACCCATGGCGCGCTGTATGCACCCGATACCGGACGCTGCATGAAGGGCCCCTGCCGTGGCGCCTTGATCAAAATTGCCCTATTTGAGCAGGACGGCTTGGTAGGCTGGCATACTGGGCCTCAATTACTACCGCAGACTAATCTCCTATGACAGAGCCCGTTTTTACCGATCCCGCAGCGCCCAAGCCCATGCCTGCGGAGGCTGTAGCGCAAGCGAACGACAGCCAGCCTGGCGCCGCCGGTTCAGCCTGGGAGCGTAGCTTCATCGAAAAATGGATGCAAGACAGTCTGACCGAGCAGCGCGCCGCTCGGCGCTGGAAATACGGCATGCGCCTGGCCTGGCTTTTGTTTTTTGCCGCGCTGATCTGGCTGGGTATGGACCGCACTGGCAGCATGCATAACGCCGACGTCACCCGTGCGCACACGGCGGTGGTGGAAATCAAGGGCGAGATTGCCTCGGGCGCCGACGCCAGTGCCGAGGCGGTGATTTCGTCTCTACGCAGTGCGTTTGAGGACCCGGGCGCGCAAGCCGTGGTCTTGCTGATCAACTCACCTGGCGGCAGTCCGGTGCAGGCCGGGATCATGAATGACGAGATCCGCCGTCTCAAGGCCTTGCACAAAAAGCCGGTGTATGTGGTGGTGGAAGAGACTTGTGCATCTGCGGCCTATTACATCGCGGTTGCCGCCGATCAAATATTTGTGGACAAGGCCAGCGTGGTGGGCAGCATCGGCGTATTGATGGACGGTTTTGGATTTACCGGCTTGATGGACAAGCTGGGCGTGGAGCGCCGCTTGATGACCGCGGGTCAGAACAAAGGTTTTCTGGACCCCTTTAGCCCGCAAACGGAAAAGCAAAAAGAATTCGCACAGTCCATGCTGAACCAAATTCACCAGCAGTTCATCGGCGCCGTCAAAGACGGGCGCGGAGACCGGCTGAAAGAGACACCGGACACCTTTAGCGGCTTGTTCTGGACGGGCGAGCAGGCGGTAAATATGGGGCTGGCAGATCATTTGGGGAACCTCGATTACGTGGCCCGTGAAGTCGTCAAAGCCCCTGAAATCATCGATTACACCCGTCGCGAAAACGTGGCCGAACGTTTGGTCAAGCGCTTTGGCGCGTCGATGGGTGAATCTATCGCCAGTGCCTTGCGCTACGCACCCGGCCTGCGCTAGCTATCAAGCCAGACCCGACCAGTCTTTGGCCTTAAGGGCCGATGGCGAACACCGCAGGGGTCTGGTTGTTCAGTGCCCAGCGTTCCCGCTTCCAGTCAGCGGGTGTGCCGCTGTAGTGGCGGCATTCCTCTAAAGTTAAACCCATAGAAGTTGCCAGGCGCGTGCCTGCTTGTAGAACCTCCAACAGCGTGCGCAACAGGGCTTCGTTGCGGTAGGGCGTTTCGATAAACAATTGCGTCTGCCCGGTCTTTAAGGCCAGCGCTTCCAGGGCTTTGATGCGCTGGGCGCGCAAGGCCGGTTCGCTGGGCACATAGCCCACAAAGGCAAAGCTCTGTCCATTGAGGCCACTGGCCGCCAGCGCCAGCATCAGGGATACCGGGCCAATCAGGGGCTGCACTTCGATGCCCAGAGTATGGGCCGCACGCACCACCGATGCGCCCGGGTCGGCTATCGCCGGCATGCCCGCTTCGCTGAGCAAACCCATATCCAGACCCTGCAAAGCCGGCGCGAGCAAGCTACGCGCATCAAAGCCGGCATCCCCTTTTTTGTGGACCTCGCGCGGCAGTTCCTGTAATTGCTGCTCCTGAATGCTGGCACATAGCGGGCTGATTTCGCCGACGCGTTTGAGAAAGGCGCGTGCGGATTTGGCGTTTTCGCAGACCCAGTGTTGCAGCGCTGCGGCGCGCACAATCGTCGCGTGTGGCAGCACCTCCTGCAATGGCCCCTGGCTGTCGCAGCCAAAATCCAAAGGCGTAGGGACCAGGTACAGCGTACCCATGCGTTTTTTACTGTGCGGACTGGCGGCCGGTTTCACAAATGCCCTAACACCGGTAAGCCTGCACGGCCGAGGATGGCGCTAAGGCGTATCAAGGGCAGGCCAATGAGCGCGGTGGGGTCGTCGTTGTGGATGCTGTGCATCAATGCAATACCCAAACCCTCGCTTTTGACACTGCCCGCGCAGTCATAGGGCTCCTCGGCACGCAGGTAAAAATCAAATTGTGCGTCCGATGCCTCGCGGTAGACCACACGCACCGGCACCAGCACTTCTTCGCAAAATCCGCTGTCCCTGCAGAGTACTGCCATGGCAGTTTGGAACACCACGGTTTGGCCACGCATCGCGCGCAACTGGCTGAGTGCGTTTTCGTAATTGCCCGGCTTGCCCAGGGCCTGGCCGTGTAAGTCGGCCACTTGGTCGCAACCAATGACTACCGCATGGGGCGCTGCGTCGGCCACAGCTGCTGCCTTGGCCAGGGCCAGGCGGCTGGCCAGTGCCGCAGGGGTTTCGCCGGCCATTGGCGTTTCATCCACGCCGGGCGCCTGCACGGAAAAGGGCAGTTGCAGGCGCTCCAACAGGGTTTGGCGATAGCGCGAGGTGGAGGCCAGAATCAGGGCGCGGATGGCTGAGCGTTGCATGCACTGATTCTCTTACACTGCGGCCATGCTTACTTCTAGCGCTCATCGCAAACTATCGATTACAGCTTTCGCGCTGGACGCGGCACCGCTGCAAGGCCAGTCTCCTTTGGCCCAACTGCCTCGCCTGGCAGATGAAGCAGTGCAGGGGGTGGCCGATGGCATGGTGCATTTCCAGGCCCTTGGTAGCATGCGTGAGGATGCTGTGGGTAAGTCGGTGCCGTGGTTGCAGTTACAAGGGCATGTGGATATTGAGCTGGTCTGTCAGCGCTGCCTGGAGCCAGTGAGTACGCGGGTGCAATTTGACCGCGAATTTCGCTTTGTGGAATCCGAAGAGGCAGCCCTGGCGCAGGACGAGGATTCGCAGGAGGATTTGCTGGTCATTTCCCCCCAGTTTGACCTGCTTGAATTGGTCGAAGACGAACTGCTCATGGCCTTGCCGGTTTCGCCCAAGCATGAAAAATGTCCTGGCGATCTAAAGTTGTCGGCAGCAGACGCCGATTTTGAAGCTGAGGCCGAGCGCCCCAACCCCTTTGCCAAGCTGGCGCAGCTCAAGACGCCTAAAAGCTGAGCGCTCGGACACATGCTGCCAGACGCTATAATGGAGGGCTTGGGTGCAAACCGTACCTTTTGTACCATTCGATTAACCGACGGCGCTGCCTCGCCTGCAGCCGATTTGACCAGGAGCCAACCATGGCAGTTCAGCAAAACAAAAAATCCCCCTCCAAGCGCGGCATGCACCGTTCGCATAATGCGCTGGTTGTACCCGGCATTGCGGTGGAGCCAACCACCGGCGAAATCCATTTGCGCCACCACATCAGCCCGACCGGCTTTTACCGTGGCCGCAAAGTCCTCAAGACAAAATCAGAAGCCTGACCCGCGCGGGTCGGCCTCAAGCCCGAAGCTGCATCGACTGTAGCCTCGGGCTTTTTTCTTGTCCACGCGCTTAGCTCCGTGAATCCACTTCATCCCCTGCATGCTGCATGATTACCATCGCAGTTGACTGTATGGGCGGGGATTTTGGTCCCTCGGTCACCCTCCCGGCTTGCGGTAACTTCCTGGCTTCGCATCCAGATGCCCACTTGGTTTTAGTGGGTTTGCCGCAGGCCTTGGCTGGTTTTTCCCACCCCCGTATCACCCAGGTGTTTGCCAGTGAAGTGGTGGAGATGGACGATGCGCTGGAAATCGCTTTGCGTAAGAAAAAAGATTCCTCTATGCGCGTGGCCATCGAGCAGGTGCGCGATGGACTGGCGCAAGCGGCGGTCTCTGCCGGCAATACCGGTGCCCTGATGGCGATTGCCCGCTATGTGCTCAAAACACTGGAGGGCATTGAGCGGCCTGCGCTGGCCGGGCAAATTCCCAATGCCAAGGGCCACGCCACGACCGTGCTGGATTTGGGTGCCAATGTCGATTGCACGCCCTTACATCTGCTGCAATTTGCAGTGATGGGTTCAGCGCTGGTGTCGGTGACTGACAGCGTCAGTGCTCCCTCGGTGGGTTTGCTCAACATCGGTTCGGAAGTGATCAAGGGCAATGAGACCATCAAAGAATCCGGCGAATTGCTGCGTGCGGCAGCGGCCAGCGGCGATCTGAATTTTTTCGGCAATGTCGAAGGCAATGATATTTTTAAAGGCACGGTGAACCTCGTCGTCTGTGATGGTTTTGTCGGCAATGTGGCGCTAAAGACCAGCGAGGGCCTGGCTGGCATGATTGTGGGCTTCCTGAAAGAGGAATACGGTCGCAATGTGTTGACCAAACTGGCGGCGCTGGTCTCGGCCCCGGTCTTGTCTGCGCTCAAGCGGCGCATTGACCACCGGCGGTACAACGGTGTGGCCTTGCTGGGTTTGCGTGGCCTGGTTTTTAAAAGCCACGGTTCGGCAGATGAATTGGCCTTTTCCAGTGCCTTGGGCCGGGCGTATGATGCCGTTCAGAACAATTTATTGGAGCGCGTGCGAACGCGCATTGCGCATGCGGCGCCTTTGCTTAACGCGCAAGCACCCGCCCCCACGCACGGCTAAGCTCCCGATCCGGATTTTTCATGAGTAGCTTTTCACGTATCACAGGTACCGGCAGTTATCTTCCACCTAAGCGGCTCAGCAATGTCGATATGGTGGCGCGCCTGGCGCAGGACGGTATTGAGACATCGGACGACTGGATCGTCGAGCGCAGCGGCATCAGTGCACGCCACTTTGCAGACGAGGGCGTTGTTTGCAGTGATTTGGCCTTGCATGCCTGCCAGGCGGCTTTGCAAGCGGCGGGCCGCTCGGCCCAAGATGTTGATCTCATCATCGTTGCCACCTCCACGCCGGACATGGTGTTTCCCTCTACGGCTTGTATATTGCAAGGCAAACTCGGTGCTATCGGCGGCGCGGCCTTGGATGTGCAGGCGGTTTGCAGCGGATTTGTCTATGCGCTGACCGTTGCCGATGCGCTGATCAAAACCGGCAGCGCCCGCTGCGCGCTCGTCGTCGGCGCGGAAATATTCTCCCGCATCTTGGATTTCAAGGACCGGGGTACCTGCGTCCTCTTTGGTGATGGCGCCGGTGCCGTGGTATTGGAAGCCTCGGACACGCCGGGCATTTTGTCCACCGACTTGCATGCCGATGGGCGGCATGTCGATATTTTGTGCGTCCCAGGCCATGTGCAAGGGGGACTTGTGAGTGGCGTTCCTTTGCTCAAAATGGCGGGGCAGGCGGTATTCAAACTGGCAGTGGGCGTGCTCGAAGATGCGGCCCGTGCAGTTTTGTCCAAGGCGGGCAAGACGGAGTCCGATATCGACTGGCTGGTGCCGCACCAGGCCAATATCCGCATCATTCAAAGCACGGCAAAAAAACTCAAGCTGCCCATGGAAAAAGTCATGGTGACGGTAGATCAGCATGGCAACACGTCGGCGGCGTCCATACCTCTGGCACTGGATGCCGGCGTACGTAGCGGGCGAATCCACACCGGCCAAACCCTTTTACTAGAAGGTGTGGGCGGCGGGTTTACCTGGGGCGCAGTTTTGCTGACGCTGTAATCTTGGAGCGCTCAGGCCCTTGCACACCCGACTTTTTTTACCCATTTTCTGAGGGCTTGAATCGATGAAGCCATTTGCTTTTGTTTTTCCCGGCCAGGGTTCCCAGTCGGTAGGCATGCTCGATGCATGGGGCGATCACCCGGTGGTGCGCGCGGTGTTGGATGAGGCCTCGCAGGCCCTACGGGAAGATATCGGCGCCTTGATCCGCGAGGGCAGCAAAGAAGCCTTGGCCCTGACGACGAATACCCAACCGGTGATGCTGGTGGCCGGTATTGCCGCTTACCGGGTATGGATGGCCGAAGTGGGCATTGCGCCGCAGGCCGTCGCCGGGCATTCCCTGGGAGAGTACGCCGCCCTGGTGGCCGCGGGCGCTATGACGCTGGCCGATGCGGTGCCCTTGGTGCGTTTGCGTGGCCAGGCCATGCAGGAAGCCGTGCCGGTGGGCAAGGGCGCGATGGCGGCTATTTTGGGTATGGACCCCGCGCAGGTGGCGGCTTTGTGTGCTGAAGTGGCGGCAGAGTTTTCCCTTGAAAGCGGTGAAGTGGTCGAGGCGGCTAACTTCAATGACAAGGCCCAGACGGTGATTTCTGGCAGCAAAGCAGCGGTCGAGCGGGCCTGCGAAGTGCTCAAAGCCCAAGGGGCTAAGCGCGCTTTATTACTGCCGGTATCGGCCCCGTTCCATTGCGCATTGATGCAACCGGCGGCGCTGATACTGCGTGAGCGCCTGCGACAGATTGCAATCGCCAGCCCGCAGATTCCACTGGTCAACAATATCGACGTGATGGAGGAAAGCGATCCCGAGCGCATCCGAGACGCTTTGTACCGCCAGGCCTTCGGGCCCGTGCGCTGGGTGCAAACGGTGCAATCCTTCAAAGCGCGGGGCCTGGAGCACCTAGTGGAATGCGGCCCAGGCAAGGTTTTGAGTGGCATGGTCAAGCGCATTGATGCATCCTTGAGCGCTTTTGCGGTATTTGATCCGGCCACTTTGGCCGAAACACAGGCGGGCTTGCAATGAATTCGATGGATTTTGTAGGGCAAGTAGCCCTGGTGACCGGAGCCTCGCGCGGTATTGGCGCGGCGATTGCCCTGGAGTTGGCGCGCAAGGGCGTGCGCGTCGTGGGAACGGCCACCACCGAAGCCGGGGCCCAAAGCATCAGCCGCGCTTTGGAGGCCTATGTTGGCTGCGCTGGGCGGGTTCTTAACGTGACCGATGGCGCTGCTTGTGACGCGCTGGTGGATGCCGTGATCAAGGAGATGGGTGGTTTGCAGGTGCTGGTCAACAACGCCGGCATCACCCGCGATAACCTGGCCATGCGCATGAAAGATGAGGATTGGGATGCGGTGATAGACGCCAACCTCAAAGGCGTATTTCGCATGAGTCGGGCGGTGATGCGGCCCATGATGAAGCAGCGCTATGGCCGCATCATCAATATCACCTCGGTGGTCGGCGCCTCGGGCAACCCGGGGCAGGCGAATTACGCAGCCGCCAAAGCCGGTGTAGCGGGGATGACCCGCGCCTTGGCCCGGGAGTTGGGTTCGCGCAAGATCACCGTCAACTGCATCGCCCCCGGCTTTATCGCCACCGATATGACCGCTGCCCTGAGCCAGGAGCAGCAAAATGCCTTGCAAACCCAGATCCCTTTGGGGCACTTGGGCCAGCCCGCAGACATCGCCCATGCGGTGGTCTATTTGGCCTCGCCCCAAGCTTCCTATGTGACGGGCCAGGAACTCCACGTCAACGGCGGCATGTATATGTAAAGTAGTATCTGAATCGTCGCCTTTGTGTCCGCAAGGCGGCTACTGCGAGTGCGAAGCGCCCGCACTGGTAAAATCGCGGACTGTTTTACAACCCTTAGAGGGAACCCATGAGCGATATCGAAGTACGTGTCAAGAAAATCATCGCCGAGCAACTCGGTGTGGAAGAGTCCCAGGTCACCAATGAAAAAGCCTTTGTGGCCGATTTGGGTGCCGATTCGCTGGACACGGTGGAACTGGTGATGGCCTTGGAAGATGAATTCGGCATCGAAATCCCCGACGAAGACGCCGAAAAAATCACTACGGTGCAAAACGCGGTGGACTACGCCATGACCCACAAAAAGGCCTAATCGGCCTGGTCCGACACCCGCTTTTGCGGCCGGGTGTCGGTAAAGCCTCCGCAGCTGGCCTTTGCGCAAGCGGCCCGGAGCTCTGGCGGCCGAGCCGCTGCGCGCAGTTTGTGATTCTCGCAACGTTTAATACAGGTGAGTATGTCCCGTCGTCGTGTAGTAGTTACCGGTTTGGGCTGTGTCAGCCCTGTGGGCAATACCGTAGATGCGGCTTGGGCCAATTTGCTGGCGGGCACATCGGGTATCGGCTTAATCAGCAAATTTGACGCCAGTGCCTTTGCCTGCCGCATCGCCGGCGAGGTGCGTGGATTGGACTTGGATCGCTACATCAGCCCCAAAGACGCGCGCGCCATGGATAGCTTCATCCACTACGGCATTGTTGCGGCTGCGCAGGCGGTAGAGGACGCAGGCCTGGCCACTGGGGAGGCGCTGGGCGAAGAGGAAGCCACGCGCATTGGTTGCGTCATCGGTTCGGGCATCGGCGGCCTACCCATGATCGAGCACACCAATATCGAATTTACCGCGCGGGGTCCGCGGCGCATTTCGCCGTTTTTTGTCCCTGCCTCGATTATCAATATGACCGCCGGCCATGTGTCCATGCGCTTTGGCTTTAAAGGTCCCAATATTGCGATTGCCACTGCGTGCACTACCGGCCTGCATTGCATTGGCGAGGCCGGCCGCATGATTGAGTACGGCGACGCCGATGTCATGGTCGCAGGTGGATCCGAAGCCGCTGTGTCCCACCTCGGGGTCGGTGGATTTGCCGCCATGCGGGCCCTCAGTACCCGCAATGATGACCCTGCCGCGGCCTCTCGCCCTTGGGACAAAGACCGCGATGGTTTTGTTCTGGGCGAGGGTGGCGGCATCATGGTGCTGGAAGAATACGAACATGCCAAAGCGCGCGGCGCCCGTATTTATGCTGAATTAGCTGGCTTTGGCATGAGCGCCGATGCCGGCCACATGACCGCGCCCAATATGGACGGCCCGCGCCGCGCCATGCTCAGCGCCTTGCGCAACGCATCTCTCAACCCTGAGGACATCGACTACCTCAATGCGCATGGCACCTCCACGCCCCTAGGGGATATCAATGAAACCAACGCGATCAAGGCAGCCTTGGGTGAACACGCCAAGCGCGTCGTGGTCAGTTCCACCAAATCCATGACTGGGCATTTGCTCGGTGGTGCAGGCGGCCTGGAGTCGGTATTTACGGTGCTCGCCCTGTACCACCAAAAATGCCCGCCGACCATTAATTTACTGAACCAAGACCCGGAGTGTGACCTGGACTACTGCGCCAACCAGGCGCGCGATATGCCGATCCGCGCGGCTTTGAAGAATAACTTCGGCTTTGGTGGTACCAACGGCGCATTGGTGTTCAAGCGCGCTTAAGTCGACACTGCCAGCAGCGACCCCCAGGGATAGACCTTGCTAAGCCAGGCGCCTCCCGCTCGTATGCACTTTGCCCGCACGCCCACCCATGCCGCTGTTCTGCTGGGGCTTGGGTTTATCAACCTTGCTGTACTGTTGGCACTGGGTATGCATGGGACCCAGATACGCGCTTTGGCCGGCCTGGCGCTTGCTTTTTGCCTGATCTTTTTTCTGGCCGTAAGACAATGGTGGCTAACACCCGGCGGTAGCTTGGAATGGGACGGCAGCGCATGGCGCTGGACCTTGTGGCCGCAGGATGAAGTCTGTCGGGTGCATTGGGCTGTGGCCCTGCCCGGTTTTTCGGTATTGCGTTTGTCCGCTGGAAATGGAAAGGTGCAATGGTTGTTGACGGGGCCGATATCGGAGCGGGAGCCGCAGTGGGTCGCATTGCGGCGTGCGCTGCTCGCCCATGGGGCAGGTGCTGAGGGCTTAGCGCTCGCGAAAATCAGGGCTTAATGACTTATTCTGTCAGCGTGACGCCAGACTCATGTAAAGTTTTTGATCAGGCTTTGCGTTGTTGCCGCCAGCGTGTATTTGCTTGGGCTTGTATGGATTTTGCGGATGCGCACTGCTGCGCACCGTTTGTTTGGGAAATGAGAGGATGAGACCGATGTTTGCATTTGCCGTTTTTGACCGCTTACGCGCAGGACTACCCGTTTTGGTGGCTGGTCTCTTAGGAATGACTTTGTTGACTGGGCCTGTGCAGCCAGTGCATGCCCAGGCGCGCGGGCTGCCCGATTTCACCGAGCTGGTCGAACAGCTTGGCCCCTCGGTGGTGAACATCCGCACCTTGCAGAAAGTCACTAGTCGTCAGCAGCCTAGCGGCCCGGGCGATGAGGAAATGATGGAGTTTTTTCGTCGTTTTGGCCTGCCTATGCCCAATGCACCCAGGCAGGCGCCGCGCTCTAATCGGCCCGCACCCGAAGAAGAGGTGCCGCGCGGTGTGGGCTCAGGCTTTGTTTTTTCCCAAGACGGGCTGATCATGACCAATGCGCACGTCATCGATGGGGCTGACGAGGTGCTGGTGACCTTGACGGACAAGCGTGAATTTAAAGCCAAGATCATCGGTGCGGACAAGCGCAGCGATGTGGCTCTGGTCAAAATTGAGGCCACCGGTCTGTCGCCGGTCAAAGTGGGCGATGTCGGGCGGCTGAAAGTCGGCGAGTGGGTGATGGCCATCGGTTCGCCCTTCGGATTTGAAAATACGGTGACCGCCGGCATCGTCAGCGCCAAGCAGCGCTACACCGATGACACCGACTATCTACCCTTTATCCAGACCGATGTGGCCATTAACCCGGGGAATTCGGGCGGTCCATTGATCAATATGCGGGGCGAAGTGGTAGGCATCAACAGCCAGATTTATTCGCGTTCGGGCGGATTTATGGGCATTTCCTTTTCGATTCCGATGGACGAGGCGGTGCGGGTGGTGGAGCAGTTGCGCAGCCAGGGCCGGGTGTCTCGGGGGCGCATCGGCGTGGGCATCGCGCCTTTGAGCAAGGAGCTGGCAGAGTCTTTGGGCCTGCCTAAGGCCCAAGGTGCGCTGGTGACCAGCGTCGAAGCGGGTGCACCGGCGGACAAGGCCGGGGTGGAGCCGGGCGACGTTATTTTGCGTTTCAATGGAAAGCCGATTGAGAAGTCGATTGATTTGCCGCGCACCGTCGGTGAGATCAAGCCCGGTAGCAAAGCCACCGTCACGGTGCAACGGCGCGGTGCAACGAAAGAGCTGAGCGTGACCGTCGCCGAGATTGAGGCGGAGAAATCGGCGGCCAAACCAGGGCCGGCTGAAGGCAAACCTAAAGCTGCAGCCGGTCAGGTCTTGGGCATGAGTGTGAGTGAACTCACCGAAGTCCAGAAGAAGGAGTTGCGCGTCAAAGGCGGCGTCAGTGTGGACGCCGCTACCGATTCGGCCGCACGCGCTGGGCTGCGCCAAGGCGATGTCATTTTGGCTATCGGCAATGTGGAGGTGGGATCTGTCAAAGAGTTTGAAGCGGTGGTGGCTAAGCTGGACAAGAGTAAGGCGATCAATGTGCTTTTCCGGCGCGGCGAATGGACACAATACGCCTTGATCAAGCCGGCCAACTAAGCGTAAATGCTGCCAGACAAGCTTAAGAGGCCTGATCTGGCAAGCCGGTTTGGTGCTTCTTGGCCTTGGCCGAAGCTTGGAAAGCCCTTATTTAACGGTTTTTCAGGCACGCGTGCTAAAAAATCTGATTGATGGTTTAGTTAGAATGATGCACCGAAAAGTCCGTTTTTAGTAATAAAGTAGTTTGCAAAATTCGCGATACGGAATATTCGTGGGTGCTGCACATGCCATCAACATCTTATTCACATGGTTTGCTTACAGTCTGTGTATAACTTGTGAATAAATTTATGTTGTCGATTGACAACAAGCCAATCCGTCCTATGTGCAAGCGCGTCGTTTTACGCTTTTTCCCTACAATGAAGTTCCAGCTTTCGCAGTTGCCAATGATGGTTGGTTCAGGGCGCGTCGTTCATCCGACGCGCCCTTTTTTCTGCTCCGGCCTTTTTAATTCAATCTCTTGACCCTCCTGCTTGATGCAACACATCAGAAATTTTTCGATCATTGCCCATATTGACCACGGCAAATCTACGCTGGCCGACCGCCTGATTCAACGTTGCGGCGGACTGGAAGCGCGCGATATGCAAGCCCAGGTTTTGGACTCTATGGACATTGAAAAAGAGCGGGGGATAACTATCAAGGCACAGACGGCTGCCTTGCAGTACAAGGCCAAAAACGGTCAGGTGTACAACCTCAACTTGATCGATACGCCCGGCCATGTGGACTTCTCCTATGAAGTGAGCCGCTCGCTGTCGGCCTGCGAGGGCGCTTTGCTAGTGGTCGATGCAAGTCAAGGCGTGGAGGCGCAGACAGTGGCCAATTGCTATACCGCGCTGGAGCTGGGCGTGGAAGTGGTGCCGGTGCTCAACAAAATGGATTTGCCCAACGCCGACCCGGACAATGCGCGCTCCGAAATCGAGGACGTGATCGGCATAGATGCCACCGAGGCGATCCCCTGTTCCGCCAAAACCGGCCTGGGCATAGACGAGATTTTGGAGGCTATCGTGGCCAAGGTGCCGCCGCCCAAGGGTAATCCTGAGGGCGCTTTGCGGGCCATGATCATCGACAGCTGGTTTGACAGCTATGTCGGCGTGGTGATGCTGGTGCGCGTGGTCGATGGTCGCCTGGCGCGTGGCGAGAAGATCAAGATGATGGCTACCGGTGCGGTCTACAACTCCGACAACCTGGGCGTGTTCACCCCTGCCAATTTGCCGCGCGAGTCCCTGGAGGCCGGCGAGGTGGGCTACATCATCGCCGGTATTCGCGAATTGCAGGCGGCCAAAGTGGGCGATACCGTAACTCTGATCCGGCCCGGCACCGGTGGCGCGGCGGCTACGGCCACCGAAGCATTAGCCGGTTTCAAGGAAATCCAGCCCCAGGTGTTTGCCGGTTTGTACCCGACCGAGGCCAATCAGTACGAAGGCTTGCGCGATAGCCTGGAAAAGCTCAAGCTCAACGATGCCTCGCTGCATTACGAACCCGAAGTGTCCCAGGCCTTGGGTTTTGGTTTTCGCTGCGGCTTCTTGGGCTTGTTGCACATGGAGATCGTGCAAGAACGCCTGGAGCGCGAGTTTGACCAGGACTTGATCACCACGGCGCCCAGCGTGGTCTATCAGGTAGTACAGGCCGACGGCGAAGTGCGGATGGTGGAAAACCCCTCCAAGATGCCCGACCAGGGCAAGCTGGACGAAATCCGTGAGCCCATCGTCACCGTGCACTTGTACATGCCGCAAGAGTATGTGGGCGCTGTCATGACCCTGGCCAACCAAAAGCGCGGATTACAGCTCAATATGGCCTACCACGGTCGCCAGGTCATGCTCACCTATGACATGCCGCTCGGCGAAATCGTGCTGGACTTTTTTGACAAGCTCAAATCGGTCAGCCGGGGCTATGCGTCCATGGACTATGAGTTCAAGGAATACCGGCCCTCCGATGTGGTCAAGGTGGATATTTTGCTCAACGGCGAGCGTGTGGACGCTTTGTCCATCATCGTGCACCGCACGCAGGCCACCTACCGGGGGCGCGCGGTTGTGGGCAAGATGCGCGAGGTGATTTCAAGACAGATGTACGACGTCGCCATCCAGGCCGCAATCGGCTCCAATGTGATCGCGCGTGAGACAATCAAAGCCTTGCGCAAAAACGTGCTCGCAAAGTGCTATGGCGGTGATATTTCGCGCAAGCGCAAGCTCCTTGAGAAACAAAAAGCAGGTAAGAAACGCATGAAACAAATCGGATCGGTGGAAGTGCCTCAGGAAGCGTTCCTGGCTATTTTGCGGGTGGAAGACTGATGCCCTTTATCACCGCTTTAGTGCTTGCCGCGTTTGTGGCCTATGCCGGCGCCTGGTTTTCCGGCGCGGTGGAAGGCAATTTTGCATTTCTTCTGTTTATGGCTTCTTCGGTGACCGGTGTCTATTGGCTGGCTGAGCGTTTTTACTTCTTACCAGCGCGCCAGAGCGCCGCACGGCATTTGCAAGAAGCCGATGACAAGCGCCGTGCCGATTTGCATGGCAAAGGCATTGCACGCGTCGATGGTGATATGCACCAGGCCACCGAAGCCATCTTGGCCCAGCCCTGGTGGCTGGATTGGACCGCCGGCTTATTCCCGGTCATTATTTCAGTGTTTTTTCTGCGCTCATTTATCATTGAACCCTTCAAAATTCCCTCGGGCTCGATGATTCCGACCCTGCTGGTGGGCGATCTGATTTTGGTCAATAAGTTCCATTACGGCTTGCGTCTGCCGGTAATCCACACCAAAATTACCGAAGGCGAAAAGCCCCAGCGCGGCGATGTGATGGTGTTCCGCTACCCACCTAAGCCCAGTCTGGACTACATCAAGCGCGTAGTTGGCTTGCCCGGCGACACCGTGGCTTATCTGAACAAGCGCCTGACCATTAATGGGCAGGCGGTTCCCACCGATTCGGTGCCCGAATTTTTTGACGAAGACGCCATGCGTTACTTCAAGCAATACGAGGAAAAATTTGGCACGCAAAGCCACCGCGTACTCAATGACGAGCAGCGTCCTGCTTTTGTCCCTGGCGCTGAGCAATTTCCCGGCTATGACAACTGCAATTACACCGTCGAGGGCGTAAGCTGCAAGGTACCCGAGGGCCACTTTTTCATGATGGGCGACAACCGCGACAACTCCATGGACTCGCGTTATTGGGGCTTTGTGCCGGAGAAAAATATTGTCGGTAAAGCTTTTTATGTATGGATGAACTTCGGCAACCTCAAGCGTGTGGGGCCCTTCCATTGATGGTGGGGCGAGCCAATCAAACGGCCCGCTGCGCGCCGGTAACACTGCGGCATAAAGGCGAACCGTGAAACCCGAAATTGCGCAGTTGCAACAGCGTCTGCAACACCATTTCAATCGTCCGGCCCTGCTGGAGCAGGCCTTAACGCACCGCAGTTTTTCCTCCGATCACTATGAGCGCCTGGAATTTTTGGGCGACTCGGTGCTGAGCCTGGCGGTGTCTGACTTTCTGTATGCCAAGTTGCAAAGCCTCCCCGAGGGCGACTTGTCCCGCGTGCGGGCTAATTTGGTACGGCAAGAGACTTTGCACAAACTGGCTGTGGATTTGGGTCTGTCGCCCCTGCTCAAATTAGGTGATGGTGAGATGCGCTCGGGCGGCGCAAAGCGACCGTCCATCTTGGCCGATGCGCTGGAGGCGATTATTGGGGCGATTTACCTCGATGCCGGATATCCTGCAGCGCAAGCCCTGGTCCAACGCTTGTTCGAAAAGCTCGATGTCAACCCCGGCATGGCGGCCATCGGCAAAGACCCCAAAACCGAATTGCAAGAGTGGCTGCAGGCGCGCAAAATGCAATTGCCCGACTACAAAGTGGTCAATACCCTGGGCGCTGCGCACCAGCAGACCTTTGATGTGGCCTGCGAAATCGCGCAACTCGACTTGGTCGAGCGTGGCATTGGTGGCTCGCGCCGTGCCGCCGAGCAAGTCGCTGCTAGCGCGATGCTGCAAACCCTTCACTCCAAAGCCCCGCATGCCAACTAAAAACAAACCGACTCAGCCTCCTGTTGATGCCCCAGAACAGCCAGCGCAAGACGTGGACAGCATGCTGGCAGGTCTGCTCAAAACTATGCCGCGCCTAGCCGAAGCGGGAGAGCAGGGCGTAGCCGGTCAGCGCTGCGGTTTGGTTGCTATTGTGGGTAAACCCAATGTGGGCAAATCCACGCTGATGAACGCCTTAGTCGGGCAAAAAATCAGCATCACCTCGCGCAAGGCGCAAACCACGCGCCACCGCATTACTGGCATGCACACGCGCGGGGCCTCGCAATTTGTGTTTGTCGATACACCTGGTTTTCAGACCCGGCACAACAACGCGCTCAACCGCTCGCTCAACAAAACCGTGGTGGGTGCGGTCGGTGATGTGGACTTGATTTTGTTTGTGGTCGAGGCCGGTATGTTCAACCAGGCCGATGCCAAAGTGCTGGCCTTGCTGAGCAAAGAGGTGCCCACCCTGCTGGTGGCTAACAAGCTCGATCAGGTGAACCGCCGCGCCGATATTGCGCCTTGGTTGCAGGAGATGCAGCAACGCCATGCCTTTGCCGAGTTTGTGCCCATGTCGGCCAAGAACGCCAAGGATATTGAGCGCATGCTGGGGATTTGCGAAAAATACCTGCCCGAGCAAGCTTGGTGGTACGCCGCCGACGAGCTGACCGACCGCAGCGAAAAATTTCTGGCCAGCGAAACCGTGCGGGAAAAACTGTTCCGCCTCACGGGCGACGAATTGCCCTACACCTCGACCGTGGTCATTGATAAATTTGAAGAGGAAGCCGGGCGCGGCAAGCAAAAGCGT
The DNA here is from genome assembly GCA_044373655.1 of Rhodoferax sp. Lineage (GTDB taxonomy): Bacteria > Pseudomonadota > Gammaproteobacteria > Burkholderiales > Burkholderiaceae_C > Allorhodoferax. The sequence goes on from JBILPS010000021.1 coordinate 35,381, forward strand.
TTGCTGCGTATTGCCGCCACCATTGTGGTGGAGCGCGACGGCCACAAAGCCATGGTCATCGGCGACAAGGGCGAGCGCATCAAACGCATCGGCACCGAAACCCGCGTCGAGCTGGAGAAGCTGCTCGATGCCAAAGTGTTTATTGAAATGTGGGTCAAAGTACGTTCCGGCTGGGCCGACGACGAGGCGCGCGTGCGCTCTTTCGGATACGAGTAAATGGCCGTCAAGCGTATTGCGGACGAACCGGCTTTTGTACTGCACCGCTACGACTGGAGCGAATCGAGCCTGATTCTGGAAGTGTTTACGCGCCACCACGGACGCATTGCCCTGATTGCCAAAGGTGCCAAACGGCCCAGTTCCAGCTTCCGGCCAGTGCTGTTGCCTTTGCAGCGCTTGCACCTGGCCTTTGGTGGGGACGCCGAAATCCGCACGCTCAAAAGTGCCGAGTGGCAGGGCGGCCACGTCATGCCCACCGGCGAGTCTTTGCTCTCGGGCTACTACCTGAATGAACTCTTGCTGACACTTTTGGCGCGCGACGATCCACACCCCGTTTTGTTTGATGTCTATGCCAGCGTTGTGGCCGTGCTGGCCAGCACGCACGAAGAAGTGCTGGAAGCGGCGCTGCGCAGTTATGAGTTGCTGCTCTTGCGCGAAGTCGGTTTGCTGCCGCAGCTCGATGTGCAAACCCTCACCCTGGCAGCGCTGGAGCCGCAGCAGTCCTACACCCTAGTGCCCGAAGGCGGACTGCGCCAGGCCCACGCCGACGACCGGGCTTTTTTGAGCGGCGACCAATGGACGGGCTTGCAAGCCACGCTGGCTGAGGGCAGCTTGTTTACCGACACCTTGCGCGCCTGTGCGCCCCTGAGCACGGCACTCAAACCTTTGCTGCGCGCGCTGCTGCACTACCATTGCGGGGTCCGTACCCTGCGCACCCGCCAGATGATGGTGGACATCCAGTCCTATTGAACTTTTAAGCTTCGATCTCGCAACCATTGCCCGCTTGCCATGCATACCTCATTTACCGCCTTGTCTGTCAATTTGAATAAAGTGGCCTTGGTGCGCAATACCCGCCACCTTGGCATTCCCAGCGTGACCCGCGCCGCGACCCTGTGTTTGCAGGCCGGGGCTTCGGGCATCACCGTGCATCCGCGGCCCGATGCGCGCCATATCCGCGGTAGCGATGTGCTGGACCTGGCGGAGTTGATGCAGCAATGGCCGGACCGCGAGTTCAACGTCGAAGGCAACCCTTTGCACAACCTGATGGATGTGGCCGCCGAGCTCAAGGCCCGCAATCTGCCCTTGCACCAGCTCACCTTGGTGCCCGACGGAGAGGGCCAATTGACCAGTGACCATGGTTGGAGCTTTCCGCAGGACACCGATGTGCTGCGGCCCTTGATTGCCCAGGCGCAGGCCTGGGGGGTGCGCGTGAGTTTGTTCATGGATGCTGATGCCGATGCCATGGTCGGTGCGAAAGCGGTGGGCGCGGACCGGGTGGAGCTATATACCGAGCCTTACGCGGCAGCTTGGGGTAGCGCCGGGGAGTCGGCCCAATTGGCGCGTTTTGCCCAGGCCGCACGCGCCGCCACGGCGGCGGGCTTGGGTATCAATGCCGGGCACGACCTCAATCTGGACAATCTGGGCGCATTTATACGCGCTGTCCCTGGGGTGCGCGAAGTCTCCATAGGCCATGCCCTGATTGGCGATGCTTTGGAGCGCGGCTATGCCGGCGCGGTACAGGCCTATCTGGCTTGTTTGCGACCATGATTTTCGGCATTGGCACGGATATTTGCGACGTGCGGCGTATCCGCACCAGCCTAGAGCGCCATGGTGAGCGCTTTGCCGCCAAAGTTTTGGCGCCCGGCGAATTGGCCACCTGGAAGGCTCGCAGCAGCCGTTGGCCCGAGCGCGGCGTGCGCTATGTGGCCACCCGTTTCAGCGCCAAAGAAGCCTTCAGCAAGGCCGTCGGTTTAGGCATGCGCATGCCCATGACCTGGCGCTCTTGCGAAATTACCAAACTGCCCAGCGGCGCGCCAGTGGTGGTTTTGCATGGCGCCCTTAAAGCGTGGTTTGAAGCGCGCGGCTTGCAAGCGCAAATCAGCCTGAGCGATGAAACCGACTATGCAGTGAGTTTTTGCATCGTCGAATCAATTCCCGGCGCTAAAGCGGCGCGGCCCGTGCTGGGCGATGATGCCGCCGGCGAGCCTGGGCCTTCGCAGCCCGCCGCGACCTAAGGCGGTTGCAATGAAAACGGCGATGCAGCACGCCCCTTTGATGATTGACATTGCCGGCACCCGCTTGCAGGCCGTGGACCGATTGCGTTTACGCCATCCCTTGGTGGGCGGTTTGATTTTGTTTGGCCGCAATTGGGAAAACCGGGCGCAATTAACGCAGCTGTGTGCCAGCGTCAAACGCTTGCGTCCTGACCTGCTGATTGCGGTGGACCATGAGGGCGGTCGGGTGCAACGGTTTCGCAATGACGGATTTGTGCATCTGCCGCCCATGCGCGCGCTGGGCGAAATGTTTTTGGCTGCGCCGCGCGCGGGCCACAAGGCTGGCCCCTTGGCCGCCAACCGCGCTGCCCTAGCCTGCGGCTATGTGATGGGCGCGCAATTGCGGGCCTGCGGTGTAGATATGAGTTTTGCGCCGGTGCTGGACCTGGATTACGGCGCTAGCAGTGTGATCGGCAATCGGGCTTTTTCCGATGACGCCCGTACCGTCAGCCTGCTGGCCCAAAGCCTGATGCAAGGCATGGCGCAAACCGGCCTAGCCCATTGCGCAAAACATTTCCCAGGCCACGGCTATGTGCATGCCGATTCGCATCTTGCGGTGCCGCTGGACAAGCGCAGTTTGCGCAGTATTTTGGCTCAAGACGCAGCGCCTTATGCCACGCTGGACCTGGTGTTGCAGGCGGTGATGCCGGCCCACGTGGTTTACCCGAAGGTCGATAGCCTACCTGCCGGTTTTTCTGCGATCTGGTTGCAAAAGGTGTTGCGCCAAAGCCTGGGCTTTGGCGGAGCGGTATTTAGCGATGACTTGTCCATGGCCGGTGCACGCCAGGTGCAGGGCCGCGAAATCAGCGCGACCCAAGCGGTGCTGGCCGCCTTGCAGGCCGGCTGCGATATGGCCTTGCTGTGTAACCAGTCCTTGGTCGGTAGACCCGGGCACTCCCCTTTAGACACGGTTTTAGCAGAGCTAAGCCAGGCGCAAAGCTCGGGCTTGTACCAGCCTAAGCCCGAGAGCCACGCGCGGCGTTTGGCGCTTTTGCCCAAATCGCCGTCTTTAGATTGGGCAGGCATGCTGCAATCGGCCGCTTACCAGCGCGCCGTGGCCGCCTTGCCCTGAGAATCTCGCCAGCAAGCGCTGCGAAGGCTCAGGGAGAACGATGTAATCGCGGGTGCGACAAGGTGGTGATCTGGTCGTCCACGGCTTGGGTCAGCAAGGCGTCTTTTTTTAACTGCGCATGGCGACCTAGCAAAAGCTGCAGCGCTTGGACATCCCGCACTGAGGGCGCCACCTTGATTTGTGCGAGCGCCGCCGCCTTGTTGCCCGTATCGAGCAATGCGACCACTTTTGCCGCCCATGGGGCCGGACGTTTCATAGGATGACCTTTGTCCTGCACAATCTGTTTTTTTCATTGTCACACAGAGACAGGGTTTTCATGAAGCAAAGCTTGCAATGGGTCTGGGTCAGCGCCATGGTCGCACTATTAAGCGCTTGTGCCTCTACGCCATCCACTAAAGCGCCGGTGGTGGTCGGTACCGCCCAAGCAGCCGAAAAAGCGCCTGGCGCGGAAAGCGGTTTGACCGGCGCATCACCTGGAAAAGCGCAGGGCGAGGACGCCTCCGCCAAAACACCCGCAGCCGAAGCGCCGGTCGTGCCTGCGCCACCACCTGCGCCCGTGGTCAAAACCCTGCCGCGCATCGGCCTGGCCCTGGGTGGCGGTGCTGCACGGGGCTTTGCCCATGTTGGTGTCATTCAAGTACTGGAAGAAGCGGGCATCCGGCCCGTGCTGGTAACCGGCACCTCGGCGGGCAGTCTGGTGGCAGCGCTGTATGCCAGTGGCAAAAACGGCGCGCAGTTGCAGTACATCGCCGAAACCATGGAAGAGGCCACTATTGCCGATTGGACGCTTCAGGTTTTCACCCGCGGCGCATTGCGCGGCGAGGCGCTTGCCAAATACGTGAATGGCCAAGTGGGCCAAAAGCCCATTGAAGCGATGCCTATGCCCTTAGGCATTGTGGCTACCGACCTCAACAGCGGTAATGACATCGTTTTCCAGCGCGGTGATACCGGTACCGCGGTGCGTGCCTCCAGTGCGGTTCCGGCGGTTTTTCAACCCGTCAAGATTGGCAATCATGAATATGTGGATGGTGGCCTGATCTCGCCGGTGCCGGTGCGTGCTGCAAAAAAAATGGGGGCCGAGCTCATTATTGCAGTGGACATTTCCAGCCCGCCCGAGGCCGCCTCGGCCAGCGGTACCTTGGAAATTCTTTTGCAAACCTTCACCATCATGGGCAAAAGCATCAATAGCTTGGAACTGCAAGGCGCCGATGTGGTGATCCGGCCCCAGTTGCGCGGCATCTCCAGCGCAGACTTTGGGGCGCGTAAGCGCTCTATCGAAGCAGGCCGCAAAGCCATGCTGGCCGCACTGCCGCAGTTACGCGCTGCTGTGGAAGCCAAATCGCGCTAGCGCCTTGCCGCGCGTGCAGTCCACTGCCGTAGCAAGACTTTTTGGCGCGTGCGTTGCGATCAGAGCCAAAAAAAAGGCCTCGTCTTGCAACGAGGCCTTGAAGGGATCCCTGAACCAAAGGTTTCGAAAGGATCCGAGGAGACAATCGACAGGAAGCTTGCACTTCCAATAATCTCATCGTATCAGGGTTTTCCCTTGGTTTGCAGCAGAAGCTTAAAAAAACTTGCTGCCGCCTGACCCATTAACGCTTTTTGCTGGAAGCAGTAGCTTGCTTGGTAGCGGTGGTAGCCGTTGCAGCCATCGCATTGAAGTTGGCTTCAGCGACGTCGGTAGCTTGCTTGACAGCTTTCTGAACCGATTCCAGCGCATTGTGGGCAGCAGTAACCGTGCTTTTCATCATGGCCACTGCGGACTCAGAGCCGGCAGGTGCATTTTTGGCAGCGCTATCGACCAAAGCGGCTACTTTTTGCTGGGCTTCGGCAGCCTGGACTTCCATGGTCTTGGTGAATTCTGCGCCGGCACCGCTAGCGATGTCGTACAGGTGACGGCTGTAAGCAGCAGTCTTTTCGGCCAAGGGTTGCAGCAGACCGGATTGCAGAGCCATCAGTTCCTGGGCATCTTTCACGCTCAGGAAGGTTTGGGTGTGGGCAGAAGCCTCAGACAAGGCTGCTTTGGAAGCGGCCAGGTTGAGTTCAACCAGTTTTTCAACGCCTTCGAAAGCTTTGCTGGTCAGGCCAAACAGAGTTTCGAGGTTGGATTTGTTGGAAGCGACGACTTGTTCTACGGTTAGCATAAAAATACTCCAAAGTTAAATAAACAAAAGACTAGGTTAAGAGACGCTATCTGCTCCGTAACCTGCCTTGCTTAGGCGATGTTGCAGTGCAGCATAAACGAATTATAGGGATGAAAACCCGTCTTGCAAGGTATTTTTGTTGCAATGCAGCAAAAAAGTTGAAAATTTGTTGATAGAGGACAAACCGCAAGTGCTTTTCCCTCTGAAGCACCGGATTCGCAGGGGCTTGCGGCCGAACGCGGAGCGCGCAGGCGGCGGTGGCAAAATGCGCTTCATTCGAAAGAATTTACACAGTTGTGTCCTGGGTGCGGACGTTTTAACCTCTTTCCCCTCCTTGTATGTCCAAACCTGAACCCGCGCCGCGCAGCGCCTACGGCGTCTGGCGCAGCATCACCACCCGCTGGGCGGACAACGATGCCTATGGGCATGTGAACAATGTCGTTTATTACGGCTGGTTTGATACCGCGGTAAACGCTTATCTGATTGAGCAGGGGGCTTTGGACCTGCAGGGCGGCGCGGTCATCGGTCTGGTGGTGGAAACCCAGTGCAATTATTTCTCTCCCTTGTCTTTCCCGCAGGTGGTGGAACTGGGCTTGCGGGTCGCGCACCAGGGTCGCAGCAGCGTGCGCTATGAACTGGGCGTTTTTGCCGTGGGTCAGCCACGGGCAGCGGCGCAAGGTCATTTCGTGCATGTTTATGTCGATGCCGCCAGCCGCCAGCCTGCACCGCTACCGTCCGCCTTGGCGGGGGCCTTGGAGCATCTTGGATCGCTGTCGTCCTAGCGGTCGATAAAGCTTTTTTACCCGCCACCTTTGATTTGGCATCCTTTATTTTGAGTGGAGCTTTTGCATGCAATATTTGAGTCAGACCGAGGCTGTTGACGCGGCCATCCGCAGTCGCATGTCGGTGCGGGCGTTTACCCCGCAGGCGGTGGCGCGCACCGACATCGAGGCGATTTTGGAGGTGGCCAGCCGCGCCCCTTCGGGCACCAATTGCCAGCCCTGGCGTGTCTATGTGCTGCAAGGTGCCAGCCGCGATAGCCTGGTGGACCAGGTTTGCGCCGCCCACGACGCCCTACGTGCCGACCCCGCGCTGGCCGAAAGCTACCGCGAGGAATACGACTACTACCCTGAAAAATGGGTTAGCCCCTATATAGACCGGCGCCGCGAAAACGGCTGGGGCTTGTATGGTCTATTGGGTATTGGCAAAGGCGACAAAGACAAGATGCATGCCCAGCACCAGCGCAACTACCGGTTTTTTGATGCGCCCGTGGGCTTGATGTTTACCATTGATCGCGTGATGGGGCGCGGCTCGCTGGTGGACTACGGTGCATTTATGCAAAGCATCATGGTGGCTGCGCGCGGGCGTAGCCTGCACACCTGTCCGCAAGCGGCTTGGAATGGCTTTGCCAAAATCATCATGCCGCACATCGGGGCTGGCGAAGGGGAAATGCTGGTTTGTGGCATGGCCCTGGGCTATGCCGATGCGGATGCGCCCGTCAATGGCTTTGTCACGCCCCGCGTGCCGATGGCAGAATTTACGCATTGGTTGGATTGATAACTTATTGGCGGGCGGCTTGCGCTGCCCCCTTGCTTCAGCCAAGCGCGTTTTCGCTTTCCACTTCGTAACCACTCCTTTCTGAACTATCACTATGTCCACTTCCAAGCCCCGCATTTTGGTAACCCGCGCTATTTTCCAAAGCGTGATTGATCGCCTGTCTGCCCATTTTGAGGTCGATTCCAACCCGGACGATGTGCTGTGGGATCGGGCAGAGTTGCTGCGCCGTATGCAGGGCAAAGTGGGTGTTTTTTCTACCGGCACCGAGCGCATGGACACTGAGCTGCTAGCCCAATGCCCTGCGCTCAAAATTTGCGCCAATATGACGGTGGGCTACAACAATTTTGACCTGCCCGCCATGACCGCTGCCGGTGTGCTGGGCACCAATGCGCCCGATGTGCTGACCGAAACTACGGCCGATTTTGGCTTTGCGCTTTTGCTAGCAACGGCTAGGCGGGTGACTGAAAGCGAGCATTTTTTGCGCGCCGGGCTGTGGACGCGCTGGAGCTATGACATGTTCTCCGGCGCCGAAGTGCATGGCAGCACCTTGGGCATTATTGGCATGGGCCGCATCGGCCAGGCGATTGCCCGTCGGGCAGCTTTTGGCTTTGGCATGCAAGTGACGTACCACAACCGTAGTCGCCTGGATGCGGCCACCGAAGAGGCCTGCAAAGCGCGTTATGTGGGTAAGCTGGAATTGCTGCAAAGCGCGGACCATGTGATGCTGGTGGTGCCCTACAGCGCCGCCTCGCACCACACCATTGGCGCAGCTGAACTGGCTGCTATGAAGCCCACGGCCACGCTGATCAATCTGGCGCGCGGCGGCATCGTGGATGACGGCGCCTTGGCGCAGGCGCTGCGCGAACGCACCATCGCGGCCGCAGGTCTAGACGTTTATGAGGGTGAGCCCACGGTCCACCCTGACTTGCTTACCGTGCCCAATGTCGTGCTAACGCCGCATATTGCCAGCGCCACGCCCGGCACTCGCCAGGCTATGGCCGATCTGGCGGTAGACAATTTAATCGGCTACCTGACCCAGGGCAAAGCCGTGACACCGCTCAATCCCGGGGTCTTGGCACGCGGCTGAGCCGGTGCGGCACTTTCCGACAGGGCTAGAGGCTGTTGCAGCGGCCTTGGATACTTTTTTGGCCTCTGCCTGAGCGGTGGATCTGGGCATCATTTAAAGCACAATGCAGTTTTAGAAAGAATGTGCTGTGAATGAGGGAATGATTTGGCTGGCGGCGGTTTTATTGGGCCTACACACCGTGTTGCTGCTGTCGCTCCTGTTTCGCCGCCCACCAGGCGCGGCGCAGAGTGAACAGGCCGCACAAAATGT
>JBILPS010000019.1:0-45583 GCA_044373655.1 Rhodoferax sp.
CGCTTAGACCACTTGGAGCGCGAACTGCGCCGCGACCTGGCCGACACCGCACGCGACGGCCGCCAGGAGGCCGCCCAAAGCATGGCGACCTTTCAGCAAACGCTGACGGCACAGACTGCCGAAGCCACCCGCACGCAAAACACCCAAATTGACGCGTTTGGCCAGCAATTGGCGGGTTTGCAAAAAAACCTGTCCGATACCTTGAGCACGCAGCTGAACGCTTTGAGTGAATCCAATGCGCGCCGCATCGCCGAGTTGGGCGAAACCAGCGCCCGCATGCTGGCCGAAGTGCGCACCACGCTGGAAGCGCAGCTTCTGCAATTGCAAAGCACCAATGCCGCCAAGCTGGACGAAATGCGCGCCACGGTGGACGAAAAACTGCAAACCACACTGCAGGCCCGCTTGGGCGAGAGCTTCAAGCAAGTGGCCGACCGTTTGGAGCAGGTACACAAAGGTTTGGGCGAAATGCAAACCTTGGCCCAGGGTGTGGGCGATCTCAAGCATTTACTTAGCAACGTCAAGACGCGGGGTATTTTTGGCGAGGCCCAGTTGGCCGCTTTGCTGGAGCAAGTGTTTGTGCCCGACCAGTACGCCGCCCAGGTAGCCACCCGCCCAGGCAGCAAAAACGTGGTGGACTTCGCCATCAAACTGCCGGGCAAGGCTGAGGACGGCACGCCACTGTGGTTGCCCATTGATGCCAAATTCCCCAATGAAGATTACGAGCGTTTGCTGGACGCGCAGGGCAGGGCGCACTTTGCCGACGCAGAAGCCGCCGCCAAAGCGCTGGAACTGCGTATCCGCGCGGAAGCCAAGTCCATTGCCTACAAGTACATCGAGCCGCCCTACACCACCGACTTTGCGATTTTGTTTTTGCCCACCGAAGGTCTGTATGCCGAGGTGCTGCGCCGTCCGGGCTTGATGGAGTCTTTGCAGCGCGACCACCGGATCACGCTGGCCGGGCCGACCACCTTGCTGTCCATGCTAAGCTCTTTGCAGATGGGTTTTCGTACGCTGGCGCTGGAAAAACGATCCAGCGAGGTCTGGCAAGTGCTGGGCGCGGTCAAGACCGAGTTTGGCAAATTTGGTGATGTGCTGGCCAAGGTCAAATCGCAAACTGAAACTGTGCTCAAAACCCTGGACAACGCCGAGGCGCGCAGCCGGGCCATGGGCCGCGCGCTGAAAAAAGTGGAGGGCCTACCCGAAGTCCAAGCGACCGGTCTGATACCGATGGATAAGGACTTTGACAGCGACGATGGGCATTCGCACCCGTGAGCGGGCCGCTGCCGCCTGCGGGTCCTGACTTGGCGCTTTCCGATACGGGTGTGCAAGCGCAGACGACCGTGCCCGGCGGGTGGCTGCCGCATCTGATCGCCGGGCATATTTTTTTGCATTCCAGCATGGTGGCTATGCGCATGGCCACGCCCCTGCTGGCGCTGCGCATGGGGCACAGCGCCTTGCACGTGGGTTTGCTGCTCTCGCTGTTTTCAGTCAGCCAGGTGTTTTTGTCCTTGCCCGCAGGGCGCTACGCGGACCGCCACGGCCTGCAGCGGCCGGTGCGCCTGGCGGTGCTCTCGGCCTTGGTCGGCGCCGCGCTGTCCCTGTTGTTCCCGGTGTTTGAAGTGATGTGCGCCAGTGCGCTGTGCATGGGCGCAGCCAGTGGAATCGCGTCGGTGGCATTGCAACGCCATGTGGGGCGTGCTGCGCGTGACAGTTTGGAGTTGCGCCGCGTCTTTAGCTGGCTTGCCATCGGGCCGGCAGTATCTAATTTTTTTGGTGCTGTAGCTGCCGGTTTGCTGATCGACTATGGTGCACGGCTTATGCCGGAGGGTCTGGCGCATCCGGGCTTTAGGGCCGCGTTTTTATTCGCGCTGTGCATGCCTTTGCTCAGCGCCTGGTGCATACGGGGCGTGCCCGAGCTAGAGCCGGTGGAGCCGGCCACAGGTGCGCAGGCCTCCGCCTGGCATTTGCTTCAATCGCCGCCTATGCGCCGTTTGCTGATGGTGAACTGGCTTTTCTCATCTTGCTGGGATGTGCATACGTTTGTGGTGCCGGTGCTTGGGCATGAACGCGCGCTCAGCGCCTCGGTGATTGGCACTATTTTGGGCGGCTTTGCAGTCGCTGCCATAGCTGTGCGTCTGTTCATTCCCATCGCCGCAGCCCGTGTCAAAGAGTGGCATGCGCTCACTGCATCAATGGTGCTAACCGCTAGTGTGTTCCTGATTTATCCCTGGATGCAATCGGCCTGGAGTATGGGTGTGTGCTCGGTCGTGCTTGGCGTCGCTCTGGGCGCGGTGCAGCCCATGATTATGAGCACCTTGCACCAGATCACGCCGCACGCGCAGCACGGTCAGGCCATTGGCTTGCGCCTAACGACCATCAATTTTTCCAGCGTACTCATGCCTTTGTTGTTTGGCAGCGTTGGTGCGGTCGTTGGTGTCAGCGTAGTGTTTTGGACCGTAGGCGCCATGGTGGCTTTGGGTGCTCCCAGCGCCTGGCGCTTGCGCGCATAAAAAAAGCCCCCGCAGAGGCTTAGTACGGCTGTGGCCAGCGAAGTGGCTTAGACGCGCTTGCGGTACTCGCCAGTACGGGTGTCGATTTCGACTTTGTCGCCCTGGGCTACAAAAATCGGCACGCCGATTTCAAAGCCGGTGGCAATTTTGGCGGGCTTTAAGACCTTGCCCGAGGTATCGCCTTTGACGGCCGGCTCGGTCCAGGTAATTTCGCGCACCACGCTGGTGGGCAACTCCACCGAGATCGCTTTGCCGTCGTAGAACACGACTTCCACTTCCATGCCGTCTTCCAGGTAGCTGAGCGAATCGCCCATGTTTTCGGCTTCGACTTCGTACTGGTTGAAGTCCGCGTCCATGCAGACATACATGGGGTCTGCGAAATAGGAGTAAGTGCACTCTTTTTTGTCTAGGATGACCTGGTCCATTTTGTCGTCTGCTTTGAACACGACTTCGGTGCCGAAGTTAGCGATCAGGCTTTTGAGCTTCATGCGCACCGTGGCCGAGTTGCGACCGCCACGGCTGTATTCGGTTTTCAGAACGACCATCGGGTCTTTACCGTGCATGATCACATTACCGGCGCGAATTTCTTGGGCAATTTTCATAAACAATCCGTCAGATTGGGGGGCCGCTAGTGGCAGCCTTAGACCGCGAAATGCGGCGGGGCGTGGTGCAGCGCCAAAACGCGTAAGTCACCAGCAAAGCCCATTATTTTATCGCCAATCCGTGCTTCGACCCCCTTAGCTCCCTGCATTGCGCCAGGCAAGTGCTTTGGCGCGGTGCCCGCTTTAGGCTCACTGGGCGGTCGGATGTGCTGCGCGCAGCACGGCCCAATCGATCAATTGGCTACACAAATCAGTGTTTTGCGCCAGTTGGGCGGCCACATCAGCGGCATGGCGCGGCCAGGCGGAATTGGCCTCCCACGGCCATGCCAGGGCATGCGGCGCTGGGCTGCTAGTGGGCGGATCGCTCCAAAAAGCATGCCAGGTACGCAAGGGGGTATCGGCGGCTAGGGCTTGCAGATAGGCCTGCAGTTTGGGCTGGTGCGCGCCGTCGTCCTGCGGGTAAATCTGCCAGACGCAGGGTTTGCCCGCCTGCACGGCTTGGGCCAGCGAGTCCTCCCCGCGCACCAGATTGAGGTCGCACAGAGCCAGCAGTTGGTCAAAAACGGCTTGCGGCAGCAAGGGTAGAAAGCGCAGGCGCAGCGGGCTCCTGCGCCCATCGGGCAGGGCAGCCAGCGCGTCCCGCACGGCCTGAGCGCTTTGTCCAGCGGCGACCAGCAATTGCACCGCTTGCCCACTCGCGATCAGCGCTTGCAGCAAGGCTGCAATGGGCGCACTGGCGTAAGAAAACAGCAGCACCGTGCGTTCACCGGACGCCTCGGGTGCAAATGCGGCCAATTCTGGGTTGGCCCAAGTGGGTGGCTGCGCAGCCTGTGCGTCTGTGCGATGCAATAAACCACCGCTGGCCGGGCTGAAACCAGGGTAGAAAAAATACTTGGTCCAGCCCTTGGCCGGGCCTTGCAATACCGGCGACGGCAGGCCATGGCTGCGCAGCGCAAAGGGCTCGGCGCTGAGGTACTCTAGATTGATCCAGGCCGGGCGTCGGCCCTGGGTTTCAGCGGCATCCACCTGGCTTTGCAGCCATGCCGGTGGAATATCGCAGCCAAAGGCTTCTATCCAAACGTCTGCCAAGGGGAATTCTGGAACTGGCGCCGCATAGTGCGCCGATGGCCAGTCGTGCACGCTAATGCCTGGCCAGCCGCCTTGCGCAGCGCCGGGCGCCATCCATTGCAGTGGCCGCTTATCGTCCAACCACAGGCGCACGCTATAGCCACGCAGCGCCAGCTGCGCGGCCAAACGCCAGCAGACGCCGACATCACCATAGTTATCGATGACCTGGCAAAAAATGTCCCAAAGCAAAACCTTTTCGCTGGCTGGCGGACTTTGCGTTTGCGCTGACACTGGGGCGGTGGCAGCGGCTTGGAGCGCGGATGGGGTGCGGGACGGCATGGCGCAATTGTCCCCGTTGGCAGATGGACAGGGCGGGAGGCAGATCAGCTGCCCTCGAAAACTCTGACAATACGCGCATGACAGCGCCACCCAGCCCCATCCATAGCGAAGCGCTGCTGCGCGAGGTGGCGGCCTTGCCCACTTTGCCCGGCGTTTACCGCTACTTTGACGCGCAAGACCAGGTGCTGTACGTGGGCAAAGCGATCAGCCTGAAAAAGCGGGTGGCCAGTTACTTTCAGAAAAACCACGGCGGCACGCGCATCGGCCATATGGTGAGCAAGATTGTGCGCATGGAAACCACGGTAGTGCGCTCTGAGGCCGAAGCCTTGCTGTTGGAAAACAACCTCATCAAGACGCTCAATCCCAAGTACAACATTTTGTTTCGGGATGATAAGAGTTACCCCTACCTGAAGATGACCGCTGCCAACCCCGAGGCCGCGCCGGACACGGGCGCGCGTAAAAGCGGTAAACCGGGCGCCGACCCGCAGCAGTTTTCCCGGGTCGCCTATTACCGGGGCGGGGTGGAGAAAAAGCACCATTACTTTGGGCCCTATCCCAGCGCCTGGGCGGTAAAAGAGGCTATTTTGTTAATGCAAAAAGTGTTTCGCTTGCGTACCTGCGAGGACTCGGTGTTCAGCAACCGCACGCGCCCTTGCTTGCTCTACCAAATCAAACGCTGCTCTGGGCCCTGCGTAGGTCACGTCAGCGCCCCCGACTATGCCCAGGATGTGCGCGACGGCCAGCGCTTTTTGCAAGGCGATGCGCAAGAGGTGCTGAAGTCCTTGGAACAGCGCATGATGGCGCACGCCGAGCGCCTGGAGTTTGAGCAGGCGGCCGAATTGCGTAACCAAGTGGCGGCGCTGTCCAATGTGTTGCACCAGCAATCGGTGGACAACGTGTCGGACCGCGATGTGGATATCCTGGCCGTCAAAGTACAGGGTGGCAAGGCTTGCGTGAACCTGGCCATGGTGCGCGGCGGGAGGCATTTGGGTGACCGGCCATACTTTCCAGTGCACGTGGAAGAGTCTGCCGTTTTGCTTGACGACGAGGGCGCTTCGGACATACCGCAAAGCCCTGAGTCGCAGGTGCTGGAGGCCTTTTTGGCGCAGCATTACCTGGGTGTACCGATGCCTGCCGTTTTGGTCGTGAGCGAACCAGTCGGTAGGGGTCTGCTGGCGGGGCTGTCCGAGCAGCATGGCTTTAAGGTCAGTGCGGTGCACCAGCCGCGCGAACAGCGCCGCGCCTGGCTGGACATGGCGCAAACCAATGCGGCTTTGCAATTGGCCCGCCTTTTGGCCGAAGAAGGCTCTCAGCAGGCCCGCACCCGCGCCCTGGCCGAGGTGCTGGACCTGGCCATGGAAGACCTGGCGGCCCTGCGCATCGAATGCTTTGACATTTCGCACACTGCAGGTGAGGCCACCCAAGCCTCTTGCGTGGTGTTTGGGCAGCATGCCATGCAAAACACCCAATACCGGCGTTACCGCATTGAGGACATTACCCCCGGCGACGACTACGCCGCCATGCGCCAGGTGCTGATGCGGCGCTACGGCAAAGTGGCCGAAGCGCTGGACCTGGCCAAGCACGAGGGACGCCTGCCTTCGGCCCAGGAGCGCATGCCCGACCTGGTGCTGGTGGACGGCGGCAAAGGCCAGGTGTCTATGGCGCGCGAAGTCTTCGTGGCCCTGGGCTTGGATCTGGCGCTGATCGTCGGGGTGGAAAAAGGCGAGGGGCGTAAAGTCGGGCTGGAAGAGCTGGTGTTTGCCGACGGGCGTGACAAGGTTTACCTGGGCGCTGACTCGGCGGCGCTGATGCTGGTAGCCCAGATCCGCGACGAGGCGCACCGCTTTGCGATTACCGGCATGCGCGCCCAGCGGGCGCGGGTGCGGGTCGATGGCGGCAAGCTGGAAGAAATCCCCGGCGTGGGCCCCAAGCGCCGAGCCAAGCTTTTACAGCGCTTTGGCGGCGTGCGCGGCGTAGCCCAGGCCAGCGCCAAAGACTTGGCCTCGGTGGAAGGCATCTCGCCGGAGTTGGCTGAAGAAATTTACCGCGCCCTGCACTGAGCGGCACGGCCTGTCATATTCCCCGTGCCACAATGGCGCGTATGTTTCTGACCATCCCCACGATACTGACCTGGACGCGCATATTTGCGATTCCGCTCATCGTGGGGGTGTTTTATGCGCCCGAGGCCTTTGCCACGCTACCCGAGAAAAACCTGATCGCCACGGTGATGTTTGTGCTGTTTGCGCTGACCGATTGGCTCGACGGGTATTTAGCGCGCAAACTTAACCAAACCTCGGCCTTCGGGGCTTTTTTGGACCCGGTGGCCGATAAATTCCTGGTATGCGCCTGCGTGCTGGTGCTGGTGCATTTGCAGCGGGCTGATGTGTTTGTGGCGCTGATCATCATCGGGCGCGAGATTGCGATCTCCGCTTTGCGCGAATGGATGGCGCGCATTGGCGCCACCAAAAGCGTGGCGGTCCATGTGATTGGCAAGCTCAAGACGGTCGTGCAAATGGTCGCCATCCCGTTCTTGCTGTTTGACGGTGTGGCCTTTGGCGTGCTAGATACCCATTGGTGCGGCACCTGGTTGATCTGGGTGGCCGCGGTGCTGACCGTCTGGTCCATGGTGTATTACCTGCAAAAAGCATTGCCCGAAATACGCGCCCGCAGCCATTAGGTGTTTGGCGTTGGTGGCCGGCCGTTTGCGCATAGAATCCGCGACGCGCCCGCGCGGGCTTGCCGGGCACCCCCAAGGCAAGTCGGTCCGGGGTGCGGCAATAAAATCGCCGCCGCAGTCCGCAGGCTTGGTGCAGCAATAAGGCGCACCGCCCGCTGACATCAGATTGGTAGTTCAGGTGGGGTGATTAGCTCAGTTGGTAGAGCGGCGCCTTTACACGGCGTAGGTCGGCGGTTCGAGCCCGTCATCACCCACCACCCAAACCGGCACAAGGCGAACCGCAGGTTCGCCTTTTTTGTGAGTCCCTGGAGATAGCGCATGTTTGAATTCGTCCGCAAGCACAACAAGATCATGATGTTTGTCATGTTTTTGCTGATCGTTCCCGCATTTGTGCTGGTGGGTGTGGACGGCTACAGCCGAAGCAATGCGTCCGGCGCCACAGTAGCCAAGATCGCCAGTTACAGCATCACGCAAGCCGAGTGGGATGCTGCCCACAAAAATGAGGTGGATCGCCTGCGTGCCTCGCGCCCCGAACTGGACGCCAAGATGATGGACTCGCCAGAGGCGCGCTATGCCACGCTGGAGCGCTTGGTGCGTGAGCGCGTCATGACCGAAGCGGTGGATGCTTCTCTGCTGCCTATTACGGACGCGCGTTTGGCGCGTGAGTTGCAGCAGATTCCGGCTATCGCCTCGATGAAAAAGCCCGATGGCAGCTTTGATAAAGAGCGCTATGAACAAATTGCGGCCAGCCAGGGCTTGACCACCGCCGGGTTGGAAGCGCGCATTCGCCAGGATTTGTCGCTGCGGCAGTTGGAGTCGGGCGTGAGCAGTACCGCGTTCGCGCCCAAGGCCGTGGCCGATATGGCGTTAAATGCGTTTTTTGAGCGGCGCGAGGTGCAGGTGGCGCGCTTTAGTGCCGCCGAATTTGCAGCCAAAGTGCAAACCAGTGACAGCGACCTTGAGGTCTTTTATAAGGCCAATAGCGCACTTTTCCAGGCGCCTGAGACTGCTGATGTGCAATATTTGGTTTTCGATTTGGAGGCTGTGAAAAAGTCCATCAGCGTACCCGAAGCCGATGTGCGCACCTATTACGAGCAAAACATCGCGCGTCTGCAGTCCAAAGAAGAGCGCCGCGCCAGCCATATTCTGATCAGTGCATCCAAAGAAATGCCTGCCGCGGAGCGTGAAAAAGCAAAAGCGCAGGCACAAGATTTGCTGGACAAAATCAAGGCCAAACCGGACAGCTTTGCTCAGTTGGCGGCCAAATTTTCGCAAGACCCCGGCTCTGCTGCCAATGGCGGCGACCTGAATTTTTTTGCGCGGGGCGCTATGGTCAAGCCCTTTGAGGACAGCGCTTTTGCGCTGAAAAAAGGCCAAACCAGTGGCTTGGTGGAAAGCGATTTCGGCTACCACATCATCCGCTTGACCGACATTAAAACCCCAGCCGCCCCCAGCTTTGACAGCATGCGCGAAAAATTGGAAGCTGAACTCAAAACCCAGCAGGCTCAAAAGAAATTTGCGGAGCAGGCCGAAGTTTTTACCAACGCGGTCTATGAGCAGGCAGACAGCTTACAAGCCGCTGCCGATCGCCTGAAGCTCAGCATTCAAAGCGCTAATGGCTTGCCGAAAACGCCTACCCCAGGCGCAAGCGGCCCTTTGGCCAATGCCAAATTGCTGGCGGCATTGTTTAGCGCCGACACGATAGAGAAAAAACAGAATACTGAAGCTATAGAAACCGGCCCTAGCCAGATAGTCGCGGCGCGCATCAGCAAGCACTACCCGGCCCGCACTAAGCCGCTGGACGAGGTAGGGGCGCAAGTGAAAGTCCGCCTGGTGCAATCACGCGCCCAAGAAATGGCTAAAAAAGAGGGCGAGGCCCAACTTGCCGCATGGAAAAAGCAAGCCGATGAAGGCAAGCTTGGCGCCGCCGCTGTGCTAGGGCGCGACCAGCCCCTACCCGGCATGAGCCAGGCGCTGATGGATGCCATTCTGCGCGCAGATACTTCCGCACTGCCGGCTTGGCTGGGTGTGGACCTGGGTGCGCAAGGCTATGCGGTGGCTCGTGTGAACAAGGTCTTGCCCCGCAACGCCCCCCCAGCCGAAGTGGCTGAGCAAGAGCGCGGCCAAATGGCGCGTTGGTTGGCTGGGGCTGAGTGGGACGCGTATTACGAAGTCTTGAAAAAGCGCTTTAAAGTGCAGATCAAAGTAGCCAAGCCCCAAGCCGATGCCAGTGCGGCGCTTGCGGCTGCCGAGTAAGGGCGCACCGAGGTCTTGCCCAGGCGAGGCCAGTTTATAATTTGGAGATACGGTGGCTGTAGCTCAGTTGGTAGAGTCCAGGATTGTGATTCCTGTTGTCGTGGGTTCGAGCCCCATCAGCCACCCCAAATAAATCAACAACTTAGCCCCGCTTCACAAGAGCGGGGCTTTTTTGTTTATGCCACTTAGGTGGGCCCGCTGCCAAGGTGCCCACATGAACTCATTAACTTTAGCTTCTTATGAGATAGCTGATTCAGGCAGCAACCGAATGAGCAGACAGGCTGACCTGAAGTCTCTCGCGCACTGCCCGGAAAATGGCGGCCAGGTTATCCATGCTGGGGTTGCCCTTTGGAGAAAGCATCCGGTGCAGACTTTTGCTTGGCTTGGCCGTCAGTGCTGCAAGTTGCTCAAAGCCTAGGGTGGCGTTGACCAGGTCACGCAGGATCAGTCGAGCCGTTTCAGGTTCTCCATTCAGAAACAACGTGGCCGCTTCATCCAGTAATGCCTGAGCAAACGTGGCGTCGCTCTGAACTCGCTCAACGACGGTTTCTTTGAAATTTCTAGTCAAGGCCATTAAATTACCCCTTGTGCTTGCTGGTTGTCTTAGAAAACATTGCTTTTTTTCTGGCCTTGTACTCGGCCCATAATTCTTTGGCTTTATCGATGTCCCGTTGCTGCCCACGCTTGGTACCACCGCCAAAAAGAACGATGCCTCGTAATCAGCGAGTTTTTGCAGGGCAGTGGGTGGTCTGTTACTCATGGGGTCGCTCCGTTGATCAGCCAAGAAGGTGTCCCGTTTTGACCAGAATGAGACATCCCTCGATACTGAACGGCTGGTGCTGGCTGAGATGCGGACTGCGAATCCAACTCCCCTGAGGATAACTCCCATGTTCGTCGGAAAACACGCCTTCCACCACATAAATCTCCTCGCCACCGTAATGCCGGTGGGGATTGAAATACGTTTGCGGTGCCCATCGCACCAATGCGGTGTGACTGGTCCCGAATTCAGACAAGGGCATAACCTGTAGCCCGTCAACCATTCCCTGGAACCAGCGCGATTGATGGGTGTGGACTACAACCCTTTCGCGGTCATCAGGTGATAGGTGCCGAAGCTTCACAAACAAGGTGCACCCGTTCAGAGAAAACGGCGCGTGGCTGGAACCTGAGGGATTCTTCAAATAGGTGCCTGGCCCATACTCCCCAAACTCGTCGCTCAAGGTACCATCGAGCACCAGAATTTCTTCGCCAAGCGCGTGCTCATGAAAATCGAACTTAGCACCTGCGTCATACCGCACGATTGAAGTCGCAAGGGCTACCTCACCTCCGTCGCGCTCTAAAAGTCGGCGGTGCACCAGGGGTGAGGGGGATGGCTGCCAAGCTAAGGCGTTGCTATCGACAACCCAGCGTTGCGAAAGAGCAGCAAGCATTATTGACCCAGGAATGTCTGAACTGCAGCCACGGTAGCTGCAGGATCTTCTTCGTGTCCCACATGTCCCAGCTTTTCAAAAACAATCAGTTGGCTGCCGGTGATATCGCGATGAAATTTTTCGGCGTTGTCAGGAGTTATTAGCCGATCAAGACCGCCCCAGATGATCAAGGTCGGCACCTTTACCTGTTTGACCGCTGATTCATTTTGGCCAGGCTTGTTTTGCGCGAACCTTTCGGTGATGGCCTTTCTATTGCCCGCGCGTAGGGCTAGGTCGTAATAGCGATCAACCAATTCGGCTGTGACCTTGGTGGGATCTGCATAGACGTTTCGAACGCTGGATTCAATGACGCTTCGCGGCAAGATGTTGCTAAGCAGGCGGCTGAGCAGGGGCATTTGCGCAAGTTTGAAAGCTATAGGCACTGACGCGGCTGTGGTGGCATATCCTGAAGAATCGACCAATATCAACCGAGAAACCCGGTCTGGGTAGGTAACGGCGGTTTGCCAGCTGACATCGCCACCAAATGAATTTCCCGCTAAAACCGCACGCTTTATTTGCAGCGTATCCATCAATGAGTTCATGAAATGGGTGTAGGCGGGCATTTGGTAGTTGCCGTCCTTGGTTGGTCCAGTGAGGCCAAACCCTGGCAAATCTACCCGAATCACCCGGTGTTTCGATTTGAGTGCCTCGGTCCAAGCATCCCAGGTGTGCAAACTGGCGCCCGTACCGTGCAAAAGAATGATGGGTTCCGGGTCATCTCTTGGTCCTTCGTCACGCAAATGCACGCTCATGCCATCAATGGCGACAAATTGGGAAGGCTGCGGCGCCCAGCGCGCCGTCAAATCCTCTACCGGGCGATCAGGCGCCCACACGGCGACTACGCCGAATACTACGAGTGCAGCTATGCAAATTAGTAGATTTCGGACAATTTTGTGCATATGGTTTGCTTGTTTGGTTGGTTGAGGATTCGGGTTTGTCCGGATTATCCAGCGGACTCCGCCTGGTCTGCCCTCGTGCAGTGATTTGCAGCTTTGGCATCGCGTAGGCGCAGCCCCGTACGGTGCGAGCCGAATTTACGCCGCAGACCAAGACCCCTAAGATGAATTCCATGCTGCTGCCCAGTTCTGGCTGCACAAAATAAGCACTTGGAAGTGTTCGATGGAAAGCCCCTTATTTAAATTTCTCACCCGCCGACAGCTTTTCTGCAAAAGTCCGCTAGACGTAGTGTGCGTTGAAAGCATTGGGGGTGGCGCCGTCATTGAATGCTTTGGCAATGCCTACAGCCAGTTGCGCAAGCCGGGAGTCACGATTGTGAGTGGTTGGCTCGCAGAGCCACGGCAAAATTCGCACGCCCAGCGCCAATTCACTCAGCATTGGTGGAACTTTGACCAGCGCAGTAGCGAATACTTTGACATTTCGCCTGAGATCGAAAAGGGAGCAATTTACATTCTGGACCGCGATATTGCATTGTTCGCCATCGAAAACAATGCGCGTCTTTCGAGCTGTGTTTCGCGCTCAGTTGTTTACGCGAGCGGCGGGTTTTATACGATGGAGTACGCACCGAGTGGCTACGATTTGCAGCCCGCCCCAGACTTATCGACAGAGAGGCTCTTTGCTTCCTTCCTGACGCCAACACCCGAGTTCGCAGCGCAGGAGTCGGCGCCTCAGATCAATCTAGGCGTCGCGCTTATCCATTGAGCAGGGTCGATCGAATAAGGTCAATCACACTATGTTGGCCGAGCTTCTCGAGCACCCGCGATTTATGAACCTCGACCGTTCGGGGACTGATCTGTAGCAAGCTAGCAATTTCTTTATTGCTTTTCCCCTCCAACAAATGGGTTCGAACTTCTGCCTCGCGGGGAGTTAGCTCGCCCGGTTGGGGGCTATTTTGCTGGGGTGGCCGGCTGACACGTAGCACCGCCTTCTGAAGGGTATTCATCAGTTCCTGGGGGTCATAGGGCTTTTCGATGAAATCGACCGCACCCAAAAGAAAGGCTTGCCGTGCCGTGCGCACATCGCCATGGGCAGTGATGACAATACAGACTAGATGCGGTGCCCGCTCCTTTACCTGTTCCAACACTTGCAAACCGCTCATGCCTCCAAGGTAAATATCCAGAATGACGCAGCCCGTAGAGTCTGTGTTGATCACTCGCAGGAAATCTTCGGCGTTGGAAAACACCGATACGGAAGCCCCCGCCATGCTGGTTAAGAGCGCCAAGGCATCGCGAATGGCTGCCTCGTCGTCAACGATGTAAAGGTTAGTATTTTTCAAGGGCGTTTACCTGCGTTGAACTGGCTATTGGCAGGGAAATTCGGAACTTCATGCTGGAATTAGAAATCGCCACAATCTCTCCTTGGTGGGCTTCAATGACATCGCGGGCAAGGTGCAGTCCCACCCCCATGCCACCAGATGTCCGGGAATATCCGAAGTCAAAAATTTCTTCCACGCGATCTTGGTCTATGAAGGTGCCACTGTCCCAGAAGTCTATATTGCAAGAGGTGGCATCAACCTTTAGCTCCACCCTCAGCCATTTGGCCGCACCGCGTGCTGCGGCCGAGGTGCCATTGGTTACCAGGTTGTGCAGTGCCAGGCTGAGTTGGGTCAGGTCGCCCCGGAATTGAACTGTATCTGTCTGCTCTAGTTTGTAAATTTGCACGCCTAGGCTGCTGGCGCGTAAGGTTTCACTTTCTAGGGTTTTACGAACCAGATCAGCGAGATCGAATTCGCTCACGGATAAGGTGCCTTGCTGATAGAAATCTTTCACCCGGTGGACAATTTTTCGCACCCGAGTGGACTCTGTCACGATCGAGTTGACGGCACGGCTGAGTTCGGGGTGGTGCCAGTCGGGTGTGTTGTGGATGATCTGATGGGCCGCCATTGCGTAGGTGCTGATGGAGGTTAGCGGTTGGCTGATTTCATGGGTCACGACCCCGGCAATGCGGCCCAATGTGGATGCTCGCTGGCGGCTTCGCAAGCGCCGCTCAGTCAGGACTTTTTCGTCGATAGTGACGCCGATCGTCAAGGCAACCAGAGAGATCACGGTCATGAGCGCCTGCACTTCCAAGACCACGCTGTTGGACGAATTGCGGGCCATATAAGCGGTCACCAAAAGCAATTGCGCAGGAAATGAGGCAAGGATCACGCCTGACAATCCGTGACGCACGGCAATCCAGGCCAACGGCAGCAAGATGAAGTAGCTATAGCGCAGCGGTGTGGTGGTAGCAAAGGATGCCAAGGTACCAATCACCATCACAATAACGAGCACAGGCCCTATGAAATTAGTCTGCCGCAACAAGCGCAGGCAGGCGCTCCGGCGCGCAGGGCTGGTAAGGGCGGACAGCAAGGGCATCAGTACCAACAGCCCGACCAAATCGCCTACCGTTAGTTTGGTAAACACATCAAGCCATGCGCCCATCGTGACCGCATCGAAGTAAAGCAAGGTAGTTACAGTTAAGCAAGCGTTGAGAAGAACACACGCAATCAGTGCCGTGAGTCCGACGATCAAGGTTTTGAAGTTGTTGAAGCTATGGAATCCGACCGCATAACGCGTGATGGCTGCGCGGGCTCCCAGATAGCAGGCGACGTTAATCAGCGTCAGGGTGATCGATTGCGCCCCCAATGGGTCGTTACCCCGAATCAGCCAGTCAGATAGCGATAAGCCCGCTGCATACGAAAACACAAAGCTGGTACGTTGGCCGAATGCAAAAATTGCCAATGCCGGCAGGGGGTTCCAGGCGGTGACGTTCAGGTTGGCTGTGGGTTGAATAAAGCTAACCCAATCCACAGCAACCACGCCCAGTACCACCAGTACGTGCCAAAACAGGAGGCTGTCGCCAAACGTGGGATGTGACGGGCCATGCGGTGGCTGATGGGGCAGTAAGGGGACCAAAGCTGTTCGCAATCAGAGACCGGCCAGTGAAAGAGCTGCAAGGTCGGTGATCTTAACGGGCCAATGGTTCTCTAGCATGGTGGCTAGCCCGTACGGGCTAAGCCCTGCGGGCATGCTGCAGATTCCCTGCTGTCGCTCGGATATAGACGGGGACGAGGGCGGGAATTGAAAGTGGTGTGTAACGGTAATCCTGAGATTTGCCGGGGAAGGCCTCTAGGCCTATCAAGAGTGACCCGTCATTACCAGCGTAAAAATCGCGTGCCCAAGACCGCGCCCAATATTGCGCTCAAGCCCATGCCGGCAGAGTACCAAACCGCGAAAAAGGCAAAACTGTTCTCGGTGCAGTGCAGCGAGTACAGCATCGCAGCCAGGGCACCTGCCCCAAAACCGGATAGGGCGCCGGTGAGGGCGGGCCGGGTCGGCGCCATGTCGCGCACCGTCCATAGCAAAGCAGCCAACAAGGGTAATGCGACGAAGGCGATGCTCAAGGCACACACTTGCCAACTGGTCCCCAAGGCCAAGGCGCTGCGCTGCTCCAGCGGGGCTTGCAGCAGTTGGTTCATGCCTTGCCCGCCCATGGCCAGCAGCGCCAAGCCAATGGCCCAAGGTGCTTTACCCAGCGGCCGACCCGGTTGCGCTAGGCGGTATACCAAGGCCGCGCTGAAAATGAGTAGCGCAAACAGCCACACCAACTTCAAGCTAAAAACGGAGGTGCTGGCGAAATCGCTCAGATTCGGATTTAAACCCATGTACAGCACCATCAGGCTGCACACGGCCAGGGCCAACGCCAAACGCCCACCGACTTGCTGGGGTGTGGGGCCTCGCGCGGGGCCGGCATCGTGCGCTAACAGAGCAATCAATTCATCGGTATTCATATTTTCACTCTCCATTGGGTGGCCAAGGCTTTTAAGCCGCGGTGCACATTGACTTTCACGGCCGCTTCGCTTTGCCCAGTCAAGGTCGCAGTCTCGGTGATCGACAGGCCTTGCAACTTAGTGTGCTCAATCGCCAGGCGCTGCTTGTCGGGCAACAGCGTCAGCATATGACTCAGGTCGCGGCGCGAGTCCGCGACTTCGGTCTCGCTGCTTGCGGCCAAGACTTCCGACCAGTCGTCAATGTCATCGTGCAAAGCTTCACGTCGGCCATGCGCGCGCAAATGGTCAATCCATTTGTAGCGCGCAATCGCGTACATCCAAGCCGTAAAGGCTTGCTCGGCTTGGTAGGTGTGGCGCTTTTGATGAATGGCCAACAGGGTTTCTTGCACAAGGTCCTCCACATCACTGGGCTGCGACTGCATACGCCGATTCAGATAGCGCCGCAGGTAGCTACTGATCACCTTCAAAGCGCTCGCGTAGCAGGCGGCGTCACCCTCTTGGGCTTGCAGCCATAGCGCATGCAATTCGAGTTCAATGGTTTGCAGGCTGTCGCTCATCAAGTCAGTTCGCTGGTGGGTTTGAAAAAGTTACAGATATAAAAAGAAAAAAATTTCAATTTTCCGTAACTTGTCGGTGTCGTGCAGCGGATTACACCATGACAGCGCTTGACAAGTGCCAAGACGGCGACGGTCAAAGCGGTCATTTTTAACTTTCATTCATTCAGGAGATTTTTCATGAACAAGCAACAACTTCTCGCCATCGCTTTGGGTACAGCATTTGCCGCTGTGACCCTCATGCCCGCCCATGCTGCGGGTAATCCCTTCGCCGCTAAAACCTTGGACGCTGGTTACCAAATTGCCCAAGCCGACATGAAAGCTGACATGAAAGGCGAGACCAAAGCCAAAGATGCCAGCTGTGGGGCTGACAAAGAAATGACCAAAGCCATGGACAAGAAGAAAGACGGCAGCTGCGGTGGCGACAAAAAGGCCGACATGAAGATAGACAGCAAAGCCAAAGACGGCAAGTGCGGTGAAGCCAAGTGCGGCGCTGACAAAAAGAAATAAGCCCTGCCAACGGCCCATCGATTTTCAAAGCTGAACCATGTCCATGCACGCCATTGCTCAGGCCGCCGCAGGCTTGGGTTTTCGCCGCGAGTTGATCCCGGCGCTGCAGCAAGGCGTGCCGGATATGGTCCAATTTTTCGAAGTCGCTCCCGAAAACTGGGCGGGCATGGGGGGGCGTTCTAGCCGCGCTTTGCGCGCCTTCACCGAACGCTTTCCCTTTGTTTGCCACGGCTTGTCTTTGTCCCTGGGCGGACCCGGCCCGCTAGACGAAATTTTGCTACGCCGTACCAAGGACTTCATGCGCGAACACGGCATCAGCCTTTTCACCGAACACTTGTCTTGGTGCGCCGACGACCGTCACTTGTACGAGTTGCTCCCCATCCCCATGACCGAAGAGGCGGTGCGCTACACCGCCGAGCGCATTGCGCGTGCGCAAGATGTTTTGGGCATGCGCATCGGCGTGGAAAACGCCTCCACCTACATCGCCCCGCCGGGTGCCGAAATGACAGAACCCGAATTTGTGCGCGCCGTGATCGAGCAGGCCGATTGCCTGCTGCACTTGGATGTGA
This sequence comes from Rhodoferax sp., assembly GCA_044373655.1. GTDB lineage: Bacteria > Pseudomonadota > Gammaproteobacteria > Burkholderiales > Burkholderiaceae_C > Allorhodoferax. The sequence goes on from JBILPS010000019.1 coordinate 17,278, forward strand.
ACAATGTTTACGTCAACAGCCAGAACTTTGGCTTTGACCCCCACGCCTACTTAGAGCAACTGCCGCTGGAACGCACCTGCTATGTGCACGTGGCCGGCCACTATGTCGAAGACGATGGTTTGCACATCGACACCCATGGCAGCGAGGTGATCGACCCGGTGTGGCAACTGTTGCAAGCCGCTTACCAGCGCATCGGCCACCCTGTGCCCACCTGTTTGGAACGCGACTTCAACATCCCCGACCTGCCCACCTTGACGCAAGAGGTGGCGCACATTGCACGCTTGCAGCAAGCGGCCTGGAGTCGCGTTTCAGAACCGCATTTATCGCCCGCGGCTTACCCAGCTTTGCTTCATGTAGCCTCTCCTTGGCAGGTGGCCTGATGCTCGCGTTTCAACAATTTCAGCACGCACTCGCACAGCATCTGCGCGACCCGTACCACACCCGTCGCCCCCCAGGTGTGCCGCAGCGCCGCATGGCGGTTTACAACGAGCTGGTGTTCACCAATATGTGCGGTTTTGTGGACAGCTGCTTTCCGGTCAGCCGCCAGTTGCTGGGCGAGGCGCGCTGGCGCCGGTTGTGCCGTACCTTCCTCCGCGACTGGCCACTGCACACACCCTGGTTTCGCGAGATACCGCATGAGTTTGTGCGCTACCTCAGCGAAGGCCGTGTGGCCCAAATCCTGCCGCGCTGGTTGGCCGAGCTGGCCCATTACGAATGGGCCGAGCTGGCGGTGGACGTGATGGAGGTCACGCTCCCAGCGCACGACAGTCAAGGCGACATGATGCAAGCGCGCGTGTTGCTGAACCCGGCGCGGGTAGAAGTGGCCAGCGCCTGGCCGGTGCACCGCATCGGGCTGGCCTGGCAGCCCCGAAAAACCGAGCCTACTTTTTTGGTGGTGTTTCGCAATGCACAGCAGGAAGTGCAATTTACCGAAATCAACGCCGTCACCGCCCATGTGCTGGCGCTCTTGGACAGCGGCCTGACTGGGCAACAAGTCTTTGCGCAACTGGCCCAAGAGATGGCGCATCCCGACCCAGAGGCCTTGCAAGGCTTTGGCCAGCAACTTCTCAACAGCCTGCGTGAGCAAGGCGTTTTACTGGGTACTTTGACATGAGCTTTGTCTTGAATTTTCCCCGTCTTGGCCTGAACGCGCTCGACAACGCAGGTTCGTGGCTCGGTCTGCTCAGCCTGCGCCTGCTGCTGGCTTGGGAGTTTGGTGAGGCTGGTTTTGAAAAACTGCACGGTAGTAACTGGTTTGCCGCCATTCAAGATCAGTTTCCCTGGCCGTTCAAATTGATCCCCACCGATCTGAACTGGGCCATGGCTACGGGTTTTGAAATCGTGGGCGCCATCGCCTTGGTCATCGGTCTGGGTACACGCTTCTTTTCGGCGTCGCTCATCGTGCTGACCGTGGTCGCCATGCTCAGCGTGCACTGGCCAGAATCCTGGTCGACCTGGGCTGAATTGTTTCAAGGCTATGCCTTGACCGACAAAGGCCACGGCAACTTCAAGCTACCCATGATCTATATCGCCATGCTCCTGCCGCTGGTGTTCAGGGGGCCAGGTCGCTTGTCGTTGGATGCGGCGCTGCGAGAGCGCCTGCGTGTGAAAACTTGAAAGTGGAAGCCCACTTTCGGTGAAGAGGGAGGGCCGAAAGCCCGAAAGAGCAGCAAGGCCTCTCATTGCCTTGATATCAAAAGGGAATCAATATGAAATTCAATCAATGGGCTTTATCCATCGGTGTGGCGGCGGCGCTGACAGCCTGTGGTGGCAGCAGTAACGAGCCATCGCTCAATGTGCAGTTAACCGGGTTGGAAAATCTCGGTGCAAGCTCCGTTTATGAGGGTTGGCTGATTGTCAATGGTGCGCCTAAAAGTGCGGGGCGATTCACGGTCAACGACCAAGGCGTGATGAGCCACAACAGTTTTACGGTTACCAGTGCCGATCTTGCTTCGACGACGGCCTATGTTTTGACCATCGAGCCGCAAAATGACAGCGATCCCGCACCCACCAAGACGCATTTGCTGGCAGGCGATTTTGATGCGGCTCGTACGCTAGCGACTTTGAGTGTGGGGCATGGCGCAGCTTTGGATAACGACTTCACCAATGCCGCCGGAAAATTCTTTTTGGCCACACCCACCAACCCAGGCACCGATGACCAGGGCATCTGGTGGATTAATCCCAGCTCGGGGAGCATGCAAGCGGGCTTGAGCTTGCCCACTTTACCTGCGGGTTGGGTTTATGAAGGCTGGGTGGTGGTGGACGGCAAACCCACCACTACAGGTAGATTTACCAGCGTGACGGGGGCAGACGGTGATGGTGCGGGACCCACCAAAGGCGCTGGTGCTGCGCCGCTATTTCCGGGGCAAGACTTCATTAACCCTGCCAAAAAGCTGCCCGGTGGGATGGCTGTGATTTCGATTGAGCCAGAGCCTGACAACAGCGCTGCGCCATTTTTGTTGAAACCCTTGTTGACCAATCCGATCAGCAATGCCACGGGTACGAGCAATTTGCAGACCATGGTCAATCAGGCCAGCAAGGTCAATCCCAAAGGAACTGTGACTATCGTTCGATGATTGTGCGGCCGATTTAAGCCATGCATTCGTGAGGTGATTTTCGGATCACCCCTTGCTTTGCGCAGTCCGCGCACTAAAGACGCAGTCTTTGTAACTTATGACGACGTTGAAACGAATTCAACCATGCCGGATCTTGAGGGCGTGCTTGCCCTTCAGCCAACGCCCCCTTGACATTCATTACTCAACAGGAAACGACCATGAAAAAAACCCTCACCTTGCTGGCCCTGTCTTTGACCGCCTGGCTGGCCCCAGCCCATGCGCTGGAAATAATGCCCTATACCTCCCAAGCCCTGATGGACAAGCAACAAGCGGGTGAAGTGGTCGGTTTGCATTTCCATGCGGCATGGTGCCCGACTTGCCGAGTACAGGAGAAAGTGTTTAACAGTTTCAAAGGGGACGCCTCGGTGCCGGGCACCCTGCTGGTGGTGGACTACGACCAAGAGCGCGAACTCAAGCGTGAACTGGGCGTGCGCTCGCAATCGACCCTGATTGTCTACAAAGGCAAAGAGCAAAAACACCGCTCGGGCGGTGTAACCGATGCGCAGGCTTTGCGTGCCGCCTGGGTGCCTGCTCCCTAATCCGATACACAGCAAGAGGCGCATCACATGGATCTGGCCATCAGTCACCTGGGTTTGAGCTTGCTGGCAGGCAGTTTGACCACCCTCTCACCTTGCGTGTTCCCCATCTTGCCGATGGTCTTGGGCGGGGCCGCGCAGGCTAATCGCCTGGCACCCTTGGCCATGGGGCTGGGCATGGCCTTGTCGTTTGCCGGCATTGGCGTACTGATCGGCTCCTTGGGGCCCGTCATTGGTCTGGATGTAGACCATGTGCGCTGGTTTGGTGCAGCATTGTTGATGGGCCTGGGCCTGACGATGTGGGTGCCTGCACTGAATGAACGTTTTGCCCAATGGATGATGCCGCTGGCCAGTGGCGCTAACAATGTGTCTTCTCGCATGCAGGGGGACACCCTGGGTGGGGCCTTGTTGTTGGGTGCCGTGTTGGGTTTGGTCTGGAGCCCCTGCTCGGGGCCCTTGCTGGCTTCGGCCTTGACCCTGGTGGCCAGTGAAGGCGGTGCCGTGCGTGGAGGTATTGTGTTGGGGCTGTTTGGTGTGGGTGCGGCCACGCCTTTGGTGGCTGTGGCTTACGCATCGCGCAGGGGCTTTCAGTCAGTGCGTGACAAAGTGTTGATGCACGGCGATCGGGTCAAAAAGATATTCGGCGGATTGATTTTTCTGGCGGGCCTGGCTATTGCCACCGGCGCCGACAAATGGCTTGAAGCGCAAGTGGTAGATCGCCTGCCTGATGTGTGGTTGCGCTTGACCACCTTGTTTTGAAAGCGCGCCATGTTGAGACTTCAGCACCTGAATGTCGACCCATTAGGTGGCGATTTGAGTCATGGCGCCTTGAGTTCAAACGACGTATCACTGCTCTTGACTGAGCAGTCTGAATGGACAGACTAGTACTGGTAACCTAAACGCAAGCCCAGTGCGTCGCCACTACTGGGCCGGCGCCGGCCCTCATAGCCGTTGGTTTGAGTGGCCTGGGTCCATTGAAGCGTGCTGTACAAGCCTTTGCCCCACTGATGCCGCCACGACATCATAAGGACCGAGGTGTTCGAGTAGAAGTAGTCATCGGCTTTGAAATTCGCGAACGCGACATCATCCACCGAGGCGCTAATATTGAATCTGGACCACCCCACTGAAAAAATATCAGTGGATTTCCACTCATAAATCAGTTCTAGGGTTTCCGATTTATCCTGATCTGTGACGACCTGCACGCCGTCATAAAAGTCACGCGATGCAAATAGCGATAGGCTGTACCGCGCGCGCACAGAAGGGCGCAAGTAGGTGTCAATACCCAGGTAGTAATTGTCTAGCAAATTGCGCCTGTCTCTGTCTTCGCGTATCAATTTAGGGCTGTAAAAGCCCGCTTGGTCCGAACGCATCATGCCAAGTCGTACTTGCGTTCCCGTCTTTAGGTGCAAAAAATTGAGCGCCGCGCTGATCTTCTGGTTGGTATCAAAGTTGAAATTAGGCCTGAGCGCGGTCACATTGAAACCGAATTCTTTAGTTGCATACGCCAATAGGATCGGGTTGTAAGCACCCAAAATCGCCTGCAATTGGTATTCGCCGAGCGCTGTATTTGCGTATACCTGTAGCCCTGGCGCTGCATTGTTTATCGGCATAAATACTCCGCTGCGACAGAACGCATCGGGCTCCGTGATCCATGGCGAATCGACATCATAGGTTCTGCACCAATTGGTATTAAAGCTCACCACCCCGGCGCGCAAGCCTAAGTAGGGCGAAGTCGTCCATTCGATATTGGCTGCATCTAACCTGACGCCCATCAACTGGTCGGCTCGCAGTTTGAGGTTAGCTTCACTGTTTGCACTGAAGCGGACGCTGCTTGTAAACCGTATCCAAGGGGAAACGGACCGGTAATCCCATTTGGTGTTGGCGTCCGGTAAGAGCAAAAAATTGTGATCGTTGAAGGCGCTACCATCTAAAAAATTTAGAGTGTTGATAGGTTTATCGGGTTTTTTAGGTTCGATCATCCATGCGTCTACCCCTCCGTCAAATGTGAAATTGATGTCTAAACCTTCTGCTTGAGCCAAGGACACGCTAGCCCCAAGAAGCCAAACCCCACAGCGCAGAAAAAAAACACGCGTCCTGCCCCGGCCCAGCGTCAAAAGCATGGTGCCAACTGTTCGGTGACTTGTGCCCGATGCAAATAACCTACCGCCGGATGGTTTCGCTTGATGCAGGCTTTCATTTCTTCTTCGTCTGTGATGCGGTATAGGTTGTTTCTCGCTATGGCGCTTTTGCGTGCCAAAGCGGAGGACACATCAGCACTTAAACCCAAGTCCCGCATAGCTTTGACCGTTGTGGGGTCGTTCACCGGCATAAAGCAGGCGGACAAAGGTAGGCCACTGAGCCGCACACTCACACCGGAGTAAACGTCGATCAGGTCAGTCACCGAGATCTGAATCACGTCATCGGCACCCTCTTGTTGCGCAAGGGCAAACAATTCGCCAGACTCAGGGCGGCTGCCCGCCACCTGCTCCGCCATGGGTGCGCGCGAGCAGTGCCATACCATGTCAGCCCAGGCGGGCAATGCCAACATGACTAGTAGCAAAAGACCTGCACGCGTCAGGCCACGCAAGCAAAAGTGGTTCATGGTGTCCCCATTCGATCAGCGTTGAACAAGCCCAAAGGAATGCATTGGGCGCACTTTTCAATAGGCAAGGCTGGCCGCACAAACCTGGCCTTGTTGCTTAAAAAGTCTTCTAAGGTTTTGTCCGGGTTGTGCGAAAGCCAAAGCGAAATAAAGCCGGCTACCACGGGCGCTGCGAAACTGGTGCCCACACCACTAAAACGAGCTGAGGAACGTTCTCTGCCAAAAAAATCCAGCTCATAGGTGGCAACTTTCAATTTATTCACCCCCCAAGGCGTGTTAGCCGGCAGGGCGGCACCGCCACCAGGAGCATACACAAGGGTACGTGGATCAAGCGCAGAGTACACCTCGATTTGATTCTCTGCATTTAGCGCCCCGACGGAAATTACCCCGCTGCAATTGGCCGGTTCGGGCAAAGGCTTCTGGAAGTTATTACCCGCTGCCGCGACGATTATTCTTTGGTCCTGCACCAGTCGGTCGATCAAGGCTTGCAACTCTGGGTTGCACACGGACGAGCCACCACCCATGCTGAGATTGATGATTTTGGCAGGATTGGGGTTAGCGGGTACGCCCGGCACCGGCAGGCCCGCGGCCCAAGAGATGGCATCGAGCAAATCTTTACGTGACATGGCGCAAGCGCCAAAGACGCGGATCGGTACGACTTTGGCCGAGGGGTTTACGCCGAACACACCGTCGACACCATTGCCAGCCACCAAACTGGCTACTTCGGTGCCATGGGTTCGGAAGGAGTCCGCCATCAAGCGCGACCCGCACTTGGCGCCCCGCTCGTCGGGTTTGAAGTCAGGAGAGCGCTTTTTGCGTAAATTTTGCGACGCAGACACCATGTCATACCCGGGCAACAATTGACCCTCCAAGCTGGGGTGCCCCGCGATGACACCGCTGTCAATGACCGCAACCACGATGCGGTGTGGGCCGGGCTTTTCATCGACCGTGTTGATGGCAGCAGGCGCAGGAACTTGGCCGCCCGTCGCCCCAAGGTGCCAAGGTGATTCTTGCGCCATGGCCAGCCCGACGCACATGGCAAATCCGCATAAGCGCAGCGCGATTAAGGAGGAGCGTTTAATCATAACGAGCATAATACTATCCCTTATGAAAACTAAATGCCCAAATAGTAATGAACATTTCATGGGCTTTACATGGCACTGTGCGCTCGCTCGCGTACCCGAGCTGCTATGTGCTGCGTTTTGTAATTGAAGCTATTTTATGAACTGTGTTGCTTTAGGAGCGCAAATGGACAAGTGGCAATGTCATAGGTATTTTTTTTCCAGCCTTAGCAGGGCGATTTCGCTGATCGCCGCGACCTGGGCGTTGACAGCCTGCTTGGCGCCCCAGGGTGTGGTGATCCCAGCGGCCGAGCCGTTAGCTGCGACAGAGCAAGTGCGTTGCGCCTCCAGTGGTGGCACCTGGGACGCGAGTAATGCTATTTTGACCAAGGGCTATTGCGCCAAGGGGTCGCCGGGCCAATGCCTGGCCCATGGCGGAACCTGGCAACGTGTGTGCATGTTGGGCACACTGGCCTGTGTTAAGGGCTATCCCGATGCACAAAAAACCTGCCGCAGCGGTTCCGATTGCCAAGGCCAGCGATGCTTGCAGGTGCCCGAGGCGCGCGGCAATACGCAAGCCCAAAGTGGGCGCTGCATTGCCAATAACAACCCTTGTTACAGTGGCATCAACCTGGAAAACGGCTTGCCCGTGCCCACGGCGCAGGCCGATTGACGCTGGTCGCGCGCTGGAGCAGTCCTTGCGGGCAGATGAATATAAGAATTTATGCTTTTGACATTCGAAAAGGAGTTTCTATGCGCGCCCGCGATTATCTCTGCACTCTCGCACTTTTCTTGTCCTTGGCTGGTCCCATGGTGCAAGCCCAATCTGCCCCGCTGAACCCACTGCGACCCGTCAGTACAGGGCCGAGCGCGCACTTCAGTGCGTCAGCCACGGCGCGGGTCCAGCAAGACTGGTTGGTGATTCGCTTGACGGTACAAAAAGAAGGCGCTAGCGCGTCGCTGGTGCAAACACAGCTCAAAACGGTAATGACTTCGGCATTAGGCCAAGCACAGGTGCCAGAGCGGGTGCAAAACGAGAGTCCGAGTCAGGCCATACAGATCAGCACCGGGCAACTGCAGGTGTCGCCGCGCTACAGCAATGAGGGCAAAATGAGCGGTTGGACCGGTGTGGCCGAGTTGATCGTGCAAGGCCGCGACCTCGAGCGCATCACCGCCCTGGCCGGCCGCCTTAACGGCCTTACCGTGAGCCAAGTGGAATGGAAGATCAGCCCCGAACTGCTGGCCCAAACCGAGGCCAAAGTGCAGGGCCAAGCGGTGACGCAGTGGCGCGCCAAGGCTGATGCACTGACCCAGCAACTGGGTTTTAGCCGCTACACCATTGGCGAAGTCACCCTGGGTTCTCCTGGCAGCGGCCAGAGTTTCGGACCGCGTGCGATGTCCATGGCGATGATGGACGCGAGCCCTGAGGCAAGCGGCGCGCCCATCCCAGTGCAGGCAGGTCAGGCGCAGGTCACCGTGGTGGTCTCGGGACATGTCTTGTTACAGTAAATTTTCGTAATGTTCCAAGACAACTGTTGCGATTTCGTCATCAGCGGGTAGCACAGCCAGGATCACAATGGGGTGTGCCCACCTCCTACCTTAATTCCCTGCATATCGACTTTGCACCCTCGCTCTGGCTGGGGCGGGTTGGAATGTCCGCCTGTCCCGGTGCGGGTTTAGGTGCGAGTGCTGGTGCCACCATGGCAAGCGCCCAATCTACAGGGCCACTCGCCCAGGACGTGGCGCATGTGGCGCGCCAGGGCGTCAAAACCGTAGTGAGTCTCCTCGATAGCGCTGAATTGCAGCGTCTGGGCGCCACAGGGCTTTCGCTTCTTCTTGCGCAACACGGCATTGCCTGGCACCAGTTGCCGGTGGTGGACTATGGCGTGCCGTCGCCATCGGCGACCTTGCAATGGAGGCGCTTGCTACCGCAACTGACCCAGGTTCTACAAACCAGCAACATCTTGATTCATTGCGCCCATGGCAAGGGGCGCACGGGAACGATGGCGGCCACGCTGTTCAAGTCTTGGGGCTGGAGCAGTGGTGCAGCTATGGCCTACGTTCGTCAGTACCGCCCAGGGACCATAGAGACGCACAAGCAAGAGGCTTATGTAGAGGCTTTTACTACGGGTATGGCTACGCGCTTGGCTACCAGCTAGTGGGCAGCGAGGCGGCGCTTAGGCGATGGCTACCTGCTCCATCAGGCTGGCGTAATGGGAGAGCGCCGGCGTCACTTGATCTGGTACTTTAGCCAGATCGTCGTAGCGCCGTAGGCGCACCGCTTGTGCGTAATAAGTCAGCTCCTCGAATGCGCGTACCTGCGCATCGTCGAAGCGGCCGCCCTGTAACTCCAGACTGTGTTTGGAGGCCGGCGACAAGGAATCCCAGTAGAGCGAATCAACCGCACACAAGTAACGTTTAGCGTCGACATGCAGTTTGATGGGCTCTAGCACTGCGTCCGAAAAGCACTTGCGCAAAAATGGCAGGGCCACGAACTGGTGCAAGTCGTCTTTAGCGGGTGCTGCGTCATGGTCGGCCACGGGTGACTGCGCAGCGCTTAGCATGTGACCCAGATCGTGCAGTAGGGCGGCCACAACTGTTTCAGGAGACTCATGGGCTTGTTCTGCGAGGTGGGCGCATTGCAGCGCGTGGTGCAATTGACTCACCGCCTCTTGGCCATACCAGGTGGTGGCGCGGCTCTCCAAAAGTTGGACGATCTCAGGTATGGAAAGGGACATGAAGTTCTCCTGTGTAAAGGCCTAGCGCTGGCGGCAGGGTGTCTACCGCGCCCGCACACCGATGATGGAAAAGCGAATACGCGCGCAGCAAAAATCGATCAGCGACACGGTGGCAAGGATGAGCAAAATCACAAACGCCATTTGCTGCAGTTCTAGTGTGCGGATTTGCTCTGACAAAATCAAACCAATGCCGCCCGCCCCCACAATGCCGATGATGGAGGCGCTACGGGTGTTGGACTCAAAGGCGTACAGCACTTGGCTTAGTAGAACCGGCATGACTTGGGGCAAGATACCAAAGCGAACCGCGGACAAGGAGGAGCCTCCAGTGGAGAGCACGCCTTCGACTGGCTTGTCATCTGCCGCCTCAATCGCCTCAGAAAACAGCTTTCCAAAGATGCCCAGATCGGACATGAACAAGGCTAACACGCCTGCAAACGGACCCAAGCCGACTACGTTGATCCAGATCAGCGCCCAGATCAAGATGTCCACGCCGCGCAAGGTGTCAAAGCTGCGCCTTGCAGCAAATTTGACTACCCGGTTGAGGGTGGTGTTGCGCGCAGCGAGAAAGCCCAGCGGAAAGGCGACGATGGCGGCCATCAGCGTTCCCAGCAGGGCGATGGCCAGCGTCTCCAGCATGGCATAAGCGTAAATGCCCGCCCGGTGCCAGCTCCCTGGGTCCGGCGGAATCATGCGCAACACCATGGAGCCCAACTCGCCTAGACCGCCAGCAATGCGGGCATAAGACATATCCAATTTGTACGCACCATATACAAACAGCCCCAGGGCCAAGCCCGCCCAGAGCAGCGCGGGAATGTGCCCAAGGTGGAAAGCTTGGAAATGCACCGGGTAGCGCGCGCGTAAAGCTGCACGTGCTTGCGCATCGTCCTGCGTGGTGGCGGCGCCCGAATGTGTTGGGTGCAGCACGCTCACGCCTCTCGCTCCTGGCCCAACAGGCGGTGGCGTACGCGCTCGGTTAATCCGTCAATCACCATGACCGTGCTGATGATCAAAACCAGCAAAGCGCTCACGTCGGCGTAGTAAAACTTGCGTATCACTTCGAGCAAGGTCTGCCCGATGCCGCCAGCGCCCACAAAGCCCAGCACGGCTGCACCGCGCACATTGATCTCAAAACGCAACAAGGCGTAGCTGGCGAAGTTGGACGCCACTTGCGGCAGCACCGCAAAGCGCACTTTGTGCAGCCAATTAGCCCCTGTGGCCAGTACACCGTCCACTGGCTTCATGTCCACGTTCTCGACCACCTCGGCAAACAACTTGCCCAAAGCGCCCGTGGTGTGAATGGCCAGCGCCAATATGCCGGGCAGCGGTCCTAGGCTGAAGGCCACGACAAAAATCAGCGCAAATACGATCTCGGGAACGGTGCGAGAAAACTCCAGCAGACGGCGCGTGGCAAACACCACCCAGGTGTTGTGCGTCATGTTTTTGCTGGCCAGAAAGCACAACACCAGCGCGGCACAGGCACCCAGCAACGTGCCCACATAAGCCATCAGCAAGGTCTCGCCCATGAGGGCCAACCATTTTTTCCAGCCCCAAAACCACTCTACCGGGTCGCTGATCACCCACTGTCCGTTTTCAAGGTGAGCGATGCGGTAGAAATAGCTGGCAAAACTGCCAATGTTGTCCAGAAACTTAGAGGCCGATATCTCAGCGATATGGCCTGCGAACAGAACGGAGACGCCAAGCACCAGTAAACCCAGCCAGATCTGGCGGCGCTTGGCCGCCACTGCTTGCGCGTAGGCTTGGGTTCTGGTACTTGGCGAATTCACGCTCGCTTACTTCTTGCGCAGTGCGTCAACAAAAGTGTTGAGTGCGACCACGGGCAGGTAAGCCTCATGGGTAACGGTTTGGAAGGGCTCGTTTTTGCCGCCGGACAATTTCTCAAATGCAGCTTTGTCTTTCTTGGGGGCGTCAAAGAAGGCTTGTTCGATTTTCTTCTTCAGGTCAGCTGGGAGGCTGTCCAGGTAGGCAATGGGCGAGTTCACGATCTGGTCCGACTTGTAAATGATACGGAAGTCTTCTTTTTTGACCATGCCCTTGTCAGCCATACGGATCAGCTCGGAGTCAGTTTCGTTGTTCCACCAGTTGGCCGCTACATCGACCGTGCCTTGGTTGAGGGCCATCACTGCGTTGACATGGCTGCCGCTGTAAACCACTTTGCCAAAGAACTCGTCGGGCTTGATACCCATTTTGTCCATGGCGTAGCGCGGTACGTTGTTGCCGGAGGTGGAGTTGGGGTCGACCAAGGCGATGCTTTTGCCTTTGAGGTCTTCCACTTTTTGGTAAGGCGAGTTGGCCTTCACGTAGAACACCGAGTGATAGCCTTTGACGCCGCCCTTGTTCACCTCGATGGCAAACGGTGTGGTCTTCACACCAATCATGCGGGCGCGTGCATAGGCTGCCGGGCCGTAGTAGGCAACATGGATTTGCTCAGCCCGCTGGCCTTCGATCACCGCGGCGTAGTCACCGGCAATACGCAGCTTGACCGGAATGCCGATCTCGCGCGACAGGTAAGCCACGAAGTCCGTGTAGCGCTCGGTCACCATGGCGGCGTTTTCATCGGGGATGCTGGCAAACACCAGCTCGGGGTATTTGGCTTTCCAGTCTTGGGCTTGCGCAGAGGCCATTAGGGCGCTGGAGGCGGCGAGTGCGAGGAGGACGCGGCGATTAAACATGAAAATTCCTTAAAAATGAATGAAGGGGAAGGGGAGATTGCGAAATAAGGGCTTCAGGCGTGTCGCACGAAGGGCAGGACCACGCCAGACGTGTCGCTTTGCGCTACCGCACCGGTGTGTACCTCGGCGGCCTCAATGCCGTAAAGCGTGTGCACTAAATCCTCGGTCAGAGCATGGGGCGCGCCATCAAAGACCACGCCCCCAGCCGACATGCCAATCAGGCGGTCACAGTAGTTGCGCGCCACGTCCAGCGCGTGAAGATTGCACAGGACGGTAATGCCCAGGTCTTTATTGATGCTGCGCAACGCGTCCATCACCAACTGCGTGTTGCGTGGGTCCAGTGAGGCAATCGGTTCGTCGGCCAAAATGATCTTGGGTTCTTGCAGTAGCGCGCGGCAAATGGCGACGCGCTGCTGCTGGCCGCCAGAGAGTTGGTCGCAGCGTTGGGCGGCAAAGTCGGCCATGCCAAAGCGGTCTAGGGCTTGCAAAGCGGCAAGCTTGTCAGCCTCGCTCCACAAGGTCAGCAGGGCGCGCCAAGTCGGCACACTGGTCAGTCGCCCCATCAGCACATTGGTGAGTACATCCAAACGGCCAATCAGGTTAAATTGTTGAAACACCATGGCACAGTTGCGCCGCCATTCGCGCAAAGCCGGGCCTTGCAAATCAGTGACTACTGTTCCATCGTAGCTAACGCTGCCCGAGGAGGGTTCGTTCAGGCGGTTGATCATTCTTAGCAGCGTGGACTTGCCCGCGCCGGAGCGGCCAATCACCCCGACAAAACTGCCTGCGTCGACGCTCAGGCTGACGCTGTCTACGGCAGCGTTGTTGCCAAAGCGCTTGCTAAGTTGGTGGATGGTGAGTTGCGCCTTGTTCATAAGGGCGCAGCATATGTTTTGGATGTGTCAGAAAAATTACGGAATTCGCAAAAATACCTGTCGTTAAACCACCCGCACGCCACCGCGCCAGACCGCCCGCACCACGGGTTGTTGACGGCCATCGTCCAGTGGCGTCATGCGCACCTGCACTAGATCGGCGCGCAGGCCTATGGCAATGGCGCCGCGGTCGTGCAAACCGATGGACTGGGCTGGGTTGCGGCTTACCATCGCCACCGCTGCCGGCAAGCTCAGGCCCGCCGTCTCGGTCAGGCGCACCGTGGCCGAAAGCAGGCTGCCGGGCACATAGTCAGAAGAGACTATGTCCACCAGCCCTAAGCGGGCCAGCTCAATGGCGGACACATTACCCGAGTGCGAGCCCCCGCGCACCACATTTGGCCCGCCCATGATGGTGGCCATAGCGCGTGCTCGCGCGGCTTGCGCAGCGGCAACGGTGGTCGGGAATTCGCACACCGTAGCGCCCTCGGCAAATGCTTGTTCCACATGCGCTACGGTGGTGTCGTCGTGGCTGGCCAGAGCAACGCCGTGTTGTTTGCAATAGTCGGTAAAGTAGCTGCGATGGGGCTGTGCATAGCGGGCCTGGTGCTCTTTGGACAGGGCGACGCGCTCTTCAAACTTGGCCTGACTCCAGCCTTTTTTGCCGGTGAAGTAAATCCACGCATGCTCAATGTTTTCCCACTGCCTTTGGCCTGGGGTGTGGTCCATCAAAGAAATCATGCGCACCATGGGGTTGCCGATAAAGGGCGCAAACAAGTCCAAGGTGTTGGGCGCTGGAAGCTCGCAGCGCACATGCAGCAAATGCTCAGCGCGCAGCACACCGCGCCCAGAAAATTCAGCCAGGCATTGCAGCACCGAAGTCCATTCACTGCCGCGTACGCTATCGGGGTCAGACTCGCCTACACCCAGGGCATCGAGCACGGTGGTGATGCCCGCAGCCGCAATCTCGGCGTCGTGCGCCAGCAGGGCTGGCGCGTCGTCCCAGCGCACTTTGGGGCGCGGCATCAGGTGGCGTTCAAAATTGTCGGTATGCACCTCCACCATCCCTGGCAAAAGGTAATCGCCCTCCAAGTCAATGGCGCCGGGCAGGGCGCTATGGCCTAAGTCCACCGAGGCGATGGTGCCGCTTTGGCACAGCAGGCTGCCATGCACGACTTCGTCCACCAGTACCAGGCGAGCGTTGCTAAAAAGAGTGGGTTGTGTGCTTGGGCTGTTCATAAGGCTCAGGAGATGGGTTGCATGGCCACGGTGCGGCTGGCCACGGCTTGGGCCACCAGACTGTCGTGAAATATTCCGAGAATTCCCACACCTTGGGCGCGCACCTCGGAGATCAGGTCGATCACGGTTTGGGTGTTCTCGGGGTCGAGCGAGGCGGTGGGTTCGTCTAGCAGCAGTAGCGGGCGAGGTTTGATAAAGCTGCGCGCAATATTGATGCGCTGCTGCTCGCCACCCGAAAAAGTGGCCGGTGGGAGCTGCCATAGCGAAGGCGCAATGCGAAGGCGCGTAAGCCACTGCGCCGCCACTTCGCGCGCCTGCTCGGCGCTGTAGAGGCTCGCGCCACCTTCGAGCAAGGGTTCTGCCACGATATCAATCGCCGCGACACGCGGTATCACCCGCAAGAACTGGCTCACATAGCCCATGGTCTGGCTGCGCAGGTGCAGCACGGTACGGGCGTTGGCCTGGGTGATGTCAATTGCAGGCTCTTGGGCGTCGCGCACCCAAATGCGCCCGGCACTTGCGCGGTAATTGCCAAAAGCGAGTTTCAGAACCGTGCTCTTACCCATGCCAGAGGGACCGCTCAGGCGTACGCATTCTCCAGGCATTAGCTGCAGGTCAAAGTCTTTGAGCACTGGCAGCACGGTGTTGCTTTGCAGGTGCAAGACAAACTGCTTGCTGACTGCCTGCATGTGCAGCAGCGGCGTTGGGGATGTGCTTGCGTTCATGGTTGCAGTACGGAGGACACCAAAAGCTGGGTGTAGGGGTGCTGCGGGTCGTCCAGCACCTGGTCGGTCAGGCCGGTTTCTACCGCCATGCCGCCTTGCATGACCAGCATGCGCTGCGCCAGCAGACGCGCTACTGCCAGGTCATGCGTGACGATGATGGCCGCCAGCCCCATTTGGCGGGTGAGCATGCGCAGCATGTCTAACAAGCGCGCTTGCACCGACACGTCCAGGCCGGAGGTCGGTTCGTCCATAAAAACCAGGCGCGGCTCGGTGATCAAGTTACGCGCGATTTGCAGGCGCTGGCGCATGCCGCCGGAAAAGGTATCTGGCCGGTCGTCAATGCGGCTGGGGCTAATTTCAACCCGTTCCAGCCAGTCGGTAGCCTGGGCGCGCAATGTGCCGTAGTGGCGCTGTCCCAGTGCCATCAAGCGCTCGGCTACGTTGGCGCCGGCGGAGACGTTCATGCGCAGGCCATCAGCCGCGTTTTGGTGCACAAAACCCCAGTCGGTGCGGGTGAGCATGCGCCGCTGGGCTTCCGTCATGGCGTAAATGTCTTGCAGATCACTGTCTTTAAGCGCAAATGCAACCTGGCCCGCAAGCGGTGTGTGGCGCGCGGCCACGGCATTGAGCAAGGTGCTTTTGCCCGAGCCTGACTCGCCTACGACGGCCAGCACTTCGCCCGGCCAAAGGTCAAAGGAAATGTCCCGCACCACGGTGCGTGTACCGTAGGCGCAACTCAGATGCCGCACTTGCATCAAGGGTGACAGCGCGTCCATGTGCTTCATACGCCGGCCAACCCATTGCCCGAATCGCTGGGCGCTGCCAAGGAGGCAGCCTGCCGTTTGCCGCAGTAGTCGCTGTCCGAACAGGCAAACATACGTCCGCCTTGGTCGTCCATCAGCACTTCGTCTAGGAAGCTTTCGCGCGATCCGCACAGTTCGCAGGCCTGGTCCCACCGCTGTATTTCAAACGGGTGGTCTTCAAAGCCCAGGCTCTCGACCGGCGTGTAGGGCGGCACCGCGTAAATGCGCTTTTCCCGGCCGGCGCCAAATAGCTGCAAGGCGGGGTTCAGATGCATCTTGGGGTTGTCAAACTTGGGGATCGGCGAGGGCGACATGATGTAGCGGCCGTTCACCAAGACCGGATAGTCATAGGTGGTGGCGATATGGCCGTAGTGCGCCAAGTCTTCAAACAGGTTCACATGCATCAAGCCGTACTCTTGCAAGGCGTGCAACTTGCGCGTTTCGAACTCGCGCGGCTCTAGGTGCTGCATAGGCTCGGGCACTGGCACCTGATAGACCAATATTTGGCCTTCGCGCAAGGGAGTCTCCGGAATGCGGTGGCGGGTCTGAATAATGCTGGCGGCCAGGGTGTCTGTGCTTACTTGCACGCCGGTAGTGCGCTGGAAAAACCGCCGGATGTTGACCGCATTGACCGTGTCGTCCGAGCCCTGGTCAATTACTTTGAGCACATCCTGGGGCCCGATCACCGAGGCCGTCACCTGAATACCCCCCGTGCCCCAACCGTAGGGCAATGGCATTTCGCGCGAGCCAAAGGGCACTTGGTAGCCTGGGATAGCCACCGCTTTGAGGATTGCGCGGCGAATCATGCGCTTGGTACGCTCGTCCAGATAGGCAAAATTGATATGCGGGTCGCGCATCACGTCCACGGTCTGCGCTTGGACTTCAGTCGGCTGCATCGGCAGGTCCCTGGTTGGCAAAGGCCTGGCGCATCTTGCGCACCAGATCGAGCTCGGACTGGAAGTCCACGTAGTGCGGCAGCTTTAAGTGCTGTACAAAGCCCGAACTCTCCAGGCTGTCACTGTGCGACAACACAAACTCTTGCATCTGCGCCGGCGAGGTCACCGCCTCGCCCAAATCTTCTGCCCGCAATGCGCGGTCTACCAAGCTCATGGCCATGGCTTTGCGTTCGCTGTGGCCAAAGGCCAGGCCATAGCCACGCGTGAATTGCGGCGGCTGCGTTTGGCTGCCTTGAAACTGGTTGATCATCTGGCACTCGGTCAGCGGCAGGTCGCCGATAGAAATGCTAAAGCCCAGTTCTTCGGGGGTAATGCACAGCTCTACTGTGCCAAAGCGGATCTCGCCCACGAAGGGGTGGGTTTCTGAGTAGCCGCGCTGGGTGGAGTAGGCCATCGCCAGTAAAAAGCCTTCGTCGGCGCGCGCCAAATTTTGCAGGCGAGCCGAGCGATCTGCCGGAAAGCGCAATGGCTGGCGCGTCAGGTCAAACGGGTCGGGATCCCCGGCCGGTGGTTCCTGGGTTTCCAGCAGGCTTTCGTGGTGCAGCAAGTCCACCACGCGCGGTGTGGCCTCGGTGCTAGGGGTTTCAAGACGCGCCGAGGCCAGGGTGTGGCCGCTTGCCAAAAGGCTGAAATCGAGCAGGCGCTGGGTGTAATCATAGGTCGGGCCAAGCACCTGGCCACCAGGCAGGTCTTTGAAAGCAGCGGATATGCGCCGCGCAATCTGCATTTTTCCGGTATCTACGGGCTCGGTGTAACCCAGGCGCGGCAGGGTGGCGCGGTAGGCGCGCAGCAAAAATATGGCTTCGACCAAATCACCCGCGCTTTGCTTGATGGCCAGCGCAGCCAGTTGCGGGTCGTAGACCGAGCCCTCGGTCATTACCCGATCCACACCCAGGCGCAATTGCTGGCAAATTTGTGTAACGCTCAGTTCCGCAACGGCTGGGTCACCCCGGCGTTCCTGGGCCAACAAGTCATAGCTGGCCAAAATAGCGGATTCGCCTCCTTTGACGGCAACGTACATGGCTTAGCTCTCCAACTGGGTGGTGCGTGGCAGGCCAACCAAGGTCAAACCATGGGTGAAAAAAAAGTCCAGGCCGCAAGGAAAGTGCGCTTGCTCGGCCCGCCGCTGGGAACAAAAATCCTGGGAAAGACCGCCCACCTGCAATTGCGTACTGCCTGCAATACCCGGCCCGCTCAGGGTCCAGCCGGAGCCTTGGGTTTGCAAACTGTCTACTTGGATGACACAAGTGGCGGACAGGTCGGGGTATTCGGCGCTGCCTTGCGCGAAACGGGCCAAAAGCGGCAATTCGGCGGCTTGCGCCACCCACGCAAAGTCAGCCTGCGCGGGGTCTTGCACAATTGAGCAGCCGGTGTGAAAGCGCAGCCAGGCCGCCGCGTCGCTGTGGCTAAAGCCGCCAGAGAGCCAGAGTTTGCAATCTTGGTCAAGCAAGGCCAGCAGCAAGGCCGCCGCCGCTGGATGCGCACCGCGGGGTGCTTGCATATTTTTTAGGGGCCCGGACGCGTCAAGCACCGCAATGCGCCCGGGCAAGGAGAGCGCGTCTAGTGCATGGCGAAACACGCTTTGGCTGCACAGCGCGGGATCGGCAAAGCCGTGTCCTAGCTCATTGAGTTGCGCTTGCATCAGAAGGTACTTTCTTGGCCCTGGCCATCGCCGGCTTCGCGCGCCACGGTAAAAAACTCAACCCGCGTAGCCTGGGCTTGGGCGTTTTTTTGCTGGGCTTGGGCGTTGAGCATTTGGTGCAAGGGTTGCACCAGCAGGCGGTCCCAGTGGGCATGCAAGGCAGGATCTTGCAGCAAGGCGTCGGCCAGCGCGGCCAATTGTGCATGCCGGTGTGAGCTACCCATCACATAGGCGACGCCCACCTGCTGGCAGCCAGTGCGGACTGGATCGGGCTTGAGCACGCAGCGGGTCACGCTGACTTCCCCCAGGTTAAAGCGTTGCCCGCTACCGCCGGCGCGCGCTTGCACCATCATCAGGCCAGTCTCCGTGGGCCGTAGCCATTGCAGATCGCCTTCGCATTGGGGGGCCAAATGGGTTTCTAGCCAAGGCAGCGGGGCACGTGCCAATAATGCCATCCAGATCGATCGGGCCGCCGGGCCCGAGGGCTTGGCATCGGTGGCGGGGGCGTAATGGGTGTGCAACATGGATGGGTTAGCCTTGGAGGCGCTGACTTTAAGACTTTCTTGTTTCTTTTTTGTGACTTCAAGCGCCGCCACTTAGCATGAATGATATTGCCGCCGCCTACCGCCATGCCGCCTATTTTGCCCCGGCGCCCGACAGTGCTGCTTGGCTTTTGGGCGCCCAATGGCTGGGCCGTTGCCCCCGCAGCGGAGACTATGAAGTCCAGCCCGTGCCTGATTATTGGGAGCCCTCAGTGTTTGCGCAAATCACGCGCGAACCCAGGCGCTACGGCTGGCACGCCACCTTAAAAGCGCCTTTTGTGCTGGAGAGAGGCTACGCCCAGGCGGACTTGCAAGCGCGTTTTGCCTCAGTGGCGGCAAGCTTCCATGAGGGGTTCAAGCTGGAGGTGGAAGTAGCCCAGGTGGGCAATTTCCTGGCCTTGGTGCTCAGGCAGCCTTGCCAGCCTTTGCAAGATGTGGCGCGGGCGTGTGTGGAGCAGCTGCATGCTTGCGCTGCGACTTTGCCGCCGAGCGAAGTGGCGCGCCGAAGCCGCGGCGGTTTGTCCCCGCGCCAGCAAGCGATGTTGGCGCAATGGGGCTACCCTTATATATTGGAAGACTTTGTTTTTCACATGACGCTGACCGGCCCTTTGGATGGCCTATCGGCCTTACAAACGGAGCAGTTGGCTGGGCATGCGAGAAACTGGTTTGCGCCCTTGTTGGAGCAAGGCCTGTGGGTGGATGCGGTGTCTTGGTTCTGCGAAGCGCAGGCCGGCGCAGATTTTCAGTTTGTTGAGCGCTTTGGGTTTGCGTCATGACGGTTGGCGTCATCTATGTCATGGGCCCTTCAGGTGTGGGCAAAGATAGCTTGCTGAACTGGCTGCGCGCCCATGTCCGGGCTTTGCCCAGCCCGCCTGCGCTGCGTTTTGCCCGACGCACTATCACGCGCGCTGCAGGTGTCTCTAACGAAGACCACGAGCCCCTTGAGGTCGATGCATTCTTGCAACTAGAACAGTCCGGGGCTTTTGCGCTGCATTGGGAGGCCCATGGTTTGCACTACGGTGTGCGCCACGCAGAGATGGAGGGCCCTGGCTGGCTGATGGTCAATGGTTCACGCGCTTATGCCCCGCAGGCGCGTGCACGCTTGCCAGGACTTGCGGTGCTGCATGTGAGCGCACCCGATGCACTGGTGGGCGAGCGCCTGGCCGCGCGCCAGCGAGAAACGCCAGACCAGGTACAAGCCCGCTTGCAAAGGGCGAAGGCCCAAAGCGTAGACATGGAGGCGGGCGATTTACATATTGTGAACGCCGGCAGCTTGCAGGACACGGCACTGGCGCTATGCCAACTGTTGCAAGCCCGAACCGGATTGCATTTGCTCGATGCAGATGCATCGCCATCGGCTGGCTGAAATCGGGCCAGACGCATCCATCGCGCGCCAAGCCGACCTTAGATCACGGTAACCGCAATCGCAGACTGGACAAACACTTCGAGTCCCAAGGCCTGGTTGAAATACGCGTTGTAGTTCTGCCCGTCCAAGGTTAGTTGGCCATGGGCCAACCAGCTTTGGTCGTTTGAACTGCCCCATTGCTTGCTCAGCGTGAGCTTGTCCATGCTGTCGCCATCGATGCGTATCTGTAGATGGTCTCTAAAGGTATCGGCATAGGAAAAACTGTTTTTCACTCCCAAAGCCAACACGTCCGCGATGGACACCTTGAGTGTTTGCGCTCCATTGCCCCGCATATCCAGATGGTTGATCGCACCCTGACCGTCGCCTGCAGGCGTGAGGGTATAGAGCGAAGAGAGATCCAGGGTTTGGTCGCTCGCCAGCGCATATTTACCGATAGATCCCACCAATTTACCGGGCTCAAAAGCGCCTGAATCAATAGACGAGGTGGTCAATAAAGAAATATTCCCCGCCAAATTTCCAAAGTCCCACGCCTGTGTATTGGTTTTAAGCCATTCGTTACCCGCCTTGTCTTGGAAACGGATGCTGAACTCACCCGGTTCAAAGTGGGTTTTGCCATTCAGGCTCAAACTGCCCGTAGTCTGGGTAATTCCGTTGAAGGAATAAACCCCTTGTTCGTCGGCGATAAAGCTCATTTCGGTGAAGTCGGAGGTGCCGGCTTGAACGACCTTGGCCGCATTAGCAACCGTTGGCGTGCGCAAATCGATGGTGAATGCCTGGCTGCTGGCGCCCATCTGGTTTCCCGCCATGTCCACAATAAAGGACTTGATTACATAGCTGGTGGCTGACCCCTGGGTTCCCAATGGGACCGCGCTGCTATCAAAGCTCCAGTCGCCGGTGGCAGACGGCGTCAGGTACTTATACGTTACGATTTTGCCCCTGCTGTCAAGGACCTCAGTGAGCACTCGCCCGGTGCTGGCATCAAAGCTGCCCGTTCCTGCGCTGCGCGTTACACCGCCTGTAAATGTCAGTGTTCGGTCGTTGGTAAGAAAGTCGCTTGTACTGGAGCCCGTATCGGTTTGCAGGAGGCCAATGTTCGGGACAAAAGCGCTGTTGGTATCGACTTGCCCGTCCCATTTTTTTTGTGGCTGCGTATCGACGGTGACTTGATGCGTCGATGCCGCAGCAGTCAACCTATTGCCGGCTGTATCTGTCAATTGCGCTTTCAGGGTGTATTGCCCGTCAGCCAGCGGCAGCGCAGCACCTGACCAAGTCCAATTCCAGATATCTGCGGTTTGAACCGGTCTGATGTATTGACTGGCCACGATGAGCGACTGCGCATCCAGCAGTTGAACTTGTAGCCAGTCATCGGGATTAAAGGCGGCACTGCTTGTATTGAGTGAGCCAGCCCAAGCCAGGGTGTTGTCGCCGGTCAGGAAGTCCGCAGCGTCAAACCCCGTGTCCTGGTTGAGCGTGTCGATACGCAGGCCCACGTTCTGGCTGGAGCTGCTTGTGCTGTTGTCCAGGGTGAACGGTGTTCCGTCTGCAGTTGCGCTGTTGCCGGAGGCGTCCGTTACGGTTACTTTGTAGTTCTGCACATCACCGATCAGTGCCTCGGTGATGGGGATCTTGAATTGACCCTGCGCATCGGACCTGCCTTCATATACCTTGCCACCAATGGCAATTTGGACGATGGCATTGGCTTCGGTCGTGCCCGAAATGCGAGGTCTGTCGTTGCTGGTGATATTGTCTGAATTACTCTGTCCGGTGTCATCGGCGCCGTAGAGTTGTGCCTGCTTGATCGTAGGCAGCCTAACTTCGGAGGCGGTTTTACCGCCGCCGGCGGCCAGTGCGCCAACTAACAACACAGGCGCTGCCAATAAGGGACTGAAGCCGGCAGCAGCGACTAAGCCGCCGAGGGCGGCAGGCTCGATATATTCTTCGATGAAAAGCTGCCCTGCACCCAAGGCCATGCCAGTAGAGGGAGCGCCATCTCCCATCAGCCCCAGGCTGCGTGACCATTCGCCGGATTCGGGAATGTAAGCGTGATAAACCCCGACTTGCAACTCGCCAATCAAATCACTTTGCGATGCGCCGCTTGGGTTGTAGAAGTCTGTGATGATGAGATCGGCCTGCTCTCTTGCGTCGAAGCTGATCCGCAGGTCCCGACCCTTTCGAATGACGCGAATAGTGTCCGGCGCCAAGCCGGTACTGTTGTCTATGAGTTGAAAGCGCGTACCGGGCGGACCATTGACCGTCGTAGCGCCCAAGGATGTCGATGTGTTGATCTCGACGAGGGTGGCAGCCCCTTGGTCAGGGAGTGTTTTGACTTTGTAGGACTTTTTCATGGTGGGGGTGTGCGAGTTGGTCAATTTCTGGCGCCGTACACAATGATTTCAACGCGTCGATTAGGTGCGTGACACAATTTACTGGCGGGTGTCAGCTTCTTCGGACAATTGGTTTTGAGAAGGGAGTCCTCACCTTGCCCTTCCACTTGAAAGCCCTTGAGCGCTTTGACGCTGCGGTCTCGGAGTTGGCGGGCCACTACCTCCGCTCGGGCCAATGACAAAGCCCGGTTGGCTTTGGGTTTTCCTATGGAGTCGCTGTGGCCCACCACCCGGATTCGCTCTACTTGCTGGAAGTCGCTGATGAGTTGCTGGGCCATCATTTCGATGCTGTTGTAGCCCGAAGTTTTCAATTCGGTTTTGCCAAATTCAAAGAGCGCGTCACTTTGAAGTGCATAGGCGCGCGGCGCAGCGGTCTTGCGCGTCGCTGCCGGGGTGAGGCTCGCTGGCTCGGCAGGAACTGGCAGCTTTGCGCTCAGCCCGGGGGTCACCGGTGCGGACAGCACAGGCGCTGCGGTTTGAACGGGCGCACACCATTGGGCCGCAGGCGCGCGCGAAAGCACATGGGTTTGTAGGGCGGTGCGCGCGAGTTCTTGTTGCGCCGGGTCCGCTGCGACTTCAACGAGTTTCATGTCGGCAGGGTTGGTCTCGTTGACGCGCAAATAAAGTGTCTGACCTGCTTGCAGTGCCCAAGATTGTCCGGGTGATTCTTTGGCCTGGTGCATTTTTTTTGCATCGTCGTACCCGGTTTGAATGGCTATAGCACCCGGTGCAGCGCAAAACTCGGAGTAGCCACCACCGAGCAATGCGGTGTGAAAACGGCTGTCAAGGTAGATGTTGACCGGGTTCGCGTAGGCTGTAACTGGCTGACGGTAAATTAAAATTCGGGTCTGTCGCTCAGGTGCAGCCATTGCCGTTTGGAACTTGTTCCCGAATTTGGCGATAGGCGCCGGCCCAGCGTTGCGTGCTGGCATCTCTGGCGCCCCGTTAGTCTGGGCCTGTAAGCCTGCCCCAGTTCCCAAGATGCCAATTACAAAAACAGTCCAAAACACCGTACGTCGCAATGTCCAAAAATGGGATGTATTTAGGCGGAGCGCTTGCAAATAAATTTTTTGGATCATCACTGATTATAAATTTAAATATTACATATTATTACCATAATTGTATATATAAATGGATGTTGCATTGGCGGCAAAGCCGGCCATGCCCGAGGTCGCCGACAATTTGGCCTTCCTCAACCCACCGTAATCAAGGCTTGTGATGCGGCAAATAATCACCCGATGGCGTGCGCTAGTGTTGCTTCTAGGCGTATGCGTAGGCTTGGCGCCCGGTACTTGGGCCGCTGACAAGGCCCGTCCCAACATCGTCATTCTGGTGGCCGATGATTGGGGCTTTAGCGATGTCGGTGCCTTTGGCGGGGAAATCGCTACGCCGCATCTCGATGCCCTGGCCGCCAAGGGCAGCCGCTTTTCCAACTTTCATGTAGCGGCCACCTGTTCGCCGACCCGCTCCATGTTGCTGACCGGGGTGGACCACCACCGCAATGGCGTGGGCAATATGCCCGAGACCACGCCGCCCGAGCAGGAAGGCAAGCCGGGCTATGCCGGCGTGCTGGCACCCGATACCGTCACCCTGGCCACCATGCTGCGTGATGTGGGCTACCACACCTATATCGCGGGCAAGTGGCATGTTGGCAAAGCGCCCGCAAACCTTCCCGGTCGGCGTGGTTTCGAGCGCTCGTTTATCCAGGCTGATAGCGGCACCGACAACTGGGAAAACCGGCCTTACATGATGCTCTACGATAAAACTTATTGGTTTGAGCAAGACCGCGCGGTGCAATTGCCCAAGGACTTTTATTCATCACACTTTTTTGTCGATAAGACCATCGGCTATATCCGCGAGCAAGCGGCCGACGGCAAGCCATTTATGGCCTATATCGGTTTTCAGGCCAACCATATCCCCATCCAAGCACCGGCCGAGTTCGTGGCCAAATACCGTGGCCGTTATGACCAGGGTTGGACCGCTTTGCGTCAGGCCCGCCGCGATGGTGCGGTGCGTACAGGGGTGATGCCGGCGGGCATGCCGATGACGACGCCCGCGAGTACTGTGGCGTGGGAAAGCTTGGCGCCGGATAAGCAGCGCCAGCAGGCGCGCCGTATGGAGGTCTATGCCGGTATGGCCGAGGCCATGGATGCCGAGGTGGGCCGCCTGGTACAGCACCTGAAATCGAGCGGCCAGTACGACAACACCGTGTTCGTGTTTTTGTCCGACAACGGGTCTGACCCCGCCGACCCTTTCAACATACCCAGCGCCAACGCCTGGGTGCGCATGAACTACCAGGTGGACGCAGACCCTCTGGGCGGCAAGGGCACGTTTTCGGCTAACGGACCGAGTTGGGCCAGCGCCACGGTAGGGCCATTGCAAGGCTATAAATACTTTGCCAGCGAGGGTGGATTGCGGGTGCCGCTGATCGTCTCGGGCTTGCCAGGCGTGGCCTCTGGAAGGGTGGTTTCAGCGCTGACACACGTCAACGATATCGTGCCCACTTTGCTCGAGGCCGCCGGTATTGCACCGCACCAGGGGCAATATGCGGGGCAGACGGTACAGACCTTGAGCGGTCGCAGCCTCTTGCCTTTGTTGCAAGGCAAAGCCGATTACGCCTACCGCCCTGACGAAGCCCTGGGCTACGAGTTGGCTGGCAGCGCGGCGCTGTTTTTGGGTGACTACAAGTTGGTGAAAAACATTGCGCCCCTGGGCGATGGCCAGTGGCGTTTGTTCGACCTGCGCCAGGACCCCGGCGAGACCTTGGATTTACAGGCCGCCCAACCGGTGGTTTTTGCCTCTATGCGGGCTGCCTACGATAAATACGCGCAGGACTACGGCGTGCTGCCGGTACCCGAAGGCTTTGACCTGCAAAAAGCCGCGATGTATTACGCCATCCACCACTATTTCCTGCCCAAATTGCGCGCGGCCTGGCCTTTGTACTTGGCGCTGGCCGGTGCGGTGCTGGGCTGGGCGTACTGGCGCAGGCGCCGCAAGGCTATTTCTTGATGCGATCGGCCAGCATTTTGTAGCCGTTGTCGTTGGGTGTCATCCCATCGTCTTCGGTGCGGCTGATGGGCAGCACGATGTCCTCGTTTTCCTCTGCGATACGCCGGATGATTTTTTGCGCCTTGCTGATGTCCACCTGAAATTTCGGATCATTACCGGCGGGTAATACCCAATACACCTTGTCCGCTTCGGTCAGCTTACGTAGCACCCGCAGTTCGGTTTCGGTAAAGACATAAAAATGGTCGTAGCTACCCAGACTGATGATGACGCGCTTGGCGACCAGCGGCGTCTTTTTCATGAACTCCTTGTTCCACTTTTGCGAACTCAGGCCTTCTTTGCTATAGGTTTTGCATTCAGGGCGCATCTCGGCCAAGCCCGCTGCAATGCCATCTCCAACAATCAAACACTCCAACATAGCTTTTCCCTATAAATGGCGCAATTGCGGCCCGGTTTCACTCACCAAAAAACCTGCTGCGACGAGCACGCAAGTATGGCCGGAAATGTGACTAGCCAAGCCCAAAAAAAGCGATTCAGGCCGAAAAACCAGAAAACCAGGAAATGAAACACCATCGCGATAGCGCAAAAAGCCAAGGCCACCAGCGGATGCAGCAGGGCCAGGGGCGCGGCACACTCCCATCCAATGAAGGCCCAGGCGCCTAGGCGGGCCACCCAAGGCTTGCGCAAAACGCTAGCCGGCGGCAGCGGGCCGTAAATCGCGGCATTGAGAAAAATAGTCATAGCCTGGCCGCTGCGCCATTCGGGCTGCATCAGCTTGACCCAGCCCGACAAAAAGTAAGAACTGATCGATTGCAAACAGATGTACCACAGGCCCGCGCGCCAAGCCAAATGGGAGTCGCCACCGAGCTGAACCAACTCTGCTAACAGCAAGCCTGTCAGCGCCACCAGCGTCATGAAATCGCTGCCGCCGTTAAACGCGCCGCGCCAGCGGATGAGCATCAACACATGGCTGGCAAATAAAAATAGCGCCAGCGCCAGGTTGCTACCCTGCCAGGCCAGCAAGAGCAAAACCGGTAGGCGCAGCAACAAATGTACCTGCATGGCACGGTCTGCAAACAGCAAGTCCAGCAGCTTTTGCACTGGGCCCGGGGGAATGTCGGCGCGCTGCACCGGCCAGACCCATAAGCCCTGCACCGTCAAGGCCTGGCGAATGCGCAAATACTCCAGGGTTTGCAGTAGCAGGCTCAAGGCCAGTAAGACCTCCAGCGCTCGGGCGGCGCTGCTTATCGGCATGGCAGCACCGGCGAGCGCATCATGGTGTCTTCGTTTAACAAGCCCGTGGGCCCGTCCAGCAGCATGCGTACTTCAAACTGGCCGTGGCTACAGCCCGGCTGCTGGGCTAGGAGGCTTTGGCAGACCAGGCGCGAAACCAATTGGTAGCTGACCAGGGCCCGCGCGTCCGCGTCTGCTGCCATGTGGTTGAGGTCTGCGGCCAGATGTTCCACCAGATTTTGCTGCACCAGGGCCAAATTGGTATCGGCGTTATGGAACACATGCAGCAAGCGGCGGGGGCGGCGTGGGAAGATGGGGTCCCAGTCCGACCATTGCAGGGCGTCTGAGGGCCCGGTGTGGGGCAGCGCCCAGCGCGCATAA
The DNA here is from genome assembly GCA_044373655.1 of Rhodoferax sp. GTDB lineage: Bacteria > Pseudomonadota > Gammaproteobacteria > Burkholderiales > Burkholderiaceae_C > Allorhodoferax. The sequence goes on from JBILPS010000019.1 coordinate 44,666, forward strand.
AGATGCGGCACATTGCCGGTGGCGTGAAAAAATTTCCAATTGGGGAAAAAAGCCCGCAGCAAAAAAAGCCAAGGCCCCGTCACGATACGGCTTTTAAACACCAGGGTCGCCAGCAGCACCAAAAAGTACAGCAAAAAAAGTGCTTCAAGCATGGCGCCACGCTTCACCAGGACAAAGGTGTGAGAAGTCCCCCATGGCTGGCGGTTCACTCGGCTCCATGGCACATCGCTCCAACAAAGGCAGTGCAAATATTGTAGTCAGCGTCTGCCCGGCGTAGCCCCAAGCCCCCGGTTTTGCCGGGCAGGCCGGCCCACGCCAGCTTGCGCCAAGGGCCATAGTTTTTGCGCTGGATCAATGCAGCGGTTAATATCCGAGGCTTCGCTGAATCATTTTTTTGGAGTTTTGCTCATGAGTCAAATATTGCAATCCCTGCATAAAACGCTGCTGGCCGGTCTGGTCCTGCTGATCGCTATCGTACTGATCGCCGGTGCGGTATCTGGCAGTCCCCTACAACTGACCCAGGTGTGGTGGAGCTTTTTCTTCCGCTGGCTGCACGTTACTTGTGGGGTGATGTGGATTGGCCTCTTGTGGTATTTTAATTTCGTCCAAATCCCCAGCATGCCCAAAATCCCCGACGAGCAAAAGCCGGCGATCAGCAAGGTGATTGCACCGGCCGCACTGTTTTGGTTCCGTTATGCGGCCTTGGCCACGGTGGTCACGGGCCTTATCGTAGCCAGCCTGCAAGGCTATTTGCACGCTGCCCTGCGCCTACAAGTGGGCTTTGCCGCCATTGGTATTGGCATGTGGCTGGCCCTGATCATGGCCTTTAACGTCTGGTTCATCATCTGGCCCAACCAGAAGAAGGCCCTGGGCATCGTGCAAGTGGAACCGGCTGAAAAAGCTGCCGCGGCTCGCCTG
>JBILPS010000083.1:0-9877 GCA_044373655.1 Rhodoferax sp.
GACGTCGGTCAGCACCAGATGTGGGCGGCGCAGTACTACCGCTTTGACCAACCCCGGCGCTGGATTAATTCGGGTGGCCTAGGCACCATGGGCGTGGGTATTCCTTACGCTATGGGCATCAAGCTGGCCAAGCCCGAGAGCGAGGTGTTTTGTATTACGGGTGAAGGCTCGGTGCAGATGTGCATCCAGGAGCTGTCGACCTGTTTGCAGTACAACACGCCTATCAAAATCATCTCATTGAACAACCGTTATTTGGGTATGGTGCGCCAGTGGCAAGAGGTGGAGTATGAAGGCCGCTATAGCCATAGCTATATGGATGCCCTGCCCAATTTCGTGAAACTTGCCGAGGCCTACGGGCATGTGGGGATGCTGATCGAGCGCCCGCAAGACGTGGAGCCGGCTTTGCGCGAGGCACGGCGCCTGAAGGATCGCACCGTGTTCATGGATTTTCGGACCGACCCAACAGAAAACGTTTTCCCCATGGTGCAAGCGGGCAAGGGCATTACCGAAATGCTGCTGGGCTCGGAAGACCTGTAAGCGCCAAGGATGGCATTTAATTAACCATGGACTGACAAATCTATTGCTTGCCAAGCCTGTACGTTACCGCGTGCAGGGGAGGGCGGTGAAAAGAGGCGTCTATTTTTATGAAACACATCATCGCTGTTTTGCTGGAAAACGAACCGGGAGCCCTGTCCCGTGTGGTCGGCTTGTTTTCTGCGCGTGGGTACAACATTGAGTCATTAACGGTGGCACCCACCGAGGACCCTAGCTTGTCCCGCATGACCTTGCAGACCAATGGCTCGGACGACGTGATTGAGCAAATCACCAAACATTTGAACCGCCTGATCGAGGTGGTTAAGGTGGTGGATTTGACCGAAGGCGCGTACATCGAACGCGAACTCATGATCGTCAAGGTGCGCGCTGTGGGTAAAGAGCGCGAAGAAATGAAGCGCATGGCCGATATTTTTCGCGGCCGGGTCATCGACGTGACGGACAAAAGCTACACCATAGAACTGACCGGCGACCAGGCAAAAAATGATGCGTTTCTGCAGGCGATCGAAACGGACGCTATTTTGGAGACGGTGCGCACAGGCGCCAGTGGCATAGGACGCGGTGAGCGGGTGTTGCGCGTGTGATCGAAGCGGCTTTGCTGCGCACCTTCCAGTGCAGAGCGAACCGCCTGAATTAATTTTGTAACTTGGCGCAGGACGCCATTATTTTTCGGAGAAAAGCATGAAGGTGTATTACGACAAAGACTGCGACCTGAGCCTGATCAAAGGTAAAACGGTGGCCATCATCGGATATGGCAGCCAGGGACATGCCCATGCCCAAAATTTGAATGACAGCGGTGTGAAAGTCGTTGTTGGCCTGCGCAAAGGTGGCGCATCTTGGCCTAAGGTAGAAAAAGCGGGCCTAAAAGTCGCTGAAGTGGCAGATGCCGTGCGCTCAGCCGATGTGGTGATGGTTTTGCTGCCCGATGAGCAAATCGGCACGGTGTATACCCAGGATATCGAGCCCAACATTAAATCGGGCGCGTCACTGGTGTTTGCCCACGGATTTAACGTGCATTACGGTCTGGTCAATCCACGCGCTGACTTGGACGTCTGGATGGTCGCGCCCAAGGCGCCCGGCCATACTGTGCGCGGAACCTATGCCCAAGGCGGCGGCGTACCCCATCTGATCGCGGTGCACCAGGACACATCGGGCCGCACGCGCGATATGGCGCTGAGCTACGCCATGGCCAACGGCGGCGGCAAGGCCGGCATCATTGAAACCAATTTCCGCGAAGAGACGGAGACTGACTTGTTCGGTGAGCAAGCCGTTTTATGCGGTGGAACGGTAGAACTGATCAAAGCCGGTTTTGAAACCCTAGTCGAAGCCGGTTATGCGCCTGAAATGGCCTATTTCGAATGCCTGCACGAGCTCAAGTTGATCGTCGACATGATTTATGAGGGCGGCATCGCCAACATGAATTATTCGATCTCCAACAATGCAGAGTACGGTGAATATGTCACTGGCCCGCGCATCGTGACGGACGCGACCAAAGCGGCCATGCGCCAGTGCTTGAAGGATATACAAACCGGCGAATACGCCAAGAGCTTTATCTTGGAAAACAAGGCGGGAGCCCCAACCCTGTTGAGTCGCCGCCGTTTGACCGCGGAGCACCAGATTGAGCAAGTCGGCGAGACACTGCGCGCGATGATGCCGTGGATCAAGAAAAATAAGTTGGTGGATCAAACCCGCAACTAATCCGGGTCTGCCGCAATGGAGACGGCGTCCAAAGGCCACTACGGTGGCCTTTGGCGTTTCAAGAGATATGCCGCTCGGGCTGGCTCAGCGTACACTGCACTTGGTATGCGGCAGCAGTAGCGCCTGGGCGTACTCCCCATTTGAATTACATCAGGATCATTGCATGGACGAAAACACGCAAGCTGAAGGCGATGAGCCGGTTTTTGTGCGCAAACGGCGCAAAGGCATTTATGTCCTTCCCAATTTATTTACCTTAGCAGCTTTGTTTGGCGGCTTTTATGCGGTGGTCATGGCCATGCAAGGGCATTTCGACCAGTCCGCCATCGGCATTTTTTGCGCCATGATCTTGGACAGCTTAGACGGGCGCGTTGCGCGCATGACCAATACCCAAAGTGCCTTTGGCGAGCAAATGGATTCACTGTCGGACATGGTGTCCTTTGGCGCTGCGCCGGCCCTGGTGTCCTACGAATGGGTGCTTAAGGGGCTAGGTAAATGGGGTTGGTTCGCCGCTTTTGTGTATTGTTCCTGCGCGGCCTTGCGATTGGCCCGTTTCAATGTGAACACCCATGTGGTGGACAAACGCTATTTCCAAGGGCTTCCGTCGCCCGCTGCGGCGGCCTTGGTAGCCGGCTTCATCTGGTGGTGTACCGACCTGGGCATTGCACCGGCTTCGGTAGCGTGGTTTATGTTTGCCTGGGTGCTGTACGCCGGACTGACCATGGTGACCAATGTTCCGTTTTACAGCTTCAAAGACGTGAGTATGAAGCAAAGCGTGCCTTTTGCCGTCATTGTTTTGATCGCCTTGGGGATCGCCATCATCAATATCGACCCACCGACGGTGATGCTGGGAATTTTTGTGGTGTACGGTTTCAGCGGCTACGTTGTTTACGGGATACGTAAATTCCGAGGCGTTCCGGTCAGCGTGATCAGCACCTCTACGGATGAGCCCGATGAGCGCGGGATGCATAAATAAATTGCTGTAACACGGCTTCAATGCCCGCATCGGCACCTACAACGCTGTCGCAGGTGAGGCCATATTGGCAAAACAGGGGAGGTAAGGTTCAGGTAATAGGCACGCGGCCGGATCATCTGGCGGCTTCTGCAAAAGCTTGCTTGGGCGCCTCCAATCCGCTCCAAAACAAGTCCAAGCGTCCAGCAATCCAGGCTTAGTTGTAGATTTACATGAATTTGCATCATGTTTCTCATGTAAGTGCTTGATTTGTTAGATTTTTTGATTAAAATGCAATTTTTAATTGACGCAAGCGCGGATTTGGCGCGTAAAAAGTCGTATTCGGTGCACATTGGCTAAAAAACTTTTCACTTTATTGTCACTTTTGCTTTGTTTAGGCATGGCCTTTGCCGCGCCGGATGTCAAGCGCAAGAGCCGCGTGGACCCGCCCCGCCAGCAGATAAAGAGCAAATGGGTTAAGGCGAAAAACTTCGGGAAAGCGCCGGTAAAGAGTAAAGCCAGGAAGCAGATTGCGAAAAAGCCAAGTTTTGGTGATGTCGCCGGCTTGCACCGAGCCCCCGATGCGCTGGCGCTCAAGTCCAGCGTGGCTTTCGTGATTGACCAGGACACCAAAGAAGTCTTGTTGCATAAAAATGAACTGGCAGTACTCCCGATTGCCTCGCTCACCAAATTGATGACAGGCGTGCTGATCAGCGAAGCGCGTCTTCCGATGGATGACTTGATCACCATCAGTCAGGACGACGTAGACATGGAAAAGGGTAGCCGTTCTCGCCTGACGGTGGGCACCAGACTTAGCCGGGGAGAGTTGTTGCATTTAGCGCTGATGTCTAGCGAGAACCGCGCCGCCTACGCGCTGGGCCGCACCTTCCCAGGAGGAATGCCTCATTTCGTCAGCCTGATGAACGCCAAAGCCGCAGAGCTGGGCATGGCTGCGACGAGCTATGTGGAGCCGACCGGTCTCTCCAGTAAAAACCAATCAAGCGCCAAAGACCTGGCTACCTTGGTCAATTACGCTTATGCCGACTCCACCTTGCGCGAGTACTCCACATCGCCCGGTCACCAAGTGGAGGTGGGACGGCGCACCTTGCAGTTCAATAACACCAATCGCCTGGTAAAAAATCCTGAGTGGGATATCGGACTGCAAAAAACCGGGTATATCTCTGAGGCTGGTCAATGTCTAGTGATGCAGGCCAAAGTGGCCGGTCGGAAAATTATCATGGTTTTTCTGGATTCCGCTGGCAAACTTAGCCGTATTGGCGATGCGGAGCGGGTGCGTCGTTGGATGGAGTCCGCACCCATGGGCAGTAGCCGCGTGTCCCCGGTTGCCGCACTTGAAGTGCCGGGCACGCCAGTGCGGCAGTAGGGCTTGTCCTAGGCTCTGGGTTTTTCCTAGATGCCAACCCAAGCCGACGATGGTTTAGCGATCGCTAAAGCCCAAAGTTTTGGAAATTTCCTTCGCTGTTTCTTTGAGACGCGGCATCCAACTGTCCTCCATGCGGCTGGACGGTGAAGAGATCGACAAGCCAGCGATGAGTTTGTTCTGGTCATCGTAGATTCCTGCGGCCATGCAGCGTACACCCAGCTCTAACTCTTCGTTGTCACTGGCCTGGCCATACTGACGCACCCGGGATAGCTCGCGCTCTAAGGTAGCCAACTCGGTAATGCTGTTTTTGGTGTGGCCCTGCAGTCCGGTGCGGTTTGCATAAGCTCGTATGCGCTGCGGGTCGTCTGCGGCGAGGAATAGTTTGCCAACAGAGGTGAGATGCAAGGGTGCCCGTCCACCAATGGCCCGTACGACTTGCATGCCAGAGCGCTCGCTGTAAGCGCGCTCCACGTAAATAATTTCGTCGCCCTGGCGCATACTCAGGTTGACTGGTTGCTGGGTCAGCTTATGTAACTCGCGCATGGGTGCAATCGCTGCATCGCGCACATTGAGGCGACCTTTGACCAAGTTGCCCAATTCAAGCAAGCGCATTCCCAGGCGATAGCTGCCCGGTTGCGGGCGGTCCGCAAAGCGGCCCAGTACCAGGTCGTTCAAAATGCGATGCGCGGTGGAGGGGTGCAGACCGGCTTTGTCACTAATGTCTTTGAGTGTCATCGCCTCCTCGCGCGATGCCAGTACGTCAATCAGCGTAAACATGCGCTCGATGACTTGTACCGATGGCGCCAAGGGGCTGTTGGAGTCTTGTTTGGTCATGGGCAGCGAATTGGAAAACCTGATTTTGCGCTATAGCAAGGGCCGGCTAACAATTAGCGGGAATTTAATAAATTTCACCTCGATGCGCTCGGCAAAGACGCACTGTCCTGCCAGCGACCATCGATCAAAATCTGCGAGGGTGCGAAGCGCATTTTGTAGTTCATTTTCTGACTTTGCGCTATCCAGTAACCCAAATACAGATAAGACAAACCAAGCGACTTGGCCTGTTGCAATTGCCACAGCACGTTGTACGTGCCAAAGCTCGCATCGGCCTGCGGCTCGTAAAAGGTATATACCGCTGAAATGCCGTCGTCCAGCACATCCAGGATAGACACCATTTTCAGTGTGCCGACGCTTTGCCCCTCTCCAGGCGCGCGGAATTCAACCAGGCGCGAATTGACCCGGCTTTGCAGCAAAAATTGCGTGTATTGACTCACGCTGTCTTCCTCCATGCCACCGCCGGCATGGCGCTGGTGCTGGTAGCGCAGATACAGCTCGTAGTGCTCTTGTGAAAAGCCCAGGCTTTGCACCCGAACTTGCAGATTGCCGTGTTGCGTTAGCGCCCGGCGCTGGCTGCGACTGGGGGAAAACCGGGCCACCGGCACCCGTAAAGGCACGCAGGCTTGGCAGCCATCACAGTAGGGGCGGTAGGTAAACATACCGCTGCGGCGAAAGCCGTTCTCCACCAGACCTGAATAGGTGCTGTTATCTATCAAGTGGCTAGGCGTGGCCACTTGGGAGCGTGCCTGGCGAGCGTCCAGGTAGCTGCACGCATACGGTGCGGTAGAGTAAAACTGCAGGGTTTGCAGCGGCAGATCGTGAAGATGAGTCATGGCGGCTGGTCAGTGGGCTTGCAGCAAATGCTTCCAGCTGTCGGCGGCAAATTCCCACTGGACAGGGGTTTGCGCCCTGGCAGATTGCATGGTAGCAAGGAATTGCGCACGCTGCACCGGGCGCGCGCCCAGGCGCGACAGGTGGGCGGTAACTTGCTGGCAGTCCAGTTGTGGCACCTCGTGCGCCCGGCAGTGGGCAATCAACGCGGAAAGCGCAATTTTGGAGCCATCGCGCATCTTGGTGAACATGGATTCTCCGTACACGGCCCGCCCCATCGCCACGAAATACAGGCCCGCCACCATTTCGCCATCGACCCAGGTTTCCACGCTATGGGCATAGCCGGCATGGTGAAAGTCGATATAGGCCTCGACCATGGCCGGGACAATCCAGGTGCCGTCTTGCCCTTGACGCGGCGCTTTTGCGCACTGGCGTATGACGCCAGCAAAATCGCTGTTCATGCGGATCTCACAACGCGTATCCTGCTGAAAACGACGCAAGGTTTTTTTCAGCGAATCGTGGATCCTAAATTCACCTGTGGCCAAGACCATACGGGGGTCTGGGCTCCACCACAGCGTCGGCTGGGTCTCATTAAACCAGGGGAAAACGCCACGCGCGTAGGCATCGCGCAAGGTTTCCACGTCCAGTGCGCCACCTGCTGCCAGCAAGCCCGGCGCATCGCTGCTCGCCCCCCAGGCCCTACTTAAGGAGGGGAACGGATCGCCAGGCAGCATCCAGGTCAGTTCAGGCGTGCTCATCAATGACCCATCCACACCGAGCAGCAGCGCCGCACTGCCCAATGCAAAATAAGCGGGAGGTTAGAATGCGGCAGTCGGGGCGTAGCGCAGCCTGGTAGCGCATCTGGTTTGGGACCAGAGGGTCGAAGGTTCGAATCCTTTCGCCCCGACCAATATACTTGCCAAAGCATTGCCTTTGGCTTTTTCATTTGCGCCGCTGGCGCGTATTTCTGTCCGTAGCTCAGTTGGATAGAGCAACAGCCTTCTAAGCTGTAGGTCACAGGTTCGATTCCTGTCGGACAGGCCACTTTCATCCGTGTGATCTTAGGGTAAAAACAAGGCGCTGGCGCGCAGGCTGGGCCCGCCGACCTGCCAATCTTGAAGCGCTTGGTCCAGCAATGTCGGATCGCCGGTGCTCAGGCACTGCGTATCGGGGGATACGGGCGCATGGGCTGTCCCCCTGCTTGGCGCTTGCAACAGATCGGCCCCTTCCAGTACCTGGCGCGTGCGCCGCGCGACGGGCTGCCCCGCCTCCAGTAACTGGACCTGCGGACCCCAAAGACGCCCCAATGTGTCGCTAATCAGTGCGTAATGCGTGCAGCCCAGCACCACCGTATCAATATCCGCGCCGCCATCCGGGTTGTGCCGCAAGGCCTGTATATAGCGCTGGCTCAAGGATTCGATGGCCTGGAGATCGGCTTGCTCTATGGCCGCTGCCAAGCCGTCACAGGCTTGTAAGATAAATCGTACTGAAGGCGGCTGTGCGCTAAGCAGCGTTTGAAACTTATCGCTGGCCAGCGTGCTGCGGGTTGCCATCACCGCCACCACGCCGCTGGCGCTTTGCGCCGCCGCAGGCTTGAGCGCCGGTTCAATGCCGACGATCGGTAGCTTCGGGTAGCGCGCCCGCAGGCTGGCCACGGCGGCTGCGGTGGCGGTATTGCAGGCCAGCACCAGGGCTTTGGCCTGGTGGCTGGTGCACAAGTAATCGGCCAGGCGTTGCGAGCGCTTGAGTACATGCGCAGTATCTCGCTCGCCATAGGGGGCATGGCCAGCATCGCCGATATAAACGAACTGCTCTTGCGGCAACTCGCGTCGCAGCGCCGCCAGCACACTGAGGCCGCCGATCCCACTGTCAAAGACCCCGATAGGACTGTTGGCAGCTGCGGGGCTAGGCATCAGACCTCAGGCCGCTTGTACGGCGATGGTTTTGAATGCGCCGCTGGCGATTTTTTGTTGCCACAGCGCCGGGCCGGTGATGTGGACGCTGGTGCCACCGGCATCCACGGCCACGGTGACGGGCATGTCTACCACGTCAAACTCGTAAATCGCTTCCATCCCCAGGTCGGCAAAGGCCAGGACTTTGGCGTGCTTAATGGCTTTGCTGACCAGATAAGCCGCACCGCCGACGGCCATCAGGTAGGCGCTTTGGTGCTTTTTGATGGCTTCGATGGCGACTGGACCGCGTTCGGCCTTACCCACCATGGCAATCAAGCCGGTCTGTGCCAGCATCATTTCGGTAAAACCGTCCATCCGCGTCGCGGTGGTGGGCCCTGCCGGCCCCACGGCTTCGCCAGGCACCGGATCAACCGGTCCCACGTAATAAATGACACGGTTGGTGAAGTCCACCGGCAATGGCTCCCCCTTGGCCAACATGCCCTGGATACGCTTGTGCGCCGCATCGCGCCCAGTGAGCATCTTGCCATTGAGCAGCAAAGTCTGACCGGGCTTCCAGGCCGCTACTTGCGCAGGCGTCAGGCTGTTGAGGTCCACGCGGGTACTCTTGACATAGTCGGGCGTCCATTGAACCGAAGGCCACAGGTCCAGAGACGGTGGCGTTAGGTAGGCCGGCCCGCTGCCATCAAGGACAAAGTGCGCATGGCGGGTGGCCGCGCAGTTGGGGATCATGGCCACTGGCTTACTGGCGGCATGGGTGGGGTAGAGCTTGATTTTCACGTCCAGTACGGTGGTCAGGCCACCCAGGCCCTGGGCGCCAATGCCCAGCGCATTGACCTTGTCGTAAAGCTCCAGGCGCAGTTCCTCGGTTTGTGTAAGGGCCTGTCCAGCCGAGGATTTGGCCTGCAGGGCATACATATCGATGTCGTCCATCAGGCTTTCTTTGGCCATCAACATCGCTTTTTCGGCAGTACCGCCGATGCCTATACCCAGCATGCCCGGCGGGCACCAGCCTGCGCCCATGGTAGGCACGGTTTTGAGTACCCAGTCCACCACCGAATCACCCGGGTTGAGCATCACCAACTTGCTTTTGTTTTCCGAGCCGCCGCCTTTGGCTGCCACCGTGACTTGCACAGTATTGCCGGGTACCAATTCGGTAAAAATCACCGCTGGCGTGTTGTCCTTGGTGTTTTTGCGATCAAATTCGGGGTCGGCCACTACGCTGGCGCGCAGGGTGTTATCTGGGTGTAGATAGCCTTGGCGCACGCCCTGGTTAACGGCGTCATCCAAAGAGCCGCTAAAGCCGCTAAAGCGCACCTCCATGCCCACTTTCAAGAAGACATTGACGATGCCGGTGTCCTGGCAGATGGGCCGATGACCGGTGGCGCTCATTTTGCTGTTGGTCAGGATCTGGGCAATCGCGTCTTTAGCGGCCGGGCTTTGCTCGCGCTCATACGCGCGGGCGAGGTGGGCGATGTAATCTGCCGGGTGGTAGTAGCTGATGTACTGCAGGGCGGCCGCGACCGATTCAACGAGGTCGTTTTGGGTAATGGTAGTCATGGTGTAAGGCTGGCAGATAGGTCCTGAGTTTAGCCTCTGGCGTTTTCAGGCTCGCTATGCCGCTAGCTTGTCCCAAGGCAGATTTGGCGTCAAAATCTGCGCTGGCTGGGCCCCAAGTCAGTGCAATGTAAGTGCCACCCTTGAAGATTGCCCCAGCAT
>JBILPS010000038.1:0-26236 GCA_044373655.1 Rhodoferax sp.
GCTTACGTTTCTTTCCCATGGCGTGGTAGCTGCCGTAAAACGGGTGGAAGGCCGCATGCGGTAACCAGGCTTCGTCAAAGTGGATGTTCTCCACATAGCCGTCGAGCATATTTTTTACGGTCTCGGTGTTGTAGAGAACGCCGTCGTAAGTGGACTGGGTCAGCGTCAGCACGCGCGGCTTAATGGTGTTGACATCCACGTCGCCCAAATGTTCTTTCACCAACGGGTTGGCCTTGATCTTGGCGCGGATGGTGGTGGGCTCAAACTCCTCTTTGGCAATCGGCCCGATGATGCCGAAATGGTTGCGTGTGGGCTTGAGAAATACCGGAATCGCGCCGGTCATGATGATGGCATGCAAGATGGATTTGTGGCAATTTCGGTCCACCACTACGATGTCGTTGGGCGCCACCGTGTGGTGCCAGACCATTTTGTTGCTGGTGCTGGTGCCATTGGTCACGAAAAAGCAATGGTCGGCATTAAAAATGCGCGCCGCATTACGTTCGGACGCGGCCACCGGGCCGGTGTGGTCCAACAACTGCCCCAACTCTTCCACCGCGTTGCACACGTCGGCGCGCAACATGTTCTCGCCGAAAAACTGGTGGAACATTTGGCCCACCGGGCTCTTTAAGAAGGCTACCCCACCGGAGTGGCCGGGGCAGTGCCAAGAATAGGAGCCGTCCTCCGCATAGTCCAGCAAGGCTTTGAAAAACGGGGGCTGCACGCCTTCGAGGTAGCTCTTGGCTTCGCGGATGATGTGGCGCGCGACAAACTCGGGCGTGTCCTCAAACATATGTATGAAGCCGTGCAGTTCGCGCAAGATGTCATTGGGAATATGGCGGCTGGTCTTGGTCTCGCCATAGACGTAAATCGGCACGTCCAAGTTTTTGCGGCGCACTTCTTCAATAAAGTTGCGCAGATTGAGCACCGCAGGGTCCAGGTCTGGCCCGGGGGTAAATTCCTCGTCGTCAATCGACAAAATGAATGCACTGGCGCGGCTTTGCTGCTGGGCAAACTGGCTCAGATCGCCGTAGCTGGTCACGCCCAGCACTTCAAAGCCCTCGGTTTCTATCGCTTGGGCCAAGGCCCGTATGCCTAGCCCCGAGGTGTTCTCCGAGCGAAAGTCTTCATCGATGATGATGATGGGGAAGCGAAACTTCATTTAAGGGCTCCGGCGCAGGCCATATGTCAAAAAGAGGCGCAAGTGTAAGGATTTATTGCGTCACCACACTTGTATTGTCCAAAGCCGGGCGCACAATATGGAACAGGTAAGCGTGTAAACAGGAGGAAGTTCTTATGGAGCCGTCAACAATTTGGTGGGTTTTGGCCGGCATTACGGTAGCCGCCGAACTCTTAATCGGCAGTTTTTACCTGCTGATGCTGTCCTTAGGCATGGCCGCCGGGGCGATAGCCGCCCAAGCGGGTAGCCCGCTTACCGTGCAACTGGTGGTCGCTGCGGGTGTCGGTGGCGCTGCGGTCCTGCTATGGCGCCGATTGAAGCAGGGGCGCGGTGCCGAGCCCCAAGCGCAATCCAACCCTAATGTCAATCTGGACATCGGCGCAATCGTTACTGTGGAGGCTTGGGCCTTGGATGGCAGCGCGCAGGTGCATTACCGGGGTGCCAATTGGACGGCTATGCACCGACCCGGCGTCACGTCTGAGCCCGGTGAACACCGGGTCGTAGAAGTCCAGGGCAGCCGCCTCGTACTTGAAAAAACTTAAGGGAAGAACATCATGGAAATCGCTATCGTTTTATTGGTCATCGCCGTTATCTTTATTACCCAATCCGTCAAAGTGGTGCCCCAGCAGCATGCCTGGGTCATCGAACGCTTGGGTAAGTACCAGGGCACGCTGACCCCAGGTCTCAATTTTTTGGTGCCGTTTATCGACCGGGTGGCCTACAAACATGTGCTTAAAGAAATCCCCTTAGATATCGCCAGCCAGGTCTGCATCACGCGGGACAACACCCAACTGCAAGTGGACGGCATTCTGTACTTTCAAGTGACCGACGCCATGCGCGCCAGTTACGGCTCGTCAAATTACTTGGTGGCGATTTCGCAGCTAGCCCAGACCTCATTGCGCTCAGTCATCGGCAAGCTGGAACTGGACAAAACCTTTGAAGAACGCAGCCTGATCAACGGCCAGGTGGTTGCAGCCATCGACGAAGCGGCGCTGAACTGGGGTGTGAAAGTGCTTCGCTACGAGATCAAAGACCTGACGCCACCCAAAGAAATCCTGCACGCCATGCAGCAGCAAATTACCGCTGAGCGCGAAAAACGCGCACTGATCGCCGCCTCGGAAGGCCGGCGCCAGGAGCAGATCAACATCGCTACCGGCGAGCGCGAAGCCTTTATCGCCCGCTCCGAAGGCGAGAAGCAAGCCGTGATCAACAAAGCCGCAGGCGAAGCCGCCTCCATCACCGCGGTGGCCGATGCCACCGCCGAAGCCATCGAACGCATTGCCGCCGCCATCCGCCAACCCGGCGGCGAGCAAGCCGTCCAACTCAAAGTAGCAGAACGCGCGGTGGACGCTTATTCCCGTGTAGCCACCGACGCGACTACCACACTGATCGTGCCCAGCAATATGACTGAAGTGTCGGCCTTGATCGCGTCGGCGATGAAGATGGTGCAGGTGGGGAAATAGGAAGCGCGCGGCCTCCTACTTCCCCCCCAAACCCATAGCCCGCGTAATCACTTCCTTCATGATTTCATTCGTGCCGCCGTAAATCCGCTGCACACGGGCGTCGGCATAGGCGCGGGTGATGGGGTATTCCCACATATAGCCGTAGCCACCAAAGAGTTGCACGCATTCGTCCATCACTTTGCATTGCAAGTCCGAGCACCAGTACTTAGCCATGCTGGCAGTCGCGGTGTCTAGTTTGTCTTGCAGCAATAGCTCGGTGCATTTGTCCACAAACACGGCGGCAATTTGCACCTGGGTTTGCAGCTCGGCCAAGGTAAAGCGCGTGTTCTGAAAACTGCCCACAGTCTGGCCGAATACTTTGCGCTCTTTCACATAGTCCACCGTCCAGTCGATAGCCGCTTGCGCGGCGGCTACGGCGCTGATGGCAATTTGCAGGCGCTCCCATGGCAGTTGCTCCATCAGGCAGATAAAGCCTTTGTTTTCCAGTACGGCGCCGCCCAGCAAGTTGTCGGCCGGCACGTGCACCTGGTCAAAAAATAGCTCGGAAGTGTCTTGCGCCTTCATGCCCATTTTTTTCAATCGCTTACCTACCGAAAAGCCAGGCATGCCGCGTTCCACCAGCAGCAGACTGGTACCTTTGGCCCCAGCCGCCGGATTGGTCTTGGCAACCACAATCACCACGTCCGCATGCCAGCCGTTGGTGATAAAGGTTTTGCTGCCGTTCAGGATGTAGCTGCCATCGGCTTGTTTGAGGGCCGTGGTTTTGATGCCTTGCAAGTCCGAGCCGGCGGCAGGCTCACTCATGGCGATAGCGCCAATTATGGCGCCGCTGGCCATGGCCGGCAAGAACTTGGCTTTTTGCGCCTCGGTGCCGTAGCGCTCGATATAGGGCGCTACGATTTCGTTGTGCAGGCTATAGCCTATGCCCGAATACCCGACCCGGCCCAGTTCTTCCATCTGGATAACCGAATACAAGCGGTCCGCGCCCGAGCCGCCATAGGCCTCTGGCATGGACATGCACAAAAAGCCGTTGTCGCCGGCCTTGTTCCATACCGCGCGGTCCACATAGCCTTGGTCTTCCCAGTCGGCATGGAAAGGAGCGATTTCCTTGTCGATAAAGCGCCTAAAGCTGTCGCGAAAGGCTTCGTGGTCCGGGGAATACAGGGTGCGTTCGATCATGGTGGGGGCTTTACTCATTAGTCATGCAAGGGACATACAAGGCGGGCGGTGGCCGACGCTTGCCGTTTTCAGAACAATATACTCCACCGCAGAATACGCCGGCGCCGCCCAGCGTGCCGCCACCCCCTATATGCAACGGGCTTTTGCGCCCTAATTCACAGGAGACAGACCATGACCGAAGCCTATGTGTTTGACGCCGTCCGCACCCCCCGCGGCAAAGGCAAAAAAGACGGCAGCCTGCACGAAGTCAAGCCCATCAACCTGCTGTCAGGATTGCTGAGGGACTTGCAAAAGCGCCACCAGTTTGATACCGCCATGGTGGACGATGTGGTGATGGGCGTGGTATCTCCCGTGGGCGAACAAGGTAGCGTTATCGCCAAAGTGGCCGCGCTCAAGGCTGGCTGGGACTTTCAATGCGCCGGGGTGCAGATCAATCGCTTTTGTGCGTCTGGTCTGGAGGCCGTGAACATGGCAGCGCAAAAAGTGCGCTCGGGCTGGGAAGACCTGGTGGTGGCCGGTGGTGTGGAAAGCATGAGCCGCGTGCCCATCGGCTCGGACGGCGGCGCCTGGGCGCAAGACCCCGAAACCAATATGCAAACCGCTTTTGTGCCCCAAGGCATTGGCGCCGATCTGATCGCCACCATGGAGGGATTTAGCCGCACCGACCTGGACGCCTACGCCCTCGAATCGCAACGCCGCGCCGCTTATGCGCAAGCGCAAGGCTATTTTGATCATTCCATCATGCCAGTGCATGACGCCGTGGGCAATGTCATTTTGGATAAAGACGAGTTCATCAAGCCCCGCACCACCATGGAGGGCCTGGCCTCGCTCAAACCCGCTTTCGAGCAAATGGGCGCTATGGGCTATGACCAGGTGGCGCTGTCGCGCTACCCGCAGGTCGAGCGTATTTTTCATGTGCACCACGCAGGTAATTCGTCGGGCATTGTCGATGGCGCTGCCGCCGTGCTCATCGGCAGCGATGCCGCTGCCAAACAACACGGCCTGACGCCGCGCGCCCGCATTGTGGCCACCGCCCTGAGCGGTGCCGACCCCACCATCATGTTGACCGGCCCTATGCCGGCAGCGCGCAAAGCGCTGGCCAAGGCCGGTATGACCATGGACCAGATGGACTTGGTGGAAATCAACGAAGCTTTTGCCGCCGTGGCCATGCGCTTTATGAAAGAGATGAAAGTGCCCCACGAAAAAACCAATGTCAATGGCGGTGCAATCGCCATGGGTCATCCTTTGGGTGCTACCGGTGCCATGATTTTGGGTACGCTGATTGACGAACTGCATCGTCGTAATCTTCGCTACGGCATGGCCACGCTGTGCGTGGGCGGCGGTATGGGCATCGCAACTATTGTGGAAAGAATCTAAGCATGCAGACTATTCGCTATACGCTGCAAGACGGCATCGCCAACATAACTTTCGACGAACCCAATTCTCCCGTCAACACCATGTGTCTGCAATGGCAGCAAGACATGGATGCTTTGGCAGCGCAAGTGCTCCAAGACAAAGACAGTATCCGGGGCATCATCCTGGCGTCTGCCAAATCTACGTTTTTTGCTGGCGCCGACCTCAAAAGCACGATGCGCGTGCAGCCCTCGGATGCGTCCAGCGTATTTGCCGGCATCGAGCGCATGAAAAAGTCTATGCGCACCTTGGAGACGCTAGGCAAGCCAGTAGTCAGCTGCCTCAACGGCACCGCACTGGGCGGCGGCTGGGAAGTGGCACTGATCGGCCACTACCGCATTGCTATCGAAGACCGCAAAATTCAGTTCGGCCTACCCGAGGTGACGCTGGGCCTGCTGCCCGGCGCCAGCGGCGTGACCAAAATGACACGCCATCTGGGCCTGATGGGTGCACAGCCTTTTTTAGTGGAAGGCAAATTGTTCGGTCCGGCGCAAGCATTGGAGATGGGACTGGTGCATGCCTTGGTGCCCCCCGGCCCCGAAGCCGCAGCCACCATGCACGCCCACGCCCTGCAGTGGATAGCCGCCAACCCGCAAGCGCAACATCCCTGGGAGGGCAAAGACTACAAAGTGCCCGGAGGGCTACCCAGCAACCCTAAAGTGGCGGGCATGCTCCCGGTGGCCCCGGCCATGCTGATGAAACAAACCCGCGGCCTCTACCCCGCACCCGAAGCCATCCTGGCCTGCATGGTCGAAGGCCTGCAAGTAGACGTGGAAACTGCGCTGCGTATTGAAAGCCGCTACCTAGCGCAATTGATGACCGGTGCCAATGCCCGCTCCATGATCAACACCTTTTTCTTCAATCTGAACGCCATCAAAAGCGGGCGCGCGCGCCCGGCTGGAGTGCCGCGCTTTTCGCCCAAGAAAGTGGGTATTTTGGGTGCAGGGCTGATGGGCGCGGGCATTGCCTATGTGCAGGCGCGCAAAGGCATTGCCACGGTACTTAAGGACGTGAGTCTGGAAAAAGCCGCGCACGGCAAAGCCTATAGCAGCAAGCTCTGCCAGGGCATGGTGGACAAAGGCCGCATGACGCTGCCGGCCATGGCGCAAACCCTGGACTTGATAAACGCCACCGTTGATACCGCCGACCTGAAAGACTGCGATCTCATTATTGAGGCGGTGTTTGAAAATCGCGAGCTCAAGGCCCGCGTCACGCAAGAGGCCGAGCCACTGCTGCGCGAAGGCGGTTTCTTTGCGTCCAACACGTCCACCCTGCCGATCAGCGGCCTGGCCACCGCCAGCCGCGATCCGACCAAGTTTGTCGGCATCCATTTCTTCAGCCCGGTGGACAAGATGAAACTGGTCGAGATCATTCGAGGCAAAGCCACTGACGATGAAACCATTGCCTGCGCCTTTGACTATGTGCAGGCCATCGGCAAGATGCCTATCGTGGTCAACGATTCACGTGGTTTTTTTACCAGCCGGGTGTTCGGCACCTTTGTGATGGAAGGCGCCGCCATGCTGGGGGAAGGCATTCCCGCCACCGTCATTGAAAACGCCGGCCTGCAAAGTGGCATGCCGGTAGGACCGCTGGCGGTGCTGGATGAGACCGCCCTGTCGCTGAGCGTACATGTGATGGAGCAAACCATGGCCGACTTTGCCTTGGAGGGCAAAACCTATGTGCCCCGCCCTGGCGAAGCGCTGGTCGCCGAGATGGTAAAAAAACATGGTCGCCCGGGGCGTGCAGGCGGCGGTGGTTTTTACGACTACCCGGCAGAAAAAGGCGCAAAAAAAACGTTATGGCCTGGCCTGAAATCTTTGTACGAAAAACCGGGCGTGGCTTGGGACATTCAAACCCTGAAAGACCGCTTGCTGTACCGCCAAGCCATAGAGACAGCGCGTTGCCTGCATGAAAACGTGCTGACCAGTGTGCACGAGGCCAATATCGGCTCCATTTTCGGTATCGGTTTTCCGGCCTGGACGGGCGGCGCGATGCAGTTTGTTTACGGCATGGGCCTAGAAGCATTTGCAGCGCGCTGCGATGTTTTAGCCCTACAGTATGGCGATGGCTTCGCATTAAGCCAGGACGTGAAAGAGACAATTGCCCGATACCAACCGGTGTACTGAAGAGGACAGTTCCGTACACAAGTGCATGCAATAATTCTTGCTGCCCAAATTCAAGGAGACAAGCATGCAGTTAGTGAAACGAACTTTGTTGGGCTTGGTTGCACTCGGCCTCTTGGTGGCGGCACTGGCTTGGGCCTTCCAGCGCGAGGTCGGCATCCTGTTGCTGCAGCGCATTGTGAAAACCCAAGTAGGCCGCAACATCGTGCCCGATTTGCCCGATGGCCTGCACCTTGGCTTGTGCGGTACAGGTTCCCCGTTTCCTGACCCCGGTCGCGCCGGGCCTTGTTCGGTGGTGATCGCCGGGGACCGCGTATTCATCATTGATGCCGGCGAAGGCGCCGCCCGCAACCTGGGTTACATGGGCATACCGACCGGCAAAGCCGAAGCCCTGTTCCTGACCCACTTCCATTCAGACCATATCGACGGCCTGAGCCCCATCATGTTGCAGCACTGGGGTCTGGCTTCGTCCACCGCTCCCCTGCCCGTCTATGGTCCTACGGGGGTGGACAAAGTGGTCGATGGCTTGAGGAGCGCCTACGTGTTTGACTACGGCTACCGCGTAAGCCACCATACCGAAAAAATAATGCCCCCTGGCGGCAGCGGCGGTAAAGGCATATCTTTTGAATTGCCACCCAAAGGCCAGGGCGATACCGTGGTGGTTTTGGATGACAAAGGCTTGAAAGTGACCGCTTTCCGTGTCAACCATGCGCCGGTCGAGCCTGCGGTGGGTTACCGCTTTGATTACAAAGGACGCTCTATTGTCATTAGTGGCGACACCACCAAAGTGCCCTCGGTGGTGGCTATTTCTAAGGGCGTAGATATTTTGCTGCATGAAGCTTTGCAGCCCAAACTGGTAGCGCTCTTGGGCGACGCGTTTAGCGACAAAAAAATGGACAACCTGGCGCATGTGATGCGCGACATCCTGACCTACCACACCACGCCAGAAGAAGCCGCCCAAGTGGCCAATGAGGCCGGTGCGAAACAGCTGATTTTTAACCACATCGTGCCCCCCATGCCGGTGCGCTTTGGATACCCGGCCTTTGTGGGCGATGCCGCCCAGTTTTACAAAGGCCCGATCACCGTGGGCGAAGACGGTATGTTTTTTAGCCTGCCGGCTAACTCCAGCGAAGTGATCAAAAAGCGGCTGATGTAATGACGATGCCCACGCAGCGCGCCAGATAAAGAAATTTCACTATGCTTAATTCATTTTTCAAAATCAATATTCTCGTGGTGTACCTTTTGGGTATTGCCTCACACGTCGTCGCCTTTCCCGGTCAGAGCGGGCCGATCGTGCAAACCATATCGCTCGCCTTGCTACTGATCCATGCGCTGGAGTGCCTGCTAGCGTACCGCTATATCAAGCTGTATTCGGGTCCGCTGCTGGTCAGCCTTTTGCTGTCTTTGCTTTTTGGCTTATTGCACTGGATGCCGCTGGCGCGTAAGGCACGCGAGGCGACGCTAGAACAAGCGCCGCAATGACAGGGCATACGCCTTCGCGCCTAAGGCGCATCCTGATCGGTGGCGCTTTGTACTTGGGCGCACTGGCGTTGGGCATAGGCTCTGCCCTTTGGGTATTGAAAAAAGCGGCTTGGCTCAACCCCTCGGTGCAAGTAGGCGCATGGCGAGCCAACTTGCACGCTGGCAGCGTAGATGCCGACATGTACACCCGAGCCACCGTAGCAGTCAATGCCTTATTGGCTCTGGGCCGCAGTGAAACCATGTATTTCGTCGCGACGCAGGACGATGCAGGCCATGCGCTGCGCTCGCAGTGCAATTACCGCATCAGCGGGGTGCCGCCCAAAGCCCGTTGGTGGAGCATTACGGCCTATGCCGACGATATGTTTTTGTTTGATGCGCCCAACGCACATTACAGCCTGAACGGCGACATCGCGCAGCTCAGCAGCGAAGGCGTGTTTAGCTTTAGCACCGGCCCGCAGGAACAAAGCGGCAGCTACTGGCTGCCCACCCCGGGCAAGCGCGGCATGCTGCTCACCTTGCGCCTGTACAACCCGGATGCCGCCTTGCAAGCGGCGCCGCAAAGCCTGGTGCCGCCCAAGATCCAACTGGTGGGGGATTGCGTATGAGTAGCTGGACCAACACCCGCCGCCTGTGGCTGTACCGCATTGCCACCTTGCTGGCCACTGCCGTACTGGCGCATTTGCTTACCGTCTGGGCGGTGCCGCGCCTGATCATGCAGGTACTGATGAACGGGCCTATGGCGCAAAAAATGAACATGCGTAACCAGGCAGCTTTTCCGCCGCCGGTCAATGCTCAGTCGCGCAGTGTGGTCATGCCCAGCCCGGACTTGCTGTATTCGGTGTGCGTGTTTGACCTAAGGGATGGTCCGGTGCGCGTGCGCGCCGCGCCGCAATGGCCGGCTTACTGGTCGGTTGCCTTGTACAGCGCCCATAGCGATAACTTTTTTGTGCGCAATGACCGTCAAGCACAAGGCGCGCCGATAGACCTGTGGCTGGTGCCCGCCGGCGGCGCCAAGGGCACAACGCCGGTGCCTCAAGGGGCACAAGTGGTAGTGAGTCCGTCAGGTACCGGCTTTTTGCTGATGCGTGTGCTCGCCTCGGACTACCAGGCCGACCAGGTGCTGTTGGAATCGGCCCGTCGCACCCTGCGCTGCGAGCCGGCCAAGGCCGTCTAAATAGCAGCTGCCCATGCTGGCCGACTTTCTGCGTCGATGGTTTTTGTGGCAGACCCTGGCCTACGCCGCTGTTAGTGTGTGGCTGGTAGCGGCCTGGCAATGGTCGCCAGGGTGGCTGCTGGCCGCTTGGCTAGCGCTGCCCTTGCTAGTTTTGTGGGTGTGGACCGCAAAACTCACTTTGCGCTCTCGACCGCAAGGGCTTAGTGGCTGGGTTTGGTGGCGGGCTATCACTGGCGAGACTTGGGCGATTTACCGCTTGTTGGTCTGGGCTATGCCCTGGGCCCGAGCCAAGGCCCGAATGCTGCTCGCCGGCACCCAAAATCAGCATTTACCAGTGTTGTTGATCCACGGCTATTGCTGCAACCATGGCGTGTGGCGTGATGTAGCGCCGCGCTTGCAGGCCCTTGGCCACAGTGTGCTGGCTATCAACTTAGAGCCATTTTTTTGCTCCATTGATGACTACGCCGCCGAGGTGGAAAACGCCGTCAAGCAATTGCGTGCCCAAACAGGCCGGCACCGCGTGGCCCTGGTGGGCCATAGCATGGGTGGCTTGGTAATACGCGCCTGGATGCGCGCCTATGGCGACGCGCAGGTTGCCGTCGCGGTGACGCTGGGCAGTCCACACCAGGGCACCCAAATCACGCCCCATGCCAAGTTAGCCAACGCGCGCCAAATGGTCTGGGCCAACGAATGGCTGCAAGCCCTGCAGGCCAGCGAAAGCCCCCAACGCCGCGCCCTGCTGCGCCTTGCCCTGACCGAGCAAGACGCTGTTGTTTTTCCACAAACTGCACAAACCCTGCCCGGCGTGGATGCGCAAGTGTTCAGCGGTATCGGGCATTTGCAACTGTGTACCGATGCACGGGTGTTTGCCTGGGTGGCAGCGCAACTGCATGCGTGCGAGAACCCATAAGCCATACGCTAGGATGCTCGCTTTAGATTCGATCGCATGCCCCCATTAGAAAATTCTCCGGCTCCGATTGCAGCCGCTTGCAGCCCTGCCAGCTTGTCCCGCCCCACATCCCTCGCCGCCCTGTTTTGGGCCATTAGCGGTATCGCGCTGCAAGGCTTTGGTGGAGTGTTAGCGGTGGTGCAGCGCGAGTTGGTCGAGAAAAAGCAATGGCTCACGACCGAGGAGTTTGTCGAGGACTGGGCGGTATCGCAAATCATGCCTGGCCCCAATGTGGTGAATCTGGCCCTCATCATCGGTGACCGCTATTTCGGCTGGCGGGGTGCTTTAGTTGCCTTGGCGGGCATGCTGACCTTCCCGCTTTTTGTGGTCATGGCCTTGACGATCGGGCTTGCCGGCATCGGACACCTGCCTGCGGTGCAAGGCGCTTTGCGGGGTATGGGCGCCGTGTCTGCGGGTTTGATTTGCGGTACCGGCCTACGCTTGGTGCCGGCCTTGCGCAGCAACGCCATGGGTCGGCTGGCCTGCGTGCTGATCGCTGGACTGGTGTTTATCGCCATCGCTCTTTTTAGGGTGCCACTGGCCTGGACGCTGCTGGGTATTGGCCTGCCAGCCTTTTTTTGGGCTTTGCATCGCATCCGCACTTTGGCCGCTGCACCGCAGGAGCTTGCATGACCGGATTTGGCTACGGCAATTTACTGGACCTGCTGGGCTGCTTTGTCACCCTGTCTTTGCTGTCGGTAGGCGGCGCGATCACCACCGTGCCTGAAATGCACCGTTATCTGGTGGCGCAAAACCCCTGGTTGACGGACAGCCAGTTCAGCGCCTCGATTGCCCTGGCGCAGGCAGCGCCCGGCCCCAACGTTTTGTTTGTGGCGGTACTGGGCTGGAACGTGGGCATGGCCTCGGGCGGCGGCCCGGACAACGGCCCCCTACCCTGGGCCTTGGCCAGCGCGGCCATGGCGGTGTCTATGGTGGGCATCATCATTCCCAGCACCACGCTCACTTTTTTTGCCGCCCGCTGGGGTCAGCGTAACCGCGAACGTGCCGAAGTTCGCGCCTTCAAGCAGTCTATGGCCCCCGTCGTGATCGCGCTGCTCGTCGCCACCGGATGGCTGCTAACCGCCAGCCATGGCAACCCGCAGCAAGCACCCTTGCTATGGTTGCTTACCGTCGCGTCAGCGCTGCTCGTCTGGAAGACCCGAATTCACCTCTTGTGGCTGATCGGTGCCGGAGCGCTGGCCGGGGTATTGGGTCTGGTGTGAACCATGCCTTCCCCTGGGGCCTGGCTTAGCCCGCCTGCCAGGCGCCTTGTACTTGCTCCCAGCCCACTACGGCGATGGGCGTGCCATCGGGCTGAAGGCTGGACGGCAGCAGTTCGAGGAACCATGTTGCATCGGATAGCACGCTGGGATAACTATGGTTTACCCTCGCAAAAGACGCCCAACGGTAAAAAGCTTCCCCCCGGGGGGCCTTGCCTGTCCTTGGCCCCAGCTTTTCGCAAGCCTCAGTTCGGGCTCTCGAAAAACACGTAATTCGTGGCGTAGTCGCTGATCTCGAAATAAACCTTTTTCTCGGCAGCGTCGGCTTGCATGTTCTGGTTCTCGTCCAGCACACCGTAACCGAAGCGGTAAGGGCGCGGCTTGTTGTCGTCCGTGCCCATGGCGGTGCTGAGTTTGTCCACTTTGAGAAAGCGGCGTACCAGTTTGTCACCGGCATAGACTTCCAACACGCCGTTGGTGCCAGTCCAGTTTTGGATGTCACGGCCCAATTTGTTTTGCTGCTCCTGGGTGCAGGCACCCAAGGTAAACAAGATGGCCACGGCGCTTGTGCCAAGCGCGAGATACTTGATTTTGAAACTGTTTTTCATGGTTTTCCTCCGGGGTGAATAGCGAGCCCGCTGCGCTGGCGCAGCACTTCGTACAAACATATGCCGCTGGCAACCGACACATTGAGACTTTCAACCGCCCCGCGCATCGGCAGGCTGACCAACTGGTCGCAGGTTTTGGCCGTCAATTGGCGCATGCCGTCGCCCTCGGCGCCCAACACCAGTGCAGTGGGGCCGCGAAAATCAGCCTCGTACAAGGTACGTGGCGCTGCATCGCTGGTACCAGTAATCCAGATATTGCGCTCTTTGAGCTCCATCAAGGTGCGCGCCAGATTGGTCACCATAAAGTAGGGCACGGTTTCGGCCGCACCGCTGGCCACTTTGGCCACCGTGGCATTGATACCTGCGGCGTGGTCTTTGGGAGCTATCACCGCATGCGCGCCCGCCCCGTCGGCCACGCGCAAGCAGGCACCCAGGTTATGCGGATCGGTAACGCCGTCGAGCACCAGCAGCAAGGGCGGCTGTCTTTCCTGCAAAGGTAAAGCGGCCTGCGCCGATTCCAAATCTTCGAGCAAGGTATCGAGCGAGTGCGCCTGCGGCAACGGCCGCGTACGCGCCGCAACGCCCTGATGGCCATGGCTGCCGCAAAGTTTGGATAAACGCATGCCGTCCGCTTCGATGAGCCGCACACCAGATTCGTGCGCTTTTTCCAGAAACTGTCGCATACGGGCGTCGCGTCGGGTGGGTTCGTAGTACAGCTCGACGATCGACTGCGGCGCAACTTTCAGGCGCACCCCCAGCGCATGAAAACCAAAAAGTATGTGGGAAGCGGACATGACCCGATTATCGCGGCAGGCCGCGGCGATGCAGCCAGCTCAGGCTGGCGAGGCCTGCATGCTGACATCCGAAGCCAGGCGTCCGGCTTCAATCGTCAGGCAGCGCAGGCAGCGCTGGGCGATAGCGCGGTCATGGGTGACCAACACCAGCGTTGTGCCCAACTCGCGGTTGAGCTCGAACATCAGCGCCATGATGGTCTCGCCGGTGGCAAAGTCCAGGCTGCCCGTGGGCTCGTCAGCCAGCAAGACCGCAGGTTGCACCACAAAAGCGCGGGCCAGCGCCACGCGCTGCTGTTCGCCGCCGCTGAGCACCTTGGGATAGGCCTGCAGCCTTTGTGACAGACCCACTCGCTCCAGCATGGCAGCCGCTAACTTGCGCGCGTCTTTGCGCCCCGATAGCTCCAAGGGAAGCATCACGTTTTCCAGCGCCGTCAAATTGCCCAGTAGCTGAAAGCTTTGAAACACAAAGCCGATTTGCCGCGCACGCAAGGCGGCGCGCGCGTCTTCATCCAATGCAAACAAGTCCTGCCCGGCGATATGCACCGTGCCGCTGGTGGGCGTGTCCAGGCCCGCGATGATGGACAGCAGCGTACTTTTACCGGACCCCGAGGCACCCACGATGGCGACCGTCTCGCGCGTCTGCAGCGAAAAGTCGATGTTGTGGAGGATTTGCAGGGTGCCGGTGGAGTCGCTCACCGACTTACAGACCTGGCTTACCGCGATAATTGAATCAGACATGGAACTTTCAATGAATCGCAGGTACTTTAACGTAAGCGCACTTGGCCTTTTGCTCTTTGGCAGCTTTGTGGCCCAGGCCAAAGCACAGGCGACGCTGCTGGTGGTGGGCGATTCGCTCAGTGCCGAATACGGCCTCAAACGCGGAAGCGGCTGGGTCGCCCTGCTGGATAAGCGTTTGCGCGACGAGGGCAAGGCTATCACCGTGGTCAACGCCAGTATCAGCGGCGACACCACCTCAGGCGGCCTGTCGCGCCTCCCGGCGCTCTTAAAGCAGCACCAACCCAAGCTGGTGCTTATTGAGTTGGGCGGCAACGATGCCTTACGCGGCCTGCCCCTCAAAACCAGCCAAGCCAATTTAGAGGCCATGGTCAAGGCGGCGCAAAGCCAGGGTGCCAAGGTGCTGCTATTGGGCATGCAAGTGCCACCCAATTACGGAGCGCAGTATGCAGCCGAGTTCAGCACCATCTACGCCCAAGTGGCAAAGCGGCACAAAGCCGCCTTGGTGCCATTTTTTCTAAAGGGTGTGGCCGATACCGACAATGCCGACGCCATGTTCCAAAGCGACCGTATCCACCCAGTGGAAGCAGCGCATCCGATCATGTTGGGTAATGTCTGGCCCGCCCTAACAAAGCTGCTGCCATGAGCTTGCAACTGGTCAAGCCGCGCGAGGTCATTGACCGATACGGCACTTTTGACAGCATCATTGATGCCCGCAGCGAGTCGGAGCACGCGCTGGACCACCTGCCCGGAGCCTTGAACTGGCCCACACTCTATGACAGCGAACGCCAAGCGATTGGCACTCTGTACAAGCAGGTCAACGCCTTTGAAGCCAAAAAGCGTGGTGCGGCCATCGCGGCGCGCAATATCGCGGCCCATATTGATGCCTATGTGCTGGACAAGCCGCGCGACTGGGCTCCGCTAGCCTATTGCTGGCGGGGCGGTAAGCGCAGCGGTGCGCTCTCCCTGATACTGGACCAGATTGGCTTTCGGGTCAGCTTGATCGAAGGCGGCTACAAAGCCTTTCGTGCCGAAATGCTGCTCGACATCCAGCGCCTGGCCGGGCAATTGCAATTCAAGGTGATTTGCGGCACCACGGGCTCAGGCAAGACAAGGTTGCTGCAGGCATTGCATGCCGAAGGCGCCCAGGTGTTGGACCTGGAAGACTTGGCGCAGCATCGCAGCTCGGTTTTAGGCGCTATCCCTGGCCAGGCGCAACCCAGTCAGAAAGGTTTCGACACCCTGGTCTGGAACGCTTTGCGTGGTTTTGACCCTGAGCGCCCGGTGTTTGTGGAAAGCGAGAGCAAAAAAGTTGGCAATGTGGCGATTCACCTCGGCTTGTTGGAGGCCATGCGTGCAAGCGCATGCGTGTTCATCGAACTGCCGCTGCCCGAGCGCGTGGCGTTGCTGTTGGAAGATTACACGTATTTTCTGGGCAACCCTGCGCATTTTTGCCTGCGCTTGGAGGCACTGACGGCGCAGCGTGGCAAGGCCACAGTGCAAACTTGGCAAGACGCGGTCAAGCAGGGGGACTTCGCCAGCGTGGTGCGATCGCTGCTAACCGATCATTACGACCCGGTGTACCTGCAATCCATGGAGCGCAATTTTGTGCAATATGCCCAGGCGCAGCGTCTGGATTTGAGCGATCGCGGCGTTTTGGCTATGCGCCAAGCAGCCGCCGGGCTGGCTTAGTTACTCACCGGGCCGGTATCGGCTTGGGGCGGTGTGTAAGACGGCGCCAGAGCGTCCTCGCCACCGGATTCACCCGCTTCGCCAGCGTCCTTGCGCTCGGTCTTGCTCTTGAGCTTGTCTTCTTTTTTACGCTTTTTAGCCAGTTCCTTCTGGCGTTTTTCGTAACCGTAATTAGGTGTTGCCAAGATGGTCTTTCATAAATGTGGACCTACTTTAACACCACTCCCAAGGCTGGGCGATAGCATAGTCCAGCAGCCAAAATGCGGCTAGGTCTGGCCCTGAAAATCGATAGGAAACGGCAATTAAATAAAAAACTGTGTTTTATTCGATTAAATTGAAATTAATATAATTACACTAAGCGTTACTTGTTACCTATCCACCCAAAGTTGAGCGTGCAAACCTCCCAATTGCTGACCCGTGCAAGCCTTGGCACAGCGCCCGCCGCTGTGCGCAGCACGCTAAGGCAAAGCATCGGGATACTGTTGGTGATTGCACTAGGTAACTGCGCCTTTGCGGGCGAACTGGGCCTCGCCCCCATTGCAATAGTCGGGCCGGCAGAAGCGATACGCTATGCCTGGATAAGTGGACTATGCGCCACCTTGGCGCTGGTATTTTCCTTTTTGTGGGTCGCGACGGGACAAAAAGCCTTTGGCTGGTACCTGGGCACGGTGCTGGCGGCTGGCTGGCGCATCGGAGAAAGCAGCGGACAGTTGCCCGTGCTATTTCCCGATAGCGGACACGCCTTGGCCGCGGTGTCGCACATGCTAGCTGATTCGGCCTTGCTGTTTTTTACTGTCGGCCTGTTACTCCAAGCATTGGGTCGGCAAGCGGGCGATCTGCCCTACCGGCGCATCTTGTATGCAGCAGGACTACTCAGCCTGGTGCTTGCGGCGCTGGCACTCTGGCCCCTGCTGGCGCCGTCGGTGCTGCCTGGTGGTTTAGCCCTGGCCTATGGGGTATTGCTGCTGCTGACCGCCTGGCTAGCGCTGCGTGGTCGGCGCGTGTTTCTGTGGTACTGCATGGGCCTGTGGGTGCCGCTGGTCAGTTTGTATCTGCAGCAAGCTTTAGGGGTCGGCACTTTTCTTCTGAGCAGCTACCGCACAGACAACGCGCTGGTGCAGGGCCTGGTCGTGCTGGCGGGCGCGCTTGCCTATCAGGAAGTGCGCAAGCGCCAGAGCCATATGCGCGAATTGCGCGGCTTGCTACAAGAGCAAAACCTGGCTTTGGAAAAAGCGCGCCAGGCCGAAATCGACCTGGAGTCACAGGTCTCCCAACGCACGCAGGAACTGGCGATGGCGGCGCGACGTCTGGAGGCACTGAGCACCGTAGACGGCATGACGGGGGTGGCTAACCGCCGCCGCTTTGACGAAACCTTGCAAGTGGAATGGGGCCGCGCCGCACGCGACAAGCGCCCCTTGTCGGTTGCGCTCATCGATGTGGACTGGTTTAAAGGCTATAACGACCGCTACGGACACCCAGCGGGTGACGCCTGCCTGCGCCAATTGGCAAGGGTGTTTGAAGCCGGCGTGATGCGCAGCGGTGATTTGATTGCGCGCTACGGCGGCGAAGAATTTGTGCTGATCGCGCCAGATACCGACTTGAACGGTATTAACACGATTGCCAGCTACTTATGCCAGGAAGTGTTTGCTTTGGCCCTGGAGCATGAAGACTCACCCTATGGCCGCGTATCGGTCAGCATCGGCGTGGCCACGGGCTACCCGCACCGTGGCTCCAAACCTTTGCAATTGGTGCAGCAAGCCGATTCCGCCTTGTACCGCGCCAAACAACAGGGCCGCCACCGCGTGGCAGGCCCCGAAGGTGAAAACGAAAAGGCTTAGAAGTTCAGTGTGCGCTTGTCCACGGCCAGGGCGGCTTCCTTGGTCGCTTCACTGAGCGAGGGATGGGCATGGCAAATGCGCGCAATGTCTTCGGCGCTGGCCTTGAATTCCATCGCCACCACAGCCTCTGAAATCAGCTCGGACACCTGTGGGCCCACCATATGCACGCCCAAGATCTCATCGGTCGTGGCATCTGCCAGAAACTTCACCATCCCCGTGGTATCACCCAGGGCACGGGCCCGTCCGTTTGCCAGGAAGGGAAAGGTGCCGGCTTTGTAGGCCACACCATCGGCCTTGAGTTGCTGTTCGGTACGACCCACCCAGGCGATCTCAGGGCTGGTGTAGATCACCCAGGGAATGGTGTTGAAGTTGACATGCCCGTGCTGGCCGGCAATGCGCTCGGCCACGGCTACGCCCTCTTCTTCGGCTTTATGCGCCAGCATCGGGCCGCGCACCACATCACCCACCGCCCAAATACCAGGCACATTGGTTTTGCAATCAGCGTCCACCACGATAGCACCGCGCTCATCGAGCGCCAGACCCACCGTTTGCGCGTTGAGCCCGGTGGTATTGGGCACCCGGCCAATGGAGACAATCAGCTTATCTACATCCAGGCTTTGCGCCTCGCCTTTGGCGTTAGTGTAAGCAATCGATACGCCTTTTTTGCCAGACTTGATGTCGCCCACTTGAACGCCCAGTTCGATGTGCAAGCCCTGTTTGTCAAAGGCTTTTTTTGCCTCTTTGGCAATTTGCTGGTCCACAGCGCCCAAGAATGTGGGCAGGCCTTCCAAAATGGTCACCTGCGCGCCCAGACGACGCCAGACCGAGCCCATTTCTAGGCCAATGACGCCAGAGCCAATCAGAGCCAGCTTTTTAGGTACTGCGCCCAGGCGCAGCGCGCCGTCGTTGGACAAGATGTTGACTTCATCAAAGGGGACGCCCGCCATGACCCGCGCATTGGAGCCGGTGGCAATGATGACATGCTTGGCTGCCAGGCTTTGCGCCGGTTGGCCGCTCAGCTCCACGGTGTGCATTCCGTTTTGGGACGCTGCTAAGGCACCGCGTCCATGGAAAAACGTGACGTTGTTTTTCTTGAACAAATACAAAATACCATCGTTGTTTTGCTGTACCACCGCGTCCTTGCGCGCCAGCATTTGCGGCACATCCATGGACACGCCAGTCGCGCTGATTCCGTGGTCAGCAAAATGGTGCAGCGCATGGTCAAAGTGCTCGCTGGACTGCAGCAAAGCCTTGGACGGAATACAACCGACATTGGTGCAAGTGCCACCGGGCGCGGGGCCGCCTTTGGCGTTTTTCCATTCGTCAATGCAAGCGACCTTAAATCCCAACTGGGCCGCACGGATAGCGGCGATATAGCCGCCAGGCCCGGCGCCGATGACGATGACGTCAAATTCTGTGCTCATGGTGTGCGCCCGTTCAGATGTCAAACAAAAGGCGCGAAGGATCTTCCATCGCCTCTTTGATGGCCACCAAGCCCAGCACTGCTTCGCGCCCGTCGATGATTCGGTGGTCGTAGCTCATAGCAAAGTAGTTCATGGGGCGAACGACCACCTGGCCGTTTTCCACGACGGCACGGTCTTTGGTGGCATGCACGCCCAAAATCGCCGACTGCGGCGGGTTGATGATGGGTGTGGACAGCATGGAGCCAAAAGTGCCGCCATTTGAGATGGAAAACGTGCCGCCGGTCATGTCGTCCATGCCAAGCTTGCCGTCGCGCGCTTTAGTGCCGAACTCCGCTATTTTTTTCTCGATATCGGGAAAGCTCATTTGGTCGGCGTTGCGCAAAATGGGTACTACCAGGCCACGTGGCGAGCCCACCGCAATGCCGATATCGAAGTAGCCGTGGTACACAATGTCATTGCCGTCCACCGATGCGTTGAGGACGGGGTATTTCTTTAAGGCGTGTACCGCCGCTTTGACAAAAAAGCTCATGAAGCCGAGCTTGATGCCGTGCTCTTTTTCAAATCGCTCCTGGAATTTTTTGCGCATCTCCATGACCGGGGCCATGTTGATTTCATTGAAGGTGGTGAGGATGGCGTTGGTAGCTTGCGACTGCAAGAGACGCTCGGCGACACGGGCGCGCAAACGGCTCATGGGAACACGTTGCTCGGGTCGCTCGCCAAGTCCCACCGTAGCCGGGGCCGACACTTGCGGCAATGTGGTCTGCGGCACACCCGTGGGGATGATCGCAACGGCTGCAACAGACGGCGTTTGCAAGGCCTGCAACACGTCGCCTTTGGTAACGCGGCCGTCTTTGCCAGTGCCCGCCACCGAGCCGGCAGCTACTTGATTGTCTGCCATGAGCTTGGCTGCCGCTGGCATCAAGATATCCGCTTTGCTGGCCGCTGGTGTAGCAGCAGGCACTGCGGCCACTGGCGGCGTTGTCGGCACTGCGGCAACTTTGCCATCCGTGTCAATACGGGCGATCAGCTGTTCGGCCTTGACCATGCCACCATCGGCCACCAAGATTTCAGCCAAGACGCCAGCCGACGGTGCAGGAACTTCGAGCACGACTTTATCGGTCTCGATCTCGATCAGGATTTCATCTACGGCGACGCTGTCGCCTACTTTCTTCTTCCACTGCAACATGGTGGCTTCTGCCACGGATTCAGACAGCTGGGGAACTTTTACTTCAACGATGGCCATACGATTCTTTCAATGAGTTTGCGTGTCGGGGTGTCGCCTTACTTGGTCAACACCACGCCTTTGAGCTTGCCGAATGCGCCATCGACAAGCGCTTTTTGCTGTTCTTGGTGCAGGTGCGAATAGCCCACTGCCGGCGAGGCCGAAGCAGCACGACCGGAATAGCCAAGTTTTTGACCATCCAACATGTTTTCATGGATGTAGTGCTGCACAAAAAACCACGCTCCCTGGTTCTGCGGTTCGTCCTGGGCCCAGACGATTTCTGTAGCATTCGGGTACTTTTTGATCTCGCTGGCAAAAGCCTTGTGGGCAAACGGATAGAGCTGTTCTATGCGCACGATGGCAACATCATCCGAACCGCGCTCCTCGCGTTTTTTCACCAGGTCGTAATAAACTTTGCCCGAACAGACCACCAAACGCTTGACCTTCTCAGGCTTGATTTCTTTGAGCTCACCGATCACGGTCTGAAAGCCGCCACGGGTGAAGTCGCTCAAGGCAGAGGTGGCATCTTTGTTACGCAGTAGGGACTTGGGCGTCATGATGACCAAGGGCTTGCGCACGTTGCGCACCATTTGGCGGCGCAACACATGGAAAATTTGGCTGGCCGTCGTGGGCTGCACGATTTGCATATTGGTATCCGCCGCCAGTTGCATAAAGCGCTCTAAACGCGCCGAGCTATGTTCCGGCCCCTGGCCTTCATAGCCGTGCGGCAGCATCAAGGTCAGGCCATTGACACGGCCCCACTTGACTTCGCCCGAGGCGATGAACTGGTCGATCACCACTTGCGCGCCGTTGGCGAAGTCCCCAAACTGCGCTTCCCAGATCACCATGGTGTTGGGGTCGTTAGAAGCATAGCCGTACTCAAAGCCCAGCACCGCTTCTTCCGAAAGAATCGAGTCAATCACCACAAACGGGGCTTGCCCATCAGCGACGTTTTGTAATGGCACATAGGTGCCCACGTCCCATTTTTCGCGGTTCTGGTCATGGATAACGGCGTGGCGATGGGTAAAGGTGCCCCTTCCGCTGTCTTCACCGGAAAGTCGCACCGGATAGCCACTGGCCACCAGCGATGCAAACGCCATGTGTTCGCCCATACCCCAATCGACCGGAATATCGCCCCGACCCATGGCGGCGCGGTCGTCATAGACCTTACGCACGAGTTGATGCGGGGTCACGGTGGACGGAATCGTCGTCAGGCGTTCGGCCAAGCGCTTCCATTCGCCCAGTGGCAAGGCGGTATCGCCGACGTCGGTCCACTTTTTGCCCAAAAACGGGGCCCAGTCCACGGTGAACTTGGTTTTGAAATTGGTCAAGACAGGATCGGCCGCGTGGCGGCCTTCGTCTAACGCCGCGCGGTAGGCTTTGGCCATGTCGTCGCCCAAAGTCTCGCCCAGACCTTGGGCGGTCAACTTGTCGGCAAAGAGCTTACGGGTGCCCGGGTGCGCGCTAATTTTTTTATACATCAAGGGCTGCGTCAGGCTAGGCGTGTCCTGCTCGTTATGGCCCAGCTTGCGGAAACAAATAATGTCGACCACCACGTCCTTGCGGAACTTCATGCGGTATTCCAAGGCAAACTGCGTGGCCAGCACCACCGCTTCGGGGTCGTCGGCATTGACATGCAACACCGGCGCTTCCACCATCTTGACGATGTCGGTGCAAAAGGCGCTGGAGCGCATATCGCGCGGGTCTGAGGTGGTAAAGCCGATTTGGTTGTTGATGATGATGTGCACCGTGCCGCCGGTGGTGTAGCCGCGGGTCTGGGCCAGGGCCAGAGTTTCCTGGTTCACGCCTTGGCCGCCAAAGGCGGCATCACCATGCACCAGCACGGGTAGGACTTGCTTGCCCTGCGGGTCAGAGCGCCGGTCCATGCGCGCGCGCACCGAGCCTTGCACCACCGGGTTGACGATCTCTAGATGCGAGGGGTTAAAGGCCAGCGACAAATGCACCGGCCCGCCCGGCGTGCTCATGTCTGAACTAAAGCCCTGGTGGTATTTCACATCGCCTGCCGTCAGTTCTTCGGGGGCGGTGTGGTCAAACTCTGCAAACAAGTCTTTAGGTTGCTTGCCCATGGTGTTGACCAGTACATTCAGGCGACCCCGGTGCGCCATGCCGATCACGATTTCCTGAACGCCTTGGCTGCCTGCAGCCTGGATCAGTTCGTCCATAGCGGCGATAAAGCTCTCGCCGCCCTCAAGCGAGAAGCGCTTTTGGCCGACGTACTTGGTGTGCAGAAAACGCTCCAAACCTTCTGCTGCGGTCAGGCGGCCCAAGATGTGTTTCTTCTTGTCGGCATTGAAATTGGGTTTGCTGCGCACGCTTTCGAGCTTTTGCTGCCACCAGCGCTTTTCATCCTGGTCGGTGGCGTACATGTACTCAGCGCCTAAAGTGCCGCAATAGGTCTCGCGCAAAGCATTGAGCAATTCGCGCAGCGACATGCTGTTTTTGCCGAAAAAGGTATTGCTGGTGTCGAATACGGTTTCCTGGTCGGCATCGGCAAAGCCGTAAAACGCAGGGTCCATTTCAGGAATATTCGGGCGCTCGGTACGCTTGAGCGGATCCAGATCGGCCCAGCGCTGGCCGACGTTACGGTATGCGGCGATCAGTTGTTGCGCAGCAGTGCGCTTGCGGCCCATTTCGGCATCGGCGCTGGCCAGCACCACGCGGGTGCCGCCAGACTTGGCGCGCTGGGCAAAGGCGTTTACGACTGGAAGGTGCGCCACATCACGGGCGTTGCTGCCATCGGAGGCCGGCACATGCTGCAATGCGTCAAAGTAATCGCGCCAGGTATCAGGCACGCTGCCAGGGTTGTCGAGGTATTTTTCATACATCTCTTCGACATAGGGCGCATTGCCGCCAAAGAGAAATGTGTTGCCCAGATAGGCTGAATAGACGGACGAACTCGTACTCATTTTTCGCTGACCTCCGTTTCCCTCCAGGGAAACATAAGCTGGTTAAAAGACCTTCCGCTGTACGGCTTGACCGGATGGCGGATGCGACGTTGGCGCTGCGCGCCTTGGTAACGGGGCCTATTTTGCCATCGAAACCATGCCCGCTCGCCCGGGCCCGCCAAGAGAATGGGTATGGCGCCCCTGGCGGTACTACATCAAATCCCGGATTTGTTGCAGCGCCGTTGGGTCTTCCATCGTGGTCAGGTCACCAGGATCGCGACCTTCACACACCGCCTGGATGGCGCGGCGCAGCAACTTGCCGCTGCGCGTTTTGGGCAGCACTGTCACAAAACGCACTCGCGCCGGACGGCCGATGGCGCCAATCGACTGGTCCACCAGTTTCATGATTTCGCCCTCCAGCGCAAAGCGGGCCTTGTCATCGACCAAGGCGCTGGCGTCTTTAACTACCGCAAACGCCATGGCCACCTGGCCTTTGAGCGTATCGGCCACGCCCACCACCGCCACTTCAGAGACGTTGGGATGGCCGGAAATGCATTCCTCGATCTCGCGCGTGCCCAGGCGGTGTCCGGCTACATTGATCACGTCGTCGGTGCGGCCCAGGATGAAGTAATAGCCATCCTTATCGCGCGTCGCCCAGTCAAAAGTGCTGTAAACCAATTTGCCCGGCACGCTTTTCCAGTAGGTGTTCACAAAGCGGTCATCGTCTTGCCAAACGGTTTGCATGCAGCCCGGCGGCAGAGGACCTTCGATGACCAGCACGCCTTTTTTATCGGCGCCATGCAGTTCCTCGCCAGTGGCTTCGTCCAGCAACTTGACGTCGTAACCGTACATGGCGATACCGGGGCTGCCAAATTTGCTGGGGGCTTTTTCCACGCCATTGGCAATGGTCAGAATCGGCCAGCCGCTCTCGGTCTGCCAGTAGTTGTCAATGATGTCTTTACCCAAGCCATCGCTAATCCATTGCGCGGTAGGCTCATCCAAGGGCTCGCCGGCCAGAAACAGGGTGCGCAAACTGCTCAGGTCGTAGCGCTTTAGCAAGGCCGGATCTTGTTTTTTTAACACGCGAATCGCCGTGGGCGCGCTGAACATCACAGTGACTTTGTACTTTTCGACCAGGCTCCACCAAATGCCACCGTCTGGCCGGATGGGTAGCCCTTCGTACATGATGGTGGCCATACCCGCTATCAAAGGCCCATAAACAATATAGCTATGGCCTACCACCCAGCCAATGTCGCTGGTGGAGAAATAGGTTTCACCGGCCTTGCCGCAAAAAATGGTTTCCATGCTGGCCGCCAGGGCTACCGCGTAGCCGCCGGTGTCGCGCTGCACGCCTTTGGGTTTACCGGTGGTGCCACTGGTGTATAGGGTGTAGCTGGGGTGCGTGGCATCGACCCATTCGCACGGCACCACGGCATTTTGGTGTTTTGCTTGCAGGCTGGCCCAGCTATGGTCGCGCCCAGGGTTCATGGCCATGGGCGCCAGTTGACGATCCACCAGCAACACCGCCTGCGGCTTGTGGCTGGACAGGGCCAGCGCCTCGTCAAGTAGCGGTTTGTAGGGCACTACTTTGCCGCCACGAGAGCCCGCATCCGCGCTGACCACCACCACGGGTGACGCATCTTCAATGCGCGATGCCAGGGACACCGAAGCAAAGCCTCCGAAAACCACCGAATGGATTGCGCCAATGCGCGTGCACGCCAGCATGGCAAAGGCCGCTTCCGCCACCATGGGCATGTAAATGAGAACGCGGTCGCCTTTGCGCACCCCCAAGCCCAGCAGTGCCGCAGCCATGGTTTGCACATGGGCGTGGAGCTGGCGAAAGCTAAAGGTTTGCTCGGTATCGGTTTCGGTGGATACGGCAATCAGGGCGATCTGGTCGGGCCTGTCTTTGAGGTGGCGGTCTACCGCGTTATGGCACAGATTGGTTGTCCCGCCTTCAAACCAGCGTGCAAAAGGCGGATTGCTGTAATCGCAAATCGTCTTGGGCGGGGTTTGCCACTCAATGCGTTGGGCTTGCTCGGCCCAGAAGGCGTCGCGGTCGTTGATAGAGCGACGGTGAAAAGCTTGGTAGTTGGGCATATCTGACTCCACAAATAGTTCTACGCCGTGTCTGCGCAGCTGCAGGGATTATGAACAGGCAACTTGCAAGTGGCTGACTAGGGCCCTGGGAAGGGGCCGCCCTGGCTTTACTTAATTAGTGCCTGAACCGCGCGAAATTGGGGGTGGTCGGCATGGCGCAACCATTCAAAGGCCACCATTTCGGTTGTCAGGAGTTCGGCGCCGGCGCCGGCCAGGCGGTCAAATGCCGCATCGCGGTTGCGCTCGGTGCGCGAGCTACAAGCGTCGGTTACCACCCACACTTCAAATTCGTCCTCCAGCAGAGCCAGCGCGGTTTGCATGAGGCAGACATGGGCCTCGCAACCCGCCAGCACAATGGACGGGCGAAGGTTTTGCTCCTGGGTTGGCTTTTGCAAATGCTTGGGCAGGCTGCGCGCATTGCCCCCGGCGGGTTTGACCGGCGGGCGCAATAGTTCGGACAGGCCGTCCTCCACGCCGCTGAAATGCGTTTTTTGCAAGTTGCGCAGCAGGCGCAAGGCCGCCAGTGCCTGGGTCGACTGCAGCAAGGGTTCGGCGGTCGGCCCGAGCCGCTCTGGGCTTTGCTCCAGCAACACCGTCGGCACTTGCATCAGCGCTGCCAGGCTGGCTAAACGCACGGCGTTGGCCATTACCTGCGGCGCATCGAACAAAGCAGGCATCAAACGCGCCTGGTAGTCCACCAGCACTAACTGGCTTTCGTCAACATCGAGCAACATGGG
>JBILPS010000129.1:0-4470 GCA_044373655.1 Rhodoferax sp.
AAGCTTTCCGGTGGCTTAAAGCACAGAGCATAACCAGTCGCCAGAGCGCCGCCAGGGAGGTACCGGATCCAAAATAAAGATCCCACCACAGTTAGCCGGCCAAAGCCATGACGCCGTGCAGATGAGAAAAATCATTTCCAAAAAAAGGAAAAATAGAATAAATATTTATATATAGATCAATGTCTTATAATGTGTTTTTAAAGTAAATTTGATTTGACTTCAGGCGCTTGCTCGACTATAGTTGCGCGATGACTTTCCGTACCTTTTTCGCCCTGTGCCTAGCTTTTGCCTGCGGGATCAGTGCCGCACAAACAGCGCCTGACAATGAGGATTTAGGCAAAGCGCTTGCCGATAAGGGCTTGCTCAATCGCATCAGCGAGGCGGGAACCCATATGCAAAACCAGGCCTCCGGGCTGGTGGTTAGCGCTATGGGCTTTCTCGGAGTACCTTACCGCCGTGGCGGTAACAGCGCCGAAAGCGGCTTTGATTGCAGCGGTTTCGTTAAAGCCATCTACGAACAAACCATTGGCCTCGTGCTCCCCCGCAGCGCGGCGCAGCAAGCCGCAGCCACCCAAACGATTGACAAATCCGAATTGCGGCCAGGAGACCTGGTGTTTTTCAACACCATGCGCCGCGCCTTCAGCCATGTGGGAATTTATGTTGGCAACGGAAAATTCATCCATTCGCCCAAGCCCGGCGCCGAGGTGCGGGTCGAGGACATGGGCTTGGCCTATTGGGCGCGCCGCTACGACGGCGCCCGCCGCGTGCCAAGCGGCAGCACCGCTAACCCCTGAGCGCTAGGTCGCGCTAAAGGAAAATTGGCCCGGATTACGGATGGGGTCCACACCCACATGGATGGTGTCTTTGGGCACAAAGCGCCCTTCTAGCAACAATTTGGACAAGGGATTTTCCAAGCGCTGCTGGATAGCACGCTTGAGGGGCCGCGCGCCATAGACTGGATCAAAGCCGACTTTGGCCAATTCGGCCACCGCAGCGTCGGAGACTTCTAATACGTAGTCCATACGCGCTAGGCGGTCCATCAAGGTTTGCAATTGGATCTTGGCTATATTGGCAATATGTCCGGCGTCCAGCGCGTGAAAGACCACGGTTTCGTCGATACGGTTGATAAATTCAGGCCGGAAATGGTTCTTCAATTCTCCAGTGACCGCGTCTTTGATGTCTTCACGGTCTTGGCCCACCATGCTCTGGATTAATTGCGAGCCGATATTGCTGGTCATCACGATGACGGTATTTTTGAAGTCCACGGTACGGCCCTGGCCATCGGTCAGGCGACCATCATCGAGCACCTGTAAGAGCACATTAAAAACGTCAGGATGCGCTTTCTCCACTTCGTCCAGCAACAGCACGCTATAGGGTTTGCGGCGCACCGCTTCGGTAAGGTAGCCGCCCTCCTCGTAGCCCACGTAGCCCGGCGGCGCGCCAATCAGGCGTGCGACTGAATGTTTCTCCATGAACTCACTCATATCCATGCGTATCAGATGGTCTTCACTGTCAAACAAAAACCCCGCCAGGGCTTTGCATAACTCCGTCTTGCCAACGCCGGTGGGGCCTAAGAACAAGAAGGAGCCGGTCGGGCGGTTGGGGTCCGACAGGCCCGAGCGCGAGCGGCGTATGGCATTGGCCACGGCACCGATCGCCTCGTCCTGACCGACCACGCGCTGATGCAGACGCTCTTCCATCAACAGCAGTTTTTCTCGGTCACCCTGCATCAGCTTGGCAATAGGAATGCCGGTAGCGCGCGCCACCACTTCGGCGATTTCTTCGGCGCCCACTTGGGTGCGCAGCAATTGCGGCGTCGCGCCCTCGCCCCCTTTGGCGCGGCCTGCCTCCGTGTCCTGCGCCTCTTTCAGGCGCTTTTCCAAGCTGGGCAATTGACCGTATTGCAATTCCGCCACTTTGGTGAGATCGCCTTTGCGCGTCAGGGTTTCAATCTGCTGGCGCAGCACATCAATTTCTGAGCGGATTTGCGCACTGCCCTGGGCCATGGCTTTTTCGGCCTTCCAAATTTCGTCCAAATCGGCGATTTCGCGCTGCAAGGCGCTGATTTCCTCGTTGATGAGCCCAAAGCGCTTGATAGACGCTTCGTCTTTCTCTTTTTTCACCGCCTCACGCTCGATTTGTAACTGAATCAATCGCCTGTCCAGCTTGTCCATGACCTCGGGCTTGGAGTCCAGTTCGATCTTGATCTTTGCCGCCGCTTCGTCAATCAGGTCAATCGCCTTGTCCGGTAGAAAGCGGTCGGTGATGTAGCGATGGCTCAGTTCGGCCGCTGCCACGATGGCCGGGTCGGTGATGTTCACGCCATGGTGTACCTGGTAGCGCTCTTTCAGGCCGCGCAAAATTGCGACGGTGGCTTCCACCGTAGGTTCACCCACCAAAATCTTTTGAAAGCGGCGCTCCAGCGCAGCATCTTTTTCGATGTATTTGCGGTACTCGTCCAGCGTGGTTGCGCCCACGCAATGGAGTTCGCCACGCGCCAATGCCGGCTTGAGCATATTGCCCGCATCCATGGCGCCTTCGGCCTTGCCAGCGCCCACCATGGTGTGTAACTCGTCAATAAAGACAATGGTCTGGCCCTCGTCCTTAGACAGATCTTTCAACACATTTTTAAGCCGTTCTTCAAACTCACCCCGAAACTTGGCACCCGCTAGCAGGGAGGCCATATCTAGCGATAGCACACGCTTGCCCTTGAGCGAATCGGGCACTTCGCCGGCAACGATGCGCTGGGCCAGGCCTTCGACGATGGCGGTCTTGCCGACACCGGGCTCGCCAATCAACACCGGGTTGTTCTTGGTGCGTCGTTGCAGCACCTGGATAGCACGGCGGATTTCGTCATCGCGGCCAATCACCGGATCGAGCTTTCCAGCGCGGGCGCGCTCGGTCAAATCGACGCAGTATTTTTTCAGCGACTCACGCTGGTCTTCGGCATCGGCGCTGTCCACGCCCTGCCCCCCGCGCACCGCCAAAATGGCAGCGTCCAGACTTTTGCGGCTCAAACCCAAGGCCTGTGCCTGCTTGGCAAAGTCGGACTTGGCCTCGCTCAAGGCCACCAAAAATAACTCGCTGGCTACATACTGGTCACCGCGTTTCATGGCTTCTTTTTCGCAGGCTTGCAAAAGGCTGACCATGTCACGCCCTACCTGCACTTGGTCCTGACCCTGTACTTGGGGTAGTTTGTGCGCTGCAGCATCTGCCATGGCCAGCAGCGAAGGGACGTTGACACCCGCGCGCTGGAGCAAAGCCTTGGGGCCGTCATCCTGGCGCAGCATGGCCCCCAGCACATGGGCTGGTTCAATATAGGCATGGTCCTGGGCCAGCGCCGCGCTTTGCGCTTCACCCAGGGCCTCTTGGAACTTGGTCGTTAATTTGTCAATTCGCATAAGGCATCCTCAGTTAGGGCACAGCTTGGGGTCGGTAGTGCATTTTCAAGCGGCGCGGGGCGCTGTGCACTGACTAAAATCAAGCTAATGAATATCCACCAACTCAATGTGCAGTATGACGAACGGCAGGACCGCCTGCTAGTTCGGGTCAAAACCGTGCAGGAGCAAGAGGTACGCCTCTGGCTGACCCGCCGCATTGGCGTCAAGCTGGTGGAGCCACTGATGACTACTGTCTCGCGTATCGAGGCTTTAGACCCCGCGGTGACCCTGGCCGACGAAACGTCACGCAAAATTTTGGTGCACCTCAAGCAAGAAGATTTTTTGCAAAAAGCCGATCTGCAAACGCCGTATTCGACGACTACCACGGCGCTGCCCCTGGGCGAGTTGCCGATGCTAGTGACCGAGGTCACTATCCATTTGCATGCCAACGGCCTGACCCAATTAGTCATCAAAGACGGAGGGGACGAGGAGCAGGAGGCGCGTACCTGCACCCTCAACTTGCAGTCCTTTATGGTGCATGGCCTGCTGCATTTGCTGCAACAAGCAGTGCACCGCTCCCAATGGCTGGACCCGGTGCAAGCGCCGGACCAAGAGGAAAGTGCTGCCGAAGCGGCGCAGGCACGGCGCACACAGAAGAAAACATATACCCATTGAGGCCAGGCATGGGCGCTGCGGCCTCAGGCGTTGGGTTTGTGTATGCCCCATCGGGCTAAAGCCGCATCGTCACTGACACGGGCATCCACCCATTGCGCGCCTTCCAAGCCCTGCTCTTTCTTCCAAAAAGGGGCTTGGGTTTTCAGGTAATCCATCACAAACTCGCAGGCTTTGAAGCTTTCGCCGCGATGGGCCGAAGCTGCCGCCACCAGCACCACCGGCTCAGTAGGGTGCATCACGCCGACACGATGTACCACCCGCACGCCGTAAATATCAAAGCGCTGATGGGCCTCGTCAATCATGGCGTCGATAGATTTTTCTGTCATGCCCGGATAGTGCTCCAGCTCCAAGGTCTGGACGCTACCGGCATGCGAGGCATCATGCACATTGCGGTCGCGCACCGTGCCTAAAAAGG
>JBILPS010000084.1:0-9712 GCA_044373655.1 Rhodoferax sp.
CCGAGTTGCAGCACCGGCACGGTTTGCTGCGCGGCCTGCAGCGCTTCGAGCACCGCGCTGCCTGCGCCGCCCATCAGGGCGCCGTCTTCGACGGTGACCAGGGCCGCGTGTGTTTTGGCCACTTCGAGCAGCAATTCAGTGTCCAGGGGCTTGGCCCAGCGCATATTGACCACGCTAAGCCCCAGTTTTTCGCCTACTGCCAGCGCTGGGTAAAGCAAAGTACCAAAAGCCAAAATAGCAATTTGCTCGCCTTGCAGCCGCATTTCGCCCTTGCCGAAAGGCAATCCCGCTAACGAAGCCTGTATAGCAACGCCAGCGCCTGCACCGCGCGGGTAGCGCACTGCCACCGGGTGGTTTTGCTCGAAGGCCGAACTAAGCAACTGGCGGCATTCGTTTTCATCCGCCGGGCAGGCAATACTCATATTGGGGATGCAGCGCAGGTAGGCGATGTCGTAGTTACCGGCGTGGGTGGCACCGTCCGCCCCGACGAGGCCGGCGCGGTCCAAGGCAAACACCACCGGCAGGTTTTGAATCGCCACATCGTGGATCAGCTGGTCATAGCCGCGTTGCAGGAAGGTGGAATAAATAGCCAGCACGGGCTTGAGGCCCTCGGTGGCCAATCCGGCGGCAAAGGTCACCGAGTGCTGTTCGGCAATGCCCACGTCGAAATAGCGCTTGGGAAAGCGCTTTTCAAACTCCACCAGACCCGAGCCCTCGCGCATGGCCGGGGTGATGCCCACCAAGCGCTCGTCCTGCGCCGCCATATCGCACAGCCAGTTGCCAAAGACCTGGGTGAACGTGGTTTTGGGTGCGACCGAGGGCTTTTGTATGCCGATCGCCGGGTCAAATTTACTTGGCCCGTGGTAGGCAATCGGGTCGGCCTCGGCCATTTGGTAGCCCTGCCCTTTGCGGGTCACGACATGCAAAAACTGCGGGCCCGTTAGATGTTTGATGTTCTCCAGCGTAGGAATCAAGGAGTCCAGATCGTGCCCGTCGATGGGGCCTATGTAGTTAAAGCCAAATTGCTCAAACAAGGTAGCCGGCACCACCATGCCTTTGGCATGCTCTTCAATGCGCTTGGCCAACTCAAACAAAGTGGGCGCGCCTTTGAGCACGCTTTTGCCCACGCTTTTGGCCTTGGCATAAAACTGCCCACTCATCAGTTGCGCCAAATAACGGTTGAGCGCGCCCACCGGCGGGCTGATGCTCATTTCGTTGTCGTTCAGGATCACCAGCAGGCGGCAATCTTCCACGCCGGCATGGTTCATGGCCTCAAACGCCATGCCCGCGGTCAAGGCGCCGTCGCCGATCACCGCCACCGAATAACGCTTGTCGCCCTTGATCTTGGCGGCCATGGCCATGCCCAGGGCGGCAGAAATCGAGGTGCTGGAATGCGCGGTGCCAAAGGTGTCGTACTCGCTTTCGGCCCGCTGCGGAAAGCCGCTCAGCCCGCCCAACTGGCGCAGGGTGGACATGCGGTCACGCCGCCCCGTCAGGATTTTGTGCGGATAGGTCTGGTGGCCTACGTCCCAGACAAAGCGGTCGCGCGGGGTGTCAAACACATAGTGCATGGCGATGCTGAGCTCTACGGTGCCTAGGTTGGAGCTGAGGTGCCCGCCGGTTTGCGCGACGCTGTGCAGCAAGTAACTGCGCAACTCGTCGGCCACGCGGGGCAGATCGTAGCGCGGCAAGCGGCGCAGGTCCTGGGGACTGTTGATCTGCGGCAGCAAGGCTGTGGTGGGCTTGGCGTTATCTGGCATAAGGGTCAAATCGATTAAATGTGTCAACTTAAGCGTACAAGGGGTTTAGGCTATCCGTTTTTACGTCAATGGTAAAGCCTTCAGTGAACACGGTGTACCACCATGTTCGCCAGCGCGGCCAGTGCGGCGGTGTTGGGCAGGCCACTGCCTTGCAGTGCGGCATGGGCCTGTTCCGCCAAAGTGGCGGCATAGGCGCGACTGCGCTCCAGCCCCATCAGCGCGACATAGGTGGGTTTGTCATTGTCCGCATCCTTGCCGGCCGTCTTTCCCAGGGTGGCCGAATCCGCCGTCACATCCAGCACATCGTCCACCACCTGGAAGGCCAGGCCAATGGCTTGCCCAAAGGCCTCCAAAGCTTGCAAGGCCGTAGCCCTTGCCGGGCCGCAGGCCGCACCCATCATCACGCTGGCCTGTAGCAGGGCGCCGGTTTTGAGTTGGTGCATCTGGCGC
Source organism: Rhodoferax sp. (assembly GCA_044373655.1). Taxonomy (GTDB): domain Bacteria; phylum Pseudomonadota; class Gammaproteobacteria; order Burkholderiales; family Burkholderiaceae_C; genus Allorhodoferax. Next base: position 2,211 of record JBILPS010000084.1, read on the forward strand.
AAGTTGTCCTCGGACAGTGCCTGGCCGACACTGGACAGGTCAATCGCCTGGCCGCCGGCCATACCCACCCGCCCCGAGGCGCGCGCCAGAATGCCGCACAAGCGCGCCTGCACTGCGGGGTCCACGCTGCCGTCCAGGGGCGTCAGCACCTCGAAAGCCAGGGTTTGCAAAGCGTCACCGGCCAAGAGCGCGCCGGCTTGGCCAAACTGCACATGCACCGTGGGTTTGCCTCGGCGCAGCACGTCGTTGTCCATGCACGGCATGTCGTCATGTACCAGGGAATAGGCATGTATCAACTCCACAGCACAAGCCGCGCGCATCGGTGCTGCATCCGCACCCGAAGCAGTGAGGCCACTGACCGCCTCATACGCGGCCAGCACCAACAGGGGACGCAGGCGCTTGCCGCCATCGAGCACGGCATAGCGCATCGCATGGTTCAATTCGGCGGGGCTGGCCCAGGCGCTGCCAGGCGGAGCGTGCGGACCTAACAAGTCATCCAAGACCGTTTCTACTTGACGCAAGTGCTGCGCCATCCATGACTCGAGGGAAAACGCCATAGGCCTCAAGCGCCCTTCCAGGGTTTGATGGCGCCTTGGTCCAGCACCTTGATCTGGTCTTCCACCGCCTGCAAGCGCTCGCGGCAGACTTGCAGCAACTCGGCACCGCGCTGGTAGCCTGAGAGCAACTGGTCCAGCGGCAGGCCGCCGCTTTCCATGCGTTCAACCAGCGCCTCGAGTTCGGCCATGGCCTCTTCATACGCTGGCGCAACAGCAGTAGCTGCGGTGATTGAAGGGGTGGCCTTGGGCATGCAAGCTCCGTGCGCGTTGATCGGATGGGAAAACTGTCATCAAATTTTAAGCCAGGGCACTTCGATATCGAAATCCAAATTTTGTGAAATTTACAAGGCTACAATCCCCCTCCCTTACGCCGGTGGTCGCATTGCTGTGCAATCGCCGGGTTTATTGACAGCGCCTTTAGGGGCGCACCCTCCCTGTGGGGAGTCTTTAGGTCAGGTCCACCATGTCTGATTTAAGTCTTCAACTGCAGCCGGCCCTGAGCCAACTCCCTGTATCAAGCTACTTTGATCCGTCGCTTTTCGCGCGCGAGATGGAGAGCCTTTTCAAGCCAGGGACACGCTATGTAGGCCATGCACTGAGCGTGCCCGAAATCGGTGACTACTACGCCCTGCCGCAAGAGCAGGAAGGGCGTGCCTTGGTGCGCAACGCGCAGGGCATTGAGCTCATTTCCAACGTTTGCCGCCACCGCCAGGCCATCATGCTCAAAGGCCAGGGCTCTTTGCTCCATGGCGCGGGCAGCGCCGGTGGCAATATCGTCTGCCCCCTGCACCGCTGGACTTACAGCGGCAGCAATCATCAGGCAAACCTGCCTGCGGGCAAGCTTATCGGCGCGCCCCACTTTGCTGCTGACCCCTGCCTCAACCTGAACAACTACCCCTTGCAGGAATGGAATGGCCTCTTGTTTGAAGCCGGTGGCGCCAACGTGGCCGACCAAATGGCCGGCCTAGGACCGCGCGCCGATTTGGACTTTGGCGGCTATGTGCGCGACCGGGTGGAAATGCATGTGTGCAACTACAACTGGAAAACCTTTATCGAGGTGTACCTGGAGGACTACCACGTCGGACCCTTCCATCCAGGCCTGGGTAACTTCGTGACCTGCGACGATTTGCGCTGGGAATTCAAAGACAACTATTCAGTGCAAACCGTGGGCCCAGGCAGCCGCCTGGGATCGTCGGATGCCAGCGGCGGCTCTCCAGTCTATGAGCGCTGGCAAAACGCGGTGCTCAATTACCGCAACGGCGTGCCCCCGCCCTATGGCGCAATCTGGCTCACGCTCTACCCCCACATCATGGTCGAGTGGTATCCGCATGTACTCACGGTCTCCACTTTGCAACCGCTGGGCGTGGACAAGACACTCAATATGGTGGAGTTTTTCTACCCCGAAGAAATTGCCGCCTTCGAGCGCGAGTTTGTAGAGGCGCAGCAAGCGGCCTATATGGAAACCTGCGTGGAAGACGATGAAATCGCCGAGCGCATGGATGCCGGGCGCAAAGCCCTGCTGGCGCGCGGCGACAACGAAGTGGGTCCCTACCAAAGCCCGATGGAAGACGGTATGCAGCACTTTCACGAGTGGTACCGCAAGCGCATGGGCGATCTCACGACAACAGCTCGATGAGTTTTGCCCGCAGCGGTGGCAGCGCCTGGCATGCGCTGTGGATGGTGTTGGCCTCGTTTTTGTTTGCCACCATGGCCGTGGGCGTGAAGTCCGCCTCGCAGAGCTTCACCACGTTCGAGGTTATTTTTTACCGTGGCCTGGTGAGCGTCATTTTCATGGCGGTGGTGGTGCGGGCGCGTGGTGCCAGTTTGCGCACCCCGGTGCCCATGATGCATCTGACGCGCAGCGCCGTGGGCGTGCTGTCACTGAGCTCCTGGTTTTATGCGATTGCCCATCTGCCCCTGGCCACGGCCATGACGCTGAACTATATGAGCGGTGTCTGGGTGGCGGCCTTTATCCTGGGCGGGGCACTGCTCTATGGACAAGCCCAAAAACAAGGCGCGCTGATGGGCACGGTGATGCTGGGCTTTGCTGGCGTGGTGATGACGCTGCGCCCCACCATAGACCATGACCAATTGTTCGCCGGCCTGATCGGCCTGCTCTCGGGCATAGGCGCGGCACTGGCCTATATGCAGGTCACGGCGCTGGGCAAAGCCGGCGAGCCCGAAGAGCGCACCGTGTTTTATTTTTCCGTGGGTACAGCGCTCGTGGGCGCGGTGGGTATGCTGTTTACCGACAGGACGCCCTGGAGCGAGGTCAGCCCCCAGGCCGCCGCCTGGCTAATGCCCATAGGCGTGCTGGCAGCCCTGGGCCAATGGTGCATGACACGCGCCTACCGCAAAGGCGCCACGCTGGTGGTCGCCAGCATGCAGTATTTTGGGATTGTGTTTGCCAGCATGTACAGCCTGCTGCTGTTTGGCGACCACATCGCCCCGCTGGGCTGGGCGGGTATTGCGGTGATATTGGCCAGCGGCATACTGTCCACCGTGTTGCGCGCACGTGCGCTGCCCGATACGCCGGCAGAGGAACACTGAGGCGCAGGGCTTGCCGCCTGCCCTGCGATACAGTCCCCATCCAGCACCCCCGCTATTTTCACGACGACGCCAGCCGTTTACGCCATGTACACCACCCTGATTTCCGCCGAGCAAGTGATTCAACTGCAAAACGCCAAAGCGCCACTGATGGTGTTTGACTGCAGCTTCGACCTGAGCCGTAGTGAGGCCGGGGGCGAGATGTTTGCGCAAAGCCATATGGCAGGCGCGGTATTCGCCGACCTAGATCGCACGCTCAGCGCCAAAGGTGACCGGACGATTACCGGCGCGCAAAGCGGCGGGCGCCACCCTTTGCCTGCGCGCGAGGCGCTGGCGCAGTGGCTGCGCGATGTAGGTTTTATGCAGGGCATGCAGGCCGTGGTCTATGACCGCCAGGGTTCGAGTTTTTGCGGGCGCTTGTGGTGGATGCTGAAGTGGTTGGGACATGACGCCGTGGCGGTCTTAGACGGCGGGCTGAACGCTTGGACGGCGGCAGGGGGCGCCACTGCAAGCGGCGATGCGCAAACGGCCAGCGCTGCGCCAGGGGGCAACTTTGTCGTGGGGGAACCTTGGGTCACCCTGGTACAAGCCGGGCAGGTGCTGGACAAGCTAGGGCGTGCCACGCAAACGATTGTGGATGCGCGCGCGACGCCGCGCTTTAAGGGTGAGGTCGAGCCGCTGGACCCGGTGGCCGGCCATATTCCCGGCGCCTTGAACCGGCCTTTCCAGCTCAACCTGGATGCAGACGGAAGATTTAAACCGGCAGCGCAGCTACGCGCCGAATTTGTTGCTTTACTGGGCGCGCGCGGCACAGAGACCGTGGTACACCACTGCGGCAGTGGCGTAACCGCTATCCCCAATATCTTGGCAATGCAAATTGCCGGGTTGGGAAGTACTGCCCTTTTTGCGGGTAGTTGGAGTGAGTGGTGTAGCGATCCGGCAAGGCCGGTGGCCAAGGGCTGAGACGCCGACCGCAGTGCACCGATCTTGGGCGCTGCCCATGGCCTTAGCGCGTCAGCACCACCAGGTCGCTGCCGGACCACCACACATGAACCGCATCGCCCCATGTGAGAGACGAGCTGCCATGGCGTGCGTCATTGGTATGCGTCACCTTGACCACCAGGCCGCTGGCTAGTTTGACGTGGTAAGTGGTCAGGCTGCCCAGATAGGCCAATTCGGTAATCACACCCTGCGCCAGGTTGAAGCCCACTTCGGCTGCCAGTTCGCGCTGCGCGTCGCTCACCGGTCCGCTTTGGATAGACATTTTTTCTGGCCGCACCGCCACATGCACATCCATGCCCTGGGTACCGGTAATGCCGTGGCTGACATAGTGCTTGCAATCGGCCGAGCCGATGATGACGTGGTCGGCCTCATCGACCTCCACCGCGCCTTTGAAGATATTGACGGTACCAATAAAGTCGGCCACAAACAGGCAATTGGGCGTTTCGTAAATCTCGGCCGGCTTGCCGATTTGCAAAATCTTGCCCTCGCTCATGACGCCGATACGCGTCGCCATGGTCATGGCCTCTTCTTGGTCATGCGTCACCATCACGCAGGTCACCCCCACGCGCTCGATGATGTCCACCAGTTCCAGTTGGGTGCGCTGGCGCAGCTTGGCGTCCAAGGCGCCTAGCGGTTCGTCCAGCAACAAGAGCTTGGGGCGCTTAGCCAGGCTGCGCGCCAGTGCCACGCGCTGCTGCTGGCCGCCCGAGAGCTGGTGCGGTTTGCGCTTGGCATAGGGTTTGAGCTGCACCAAATCCAGCATTTGCGTGACCCGCTCGTCGATCTGGGCTTTGGGCATGCCGTCGCGCTTGAGGCCAAAGGCCACGTTTTCCCAGACCGTCAGGTGCGGAAACAGCGCATAGCTTTGGAACATCATATTGATGGGGCGCTCGTAGGGCGCCAGACCCACAATATCCTGCCCGGCTAGCAGTATCTGGCCGGAAGTGGGCTGCTCAAAGCCGGCCAGCATACGTAGCAAGGTGGATTTGCCGCAGCCCGAGGAGCCCAGCAAGGCAAAAATCTCACCTTGGGCGATGTCCAAGCTGACATCATCCACCGCAAATACATCATCAAATTGTTTGACAATGTGCTGAATTTGTAAAAACGGCGCCGCTTGGGCAGCGCGCGCTAGTGCTTCGGTCTGTACCACGCCTGCCTCCCGCTATTGTTCCTGCACGCTTTCGATGTAGACACAAGCATCTCCCTTACAACAAGTCAGAAAACGTCTGCTGCGCTTGCTGCGCCTCTTGCGCACGCCGCCGCCCTTGGCGCGCCACCTGGACGCTGTAGGCTATGACGGCGATGGTGATGACGCTGATCAGTAAAGTGGCCGCTGCATAAATCGTCGGGTTGATGCCTCTTCTGGCGTAGCCGAAGATGACTTGCGGCAAGGTGTTGACGCCCGGGCCGGAGAGAAATTCAGAAATCACCACATCGTCAAACGAAAGCGTGAAGGACAACAAAAATCCGGCCACAATGGCTTGGCCAATATTGGGCAAGGTCACCAGAAAGAACACTTGCGCCGGGCGCGCGCCTAGGTCCATAGCGGCCTCTTCAATCGAGCGGTCCACCTCCAGCAGGCGCGACTGCACCACCACCATGGCGTAGGCCATGCCCAAGAGCGTATGGCCCAGAATGATGGTCAGCAAACCGCGCTCGGGCCAGCCAAACACGTTTTGGATACCGACCATAAGCAGCAGCAGGGACAGGCCGATGACCACCTCGGGCATCACCAAAGGCGCGTTCACCATGCCCGAGAACACCGTGCGCCCCGTAAAGCGCCGGTAGCGCACCAGCACGAAGGCAGCGAACGTACCTAGCACCGCCGACAAAACGCCGGTGGCCAGTGCAATCTGCAAGGACAGCCAAAAGCCTTCCACAATTTTGTTGTCCCGGCCCAGGGCTTCATACCAGCGCAGGGAAAAGCCGGTAAAGACCGCGTCCTGGCGGCTACTGTTAAAGGAGAACACCACCATGAACAAAAGTGGCAGGTAGAGGAACAGAAAGACCAGGGCCATCCAGGCCCGACCGAAGTAGCGTTGAACAAAACGGTACATTGCGCTTCCTAGGCTTTGCCGGGCTCTGCCTGGGCTGCCGAGCGGTAGTACAGGGCCAGCGGCACCACGATGAGCGCGATCATGCTCACCGCCAAGGCGCTGGCGCGCGGCCAGTTGTTACTGGTAAACATCTCGTCCCAGACCACACGGCCTACCATGATGTTTTCTGGCCCACCCAGTAGCGATGGGATCACAAACTCGCCCACTGCTGGAATAAAAACCAACATAAATCCCGCGATGATGCCGGCACGGGATAGGGGCACGGTCACCAACCAAAAGGCTTTGAAGGGCGAGGCGCCTAAGTCGTGCGCGGCCTCGAGCAAACGCATGTCCAACTTGACCAGGGTGGCGTACAAAGGCAGGATCATGAAGGGCAAGTAGACATAGGTCATGCCCACTAGCATGGACACATCGGTGTACAGCATTTGCACCGGTTCTTGCACCAAGCCCAGCGTCATGAACAGGCGGTTGAGCACGCCTTGGTCGGCCAATATGCCCTTCCAGGCGTAGACCCGCAATAAAAACGAGGTCCAAAACGGCAACATAACCATCATGAGCAGCGCCGGGCGCACGGCTGGCGCAGAGCGCGCAATGGCGTAGGCGAAAGGGTAGCCCAGCAACAGGCACAGAATGGCGGTACACAAGGCATACGCTACAGAGCGTAGGTAGGCCTCGACGTAAATCGTCTGCACCAGGCCACTGCCCTCAGGGCTGGCAAAAATACTGGTGTAGTTCTCGTACTTCAGGTGCAGTACGCCGGCCTGTGCATCCCACAAGGGCTTGAAAGGATGGATGTCATTGCCCATGTCCACAAAGCTGATATAGAGCAAGACCAGGAAAGGCAGCATGAAGAAGAACAGCAACCATGCCATGGGCACGCCAATAACAAAGCGCCGACCCGGTGCGGGCAGACCTTGGAACAAGCCGGTGAAAAAGTGCATTGCGCAGCAGTCAGGACACAGGCAATAAAAAAGGACTGTTCACGCCATGCATAGAACAGTCCTGTTGCCTAATGCGAGCCCAATTACTTGCCTTTTTTGAAGCTGGTAAATGCGTTGGCCATGCCTTCACGGCCTTCGTTGGTGAACTTGCCGGGTTTGACCATTTTTGCGGCCACAGCAGACTCGATAAAGATGGTTTTGTTACCGGCTACTTCGGGGTTCATTTTTTCCATAGCCGCTTTGTTGCCCGTGGGGTAGCTCAACTCGTTGGACACCTGGGCTCCGCTCTCGGCACGCAGGTAGAAGTCGATGAAAGCGTGGGCATTGCCCGGGTGCTTGGCATCTTTGGTGATCGCCATGGTGTCAAAGAAGATCAGGCCACCGGTGCTGGGCAGCAA
>JBILPS010000085.1:0-9683 GCA_044373655.1 Rhodoferax sp.
CACCGTGGGCGCGGCCATGGAGGGCTACCTTTTTGGCATACCCGCCATCGCCTTTTCTCAGGTGGACAAGGACTGGGTTGAACTGCCCAGCGCCGCTCGCAAAGCCCGCGAGTTGGTGCTGTCGATGCAAGCGAACAAGCTCATCACCCCTACGCCCTGGTTGCTGAATGTGAATATTCCCAACCGGCCCTATGCGCAAATCGGCAACGCCAAGCTGTGCCGCTTGGGCAAGCGCCACGCGGCTGAGCCGGTCATCACCCAAAAAAGCCCGCGCGGCGAGACCATGTACTGGATTGGCGCAGCAGGCCCGGCCAAAGACGAAGCGCCGGGCACAGACTTTCATGCGACCCAGCAGGGGCATATGGCGATCACCCCCTTGTCGGTGGATCTGACCGATCACCAAGCCTTGAGCTACTGGGCGCAAAGCATGGCGCTAATGGGTGGCGCATGAAAGAGCGGCCCAGCTTTCCGGCACGGATGCCGGCCAGCGTGTCGGCAAAAATCGCCAAACCCAGCGCGCTGCGCAATCTTCCGCAAGGCCTGGGCATGGATTCCAGCGCAGTACGCCGCCGCATGGTCGAAAAGCTAATGGCCCAGGGACTGAGTGACCTCTTCGTACAGCAGGCCATGGGCGCAGTGGAGCGCCACCGTTTTGTCGATAGCGGCCTGGCCAACCAGGCCTATGAGGACACCAGCTTGCCCATCGGGCTGGGGCAGACTATTTCCAAACCCAGCGTAGTGGCGCGCATGATCGAACTATTGCGCAAAGGTGTGGACGGGCGCTTGGGCCGGGTGCTGGAAATTGGCACCGGCTGCGGCTACCAGGCAGCGGTGCTCAGCCAGTTGGCGACCGAGGTCTATAGCATCGAACGCTTGCGGGGTCTGCACGATAAGGCGCGCGAGAACCTGCGCCCTTTGCGACTGGCGACTGTGCATCTGCTGTTTGGCGATGGCATGCTGGGCTATCCGGCAGGAGCGCCCTATGCGGCCATCATCGCAGCGGCGGGGGGCGAAGCAATCCCACAGGCCTGGATTGACCAGTTGGCAGTAGGCGGGCGCTTGATTGCGCCGGTGGTCGGCAAGGCCAGTTCTGCGGATTTGAAAACCGGCACGACCCAGGGCCAGTCGCTGATGGTGCTGGACAAAACAGCCCAGGGCGTACGCCAGACGGTGCTGGAGGCGGTTCACTTTGTGCCCTTAAAATCCGGCGTGGCCTAGAGCCAAAAAAGGGAATAAAAATATGAATTTCAAAGACTTGCAGAATAGAGTTAAAGTTTATTCCTGGGCGTTTATGGGCCTAGGCTTGGTGCTTTTGTCTGCCTGTGGCAGTCAGCAGCTGCGACCCGCGCCGGTGGAAGACCGCAACGCGCCAGCCATACACAAAAATACCGCTGAGCGCACACCGGCTGCGACCGCTTCCAAGGTTGGCCAAGCGGGACCTGGCACCTCCGAACCCTCTGCAGCATCCCAGCCTGCTGCGACAGCGCCTGGTGCGGAAAATGCCGGCAAACCGGGTTATTACACCGTCAAACAGGGAGACACCCTGGCCCGTATCGGCTTGGAGGCGGGGCAAAACTACCGCGATATAGCGCGCTGGAATAACCTGGAGAACCCGAATCGAATCGAGACGGGACAAGTGCTGCGCATTATTCCGCCAGGCGCTTCGGAGGAGGGTGTGGTGGCCCGGCCAGTGGCTGCGTCCAAAATTTCGGCAACGCCGCTTCCGTCAGCGGGCAAACCCGCGCAGGCAGCCAGTGCGCCTGGCGCGGCGCTGGCTTCGCCGGCTGCACCTGTCAGCGCGCCTGCGGTGGTGGCTACACCGGCTACGGTTATTGAAGACGATGTGTCCTTTATCTGGCCGGTGCGCGGCGACATCGTGGCCACGTTTGACGAAGCTAAAAACCGCAAAGGGCTGGATATTGGCGGAGTCGCCGGCACCCCCATACTGGCCGCGGCCGAGGGCAAAGTGGTGTATGCCGGCTCGGGGCTGCGGGGCTACGGTAACCTGATCATCGTGAAACACAGCGCCACCTACCTTACGGCCTATGCCCACAACCAGACCTTGCTGGTCAAAGAAGAGCAGTTAGTGAAGCAGGGCCAGAAAATCGCCGAAATGGGCAATAGCGATGCAGACCAGGTGAAGCTGCATTTTGAAGTACGCAAAATGGGTAAACCGGTAGACCCGGCAAAGTACCTGCCGATTCGCTAACACGGCGCTGGCCCTTGCCATTGCTCAACCGGGTTGATATTGATGTCCCAGACTAAGGCGCCAGCGCCTGCCAGCCCATCCACCGATATGGCTCCCGTCAAGACAGCCGCTACTGCCAAACATGTGTTGGACCCAGCGCAGATCGCCGCCGCGCTGGGCCTGCAAGAACATTTGACGGTGCTCAGTCTAGACCTTGAAGGCCAGGGTGTGGCACACCGCTCCGATGGCAAGGTGGTGTTTATTGACGGAGCCTTACCGTATGAGGTGGTCAGCGCCCGTATCCATCGCAGCAAGTCTAGTTTCGATAAGGGCACGCTCACCGAGGTGCATCGCGAGTCGTCTCAGCGGGTGAAGCCGCACTGCCCGCATTTCGGCCTGCACGAAGGCGCCTGCGGAGGCTGCAAGATGCAGCATTTGCATCCGGCGGCGCAAGTGGCGGTCAAGCAAAGAGCCTTGGAAGACCAATTTCAGCACATCGGTAAATTGCGCCCAGATCGCATACTGCGCGCGATTGAAGGTCCGGCCTGGGCCTACCGTTACCGCGCCCGCTTGTCGGTGCGCTTCGTGCGTAAAAAGGCTGCGGTATTGATTGGTTTTCACGAGCGTAAAAGCCATTTTGTGGCGGACATGAAGTGCTGCCCGGTGTTGCCCCACCATGTCAGTGACATGCTCTTACCCTTGCGCGACTTGATCGCTGGCATGGACGCAGTTCAACATATTCCCCAAATAGAGCTGGCCATTGGCGACCGCGGTGGACCGGCCAGCGCCGATGCCCTGGGCGATGTGACGGCCCTGGTTTTGCGGCATCTGCTGCCGCTCAGTGATGCAGATCGCGACAGGCTGCGCGCCTTTGCATTGGAAAGGCCGGGCCTGCAATGGTGGCTACAAGCCAAGGGCCCGGATGCCATTACCTTATTGGACCCCGCTGACGAGGCACGCACCGGTGCGCTGGCTTACAGCTTGCCGGATTTCGGCATCACCATGCCATTTCGCCCCACGGATTTCACCCAAGTCAATCCGTATATCAACCGGGTCTTGGTTCAGCGCGCACTGTCGCTATTGGCAGTGCAAAAAAGCGAGCGGGTGATTGATTGGTTTTGTGGCCTGGGCAATTTCACGCTGCCCTTGGCCACCCAGGCGCGCGAGGTCCTAGGCGTGGAGGGTGCCGAATCCCTGGTGGCGCGATCACGCGACAACTACCAACTAAATCAGGCAGCTCGCGGACCTTCCCAATCCCTAGCGCCGACACGCTTTGTGGCGCGCAATTTGTTCGAAATCGACAGTGCGGCTTTGCTAGCCGATGGCGTGGCAGACAAATGGTTGGTGGACCCGCCGCGCGAAGGTGCGTTTGCCCTGGTGCAGTCTTTGGTCGCTCTTATGCAAGAAGCGCAAAGTGCAGGGGCTTGGATCCCTCCGCGACGGATTGTGTATGTCAGTTGCAACCCTGCCACCTTGGCCCGCGATGCTGCTGTGTTGGTTAGTCAAGGTGGCTACCGCTGCACAGCGGCCGGTGTGGTCAATATGTTTGCCCACACCGCGCACGTCGAAAGCATTGCGGTATTTGATTTAAAGGGCGCTTAGCCCTTTGCTAGCGCCGCTGTAACACCCACACGCCGACGTTGCCGTCGGCAGGATGCAGCACCAGCGCTTTGGTCGCCCACTGTGCCGTGTCAATTTGGGGCGGTAAGGATTGATTGGGTCCCGGCCCAATCAGTAGCCAGGGGCAGTCATTGCTTAACGTGGGAGCGCTGATAGGCAAGTTGCCGATCCAGCGCAAGGCCGCAATTTCGCCAATATTCAATTGCTCACTGCGCACACAGCCCGGTGCGCTGACTTGCCTGGCCACCAGGGTAGCCCATCGATCATAGCTTTGGGTGTAGTCAAACAAGGATATGCCCATGCTCATCATCAGGGTCCAGCACCAGGCAATACCGCCAGCGGGTAGTACCAGGCTGCGCCAAAGTTCATGCCGATGGCGCCCCACCCGCCAATGCACGAGCCTGCCCCAGGCGACGGTGGAGATGCACGCAATACACAGCGCAAACCAGGAAAATTGCGCCTCAAAGCCTGGCGCCAGCCGAGCAATATTGATCGCCGGGTTGGCCGGAACACCGGTAAACATGGCAATAAAGTGGGCCCACAAAACAAGGCCCCAACCGGTAAAAAACAATAGCGTGAACCAGTCGATGAGGGAGGCCACCTGGCGCTTGAGCGTAGGCAAGGCAAAGGCCGCCAAGCTCGATAGTGCGGGCAGGGCCAACAGCAAAGTGCGTTCCGAAGAATGCATACACCAGCTGGCGACCAGCACGGTAATCACCACGAGCAGCGGCAGGGCAAGGTGCCGGCTGGCATGCAGGCTCCAGAGCTGTCGGCGCCACACCCACAAGGTCCATAAAGCCAAGGGCCAGGCCGGCCAGGTAAACCACAGCAGCAACTCCGTGTAGCCTTGCCAGGGTGAGGCTAGGTGCAGTGGGTTATCCAGCTTCCAGCGCCACAAGTCCAACGCACTGGCAATCATTGCACATGCCAGCGTGCTTATCAGCAAGACAACAATTCCCGCCCTACCACGGTACAAACGGGGCGTGGCGTCGGCGGTCAAAAACAATTGGTATAGCTCAAAGACCATAGCCCCGAGGCCAAAAATCACGGCCAGACTCGGTGCGCCACTGATGGACAGGCCTAAGAGGCTAATCACCAGTGCCAGGCAGGCCTGCTGGGGTCGCCAGGGCAGTGCGCTAACGCCGCTCAGAAATAAGCCAACAAAGGCCAGTTGAATCAACTCGGGCGAGGTTTCATGCGCCATCGGCGCCAGGCCCAAGCAGGCAATGAACGCCAGTAGGCCGCCGTCGGCGATAGAGCGCGCGTAGTCGGTGGTATGGGCCTGTCCACCAAAAGCGAAGGCCACAGGTTGGGCCTGGGGGCTGCGTGCCAGGTAATACGTGCCATACCAGTGTGCCGCCATAGCCACGGCCAGCGCCAGAATAAAAGGGATGCGCGCCAGCCACTGCGCCTCCAGAGCGCTGCCACCCCACTGCAACATCCAGGCGCCGAGCCAATAGGGCAGGAGCGCACCTTGTTCCGAAGGTATGCCCGCCAGCGTCGGGTACCACCAATCGGCCTGGCCCCAGGCCAGCTCGGCCATATAGCCCAGGGCACCCATATCGGCGAATTTCCACCCGCTGCGGCCGACAAAACCCGCCAGCACATACACCAGGCACAAAGATAGCAGGGCTAGTCGCGGAAGGCGCGCGGCGCCCGCTTGGGTGACGATGGCAGGAGTGGTGTTCAAAGGCTCAATAGAAAAATAAAAAAAGGCAGCACGGGATGCCGGGCTGCCTTGGATTGTGCGTCAGGCCTGCGCCTGCGGTATTTACTTGGCTGCGGTTTTGCCGAACCGGTTGCGGAATTTCTCAACGCGTCCGCCCATGTTGTCAACCGACTTCTGGGTTCCGGTGTAGAAGGGGTGCGATTCGCTCGAGGTATCAAGTTTGTACAGCGGCAGTTCGCGGCCGTCTTCCATCTTGATCATTTCCTTAGTGTTCGCACAGGAGCGGGTGACGAATTTGAAGTTGTTGGACAAGTCCACAAAACAAACGTCGCGGTAATTGGGGTGAATGCCAGCTTTCATAGTCGATCCATCAGATGCGGTAGCCGCCTATGGGCCCTCAAGCAAACGGCTGCCTGATCCTAAGCCCGCAGTACTTGCCGCGGAAAACCATGCATTCTAGCCCAGTTGGACTTCGGTCCCGGCTACTCTGCTTTGCAGCACCCGCTGGGGGCCAAGGCGCTCAGCTCTAGGCCCCCACCAAAGCCGCCGCTTTCACCTGCGCCCAAGCCGACACGCCTGTCTGTAGGTCTAAGGCATCGGCCGCGCGCGCCGTGATACGTGCCCACAGCACACTGCTGTCATTGGCTGTGCCACAGGCAAGCCTCACCAGGCACTGCGAGGGATGGACGTCCGCCCTCATTTCCAGCACCGTAACTGGCAATAGATTTTGAATGCTGCTAGCCGGAGGCGGGCCGACAGCCAGGCTGATATCACGGGCCAGCACGCGAACGCGCACTGGCGCACCCAAAGCCAGCGCTTTGTCTTTGACCCACAGACTGCCGCCGGGAAAGCCCACGCGCATGAGATGCCAGGCGGTGTCAAATTCCCGCACGCTAGCGTGGAGTAGCACGCCCAACTCCTCGCCGCTGGCCAGGCTGGCAGCGCTGCGAGCCAACACCTGGGCCACCGGACCGCTGTCGGCAAGCTTGCCCTGGTCCAGTACTAACAAGTGGTCAGCCAAACGCACCACTTCATCCAGCGCATGCGTCACGTACAACATGGGGATATGCACTTCGTCCCGAAGGCGTTCAAGCCAGGGGAGTATGTCCTGGCGCCTTGCGGCATCCAGCGCTGCCAGTGGCTCGTCCAGCAGCAGCACGCGCGGTTGCAGGGCCAGGGCGCTGGCAATGGCGACGCGTTGGCGCTCGCCACCCGAAAGTTCTTGTACCCGCCGCGTGAGCAGGTGCCCGATGCCCAGTAGTTCAATGGCTTGTTGCAGATGCTTTTGCCCGGCCTGCCGCTGCGCACTGCGGCGCAGCCCAAAGTGCAGATTGCCTTGCACCGTCAGGTGTTGGAGCAGACTGGCCTCCTGGAACACATAGCCCAACGGCCTGCGCCAGGTGGGCAGAAAGGTTTGCGCATCCTGCCAGACTTGGCCGCCCATTCGTACCAGCCCATGGGCAGGGCGCTCCAAACCGGCCACGCAGCGCAGCAAACTGGTTTTGCCTGAGCCCGAGGCGCCAAACACCGCAGTAATTCCTTGTGGCGGCAGGCTGATATCCACTTCCAGCTTAAAGGCGGAGCGGACTAATTGCAGCGCGATGCGGTTGTCAGCGGACACGCCTAACTTCCCATGCGTAAGCCGCGTTTTTGCAGCAGGTTAAGACCCAGCAGCACCGCGAATGAAAAAATCAGCATACCCGCCGCCAGGGCGTGCGCCTGGGTGTAGGCCATGGCTTCCACATGGCCGTAAATCTGGGTTGAGAGCACTCTGGTTTGGCCCGGGATGTTGCCGCCCATCATCAACACCATGCCGAATTCGCCAATGGTATGCGCGAAGCTGAGAACGGCGGCGCTCACAAAGCCAGGCCAGGCTAGTGGCAGTGCAACGCTGAAAAATGTGTCCAGCGGCGAGGCGCGCAAGGTGGCGGCCAGTTCCAGTGGACGGTCGCCCATGTTTTGAAAGGCATGCAGAAGGGGTTGCACCGCAAAAGGCAGGGAGTACACCACCGAACCGATGACCAATCCGGCAAAGCTAAAGGGCAGGGTGCCCAGACCCAAGTGCAGCGTCAAGCGCCCCAGGGGGCCGTCCGGCCCCAGCGTCACCAGAAGGTAAAAGCCCAAAACCGTAGGCGGCAGCACCAGCGGCAGTGAGGTCAGCGCCGCCACCGGCGCACGCCAGGCCGATCGGCTGCGCGCCAGCCACCAGGCCAGCGGGCTGGCCAGCAGCAGCAACACCAAGGTACTGATGCCTGCCAGACGCAAGGTCAGGCCAATGGCGTTCCAGTCTTCGGGGGAAATCATGCTCGACGGTCTAATGGGAGTAACCGTAGTCGCGCATCAAAGTACGCGCGCGCGGCGACCGCAAGAAAAGCATGAGGGACAGTGCCGCAGGATTGGCTTGGCCCGACTTCAGCAATACCGCGTCCTGCCGCAAAGGGCTGTGGAGGGATTCGGGCACCAGCCAGGACGAGCCAGTGATACGTTTTCCATCGACTATGAGCTGCGAACTGGCGATGAAGCCTAGTTCCGCGTTAGCGCTGGCCGCGAATTGGTAGACCTGCGTGACGCTTTCGCCCTGAACCAGGCGGTCTTTTACCTGGGCCAGCACGCCCAATTGCTCCAGCGTTTGCATTGCCGCCGCACCGTAGGGCGCTAGGCGCGGGTCGGCGATAGCTAATCGCTTGAAACGGGCACTGCCTAGAACCTCGGCTTGCGCATCCACCAGATTGGGCTGCCTGCTCCACAAGACCAAGCGCCCCAGTGCATAGGTGAAGCGGGTGCCGGCGACGGCCAAGCCTTCTTGCTCCAAAAGCAGCGGGGTTTGCGCGTCAGCAGCCAGCAATACCTGAAATGGAGCGCCGTTTTTAATTTGGGCGTAGAACTTGCCGGTTGCACCGGCAATGATGCGTACCTGGTGCCCGCTTTCTTGTTCGAAAGCCTGGGCGATAGCCTGCATGGTGCTTGAGAAATTGGCAGCCACAGCGACCTGGACCTCAGCAGCCCAGGAACACTGCGCCGTCAGGGCCAAACATAGGCTCCAAAACCGAATCCAATTGCGCCGCACCATGCCCATACATTCCTGTCTTGCTTGCTATCTTTCAGTATAGGCCGCAGGCCAAGCCCCATAATGAACATAGGCCCTGACGGGCCTTTGTTTCGAAGAAGCAGCGCCCCTTGGAGGGGCCTGCGGTTTCGGCTTGCGATCAGTCGCGCTCGCCGCCGAAAATGCCCAGCAGCGCCAGCAGACTCTGAAACACATTGATGATGTCCAGGTACAGCGCCAAGGTGGCGGTGATGTAGTTGGTTTCACCGCCATCGATGATTTGCTTGATGTCATAGAGCATGTAGGCGCTGAATATGCCAATGGCGGCCATGGACAGGACCATCATGCCCACAGTAGAGCCGACAAACATATTGATAACACCGCCCACCAGCAGGACGATCACACCGACAAAAAGCCATTGGTTCATGCCCGACAGATCGCGTTTGATGACGGTGGCTAGCGAGGCCATCACCAAGAACACGCCTGCCGTGCCGCCGAAAGCGGTCATGATCAAGTCCGGACCGTTTTTAAAGCCCAGCACGGACTCGATCAGGCGGGACATCATCAGGCCCATGAAAAAAGTGAAGGCCAGTAACACGGGGACTCCAGCAGCGGAGTTTTTTGTCTTTTGGATAGCGTAGATGAAACCAAAGGCCATGCCCAGGAAAAGTATGAAACCCAGAGCGCCGCTAAACAGTTGGCCCAGTCCAAACGCTACACCGGCCCAGGCGCCCAGCACGGTGGGTACCAGACTCAGGGCTAGCAGCCAGTAAGTGTTACGCAAAACTTTGTTGCGCTGCTCAACACTGACGCCGTAGTCCAACCCTTGTTCCAAATAGCTAACTTGTTCATTCATAGTGCATCTCCAAAAGATTACTGTGGAAGGTAAAGGCATTTTAGGCATTTACAAGGCCTTACGCCCAATCGGGCTGGAGCATTAGCCCGATATTTGGCAGGGATGCCCTGTTTTCAGACAGGTCAATCCGGGTCGCCGGAGCGGTTATGCTGGGGTTTTTGCCTTTCCTGACACTTTTACGGGATGTATGTATGAAGACCAAAGCCACGCTTGAACTCGCAGATTTGAAAACCATGGCCGCCGCCGCTGAGGCAGAAGCCCTTAAACATGGCTGGGCCGTGACTATCGCCATCGTGGACGACGG
>JBILPS010000145.1:0-2679 GCA_044373655.1 Rhodoferax sp.
GTAAGCGTCCAGCAAAGTCATCTTGAGATTGGCAGCGAGGTCTTGCAAGATTGTGTCCACAAATTTGATTGTGGACACAATGCTCAATACTTCAGACAACCAAAGATATTCAACCCGACGAACCCATCGCAGATATTCGCCTGAATTCAAAGCCACGCTTTTAGCGACCTGCCTAACCCCCGGCGTTTCAGTTGCCGCTGTGGCAGGCGAGCATGGCATGAATTCCAACGTCTTGCACCGCTGGCTCAAGGAGCATCGGGCTTTGGCGCTTGTTCAACCGCCTGTCAGCATCTCACCCGCAACTGACATCGCACAGGCCGACGGGTTTGTTCCTTTGCAGTTGCCTGCGCCAACGCAAACGCCAACGCCCACGGCACCCATTGAACACAAAGAGATCAGAGTCGAACTGCGTAAGGGATCGCTGTCGATGGTCATTGTATGGCCGACGAGTGCGTTGGATGACTTTTTGCGCTGGACTGCGCAAGCCCTCAAATGATCCGCATCGACGCGTTGTGGCTGGCAACCACCCCGATCGACATGCGCATGGGAGCCGAGCGCTTGTTGGCCCGGGTGGTGCAGGTGTTCGGCTCAGCCCAGGCTCATCACGGCTACCTGTTTGCCAACGCGCGGGGTAACCGCATCAAGCTGCTGCTGCACGATGGTTTTGGCATGTGGTGTGCGTCGCGCCGACTCAATCAAGGCGGGTTTGAATGGCCACGCGCCGGCGCGGATATGGCCGCTACCATCACGCTGACAAAGCCGCAATTCGACGCCATGGTGCTGGGACTTCCATGGCGCAGACTGGAGCAAATGCAGTCCATTACGCGGCTGTAGGAACTGTCCTTTAAGACTGCGCAAATGGCAATTAGAGGATGTCCTAATTCACATTTTTGTGTTGATTTTGCACAATACAAACATGCCCAGCGTGGACCAACTTAAGCCCCAAGACTTCGTCGGTCTGAGCCCCGCTGCCACTGCCCAATTGGCTGCAAAGGTGCTTGAGCACATCGGACAACAGAGCCGACAAATTGCCCAGCAGGGTCAGCAAATCGACTCGCAAGCGCAGGCCATCGAGTTCAAGGACGCCAGGATCGAGAGCATCATGTTTGAGCTGCGCCGCCTCAAGGCCTGGCAGTTCGATGCCAAGACCGAGCGCATGAATGCCCAGCAGCGCCAGTTGTTTGAAGAAACGCTGGCCGCCGACCAGGCCGATCTTGAAGCCCAGCTTGCCGCCTTACAGGCTGCATCCAAAGATTCGGGCGACACCTCTGACACGACCGACGCCAACAAGCGCCGCCAGCCCAAGCGCCAAGCCCTGCCGGATCATCTCAAGCGGGTGGAACACCACCACGAACCACAGAACACGACCTGCGGCTGCGGCAAAGCCATGGTGCGTATTGGCCAAGACGTGAGCGAGCGCCTGGACATTATTCCTGCGCAGTTCTTCGTGCACCGCCACATCCGCGGCAAGTGGGCCTGCAAGTGTTGCCAAAGCCTGGTGCAAGAACCGGTGCAGCCGCATGTCATCGACAAAGGCATGCCCACGGCCGGTTTGGTGGCGCACACCACGGTGAGCCGCTTTGTTGACCACATTCCGTACTACCGCCAGGAACAAATCAATGCCCGCAGCGGCATTCACACGCCGCGCTCAACGCTGGCGTCCTGGTCAGGCCAAGCGGGTGCTGCACTGATCCCCTTGTATGACGCGCATCGCAAGTTCGTCCTCAGCTGCGCTGTGGTTCATGCCGACGAGACGCCGGTGGCCATGCTGGACCCTGGCGCTGGCAAGACAAAGCGGGCCTACATCTGGGCCTATGCGAGAAGTGGCCTTGATGTCTCACCCGGCGTGGTGTACGAGTTTTGCTTGGGGCGAGGGGCAAAGTATCCGCTTGAATTCCTCAAGGGCTGGTCGGGAACGCTTATTTGCGATGGCTATGGCGTGTACGACAAGGTGATGGAGCAAGACGGCCGCATTGGTGCGGGATGTTTTGCGCATGCGCGCAGGAAGTTTGATGAGCTGGTCAAAGACAACTTGAGTCCGGTGGGCACGCAGGCCATACAGCGTATTGCAGCGCTGTACAAAATTGAGCGCGAAATCAAAGGCCTCTCGGTTGAAGACCGGTTGGCAGTCAGACAGTCAAGTTCAATGCCCCTGTGTGTGAATTTGCATGAGTGGTTGACACTGGAGCGCCAACGCGTGCCCGAGGGCAGCGCCACAGCCAAGGCGATTGCGTACAGCCTGAACCGCTGGGACGCGCTGACTGCCTACCTGGACAACGGTGCAGTGCAGATCGATAACAACCATATCGAGAATCTGATGCGGCCTTGGGCTATGGGCAGGAAAGCATGGCTCTTCGCCGGCAGTGAGCTGGCGGGCCAACGTGCTGCCGTTGTGATGAGCTTGCTGCAATCGGCAAAGCTGCATGGCCATGATCCGTGGGCTTATCTCAAGGATGTGCTAACGCGACTGCCTGGCCACATGAACAGTCGCATTGACGAACTGCTGCCTCACCGCTGGCAACCGCAAGCCTGAATTGGCGTAACGGTCAAGGTGCCGTGGCTAGTCGCTTACTATTTGCGATGGCTATGGCGTGTACGACAAGGTGATGGAGCAAGACGGCCGCATTGGTGCGGGATGTTTTGCGCATGCGCGCAGGAAGTTTGATGAGCTGGTCAAAG
>JBILPS010000086.1:0-9387 GCA_044373655.1 Rhodoferax sp.
CATTGACCCTTTTAAGGCAGCGGCCAACAGCGCCCGTTATGCCACCGCCAAACTGGCTGCCTGAGCAGCGATTTAGCCCCCGTTGTCACCATGTCCCTAGCCACCGTAAAAAACCCTTTTCAAATCCTAAGCGCTCAGGCTGTAACCTCTGGCGACCCGACCGATGCCACCCACGTGCGCGTCGCCAATGACGCACAGGTGCACAGCCTGGCCTTAGGAGGCATCGCTTGCATCGAGCTCGATTTTCCTAAGTTCACCGACGGCCGGGCCTTCAGCCAGGCGCATGTGCTACGCCGTCGCGGCTTTGTGGGCGACATCCGGGCCAGCGGCGATGTGCTGATTGACCAATTGCTGCAATTGCAACGCAGCGGTTTTAGCAGCGCGGTGCTGCGCGAAGGCCAGGATGCCGCCCACGGCGCGCGCTTGCTGGCGCACTACAGCGGCTTTTACCAGGGCGATGTGGAAAACCTGCCGCACTTCGCCCGCGCCGCCTGATAGCCCTGCTACAGGCTTGGCCGCCGATTGCCAATAAAATGGCGCTTTGGCCTGTTATCACAGACCTGATCCCCCAACAGCCACACCCTTTTCCATGACCCATACCGTTACCGAAGCCTGTATCAAGTGCAAATACACCGATTGCGTCGATGTCTGTCCAGTGGACTGCTTCCGGGAAGGCCCCAATTTCCTGACGATTGACCCCGATGAGTGCATTGATTGCGCCGTCTGCATCCCCGAGTGCCCAGTCAACGCGATTTACGCAGAAGAAGATGTGCCGCACGACCAGCGCCATATGACAGCGCTTAATGCTGAACTAGCCAAGCTGCCGACCTGGAAAAGCATCACCAAGCGTAAAACGCCGCTGCCGGATGCGGAAGAGTGGAAAGACAAGACGGACAAGCTCTCTGAGCTGATCCGCTAAGTCCGGGCCGGTCGCAGCGCCCACCCCCAGACGCCCGCCCCTTGGCCGCTCCCTCCAAAACCCTTGAAATCGACGCCCTGATCATTGGCGCGGGGCCGGTCGGCTTGTTCCAGGCCTTTGAACTAGGCCTCTTGGGCGTGTCAGTGCATATGGTCGATGCGCTGCCCGAAGCCGGGGGCCAATGCATCGCGCTGTATGCCGATAAGCCGATTTACGACATTCCCGGCATCAAAGTCTGCAGTGGGCGCGAACTGGTGGCACGCTTGCTGGACCAGGTGGCGCCGTTCAAGCCCACGCTGCACCTCAATCAAACCGTGGACAGCATCGCAGCGCAGCCCGATGGCCGCTATTGCGTGGGAACCTCTAAGGGCCAAGCGTTTTTGGCCCGCAGCATTTTTATCGCCGGTGGCGTAGGCGCGTTTCAGGCGCGCAAGTTGCACCTGCCTGGCCTGGAGGCCTTTGAGGGCACGCAAGTGCATTACCAGGCACAAGCGCTGGCTCAAGCAGCGGGCAAGTCCATCGTCATCATTGGCGGTGAACAAGCGGCGCTGGAAGCGGCTGCCCATGCCTGCGAAGGCCAGGCGCGCAGCGTAACCCTGGTGCACCGGCGCGATGTGCTGCATGCGGACGCAGACACACTGGCACGCATTGCCAGCCATCGCGAAAGCGGGCGCTTGCGCTTTGCAGCCGGGCAGGCGCAGAGCTTCAAAGGCAAAGCGCGGCTGCACACACTCTGCCTGCTAGACGCCGACGAGCAGGAAATCGCACTCAAGCTGGATCAGTTGGGTGTGTTTTTAGGCGTATCGCCCAGACTCGGGCCGATAGCCCAGTGGGGCTTGGCCATGGAGCGCAAACAGCTCAGCGTCGGTACCGCCAGCTTCTCCACTAGCGAACCAGGCATCTTTGCCGTGGGCGATATCAACCACTACCCCGGCAAAAAGAAACTAATTGTGTGTGGTTTTCATGAGGCCACTTTGGCCGCGTTTGGCGCCATGCAATACATCCGTCCCGGCGAAGCCGTGGCGCTGCAATACACCACGACCAGCACCAAACTGCATAAGGCGCTGGGGGTCGCTTAGAAGCTGCTTGCAACTGGTTCAGTGCGCTCTGGACACAATCAAAGGACTCCACGGCGTGCGAACCGGCCAGTTTGCGAACAGGCTCGTAAGTTTGAAGCAATTGCTACACGGACATGCTGGCGCGCACTCGACAATCTGAAGGAAATCAGGCTCACGCCATGATTTGATAGCTCTCGGCATGAGCGATCGGACGCACCGAGCGTTCGTTTTTTTCCATCTTCACCAACCCATACCGGGACATAGTTTTCAGGGTACGAGACAAATTACCCTGCTTACGCCCGGTTATGTCCGCCAGTTCACTGATTGATGCTGGTCGAGCGGTGCGAATAAGGTCCAGGAGCGCGCGATTCTCGTCGCTTAAGACTTGGGATAAAGATCGCATGGAGGTGAACCAGATTTTGGGGTCTGATGCCTTAGGCTTGATCTCGCCTTTGGCAATAGCCAAAACTCTCTCGCGGATCATCTCCTGCGGAGCAATACCAATTTTTATGACTTTCATTTTGACCTCACCTCTTTCAAAACCGAATCGACTTCGGTAAAAAAATCTGACAACAGCTGATTCGCATCCTTGAATTCATAAGGCACGCCCTTGTCGGCAACATGCCGGTGCTTGTGATCAAACGGAAGGCGCTGACCAGCGTATTTCTTCCCCTTCACTTTGACGGCATGTGCGTTGTAGTAGCCTAATATCCTTTTGCCACTGGGCGCGTGCAACGTAAGCGTGTACCTGATTCCGTGAGGAATATCCTTGCTAGGCGCAACTTCCCAAGCCTCGATCTTGAGCCAATAGCCATCCTCCTGATCGATGATCTGGTCATGGAGGTCAAGGAGCGTATGGATTTGCTGCTCTTCCATGATCTCAGTATCTCACTTGATGATATTTATGTCGCCTGCTGTACTCACGCCTTTCCCGGCGCGCTGCCGCAGGTCGCAGTCAAGCGCAGAAGCAAAAAGCCCCGCGTGGTGCGGGGCCTGAGGCTGCCTCAAGGCCTGCTGAGCAGGTTTGAGGTCTTTGTACTGGCGGGCCAGAACGTACTTCATCACAAACCACCTATGATTTTTTTGGGCAAGCAATTCAAGCACTTGGTGTCCGGTTCATCTTTCTAAATGTTGGGGCAACCTCATCTCACAAAAGTTTTCAGACCTTTTTTTCGGTCGCATCGGGGATTCGAAATCGAGTCGATTTTTTGTTGTCACCTAAAACAACCCGGCCAATTGTGAGCATGCTGAATTTGGCGCAATCGTTCAATACACCTAGAACGCTTTTGGGCAAAATGCGGTGAATGAATCGTGAAGCGAATAATCGCCTTGCATAAGGATGCTTATGAAACGCCTTTTCCATCCACAAGCCAGCATAGAAATCGAGGCTTTGACGTATGACCGCGCACTCGGACGAGTATGTGAACGCAAAATGGACATCCCACACCCTCTTGTAACGCTTGCGAGCAAGGATGCTTCGCATGAAATGGCATGACACGCATGCACTTGTGACCGGTGGCACCCGGGGCATTGGGCAGCAATTGGTCAAGCAACTCTTGGACAAAGGCGCACAGGTGACCGCCACAGGAACCACCGAGCAATCTGTATCCGAAGCGCGATTGCAATGGCCCCAGGTGAACTGGCAGGTTTTGGACCAAGCCGACGCAGCCAGCCGACAGGCCCTAGTGGATTCATTGCCCGCGTATGGGGTGCAGCTTGTGATTCACAACGCCGGCGTTCAGCAGATGCGCGACTGGTCGATGCCTGAAGCGCCCGTGACATACGACTCGGCGCAGGAAATGGCTGTGAACTTTGTGGGCCCGGTAGAACTGACACGACTGCTCTTGCCCCGTCTGGCCCTTGAACCGCAGGCACGGATTGTTTTTGTGACTTCGGGTCTTGCTTTGGCCCCCAAGAGCAGCAGCCCTGTCTATTGCGCGAGCAAGGCTGCGCTTCGTTCTTTCACCAAATCGTTGCGTGCGCAGGTTCGCCAGGCAGGGGGGGCCATTCAAATTCAAGAGGCCCTTCCCCCCCTTGTAGACACCGACATGACCCGTGGCCGCGGCAAAGGCAAGATCAGCGCCGAGACTGCTGCATCCCAAATCCTATTCGGTATCGCCAAGGGGCGTGCCGAGATCGACGTGGGTGCAACTGCGCTCCTGCGCTGTATCCTGCGCTTGAGCCCCGCCTTGGGCGAGCGGATCATGATCGGACGCTGAAGTGAGTCGTTTCCCCACTTCCAAACAGGGCTGGCTGCGGCGTTGTGCAACCTGGTGTTCAGCCTGGTTGTTAAAAAACGGCCAGCGAGCTCACGCCATCTGGTTTTTGTCAGGACTGTGTGTCCTAGATGGCATGTTGCCGATGGTGCCCGCTGAATTCATGGCGCTTGGCGTTGATGATTCTCCAGCCACAAAGGCTGATACTTGTGGCCACCGTTTTTGCTATTTCTGCTGCGGTCAGCGCGGGTCTGTTGGCGACCTTGGTGGCCAGCCTAGCCCAAGCCACTTCATGGCTTGGCTGGCTTGATAGTGAGCGCCAAGGCCCAGGCTGGGCACAATCTGTCGCATGGATACAGTCATGGGGCGCCCCTGCCATAGGGCTAGCTGCCATCTTCCCAGACAGCCCGAGAACATCGATTGCAGCGGCTGCGCTGGCCGGGCTCGAACCGATACGCATCACGATTTTTGTGCTGGCAGGAAAGGCACTTCTTTACGGAATGCTGGCTTTGGCGGTCCGTTACATGCCTTCCAGGTGGCCGCGCCGTGGGAATGCGTTCTGGCAGCGCTTAAGGCTGGTGCAACGGCCTATGCAGCGGCTCATCGCCTTACGCCGCTGGGTCAATCAACGTGCCGGGAAGGATTCAATCAACGGAGGAACGAGATGACCCCAAAAAAGCCAGTCTTTGTTTGGCTGTGGACTTTATCCCTGGCCTTGCTCATACAGCACGTGGCAGCGCAGGGTGAGAATCTGCGTCCCGCTGTAGCATCTGCAAGGGTGTTGGCCAACGATGCAGTTATCACGCTGACAGAACAGGTGGATGCCAATGGAAACATCGAACGTGAGTTCCGTCAAGGAGCAGACACTTTATATCGCAGCCGATTGCAGCTTCTCAACCAAGGATTCACTCTGCAGGTGATGGCCGGTCATCCCTCCCAATTGGGTACCTTGCGCCTGGAGCGCCAACGGCTTTCCGTGGTGGACAGTCAAGGTCAAGCGCTGTGGTCTGAGAAACTCTCACGGCCACTGTGCTTACCTGAATTTATCCCCGAATTTGTGAAGGCACACTGGGATCGGCTAACCGTAGGCCGTGATCCACTTGCGTGTGGCGCACCCATCATCAAGGCTCGCAAGGTGGCACCTGTCGAGTGGGTCAGACTGCCCGACGGACCGCGTGGTGAACGTCTGGTCGAACTGCGTCCGGGAAGTTTCGGCATGCGTTTTTTCCTGCGCCCTACGCGCTTCACCTTCAGCGCAGACGGCACCACCCTGTTGTCGCAGGAAGGTCAATTCGATACGACACCCGACCCCAAGGCTTCCCCTAGTTACCTCAAAGGAGCGGGCACATATACATCGACGAGACAAGCTCAAAATTGGCCGATCGAGCGTTTTGGCCCTCTTGCACAGTGAATCGATGAGCGATGAATTTGCCAGCGCAGCCATGCTGCGGGTCTTGACACAAGGACTGCGGAAATTGCACCTGCCGTCCCTTGAGCGGCCTGCCGACCTTAAAGCAAACGCCGGCGCAACCGTGGACATGGACCTGAAGCTGGCTTTGGTCCAACACGCGCTTGAGCAAGGTGGAATCGATTGCCTCATCCAACTTGGTCGCGGTGTTCATCAAAATGCGAATGAACCCACGCACAGCGCAATGATGGGCGCGCGCAGCCCCACGGAGTTGGTGTTGCGTTGGCAACGACTAGAGCGCTACATCCATTCACGCCATCGCCTGCGCATTGCTGCCCAAGGTGATCAATGGTTGGAACTGACTCATGGAGGCGTCAGCGAAAACATCTTCCCCAGCCTCTATGAATCGCTTGTGGTGTTTGGCGTGATCGCTGCGTTGCTGCAAGCCCGAGGTGTGCGCGGCTTAGAAGTTCGTGCTGGAAAGTTGAAGGTTTTTCCTGAAGCGAAACGCCGGGGGCTTAAAAAATTGCCTGTCGTTGACCCATTGCGAACTTGGCGACTGTCCTGGCAGGATTTCCAGGGGCGATCAACAGTGGATCGCTCTGCTGGCGGTGCAGAAGATCTCTATGCCTACTCGGACTGGCCGCACTGGCAGCAACGGCTGGTAGACCACATCGTGGGACGCCTGATCGACATTCCATCGGCAACGGACGCAGCACTTGGGCTAGGCGTCTCGCTTCGCACTTTGCAGCGTGACCTCAAGCAACGTGATCTGACTTTCTCTGAGCTGGTAGGTGAATGCAGGGCGCGCAAGGCGGCTCTTCACTTGATTGAATGTGAGTTGCCTTTGGCTGAGGTCGGCTTCCTTTGCGGCTACTCAGATCAGGCCCACTTCACCCGAGAGTTTGGCAAACGGGTAGGCATACCGCCTCAGAAATACCGCATGGCGTTTAGAAAAGGTTGATGAGTGGAAATTTTTCGCATCCCCACCGCTGCCTGCTGGCCCTTTCGACCCTTTGCAAAAATTCCGTCCATCTGCATGATGGACAGCGTCGCAGCGGAAAGAGTCATTCACGATCGGCTGCTATGTGGCAATAGAAATCGCCCCCAGTCAGAAACCATCAAGGCATTCACAATCGCATCCAAAGCAGCTATCATAGATCCAAATTGATCAGCTCGATTGCAGGCGTCATCCGCCGCTCTGCATTATTTTGACGTGTGCCCGCGCCAATGCCCTGTACGTACCAATTCGACGGGCCAGTGGCCACCATTCGTACAAAAACAACTGCATGGGCCTCCACATTGCAACCCATCCCACAATCGTCAGACTTTCACGTGCGATGGTATGCGCGGTGCTCGTGCCAGATTGGCCAATCGCTTCGGCTACAAATAAGCACAGAGTCACAAACGCAAGTCCAATCAGCAGACTGATACGTCCTTGCCAGAAAAGATCGCGCAAATCTCGGCGAACCAGGCCCGCTTTGTCTGAGAAGTGGTGGTGAATGGCACCCGTCACGAGTGCTGTGGGGTCGCCTTCAGGCGGCATGTGCTGAAGGTGAATGGTCAAGTGCAAGGGGTTTTTCGGGGAGAAACCTCGCGCCCAGCTTTCAATAAAGGTTTCGGCCTCGCAGTCAAGTGCCTTGCTGTGAAACGGCGTGGGGTCCATCGAGTTGAAGAGTTGCGCTAACTCGTGGACGCGTAGTTCGAGGTGGTGGGAAGATCTAGTGTGTTTTCTCATGGGGTATCCACGGCACTGTCCGTGATAGCGCCGTAATGCTTTCGGCGCCACGACTTTTCAAGTTCCACCACAACCCACACCACAGATGCCGCGGCAAAGCAAAGCGTAAGTTCTGGAAGGCTCAGCGGCTCGGTCTTGAAAATGGGATTGAGAAACGGAACGTAAATAGTGGCCATTTGCAAGGCAAAGGTCAGCAGCACGGCACCCAACAGTGGCTTGTTGGTGCCGATCCCCAGTCGCCATAAGGGTTCGCTTTCTGAGCGGATCGCCATCACGTGTGCCATTTGACCCAGCGTCAGTACTGTAAAAACCATGGTTTGCCAGTGTGCATGACCGGTGGAAATAGCCCAGGCTTGAATGCCCAGGCACAAGCCGCTTAGCAGTAGTCCCACACCCAAAATGTGTTGCCACATGCCTTGGGCAAAGATGCTCTCGGCCGGTGCGCGGGGCGGACGTTGCATGATGCCGCGTTCAGCCGGTTCTGCTGCCAGTGCCAGGCCAGGCAGGCCATCGGTCACCAGATTGACCCAGAGAATGTGGATGGGTAGTAGCGGCATCGGCAGCATCAGCATAGGGGCCAGAAAGATAATCCAGACTTCACCCGAGTTACCCGTCATGGCGTAGCGGACAAACTTGCGGATGTTGTCGTAAATACGCCGCCCCTCCCGCACCGCCTTGACGATAGTGGCGAAGTTGTCGTCCAGCAGTACCAGGCTGGATGCCTCGCGCGCCACGTCGGTACCGCTCTTGCCCATGGCTATACCAATGTCGGCCCGCTTGAGCGCCGGAGCATCGTTGACGCCATCGCCGGTCATAGCGACGAACTCACCCTTGGCTTGCAGTGCCTCGACGATGCGGATTTTCTGCGCCGGGTCCACCCGCGCATACACACCCACCTGGTGCACCTGCGCCTGCAATGACTCGTCATCCAGGATCGTCAGGTCGGCACCGGTGAGTACGGGGGCATCGTCCGCGGTCACAATGCCAAGCCGCAGCGCAATTGCCCGTGCGGTGGCCGGGTGGTCACCCGTAATCATCACCGGCGTTATGCCAGCCGCCAAACATTCACGCACCGCCGCAGCGGCCTCCTCCCGCGGTGGGTCAATCAGGCCAATGAGGCCAATCAGACATAAACTGTTTTCAATCGCCGCACTGTCGGACGTGCTGTCAGGTAGCTTGGCATACCTGCTCTTCGCAATTGCCAGCACCCGCAGGCCTTGTGCCGCCAGCGTGTTGGCGAGTGCGAGCCACGCTGCTGAATCGATTTGTGGTGATTTCCCTTCTTTGATATCAGACCATTGGGTTGCGCACAAAGGTATCACCGACTCAGGTGCACCTTTGGTATAGGCAATCAAGCCATTGGTATCACGGTGAAAAGTGGTCATGCGCTTGCGAACTGAGTCAAACGGCAGCTCCAACACCCTTGGCCAGCGGATATCGAGCTCGGTTTTGACCAGTCCTGCCAGAGCAGCCACCTCGGTGAGGGCCGTCTCAGTCGGGTCGCCGAGCCAAGAGTTGTCCGGCGCAGCGGAGGCGTCGTTGCACAGGGCGGCTGCTTGCAACAGCGCGGTGTGGGCGGCGTCCGCCGGTACGGCCCCGGGCATCCAGCCCGCAGCATCCGAAATATCTCCCGCAATCAGGTACTGCGCCTGCATCCGGTTTTGCGTCAAGGTTCCGGTTTTATCTGAACAGATGTAGGTGACCGAGCCCAACGTCTCTACCGAAGGCAGGCGGCGAATCAGCGCGTTGACAGACACCATCTTGCGCGCTCCCAGCGCCAGCAACACGGTGACGACGGCCGGTAGCGCTTCCGGAATGGCCGCTACGGCCAGGCTGATGGCAGTCATCACCATCAGCAAAGGCGCTTCACCACGCAGAACGCCCACGCCAAAGATGACCGCACAAATGGCCAGTACGGCAACGGCCACGCGCTTGCCAAAAGCGGCCAGCCGGAGTTGCAAAGGGGTGCTGCGGTTGTTTTTCTGGTCCAGCAAACCAGCCACTTTGCCAAGTTCTGTGGCCTTGCCAGTGGCCACCACCAGTCCATG
>JBILPS010000034.1:0-29054 GCA_044373655.1 Rhodoferax sp.
CCAAAGCAGCACCGGTGCCCGCGCGAAAGTTGGTGTAGTCACCTTCCAATTTGTAGGCCTTGAGTTTTTGGGTATTGATTTTTTCGCAATCCCAACCCACAGGGCAAGACAGCAAGCGACCCTTGCTCGGCTCTTCGTCGTCTTTGAACAAGGCCTTGTATTTGGGCAGATCGGCAACCGACTTCAGATCGGGCGCCATGGCTTTGATGCCGCGTTTGGCGTCGCCCTTGACGACGTAATCGGGCACAAAAAAGCCTTCTACCGCACCACCGCCGGAGAGCAGGTCACCCACCAAGCGGACCTTGCCCATTTCTTGGCCTTTTTTGATGATGTCCGTGCGGTTCCACTGCTCCACCCACACTTGCACGTCATTGCCGACCAGCGCTGTTTCGGTGGCGGCTGTACTGCCTGTGACCAATTCGGTTTTGCAGCCATAGCCTTGCTCGAGCATGGTGCGAATCAAGCTGGTGTAAAGCTGGCCTGACTCCCAGGTGATGCCGGCAAACTTGATGGTTTGGTCTGGGCTGCAAACCGGGCTTTGCGCAAACGCAGCCGGGGCAGCCATGCTAGCGCTCAGCGCCAGGGCGGTGGATAATTTTTTCATGAATTGCATAGTTGTCTCCAGTTGAAATAGAGCCGCCGCCTCGCTAGGCTGTGCGGCAGGGTGAAAAAATCAAAGGGCGACCCGAGGGATGCGCGCGGTGTTGTAGTCGTTGATCACATCGCAGGGCGTGTAGCAACGGTCGATTTCGTGCACCTCTTGCGCCGTGAGTTGCATGTCCAACGTGGCGATGTTTTCGTCCAGTTGCGCCACGGTTTCGACGCCGATCAAGGTCGAGGTCACACCGGCGCGGCCACTGACCCAAGCCAGCGCCACTTGCGAGGACTTGACGCCGCGCGCTGCCGCGACCCGTGCCACCGCTTGGGCAATGTTGTGGCTGGTTTCATCGCCATATTGGTCGGCGGTGAAGCTGTCGGTTTTGTTGCGCAGGGAGTCCACTTGGCCGGTCAGCAGACCCCGCGCCAGCGGCGAAAAAGGGGTTACGGCAATACCTTCACTGATGCAATACGGGATCATCTCGCGCTCTTCTTCGCGGTAAGCCGCGTTGAGTTGGCACTGCATGGATACGAAAGGCGTCAAACCGGCTTGCCGCGCCAACTCGTTCATCTTCACGAACTGCCAGGCGTACATGGTGGAGGCACCGATGTAGCGGATCTTGCCGGCCCGAATCAGATCGTCCAAGGCACGCATGGTCTCTTCCATGGGGGTCATGGGGTCGAAGGCATGGATCACAAACAGGTCCAGGTAATCGGTACCCAGGCGGCGCAAAGAGGCCTCTACCGAGTCCATGATGTGTTTGCGTGACAAGCCTTGGTCGTTGATGTCATCGCTCATGGCATAAAAACACTTGCTGGCCAAGACCAGCTTGTGACGGGGTGTGCCTGCAATGGCGCGACCGACCACCTCTTCAGATACCCCCATCGAGTAAAAGTTGGCCAAGTCGATGAAGTTGATACCGCGCTCGATGGCCGCTTGAATCACAGGCGTCGAGGCCGCCTCGTCTAAGACCCATTTGCGCCAGGCGGGAGTGCCAAAGGTCATGGTGCCCAAACACAGGCGCGACACTTTCATGCCGCTGTGGCCGAGGTTGACGTATTGCATGGGGCGTCTTTCTCAGGCTTTGGGTGTGTAGAACGGATTGGTGACAGCCTTGGCTGCCGCTGTGATGGTGGCCAATGAAGGCTCTTGCCGCATGGCTGCGGTCACAGCGCCTTTGGCGGCGGCGTAGTTGTTGGCAAACACCTCGTCGGCGTCGGCAGCGGACCAGTTGACCCAGACGGCGGCAATCACGCACCAGTCGTTTTCGGCCTCAGTAGGCAAGATGCCTTCGAGCAAGCATTCCTGAACGCCTTTGGCCACACCAGCTTGGGCGGGGCCCCAGGTCATGGTTTCGTGTTGCTCGCCGCGCAAATCGGCTTTGTTGATGAAGGCGGTCATGGGTTTGACCGGAACGCCTGGTTGCAGCACCACCATGTAAGGCAAGTGGCCTTTGGTGGGGGAGGACAAAGCGCCCGCCCAAGCATTGCCCACCGGACCACTGCGAGGCCCGATCATGACGTTGATGTGTGCGGCATTAGGGCCGCTGCCAATGAATGATTCACCAATGAACATGTCTTATTCCTAAAGAGAAGTGGCGACAAAAACGGGTTCTTTGGTTCTTGCCGAGGACCTGTAACGCGCTTCAACTTGCTGCTGAAGACTGGCGCACTGTGTCCTGGAAGCTACTGTCCTTTGTTGGCGAAAATAACGCAAACTATTGTTAATAATTTGTAATATGAGAATTTGTAATTGCGTGAGTGTTTACCTTGATATGACATTTACGCATGCGCAATGCGCTGAAAAATCGTTTGAGATGGGGCAGTCAAACCCCTAAGCTGAGGGCCCGAATACGCTCCTCAGGCTCACGCACATGCTTCCTTCACTGTCCCACCCCCACCTGCTGCAAACCGGTGCACTCATCCATGGTCAATGGCTCACCGCGCCAGACCGCTACCCCGTGATCAACCCGTCCACAGGGGAAACGCTGGCGCAGGTGGCCAAGGCCGGGGCGGATTTGGCGGACCAAGCCGTTGCAGCGGCCAGCCAGGCCTATGTGACTTGGCGTCAAACCACGGCCAAGCACCGCGCCGGCCTCCTTCGCCGTTGGGCGGATTTGATGATGGTCCATCAGGAAGACCTGGCGCAGTTGTTGACTGCCGAGCAAGGCAAGCCCTTGGCCGAGTCGCGCGGCGAAGTCGCTTATGCCGCCAGTTTTTTGGAGTGGTTTGCCGAAGAAGGCAAGCGCGCCTATGGCGATGTCATTCCCTCGCATAAACCGGATGCGCGCATCTTGGTGTTGAAGGAGCCGGTCGGTGTGGTCGCCGCCATCACGCCTTGGAATTTCCCACTCGCCATGGTGACCCGCAAATTGGGGCCGGCCTTGGCCGCAGGTTGCACGGTGGTGCTCAAGCCTTCTGAAGAAACCCCCTTGTCTGCGCATGCGCTGGCGGTGTTGGGGCAAGAGGCGGGCTTGCCGGCAGGTGTCATCAATGTCGTTTCGGGTGACGCCGTGGCCATTGGCGGCGTATGGATGGCCAGCGAAGCCGTGCGCAAAGTGACCTTCACAGGCTCTACCCGTGTCGGCAAGTTGTTGATGAAACAGGCGGCGGATACGCTGAAAAAAGTGTCTTTGGAATTGGGCGGCAATGCGCCATTCATTGTCTTTGATGACGCCGATATAGATGCCGCCGTGACCGGCGCCACGGCCTCCAAGTTTCGCAATACCGGTCAGACCTGTGTCTGCGTGAACCGGTTTTTTGTCCAAGAGGGTGTGTACGAGGCGTTCACCACGAAGTTAGCCGAAGCGGTCCGCGCCTTGAAAGTGGGCGATGGTCGTTTGCCGGGCATGACACAGGGGCCCTTGATCAACCCTGCGGCTTTGGCGAAAGTGCAAAAACACGTGCAAGACGCGCTGGCCAAGGGCGCAAAAGCCCTGTGTGGTGCCCAGCCTGATGCTTTGGGTGGTACTTTTTACCAGCCCACGGTGCTGGTGAATGCGAATGCACAGATGGAGATGGCGCACGAAGAAACCTTCGGCCCCGTGGCCGCATGCTACAAATTCACCACCGAGGAGGAAGTCATTCAAATGGCCAATGCCACCGCCTTTGGTTTGTCGGCTTATTTTTACAGCCGCGACTTGGCGCGCGTGTGGCACGTGGCGGAGAAACTCGAAGTGGGCATTGTCGGCGTCAACGAGGGCATCATCTCCACAGAAAATGCGCCGTTTGGTGGCGTCAAAGAATCGGGCATGGGCCGTGAAGGCTCGCATTACGGCCTGGCCGATTACATGGAAGTCAAATACGTGCTGATGGGCGGCTTGCGCAAGCCAAGTTGAGTACGCATGGAAATTTCAAAAATCAGCGCCCTGCGTCATTCGGTTTGCGGCACATTAGGCGGCGCTGGGCGATGCAAAAGAAGCAAATGAACACTATCGGCGTGCAAACCCAAAGCCTCAAAGGCATCGCCTAGATGACCTTCCCCATCGAAGTGGCCGACTCGGGGCGCTTGGGTAAGGTGCCGGGCACTATCGGCGGGTTCAATGGTGTACGGGCGGCGCGTGGGAGCTAGTTGCGCTTACTGCGTCCCAAAAATTCTATCCCCCGCATCGCCCAAGCCCGGCAAGATGTAGCCGTGTTCATTGAGTTCGCGGTCGATGGCGGCGGTGTAGATTTCTACGTCGGGGTGCGCTTGGTGCAAGGTGTTGATGCCAACCGGGGCGGTGAGCAGGCACATAAATTTGATGGACTTGGGCTTGCATTGTTTGATGCGGGTAATGGCCGCCACCGCCGAGTTGCCAGTGGCCAGCATCGGGTCCACCACCACCACGTCGCGGGATTCCATGTCCTTGGGCATCTTGAAGTAGTACTCCACCGCTTGCAGAGTTTCGTGGTCGCGGTACAGGCCGATGTGGCCGACGCGCGCGCCGGGTACGACGCTCAGCATGCCATCCAAAATGCCATTGCCCGCGCGCAGGATGGACACGAAAACTAGCTTTTTGCCGTCGATCACTTTGGCTTGCATCACCTCCAGCGGCGTTTCAATTTGTACGTCCTGGGTCGCCATGTCGCGCGTCACTTCATAGGCCATCAGGCTGCTCAGTTCATTGAGCAGGCTGCGAAAGCTATTGGTGCTGGCCTCTTTTTTGCGCATCAGCGTGAGCTTGTGCTGCACCAGCGGGTGGTCGATCAGGTGCACATGGGGCAGGGCGGCAAGGGAGATGGCAACAATAGTCATAGCTAGTCGGTAGGTAAAGGTGAGGGGACGCGCCCCTGATGGGTCAAACTCTAACCGATGCGCCCCGGAGGCCAGCCCAGGGCCTGGGCCATGAATCAGCTGCAGGGCGCTTTTCAGGCCAGCGCCTGAGTTTTCCCGGCCGCTTCAGTCGGCCTGTACCTCGGCTCGGCTTTGGCGCAGCTGCCACACGATATGTCCGAGCAGCGCAAAAAATACCACCGCGCCGCCGATCAGGGTGCGCTGGCTGGGGATTTCATTGTGGATGAGCCACACCCAAAGCGGCCCCAGCACCGGCTCGGCAATACCGATGAGCGCTGCAATCGCCGAGGGCAGCAGCGGTGCGCCGGTCACAAAAAATGCCATGCCCAGGCCGAGGTTGAATGCCCCGAACATAAACAGCAGCCCCAGGTCCACCGGGCTGACCGCAAAGGCCGGTGTCATCACCGCGGCCACGCACGTTGCCATCAAAGTGCCGGTGCACACGGCGGGCATCATTTGGACTTCGGCGTGGCGGCGGGTGATCACGGTCGCAGCCGAAAAGGCCAGCGCAATCAGCACCGCCAGACCATCCCCAATCGGCGAGACCGTGCCGCCCAGGGATTCAGAGACCATGATGCCCACACCGGTGATCACCGCCGCAATCGCCACCCAAGTATTCAAAGGCACGCGCTCGCCAAAAAGCAAAAACGCCATCAGCGCGGCAATCAGCGGCACGCCGGCCTGGATAAGCAAAATATTAGCCACCGTGGTGTAAGACAGCGCCACCACAAAGCACGTGGAGGCCAGCGCGAAACACGCGCCTACCGCCAAACCGGCCCAGCCCATGGCGCGAAACAGTTGCAGCGTGCCGCGCAGGCCTTGGCGGTGCAACATGAACCACAACAAAAACACCGAGGCAAAGAATGCGCGCCAGAACACCACCGTCCAGCTTTCGCTCACGCTCAGGTAGCGTGCGATGGTGCCACCAAAGCTCCACGCTGTGGCCGAGCCCAGTACCAGCAGCGCGCCGCGCCGGTCAAAGCCCGCTGCCTGCATGGCTTAGGCGTCGCCTAGGCGTTGGATCAGTTCGACCTTGTAACCGTCAGGGTCGGTCACAAAGGCAATATGCGTGGTGCCGCCTTTGACTGGGCCAGGCGCGCGTGTCACATTGCCGCCCGCCGTTTTGATCTGCTCGCAAGCGGCATAGATATCGCTCATACCCAAGGCCACATGGCCGTAGGCGCTGCCCATGTCATAGGACTCGACGCCCCAGTTGTAGGTCAGCTCCAGCTCAGCATGTTCTGGGTTGCTGCCGTAGCCCAGAAAGGCCAGGGTGTATTTGTATTCCGGGTTTTCCGAGGTGCGCAAGAGCTTCATGCCCAGCACCTGGGTGTAAAAATCAATGGATCGCTGGAGATTGCCAACGCGCAACATCGTGTGGAGGATTCGCATGGCAGCCATTGTGCCTGAGCGCCCGCCCATAATGGTGCGCCGCTGGCGACGCCCCCCGGCTTTGTGCCGACACGGCCCCAGCCGAACCGAGGAATATGGATGTCTGTTTTTACCCGTGTGGTTTTATTTACCGATAGCGATGGGCGGGCGCGTTTTCGCGAAGAGCCCTTGCCCCTGGGGCAAGGCACGCCCCAATCCATGCTGTCCGAATTATTTGCCAGCGGTGGCTACCAGCTGCGCCACAGCCCGGTGGGTTTTCGCAGCAGTTTTCATTGCACCACGCATCCGCAATGGGTGTTCATCCTGGGTGGACAGATGGAAATTGGCCTGCAAGGCGGCATCTCGCGGGTGTTTGGGCCGGGGGCGCATTTTTTCAGCGCCGACCTGCTGCCCGAGGGTGCCATGTTTGACCCGCAGCTGCACGGCCACTGGAGCCGCCAGGTCGGAGAAGACCCGCTGGTGACTTTGTTTGTTCGGGCGGCCTGAGCTAATTACTTAGCGGGCTGGCCCGCGGTTTCCGCCGGGGCCGCCTGGGCCGCCACGGCCACGCTGGCCGCCGCCAAAGCCACCACCGCCGCCCGCAGGGCGCTTACCCTGGTAGCCGCCACCGCCGCCACGACGTGCACCACGCTCGGCCATCATGTCCACGCTGGTGCGCATCGGGTCGGGCTGGCCGCCGGGCGCGCGCGGTACACGCGGCTCGCTGGGGAAGTTCTTCATGGTCGGGTTGGCCAGCGGATTTCGGTTCTGATGCGCACGCGCATCATGGGAGCGGGGGGGCTGGTCTTCATGGGCCATGGGGCCGTCATCGTCCCGTGGAAATCCGGCGTCGCGGGGGTAGCCGGGGTCACGCGGCGGGCGGTGCGGGCCGTTGCGGCCTGCGCCTTGGCGCGGCGGGCCGTTACGCGGGCCATTACCGGGGCCATTTCCTGGCCCATTACCAGGACCGTTGCGCGGCCCACGCGGACCGGCGCCAGGGCCACCGGTGCTCTTCTTTTCGCGCACGCGTTGCAGCATTTCGGTGCGGGCGGCTTTCGCTGCCGCCTGCATCACGTCGCGGCTGGGTGGTTTACCCGCGCCGCCCCAAATGGTTTGTCGGCCCATGGCGATGGGCTCGGCGCGCTCATCGGCCTCGGGCTCAAAGCCGGCAATGACTTGCACTTCCAAGTGTTGCTTGGTAAAGCGCTCGATGTCCTGCATAAAGCCTTCTTCGTCCATGCAGACCAGGTTAATGGCCGTGCCATCGGCGCCGGCGCGGCCGGTGCGGCCAATGCGGTGCACATAGTCTTCGCAGACGTTGGGGATTTCATAGTTCACCACATGCGGCAATTCGTCGATGTCGATGCCGCGTGCAGCAATGTCGGTGGCGACCAGCGCACGCACATCGCCACTCTTAAAGCCGGCCAACGCCTGGGTGCGCGCTGCCTGGCTTTTGTTGCCGTGCAAGGCCATGGCGCTGACGCCGTTCTTTTCCAAATATTCAGCCACGTTGTTGGCGCCGAATTTGGTGCGGGTAAAGACCAGCACCTGGCTCCAGTTTTGGCTGTTGATGATGTGCGCCAGCAAGGCTTTTTTCTTGCCGCGCCCCACCGGGTGAATGATTTGGTTGATGCGCTGCACCGTAGTGTTGCGCGGTGTCACTTGCACGCTCTGCGGGTTTTTGAGTAGCGTGGCAGCCAGGTCGCGGATCTCGTCGCTGAAGGTGGCCGAGAACAAGAGGCTTTGCTTGTCGCGCGGCACCAGGGCCAGTACTTTTTTTACATCATGGATAAAGCCCATGTCCAGCATGCGATCGGCTTCGTCGAGCACCAGAATCTGTACCTGTCCCAGGTCCAGCATGCCTTGCTGGTGCAGGTCCAGCAGACGGCCGGGGGTGGCCACCAGCAGGTCCACGCCGCGCTTGAGCTTGGCAATTTGCGGGTTCATACCCACGCCGCCAAAGATCACGGTGCTCGAAAGCTCCAGGTATTTGCCGTAGGTGCGGATGGATTCTTCAATTTGCGCGGCCAGTTCGCGCGTGGGGGTGAGCATCAGGGCACGGATGCCGGTACCGCCGAATTTATTGGTAGCCGCCTCGGTGGTGGACAGGCGTTGCAAGATAGGCAGGGTAAAGGCCGCGGTTTTACCGGTACCGGTTTGGGCACCACCCAAGAGATCGTGGCCGGCCAGGACCAGGGGGATGGCCTGTGCCTGGATGGCGGTAGGCGTTTCGTAGCCTTGCTCGCGCACGGCTTTGAGGATGGCGGGTGCCAGATTCAATTCATCGAAGTTCATACAGAAGCACCCGAAGGTGCGTACATACCGGCCGTTCCGCACGGGCTGTGGTGTGCGGTCAGTCAAAGGCAGGCAGGTTCAAAGGGCGGGATGCCGACGTGTAGGGCAGTCCCCAGCATGGTGCTGGCGCTGCGGGCAACTGAAGCTCCGCAGACGGGATCATTGTCGCACGTTGTGTCCACGGCCCTATTGCCGCCTGTGGCGCAGCGTCGATAATGCGCTCTTTCCCCTTTAGCCCAGACTGAAACCTACCGCAATGGCCCAATACGTTTTCTCCATGAACCGCGTCGGCAAGATCGTGCCGCCCAAGCGTCATATTCTTAAAGACATTTCGCTCAGCTTTTTCCCTGGCGCCAAGATCGGCGTGCTCGGCACCAATGGGTCGGGCAAGTCCACCCTGCTCAAAATCATGGCCGGCATTGACAAAGAGATCGAGGGCGAGGCCATCCCTATGGCGGGCCTGAACATCGGCTACCTGCCGCAAGAGCCGCAGCTGGACCCGACCCAAACCGTGCGCGAAAGCGTGGAAGCGGGTATGGGCAGGGTCATGTCCGCCAAGGCGCGACTGGAAGAGGTCTATACCGCCTACGGCGAAGAAAACGCCGACTTTGACGCCCTGGCCGCCGAGCAGGCCGAGCTGGAAGCCATCATTGCCACCGCGGGCACCGACTCTGAGCATCAGCTCGAGATCGCTGCCGACGCGCTGCGCCTGCCCCCTTGGGACGCCAATATCGGCGTGCTCTCCGGTGGCGAAAAACGCCGCGTGGCCTTGTGCCGTTTGCTGCTGTCCAAGCCCGACATGCTGCTGCTCGATGAGCCGACCAACCACTTGGACGCTGAATCGGTGGACTGGCTGGAGCAGTTTTTGCAACGCTACCCCGGCACCGTGGTCGCCATTACCCATGATCGCTACTTCTTGGACAACGCGGCGGAATGGATTTTGGAGTTGGACCGTGGCTCGGGCATCCCTTACAAAGGCAATTACAGCGACTGGCTGAGCCAAAAGCAAGCGCGCCTGGAGGCCGAGCAAAAAGGCGAGGAAGCGCGCGCCAAGGCTTTGAAGAAAGAGCTGGAATGGTCGCGCCAAAACCCCAAAGCCCGCCAGGCCAAAAGCAAAGCGCGTTTGGCCCGCTTTGAAGAACTGAGCGACTTCGAATACCAAAAGCGCAACGAGACCAACGAAATCTTCATCCCCGTGGCCGAGCGCCTAGGCCAAGAAGTGATTGAGTTTGTCAACGTGACCAAGTCCTTTGGCGATCGGGTGCTGATCGACAACCTGAGCTTTAAAGTGCCGCCCGGCGCTATCGTGGGCATCATCGGCCCCAACGGCGCGGGTAAATCAACTCTGTTCAAAATGATTGCCGGACGCGAAAAAGCCGATTCGGGCGAGGTGAAGATCGGCCAGACGGTAAAGATGGCATTTGTCGATCAGCACCGCGACGAACTGGCCAACGACAAAACCGTGTGGGAAGACGTATCGGGCGGTTTGGATATTTTGAACGTCGGCAAATTCCAGATGGCCAGCCGCGCTTACTGTGGCCGCTTTAACTTCAACGGCGCGGACCAGCAAAAGAAAGTTGGCATGCTCTCGGGCGGTGAGCGTGGACGCTTGCATTTGGCCAAGACGTTGATTGCTGGCGGCAATGTGCTGATGCTGGACGAACCGTCCAACGACCTGGACGTGGAAACCCTGCGTGCCCTAGAAGACGCGCTCTTAGAGTTTGCCGGCACGCTGATGGTGATCAGCCATGACCGCTGGTTCCTAGACCGTATTGCCACCCACATCCTGGCCTGCGAGGGCGATAGCCAGTGGGTGTTCTACAGCGGTAACTACCAGGAATACGAAGCCGACAAGAAAAAACGCCTGGGCGAAGAGGGCGCCAAGCCCAAACGTATGCGTTACAAAGCGCTTAAGTAATCCGGCTGTCATCCACCACTGGCCCGCTCGCCGGGCGCCACCGCGTGTTGGCACTTTGCTTGAAAGGACCGCCATGACATCCATCTTCGACCAAGGCCTGGACAAAAACGCGGCCAATTTTGTGGCCTTGTCGCCGGTGAGTTTTGTGGAGCGCACGGCCGAGGTGTTTGGCGACTTGCCAGCGGTGATTCACGGCCAGCGGCGCTACACCTGGGCGCAAACGCGCGAGCGCAGTGCGCGCCTGGCAGCGGCCTTGCGCGCCAGCGGTGTGCTGCGGGGCAGCACCGTCAGCGCCATGCTGTCCAACACGCCGGAAATGCTGGAGGCGCATTACGCTGTGCCGGCGCTCAATGCCGTGCTCAACACCCTGAACACCCGCCTGGACCCGGCCCTGCTGGCCTGGCAAATGAACCATTGCGAAGCCAGCGTGTTGCTGACCGACAGCGAGTTTGGCGGCGTGATGCGCGAGGCTTTGCGCATCTTGCGCGAAACCCATGGCCGCGAGCTGCTGGTGGTCGATATTTGCGACAGCGAATGGACCGGTAGCAGCGAGCGCGTGGGCACGCTGGAGTACGAAAGCTGGCTGGCCGCGCATGAACCCTTAGCCGTTTTGCCTGGCCCGCAAGACGAATGGGATGCGATTGCGGTGAGCTATACCTCGGGCACCACCGGCGACCCCAAGGGCGTGGTCACCCACCACCGGGGTGCATACCTCAATGCCGTGTGCAATGCCAACACCTGGAGCATGCCGCAGTTTCCGGTGTATTTGTGGACGCTGCCCATGTTCCATTGCAATGGCTGGTGCTTCCCGTGGACGGTAGCCATGCAAGCGGGCACACACGTCTGCTTGCGCAAAGTCGAGGCCGCGCCCATTTTGTCGGCCATCCGTGAACACCAGGTGGACCATTACTGCGCCGCGCCCATAGTGCATAACCTCTTGATCAACGCGCCTGCCGCTTTGCGCGAGGGCATTGTCCACGCGGTGCGCGGCATGGTGGCGGGTGCGGCACCACCTGCGGCCATGATCGAAGGCATGGCCCATATCGGCTTTGACATCACCCACGTCTATGGCCTGACCGAAGTCTATGGCCCGGCCTCGGTAGCGGCCAAGCGCACCGCGTGGGCTGCGCAAACCGCATCCGAGCAAACCCGCCTCAACGGTCGCCAGGGTGTGCGCTACCCACTGCAAGAAGGTATGACGGTGATGGACCCCGAGCGTATGCAAGTGCTAGCAGCGGACGGACAGACCATGGGCGAGATCATGTTTCGTGGCAATATCGTGATGAAGGGTTACCTGAAAAACCCCAAGGCCACAGCCGAAGCTTTTGCCGGGGGCTGGTTCCATACCGGCGATCTGGCGGTGCTGGAGGCAGACCGCTACGTGAAGATCAAAGACCGCAGCAAAGACATCATCATCTCCGGCGGTGAGAACATCAGCTCGCTGGAAGTGGAAGACGCGCTCTACCGGCATAGCGCGGTCATGGCCTGCGCAGTGGTCGCCAAGCCGGACGAAAAATGGGGCGAAACGCCGGTGGCTTATGTGGAACTGAAAGAAGGCGCCAGCGTCAGCGAGGCAGACTTGCTGGCGCATTGCAAGTCCCTGCTGGCCGCCTACAAAGTGCCGCGCGATTTTCGCTTCGAGCCTATCCCTAAAACATCGACCGGCAAGATTCAAAAGTTTGAGTTGCGCAAGCGCGCCGGCATGGCATGAGCCTGAGCGCGCTGCTGTTTGATGCAGGCAGCAGCCGACCTGCGCGTTTAGGCTGAAGTTTCTTTCGCTACTTCCGGCCTACGCCGATTCACCAGCGAAATCCCCACAAACACCATCGCCAGCGCGCCCAGCAAGGAGAGGGTAATTTCCTCGCCCAACCAAAGCGCGCCAAAGAGCAGCGCAAACAGTGGGGTGGAGAAGGCGAAGGCGCCGATTTTGCTGGCCGGGTAGCGGCTCAGCAGCCACATCCAGGACAGGTAGCTGGCAAAGGCGCCGACCAGGGTTTGCAAGAGCAGCGAGCCCATGGCGAAGTGGCTGAAGTTCCAGGGCCAGGACCAGGCCTCACCCATGTACCAAGACAGCGGGGGTAGCACCAACGCGCTGGCCGCCACTTGGTAAAACAGCATTTTTTCGGCACCCACGCGGCTCAGTACCGTGGTGCGGATGGTGACGGTGGTCAGCGCCCAGGCGATGCCGCCCCCCACCCCGAGCAAATCGCCCCAGTGTTGCAGCGGCGTCTGCCCGCCAACAAAACCTTCGCGCAGCGTAAAAGCCACGGCGCAAAACGCAAACACCAGGCCTAACCATTGCACCGCGCGCAAGCGCTCGGATGCGACAAACCAGTGCAGCACCAGCGCGGCCCATAAGGGCGAGGTGTATAAAAACACCGTCAGGCGCGAGGCGGCGCTGTACTGCAAGCCAGTGAACAAGCAGAAAAATTCCATGGAGAATAAAAAGCCTGCCAAGAGGCCGGGCCACAAACTGCCGTCGCGTTCGAACAGTGCAATACCGCGCCAGCGACACCACAGCCACAAGACCAGCGTGGTGCCCATAAAACGCACACCGGCCTGAAACACCGGCGGTAAGTCGGCCAGCGTGGCTTTGACCAGCACTTGCTGAAAGCCCCAAAAGGCACAGCACACCATCAAGAGGCCGATGGCAAAGGCGTCCAGGTGTTCCTTGCGGTCCATGGCGTGGAAAACCTGGAGCTGGTTAACGCAGGTTACCGGTGAAAAACTGGCTGGCGTGGTAGACCAAAGGCGCGGCGGCCTCGCGGTGGGTACAGCGCTCGACTTCACCCACAAAAATCACGTGGTCACCTTCGGCGTAGCGGCTGCGGTTAAAGCAGATGAAGGTGGCAACTGCGCCGTCGATCAAAGGCAAGTCGTAATCGCCTTTATGCCAGGCGACGTCGGCAAAGCGGTCTATGGCTTTGGTAGCGAATTGCGCGGCCAGGGCTTGGTGTTCAGCGCCCAGCACATTGATGGCATAGTGCGAGCAACTGCGCAGCACTTCCATAGACGCCGAGCGCAGGCCCAGGCTCCAAAGCACCAAAGGCGGATCTAACGAAACAGCGTTAAACGAATTCACCGTCAGGCCCACCAGGGCGCCGCTGGCACTGCGTGCAGTCACCACGGTCACGCCGGTAGCAAACTGGCCCAAGGCTTGGCGGAACTCGGTTTGGCTGAAGGCGGGTGCACTGGCAGAGGGTACGGCAAGGTCCTCGGTGCGGGGGATGTGGTTCAAATCAATGGCCTAGTATTTTGGACAGAAAGTCGCGGCTGCGCTCACTTTGCGGGTTGTTGAAAAACGCCTCGGGCGTGTTTTGTTCCACGATCTGCCCCTCGTCCATAAAGATGACTCGGTCGGCCACGGCCTTGGCAAAACCCATTTCATGCGTCACGCACACCATGGTGATGCCTTGCTCGGCCATCTCGATCATGACATCAAGCACTTCCTTGATCATCTCGGGATCCAGCGCCGAGGTTGGCTCGTCAAACAGCATGATTTTAGGCGTCAGACACAAAGCCCGCGCAATCGCCACCCGCTGTTGCTGGCCGCCACTGAGTTGCAGCGGGTACTTGAGCGCCTGCTCGGCAATACGCACCCGGCGCAATTGCTCCATGGCTTTTTCTTCGGCGTCTTTTTTGGGCAGGCGGCCCACCCACATGGGCGAGAGCGTCAGGTTCTCTAGCACGGTGAGGTGCGGGAACAAATTGAACTGCTGAAACACCATGCCAACTTTTTTGCGCACATCGTCAATGGCCTTGAGGTCGTCGGTGATTTCTACGCCATCGACCACCAGGCGGCCTTGCTGGTGTTCCTCTAAGCGGTTGATGCAGCGTATCAAGGTGGATTTGCCCGAGCCGGAAGGCCCGCAAACTACGATGCGCTCGCCGGTACCCACTTGCAAGTCGATATCC
The DNA here is from genome assembly GCA_044373655.1 of Rhodoferax sp. Classification (GTDB taxonomy): domain Bacteria; phylum Pseudomonadota; class Gammaproteobacteria; order Burkholderiales; family Burkholderiaceae_C; genus Allorhodoferax. The sequence continues at coordinate 14,373 of JBILPS010000034.1, forward strand.
CGCAGGACATGGAAGTTGTTGCCATACCATTTATTGACTTTTTCGAAGGTGATGATGGGCTCGGTCATGGCTGTCCTTAACGCTGTTTGCTTTTATTCACTTGCGCTTCAATCCACTGGCTGTACAGCGACATCGAATAGCAAAACACAAAATAAATCAGGGCAATAAACAAATAGCCTTCGATGCGGAAGGGACGCCAGTCGGCTTCAGAATTCATCGCCATGCCCATGGCACCGGTCAATTCATACAGGCTGACGATCGCTACCAGCGAAGTGTCTTTGAAGGTGGAAATAAAGTTATTCATGATGCCCGGCACCACCATGGCCAAGGCTTGGGGCAGCACAATCATGCGCTGGGTTTGCCAGTAAGACAGGCCTAGCGTGGCTGCCGCTTCGATCTGCCCTTTGGGTATGGCTTGTAAGCCGCCGCGTATCACCTCGGCCATGTACGCAGCGGCAAACAAGGTAATGCCGGCCAGCACACGGATCAGCACGTCGATATTGAAACCTTGCGGCATCAAGAGCGGAAACATGAACGAGGCCATGAACAGCACCGAGATCAGCGGCACGCCGCGTATCAGCTCCACATACACCGTGCACAGGCTGCGAATCGCCGGCATGCCCGAGCGCCGCCCTAGCGCAATGCAGACCGCAATCGGAAAGGCCATCACCATGGACAGCGACGCCAACAAAATGGTGAGCGGCAGGCCGCTCCACAAATCGGTTTCCACAAAGCGCAGGCCGGCAAAGCCGCCGCGCATCAGCGCCAGATACACCACTAGCACGCCTACCCATAGGGCCACTAGCCAGGGCCGCCAGAAAGCGCGGGTGCAGCTGGCCAAAATCAGGCCTAGCAGCATGGCCGTACCGAGCAATGCACGCCAATGCTCTTCATGCGGATAGCGGCCAAACAAAATAAAGCGGAACTTTTCACGCACCACCGCCCAGCAAGCACCACTGGCCGCATGGCAGGTTTCGTAATTGCCGTTCCAGACGGCATCGCTAATCGCCCAATGAAACAGGCGCGGCAGCAGCCACACAAGAATCAGCCCGATCAGCAGCGTACCGGTGCTAGTTTTCCAGTCGTGGAATAAATTGGCTTTGCACCAGGCCACAAGCCCGCTGTTGGACTGCGGAGCCGGGCGGGGGGAGATGGCGTTAAAAGTGGACATGGGTTGTTCGTCCTTAACGCTCTTTGATCGCGGCACGTGCGTTGTACCAGTTCATCAACAAGGAAGTGAGCAAGGAGGTACTCAGGTATACCAGCATGATGAGCGCAATGCATTCCACGGCGCGGCCGGTCTGGTTGATGGCGGTGTTGGCAATCGAGACCACGTCCGGGTAGCCGATGGCCACGGCCAACGACGAATTTTTGGTCAGGTTCAGGTACTGGTTGGTCATGGGCGGAATGATGACGCGCAGGGCCTGGGGCAACATCACCAAGCGCATGCTCTGGCCTTGCGACAAGCCCAGCGCGCTGGCTGCTTCGGCCTGGCCCAGCGACACCGATTGGATGCCGCCGCGCACCACTTCGGCCACAAAGGCGGCGGTATAAACCGTCAGGCCAATCAGCAGAGCCAAAAATTCGGGGGTCAGCGCGCCGCCGTTTTCAATTGCAAATTCACCTTTGAAAGGCGCGTTGAGCTCGGTCGGTGCGCCGCCTAGCAGCCATCCTACGAAGGTGGCTAAAACCACCCATCCCAGCGGCGCCCACAACATACTGTGTGGCTGCCCTGTCTCTTCAAAGCGCCGACGCGCGCGGCCACGCCACAACCAGCCGACGCACAGGCCCGCCAGCAGCCCCCAGGCTGCCCACACATGGCCGCTGGCCCACACAGGAATCGGGAAATTAAGCCCGCCTTTGCTCAGGAACATCGGGCCCAGTATCCAGGGCTCGGTGGCAGCAGGCAGCACTTCGGTAAAAAACAAATACCACATCAGCAGTTGCAGCAGTAAGGGGATATTACGGAACAACTCCACGTACATTCGGCACAGACCGCGCACCAAGGCGTTGCGCGAAAAGCGCCCTATGCCTAGCAGCGTGCCCAAGAGCGTGGTGAACACCATACCCAAAATAGCGACCCGCAAGGTGTTGGTGACGCCTACCAGATAGGCTTGCAAATACGACTCGCCCGAGTCAAAGGCAAACAGGCTCTCGCCAATATCAAAGCCCGCCGTGCCCAGCAAAAATCCAAAGCCGCTTTGGATGCCGCGCTGGCGCATATTGGTGGCGGTGTTGTGCGCCAAAAACCAGACGATCAGCGCGATCACCCCTACCGCCAGCACCTGATACACCAGCGCGCGAAAGGCTTGGCTGCGCCAGGACCAGCGATTTTTGTGCGGGGGTGTGGGTACTGCGCTCATACGACCTTGGTTTACTACTTAAAGGGATTTACAAGGGCCCGGTACAGAAAAAGGGCAGTGCAACGCGCTGTGCAACTGCCCTAGTGTCTGCGCCAGGCCGCTTGCGGCCCGCTGGCTTAGCGGATAGGCGGTGCGTACTGGATGCCGCCTTTACTCCACAAATTGTTCAGGCCGCGCGGCAATTGCAGGGCTGATTTGGGGCCGACATTGCGCTCAAAAATCTCGCCGTAGTTGCCAGTGGCTTTGATCGCGTTGGCCAGCCATTCTTTTTCCAAGCCCAGCAGCTTGCCGGTGTCTTCGGTGGTGCCCAAAATGCGGCCCACGACAGGGTCTTTGCTCGTGGCTTTGAGGTATTCCAAATTGGCTTGCGCTACGCCGTTTTCTTCCGCTTCGAGCAGACCATAAATCGTCCACTTCACGATGGCCGTCCACTCGTCATCGCCACGGCGCACCATCGGGCCTAGGGGCTCTTTGGAAATCAGCTCGGGCAGGATCATGTGGTCGGCCGGGTTCTTGGCGGACTTGTTGCGCACCGAAGCCAGACCGGATGCATCGGTCGTGTAGGCGATGCAACGGCCCGAGAAATAAGCGCCTTCCACGGCGTCGAGCTTTTCAAACACCACGGGTTTGATGTTCAGGCCGTTGGCTTTCGAAAAGTCGGTCAGGTTTTTTTCCGTGGTGGTGCCTGATTGCACGCACACGGTCTGGCCTTTGAGTTGTTTGGCGCTCTTGATTTTGCTCTTGACGGGAACCATGAAGCCCTGGCCGTCGTAATACACCACAGCGGTTTGGCTCAGGCCAATGGAGGCGTCGCGGGTCAGGGTGAAAGTGGTGTTGCGCGAGAGCACATCGACTTCGCCGGACTGCACAGCGGCAAATCGGGCTTGCGCAGTCAGCGGTACGAATTTGACTTTTTCCGGGTCGCCCAAGGTGGCAGCAGCGACGGCGCGGCAGATGTCCACGTCGATGCCGGACCATTTGCCATTGGAGTCGGCGGCGCTAAAGCCGGCCAGCCCGGTATGCACGCCACAAACGACTTGGCCACGGGCCTTGATGGAATCAAGGGTTTTCCCTGCGTGGGCAGGTGCGCCAGCGAGTACGGCTGCAACAGTAAACACAGCGCCAAGGCCGTGTAAGGGATTGAATTTCATGTTGAATGCTCCAAAAAAATGGGGGTTGCTCCAGGATTTACGGCCTGCAAGCGCAAGGCAAGCGGAGCCGCCATTGTGCCCCACAGCGCGAATATATCCTTACAAGCCTGGGTTGGGAATGGCAAGTGAACGAACAGGCCACGGCGTTTGGCCGTCTCTCGCGTGACAACGGGCATTGCCTTGGTGGGCCGCGCCAATTATGGTTAGCCACTATTTGCCGCCGCGATGCGCCGGCAAAATAGTGAACCTGTACGGTAAACAAGGGACAAACATGGCCGATTCTGTTGACAAAGCGCATTACCGTTTTTGGCCCAAGCGCCTGCCCAAAAACATCACGCCGACGCAGACTGCTTTGTGGGACAACCTGGCCACCAGCGCGCGCCGCTATCCCGGCAAAACTGCCATCAGCTTCTTTGGTCGACAAACCAGCTATGCGCAGCTAATGGCACAGACAGAGGCCTTTGCCGCCTATTTGCAGGGACTGGGTGTGCAGCGCGGCGACCGTGTGGTGCTGTTGATGCAAAACTGTCCGCAACTGGTCATCGCGCATTTCGGCATCTTGCGCGCTAATGCGGTGGTGGTGCCGGTCAACCCCATGAACCGGGCCGAGGAACTGAAGCACTACATCTTGGACCCCGAGGCCCGCGTGGCGGTGACCACTTCCGACCTGGCCGGCGAATTGGCCGCCGCCAGCAATGCCTTACCAGCGGGCCAGGGACTGGCGCATCTGCTGGTCAGCCATTTCACCGAGGCCTTTGACCCGGCAGAGGGCGACGATGCGCCACCCGCCGCCTGGGCCGACTGGCTGCTGACGCGCCATGCTTTGCCTGCGCTGAGCGGTGGTGAGGTGCATGCCTGGGCGGACGCGCTAGCCTGCACCGCTGCGCCGCCCACGCTGCAAGTCGGGCCGGAGGATTTGGCTGTACTGCCCTACACCAGCGGCACCACCGGCCTACCCAAGGGTTGCATGCATACGCACGCCAGCATCATGCACAACGCCATCTCTAGCGCCATGTGGGGCAACGGTAGCATGGAAAACACCACCTTGATGGTGGTGCCCATGTTCCACATCACCGGCATGGTCAGCCTGATGCATACCAATATTTACTGTGGCGCGACCATGGTGCTGATGCCGCGCTGGGATCGGGAACTGGCTGCGCGCCTGATCGCGCAATGGCGTGTAACCCACTGGACGAATATCCCCACCATGGTGATCGACCTGCTGGGCAGCCCAAATGTGGATAGTTTTGACTTGTCTAGCATGGTCTATATCGGCGGTGGTGGTGCAGCCATGCCGCAAGCCGTGGCGCAGCGCTTGCTGGAGCAATATGGCTTGCGCTATGCCGAAGGCTATGGCCTAACGGAAACCGCAGCGCCTTCGCATAGCAACCCGCCCGATGCCCCCAAGCAGCAGTGCCTGGGCATTCCGTTTATCGGCGTCGATGCGCGGGTGGTGGACCCCGACACGCTGCGCCCAATGCCGGTAGGCGAGCCTGGCGAAATCATCATGCGCGGTCCGCAAATTTTCAAAGGCTATTGGCGCCGCCCCGGGGCTACGGCGCAGGCCTTCGTGGAGGTGGACGGCCAGGTGTATTTCCGCTCGGGCGATCTGGGCCGGGTCGATGCAGACGGCTATTTTTTCATGACCGATAGGCTCAAACGCATGATCAATGCCTCGGGCTTTAAGGTTTGGCCAGCGGAGGTGGAGGCGCTGATGTTCCGCCACCTGGCTATCCAAGAGGCCTGCATCATTGCCACCCAGGATGCCTATCGCGGCGAGTCGGTGAAAGCCATGGTGGTGCTGCGCGGCACGCACAAGGGACAAGTGCGCGCGCAAGACATCATCGACTGGTGCCGCGACAATATGGCGGTCTACAAAGTGCCTCGCGCTGTCGAATTTTTAGACGCGCTACCCAAAAGCGGTGCCGGTAAAGTGATGTGGCGCTTATTGCAAGAGCAAGAGTTAGCCCGTTGCGCAGCGCACGACAACCATCCTCTATAAGGTGAAAAGAAATTTTTTATGACGGCATCGCCTCCACTCCCCACCGCAGCGCTCGCATCGCAGGGTTTTGACCCGGCGCGCGCCACCCTGCTGTTGGACACTTTGCGGGCCGAAGTGGCCAAAGGCCGATTGCCCGGCGCCGTGGCTTTGATCGCCCGAAACGGCAAAGTGGTTTTGCACGAAGCCATCGGCCAGCGTGACCCGGCCAGCGGCGCGGCCATGCATAAAGACGCGATCTTTCGTATTTACTCCATGACCAAGCCCTTGGTCTCTGTGGCCACCATGCAACTGGTGGAGCAGGGGCGCTTGTTCCTCAGCGATCCGGTGGCGCGCTACCTGCCTGCTTTTGCCAAGGTGCAAGTGGCACATATGGAAAACGGCCAGATGCAATTGCGCCCGCCCCGTGCGGTCATCACGGTGTATGACTTGTTACGCCATACGGCGGGCATGACTTACGAGTTCTTGGGCCAGGCGCCGGTACAAAAAATGTATGACGAAGCAGGCCTACGCACCACTACGCGCGGCCATAGCAATGCGCAATTTGCCGACCTGCTGGCCAGCATGCCGCTGATGTTCGAGCCCGGCAGCCTCTGGGAATACAGCCGCGCCACCGATGTGCTGGGGGCGCTGCTCGAAGTGGTCTCAGGTCAAACCTTGGGCCACTTGCTGCAAGCGCAGGTACTGGCACCGCTGGGCATGGTGGACACGGCTTTTTATGTGCCGCCGGATAAGCAGCACCGCATCGCGCAGGCCTTTGCGCACGACCCCGATGGCGGCACGCCCATGGAGTTGATTGATTTGACCGAAGTGCCGCGCCTGGAGTCCGGCGGCGGCGGCCTGGGCGGCACGGTGGCCGACTACGCGCGTTTTTGTCAGTGCATGCTCAATGGCGGCGAGCTGGACGGCCAGCGCTTGCTCAGCCCGCATACCGTGCGCTTCATGACTTCGGACCATTTGGGCCGCATGGGCCAGAATCGCACCGAAAACGCGGGCAATATGCTGGCGCCGGGCACCGGCTTTGGTTTGGGTTTTTCGGTGCGCTTGGCGGCGGGTCTGGATACCTTGCCTGGCAGTGTGGGCCTGTATTCCTGGGGCGGCATCGCGGGCACCACGTTTTGGGTGGACCCTAAAGAAGACATGTTCGCCGTCCTCATGATCCAGGCGCCCAACCAGCGCGAGTACTACCGGCCTTTGTTTCGCAACATGGTGTACGCCGCGATGGTCGGCTAAGCGCCGGGACATTCAGGCGCTGGCTACTTGCAGCACCAGCTTGCCAAAGTTTTCGCCATTAAACAGCTTGAGTAAGGCTTCGGGGAAGTGCTCTATACCTTCGACGATATCTTCTTTGCTCTTCATGCGCCCGTCCTTGAGGTAGCCGGCCATCTCTAGCACTGCCAGGTGGTAGCGGTCGGCGTAGTCAAACACCACAATGCCTTCCATACGGGCGCGGTTGACCAGCAAGCTAAGGTAGTTTTTCGGCCCGGCAACGGCCGTGGTGGCGTTGTACTGGCTGATAGCGCCGCAAATAATGATGCGGGCTTTGCGGTTGATGCGGGCCAGCACGGTATCCAAAATCTCGCCACCCACGTTGTCAAAGTAAATATCCACGCCCTTGGGGCAATGTTCTTTCAGGCCGTCGCGCACCGCGCCCGGTCCGGCTTTGTAGTCTATGCAGGCATCAAAGCCCAGCTCTTTGACCACCCAGTCGCACTTGGCTTTCCCGCCGGCAATGCCCACCACGCGGCAACCTTTGATCTTGGCCACCTGACCTACGGTTTGCCCTACCGCACCGGCTGCACCGGACACCACCAAGGTCTCACCGGCCTGGGGCTGGCCCACGTCCATGAGGCCAAAGTAGCCGGTCATACCGGGCATGCCCAGCACGTTCAGCCATTGCGTCAAACTGCCCATGCGCAGGTCAATTTTGACAATGCCATTGCGCTTGAACTCGTCGGCGCCCAGGCGCAAATACTGCTGTACGCCAAAGCCTGCGCTGACCATATCGCCCACCGCGAAATGCGCGCTCTTGGACGCAATCACCCGGCCCACGCCACCGGCACGCATCACCTCGCCAATGCCCACGGGTGGGATATAGCTGCGCCCCTCGTTCATCCAGCCGCGCATGGCCGGGTCCAGCGACAAAGCCAGCGTTTGCAGCACCACGCCGCCGTCCGCGGGCTCGGCCACCGCTTCGGTGCTCGCGCTCCAGTTGTCCCGCGTCGGCAGGCCCACCGGGCGCGAGGCCAAGCGGAATTGGTGGTTGGTGAGGGTGGATAAAACGGTATCGGACATAAAGTGAGCCTTATTGGGGGCGGTTAGAAAAAGGATGGATGCTAGTGGCTCTGAGCATCTGGCTTGGTTACCGAGGCGACAAAGGTCAGGTGCTATCGGAGATGAAGCAGCCCCGATAATTGGGCTTCGAAGCGCAGTTTGCCTGCTATGCCCCATCATTTTGAAGCCTTCTTCATGTCCTCTGCCTCCGCCCTCTACCCCCCACTCACCCAACCCGCCGAACTGGACAGCAGCTTGCGCACACGCGGCTACGCGGTCTTGTCGGCGCGGGATGTATGTGCGCTGGCGCAGGCCGATGCGGCGCACTTGCACAGTCTTGTTGCGCTGTGGAACGATTTGCCGCCCGATGGCTATTTGAAAGACGGCGGACGCTACCGGCGCAGGCGGCATAGTTGTTTTGTGGTCGGGGCCGATGGCGGGGTGCAACAGGCGGCGCACCGGCCGCATTGGCAACCCTTGGAATACAACGCCTTGCATGGCGGTATGCAGCGCCATTTCGAGCCGATGGCGCAGGCCATGGCATCGCATGCTGATTGGCTGGCCTTATTGCAATGGCTGGGCCGCGTGGCTAGCAACTTGCGCGGTGCGCAAACCTGGTTTGCCGAGGCGCACCAGTTCCGCATAGACACTACCGACGGCATAGGCAGGCCCACACCCGAAGGCGCGCACCGCGATGGCGTGGACCTGGTGGCGGTGTTTTTGCTCGCCCGCCAAGGTATCAAAGGCGGCGAAACGCGGGTGTTTGAGGCTGACGGGCCCAACGGCCAGCGCTTTACCTTGGACGAACCTTGGTCGGTGCTCTTATTGGACGATGCGCGTGTGATCCACGAGTCCACGCCCATCCAACCCCTGCAAGCCGGCGGCTACCGCGACACGCTGGTGGTGACCTTGCGCGCTACAGCTTTTCAGGGCGGTTGAGAGGTCTGCGAGCGCTTGATTAGCGCGCTTAGCCGCGCACGTCGGCCACCGGCTCGGCGCCAAAGTCGGCCCGCTCCAGATAGGCCAAGATGCGTGCTGCGGCATCCGCCGGACTACTAAGCATGCCGCGCTCGTGCATGGCTTGAAAGTTACCAATATCAGGAAAAGCCAGCGGGTCGGCGCTGCGCAATTGCACCTGCATATCCGTGGCGATGACGCCAGGCGCTAGCGAGCACACCTTGGCGCCCTTGGCTTGCAAGGCTTCCTCCATCGCCAGGCTGCGGCTGAAATGGTCCAGACCCGCCTTGGCGGCGCAGTAACTGGCCGAAGACGCCATGGCGCGCCGGCCCAGGCCTGAGGAAATATTCAGCACCTTGCGCGAGGCAGTCCAGTGGCGGGTGGCGCCCAAAAAGGCGGCGCACAAAAGCAGGGGCGCCTCCAGGCCGACGCGCAAGGCATTGGCCAGGTCAGCGGACTGTCCGTCACGCAAGGGCGATAGTGCGGAGATTACGCCGGCGTTGTTGATCAGCGTGGCCGATTGCAAGGCGACAGGGTCTTGCGCATGCAACCAGGCGACCAAGCGCGTAGCCACTGGCGCGGCATCCGCCAGATCGGCCTGCCATTGCTCCAGGCGGGCCCCGCGCTGCGCAGCCAAAGCTTCCAGCGCAGCATTGGATTGGCGGGAAATGCACAGCAGCAGCGCGCCGGGCTGCAACAGTTGTTCGGCCATCGCCAGTCCCATGCCGCGCGAGGCACCAGTCAAAATCGTGAGTCTTTGTTGCATAGATTCAATCGCCAAGGGTAAGAAGTAAGCTGATTTTGGCAGGGCGGGGCATGGATGGGCTCTGGGTAGCGCTCGGTCACAATCGGCGCATGGCCCTCAAATCAACGATTTTCAAAGCAAACCTGCAAATTGCAGACATCGACAACAGCTATTACGCCGACCACACGCTCACGCTGGCCCGCCATCCCAGCGAAACCGACGAACGCATGATGGTGCGCCTGTGCGCGCTGGCCTTGCAGGCGCATACCCTCAATAGTGTGTGTAACGGCGACGCTACCTTGGCTTTCGGAGCCGGTCTGTCGGACCCGGACGAGCCCGATGTCTGGCTGCGCGATTTCACCGGCCGCACCCGGGTCTGGATTGAAGTGGGCCAGCCCGAAGACAAGCCGCTGATCAAAGCCTGCGGCAAGTCAGACCAAGTCTTGTTGTACTGCTTTCACCACGCTGCCGAAGTGTGGTGGCGCAGCATGGAAAGCAAAGTCAGCCGCCCGCAAAACCTGCGCGTTTACCGCGTTCCCACCCTGGCCTCACAAGCGCTGATTCCCCTGGCCCAGCGCAGCATGCAATTGCAGGCCACGGTGCAAGAAGGCGTGCTTACCCTGGGCGATGCCAGTACCACGGTCGATATAGAGGCGGTACGTTGGAAGTAGCGTTTGCGTAAGGCGTATGCCGCGCGGCAAGAAGGTGTTCGGAAGATTCCCAAGTCGCTTTATCATTGCCACATGAATACCCTCATAACCACCCTCATTGACCTAGAAACCTATCCGCTGGATCAGCCCGATTCACCTGGCTGGCAGGCCTTGGTGCAGCGCTGCCGCGCTGACTTAGACGCGGCCGGCATGTTTGAATTGCCGGGCTTTTTGAGGGCCCAGGCGCTGGCCGAATGCGTGGCGAAGGTGACGCCGCGCATGGCGAGCGAGTCGGCTGAGATTCGGCGCGAGCACAATATTTATTTCCTGGATCGGGTGGAAGGCCTGCCCGAGGACCACCCAGCGCTCAAAAAAATCACCACCATCAACCACACTTTGTGCGCAGACCAATTGCGCGACACGCCGCTGACCCAGGTGTACGAGTGGCCGCAGTTCCGGCAATTTATCGCAGCCACCATGCAATTGCCGGTGTTGCATGTAATGGACGACGAGTTGGCCCGCGTCAACGTCTTGAGCTACCGCCCCGGCGAAGCGCTGAACTGGCATTTCGACAGGTCCGAGTTCACCACCACCTTGCTCTTGCAGCGCGCCCGACAGGACGGAATTTTTCAGTACCGCCGCGGTTTGCGCAGCGACACCGACCCCAACTACGAAGGCGTGGCCCGCATGCTGGCCGGCCAGGACCCACAAGTCATTAGCGCGGACCTGGAGCCTGGCGCCTTGAATGTGTTCCGTGGCCGCAACACCGCGCATCGCGTGACCACCGTCGGCGGCGACCAGGAGCGTCTGGTGGCGGTGTTTTCTCTGTACGAGAAGCCAGGCGTACGCTTTACCGAGGCCGAAAACCTGGGTTTTTACAAGCGGGCGCGGGCTTTTCCGGCCTGAGCCGTGATCTCAACCCTGCACCGCCTCCACAAAAAACTTCACCCGCCGCACGCCGTTCCATTCGTCGGCGTCTAGGCGAAACGCCATGGTGACTTTGGCCGGCAGGGGGTCGGTGTGGCCGAACCAGATGCCGTCCACCGGCTCGCCCTGGTGTTTGAGCTTGAGCGCCAGATGCTTTTCGCCGACGATACGTTGCGATAGCACTTCTACCTCTTCGCTAAAGGTGGGTGTGGCAAAGCCCTGGCCCCAGACTTCTTTGTGCAGCGTGTCCACCAGGTCCACGCGGCGGTATTCGGGCGCTAGCGGGCCATCGGTGGCCAGGCGGCGCTGCAAGGTGGCCTCGTCCAGCCATTCGTGCGCCACTTCGCTTAAGGCTTGTTCGAAAGTGTCTAGGTGTTCTTCGCTGATGGTGCAGCCTGCCGCCATGGCATGGCCGCCAAAGCGCAACAGCACGCCGGGGTAGCGCTTGGCCACCAGGTCCAGCGCGTCGCGCAAATGAAAGCCGGCAATCGAGCGACCCGAGCCCTTGAGTTCATGCTCTTTACCCGGCGCCTGGCTGGCGGCAAATACAAAGCTGGGCCGGTGGAATTTGTCTTTGATGCGCGCGGCCACGATGCCGACCACGCCTTCATTAAAGTCAGGGTCGAACACGCAAATCGCCGGTGGCGCCTCGTCCTCGGCGTCAAACAAGGACTCGGCTACTTCCATGGCTACGTCGCGCATATCGCCTTCGATGACACGGCGATCGCGGTTGATGCCATCGAGCGCGCGCGCCAGTTCGTCGGCACGTGCCGGGTCGTCGGTGAGCAAACATTCAATGCCCAGCGTCATGTCCGACAGGCGCCCGGCTGCATTGATGCGCGGCCCCAGCGCGAAGCCAAAGTCCTGGCTGGTGGCAATGGCCGGTTTACGCCCGGCTGCGCGAAACAAGGCTTCCATACCCGCAGGCATGGCCCCGGCACGCACCCGCCTTAAGCCTTGTGCCACCAAGCGGCGGTTGTTGGCGTCCAGGCGCACCACATCGGCCACCGTGCCCAGCGCCACCAGGGGCAGCAGGGTGTCTAGCTTGGGCTGGGTGGCGGCATCGAACACGCCGCGCGCGCGCAACTCTGAGCGCAGCGCCAGCAGCACATAAAACATCACGCCCACACCGGCCAGCGCTTTGCTGGCAAAGCTGCAGCCCTGCTGGTTGGGGTTGACGATCACGTCGGCATCGGGCCGCTCGGCGGCGGGCAGGTGGTGGTCGGTCACCAACACTTGTAGGCCCAGCGCTTTGGCATGCGCCACGCCCTCCACACTGGCGATACCGTTATCCACGGTAATCAGCACATCAGCGCCCTGCGCTTTAACCCGATCAGCAATCGGCGCGGTCAGGCCGTAGCCATCCACGACGCGGTCCGGCACCAGATAGCCTAGGTGCTGTGCGCCCAACAACTTGAGACCGCGCATGGCCAGGGCGCAAGCGGTGGCGCCGTCGCAGTCATAGTCGGCCACCACGCACAGGCGCTTGCCCTGGGCGATGGCATCGGCCAATAAAGTCGCGGCGGCTTCTATGCCCAACAGGCCTGCAGGCGGCAAGAGCTTGGCCAGGCTGTCGTCAATCTCGTCGGTGCCGGTAACGCCGCGCGCCGCATACAAGCGCGCCAGCAAGGGGTGAACGCCGGCCCGTTCCAGCACATAAACGCTGCGCGGCGGAATATCGCGGGGGATGATTTTCATAAGTCGTGTACGAAGTGAGTAAGCGCAGGGGCGCTCCATAGTTGCTTGATGCGTTGCCAAAGCGAGGTGCGGCCCAAGACACAAGTGCGTGCCCCCTGTTCGCCGCAAAAGGTGATGCGGATCGCATGGCCGGATGCTGGCGGTGCAGCCAGAGGGGCAAACACTTCGGTGTCCAAGGCTTGCCAGGCCTGCGTCCAGGCTTGCGCGTCATCGCGCAGCGCGCTTGCGCTCAGTGTTTCAACGTACATCGCGTGCGGGCTGATTAAACCGAAGGGGTCGCTTGGGGGGACAAACTGCGCAGGAGACGGGCTGGCTGTGAACGTGGGCGCCGCGCTGGTGGCCAAAGGCGTGCCGGTACCGCTGATCCAAAAGCCATTGACTGGCGCCTGGCCGCGCGCGCTGCGCGCGTCGTTGAGCGCATGGGTATAGAGCAGCATTTGCATTTCGTTTTGCAAGCGCCGCAGGCCTTGCGCTGCGCTCTGGCGGGGTATCCAGGAATCTATGGGCTGGCCGCGCACGCGCGCCAGTGAGGCGCTGGCCAGACCCTGGAATACCGCGCCTTGCGCCAGCCAGGTCGAGGCGCTGTGCCAATGCAAGGCAATGCCGTCTTCCTCAAAGTAAGGCCGCATCGCTGCCAGCAGGGTGCGTGATTCTTCCTCGTCTAATTGCAATAAACCGGGGTCTTGCATGGCTACATGGTCGCTGTGGATTTGCAAATGGCAGGGGCTGATCAGTGCCCAGTGCTGGCCGCCCTCGTACAAAGCGCTAGCTTGTGCCAGCCACGCGGCCCAGGGCACCAGGCCGTCGCCATAGGCTTGGCCGCTAGCCACATGTTCAGCCAGCGGCGTCAGACTCTCTTGCCTGCCGGCGTGCAGCGTCTTTGCCGCAACCCGCTGCAGCAGTGCTTGCAGATGGGGCAGGTGCAAGGTGGCGCTGGCGGCGCGGCAGCGTGGACCGGGGGCTGCGGCATGGGAAATCACAATGTGCATGTTCCGATTGTCCTGCACGCCCTGGTTCGCGTGCCGGAGAGTTGCCTTGGGAAACTGCCACAATCCGCCCGTCATGAACCTCCCCTTTGAATTGCGTATCGGTTGGCGCTATACCCGTGCGGGCCGCAGCACCCGGCGCAACGGCTTTATCTCGTTTATTTCCGGCGTTTCTATGCTGGGTATTGCGCTGGGGGTGGCGGCGCTGATTATTGTGCTCAGCGTCATGAACGGCTTTCAGCGCGAGGTGCGCGACCGCATGCTCAGCGTGGTCTCGCATATCGAGATTTATGCCCAGGACGGCGCGGCTTTGCCCGATGCGGCGCAAACGCTGTTGCAAGCGCGTACAAACCCGCAGGTGGTGGGCGCGGCGCCCTTTATTGCTGCGCAGGCTTTGCTGGCGCGTGGCGAAGACATGCGCGGCGTGCTGGTGCGCGGCATTGACCCGGTATTTGAGCCCGAGGTCACCGAACTGGGTAAGCCTGAGCAGCGCGCCGCCTTGCAACGCCTGCAAGCGGGCAAGTTTGGCGTGGTGCTGGGTAGCGAACTGGCGCGGGCTTTGGGTGTGCGCGCGGGCGACCCGGTCACTTTGATAGCCCCCAGCGGCCAACTCACCCCCGCCGGTGTGGTACCGCGCCTAAAACAAATGGAAGTGCTGGGTACTTTTGATTCCGGGCATTTTGAATACGACTCTACATTGGCACTGGTGCATTGGGAAGACGCGGCCCGCATCTTCCGCCTAGAAGGGCCCAGCGGCGTGCGCCTGAAGCTGCGCGATTTGCATCAGGCCCGCGCGGTGGCCGCTAACCTGCAGGCCGCCATGGGACCAGGGGTTTATGTGCGCGACTGGTCGCAACAAAACCGCACCTGGTTTGCCGCGGTGCAGGTGGAAAAACGCATGATGTTCATCATCCTCACCCTCATCGTGGCGG
>JBILPS010000087.1:0-9270 GCA_044373655.1 Rhodoferax sp.
CGACAACGTCTCGATCACGGTCAAGCTGATCAACCCCATTGCGATGGAAGAGGGCTTGCGCTTTGCTATCCGCGAAGGTGGTCGTACCGTCGGCGCCGGTGTGGTTGCCAAAATCATTGCGTAATTGCGAAGGGGTATAGCTCAATTGGCAGAGCGTCGGTCTCCAAAACCGAAGGTTGTAGGTTCGATTCCTACTGCCCCTGCCACCTGAAGCGCTGGTGGTAAACAGGCCCGCTACGGTGTAGCGGGCTTGAGCGTCTTAAGGGCGCGAAATGTGAAAAGATAGTTGCACTGGAATACCAAGAGATCATGGCCACAACACAAGTTCAAACCGTTAGCACCGCAGGGGATAAGGCCAAGCTGGTCGCGTCCGCGCTGTTAGTGGTGGCGGCGCTGGCTGGATATTTCCTGCTAGCCAAGCAAGGTGCCTTGGTGCAATGGGTCGCCTTCTTGGTCCTGTTGGCTCTGGCGGTAGTGAGTTTTTTAGTTTCCGAGCCGGGTAAGCAATTGATAGCTTTTGGCCGTGATGCCTGGCGCGAAGTAAAAAAAGTAGTCTGGCCGACGCGCAAAGAAGCGACGCAGATGACGGCGGTGGTGTTCGGCTTTGTGCTGATCATGGCCATGTTCCTCTGGCTAACGGATAAGACGCTGGAATGGGTTTTTTATGACTTAATTCTGGGTTGGAAAAAATAATGACTGAAGAAGTTCAAGCCCCGCTGGTCGAGTCGGCCATGCCTGTATCAACCAATAGCAACCCGGATTTGCGTTGGTACGTGGTGCACGCCTACTCCGGCATGGAAAAAGCCGTTGAGCGCAATATTCTGGAGCGCATTAACCGTTCGGGTATGCAGGATAAATTCGGGCGTATTTTGGTGCCTATGGAAGAGGTGGTGGAAGTCAAAAACGGCCAGAAAAAAACTACCGAGCGTAAGTTTTTCCCTGGCTATGTGCTGGTTGAAATGGTGATGGATGATGACACCTGGCATTTGGTGAAGCACACCAACAAAGTCACCGGATTTGTCGGCGGTTCGAAGAATCGTCCGGCTCCGATTTCGGAGGCGGAGGTTTCCAAAATCGTCAACCAAATGCAGCAGGGCACCGAGAAGCCGCGCCACAAAGTTGAATTTATGGTGGGCGAGTTTGTGCGCATCAAAGACGGCCCGTTCACGGACTTCAATGGCTCGGTCGAGGACGTGAATTACGACAAGAGCAAAGTGCGTGTTTCAGTTACGATTTTTGGGCGTTCCACACCGGTGGAACTGGAGTTCTCGCAAATCGAGAAGACCTGATTTTTTCCGCGGGCGTTTGCCCGCAGACAGCCCGCGTTTTCCGACGCAATGCGGGTGGTGGTAGGAGTCGATACCCCGGGGAGCCGCGGGCTGAGTGGTTCAGCACCAAAGCGTTATTACCCGTAAGGAGCAATCATGGCGAAAAAAATCGTCGGCTTTATCAAGCTGCAAGTACCAGCTGGAAAAGCCAACCCGTCCCCCCCCATTGGCCCGGCGCTGGGTCAGCGCGGCCTCAATATCATGGAGTTCTGCAAGGCTTTTAATGCCCAGACCCAAGGTGTCGAGCCCGGGCTGCCGCTGCCGGTTGTCATTACCGCATTTGCGGACAAGAGCTTTACTTTTATCATCAAGACCCCGCCTGCGACGGTTTTGATCAAGAAAGCCATCAAGCTGGACAAGGGCTCGGCCCGTCCACACAGCGACAAGGTCGGCAAGATTACGCGTGCCCAGCTCGAAGAGATCGCCAAAACCAAAATGAAAGACATGACTGCAGCCGATTTGGATGCAGCGGTTCGTACCATCGCCGGCTCTGCCCGCTCGATGGGTGTGAATGTGGAGGGCGTGTAAATGTCTAAACTGACTAAAAATCAAAAAGCCCAGCAGGGCAAAATTGTGGCCACCAAGCTGTACCCGCTTACCGATGCGCTGGCTTTGGTGAAGGAATTTGCAAAGGCCAAATTTGACGAGTCGATCGACGTCGCGGTGCAACTCGGTGTGGATGCCAAGAAGTCCGACCAAGTGGTGCGTGGCGCGGTCGTGTTGCCCAACGGAACCGGCAAAACCACCCGTGTGGCGGTGTTCGCTCAAGGCGCTAAGGCCGAAGAAGCAAAAGCCGCTGGGGCCGACATTGTTGGTATGGACGACCTGGCCGCGATGGTCAAGGCTGGCGACATGCCTTTTGACATAGTGATTGCTGCGCCTGACGCGATGCGTGTGGTTGGTACGCTGGGTCAAATCCTGGGTCCACGTGGCCTGATGCCTAACCCCAAGGTCGGCACCGTGACGCCAGATGTGGCTACTGCTGTGCGCAATGCCAAAGCGGGTCAGGTGCAGTTCCGTGTGGACAAAGCTGGCATCGTGCATTCCACCATTGGCCGCCGTTCCTTTGACTCCGCGCATTTGCAGGGCAACTTGATCGCCCTGGTCGAGGCTTTGAATAAATCCAAGCCCGCTACCAGCAAAGGCGTATACCTGCGCAAGATGGCTTTGTCCTCCACCATGGGTGTGGGCGTGCGCGTGGATGTGCAGTCTTTAACAGCTTGATTTTCTGGTAATTGAATTTGGGCGCTTCGCAAGAAGTGCCCGATGTGGTGGGTCCCCGAAGCAAAAATCGCCAAGGGGGGCCATCCAAGACCGTTGGTGTGCAGTTCGGCTGTGCTTAATCAGTGAAAACCAACGCAGATGGCGATCCCGCTGCAGACGGATGTACATCCTTCCACAGTTGATCGCTGCATTTTGGAGCGCAAGCGGTGCAAGCCGCAAAGCGCATGTAAAGGAGTAGACCTTGAGTTTGAATCGCAGTGAGAAAGAAGCGGTCATTTCAGAAGTGACCAACCTCGCCGCTAAAGCTCAAACGCTCGTGATCGCGGAGTACCGTGGCATCACGGTCGCTGACATGACCAAGTTGCGCACTACTGCGCGCGACAGCGGAGTGACCTTAAGTGTGTTGAAAAACACCTTGGCGCGCCGAGCTGTTGCCGGTAGTGGCTTTGAGGTGGTGTCCGACCAGATGACCGGTCCTTTGATCTATAGCTTTTCTGTCGACGCAGTGGCTGCCGCGAAAGTGGTATCCGATTTCGCGAAAACCAACGACAAGTTGGTGATTCGCGGCGGTGCGTTCGCTGGAAAGGCTTTGGACGTGAACGGCGTGAAGCAATTGGCCAGCATCCCTTCGAAAGAAGTTTTGCTCGCGCAGTTGCTGGGCTTGATGCAGTCGCCCATTTCGCGCACCGCGCGGGTGTTGGCCGCATTGGCAGAGCAGCGTGGAGGCGGTGCGACAGCACCTGCCGAGGCAGAGCTTGCGGCTGTGTAAGCAGTTGTCGCATTCATAGGTAATTAATCCCTGTGCCGCCGTTTGCGCAAAGCGCTCAGGCCAAGCACTAGTACATTAGGAAAAAAGAAAATGGCATTCGATAAAGACGCATTTTTGACCGCGCTGGACAGCATGACGGTCATGGAACTCAACGACCTGGTGAAAGCCATCGAAGAGAAATTTGGTGTAAGCGCTGCTGCTATGTCAGCGCCCGCCGCAGGTGGTGGTGCAGCTGCACCGGTCGCCGAAGAGAAGACCGAATTTAACGTCGTGCTGCTCGAAGCGGGCGCCAATAAGGTATCGGTCATCAAGGCCGTGCGCGAAATCACCGGTCTGGGCCTCAAAGAAGCCAAAGACATGGTTGATGGCGCGCCCAAAGCCGTCAAAGAAGGCATTGCCAAGGCCGACGCCGAAGCTGCCAAGAAGAAGCTGGAAGACGCCGGCGCAAAGGTCGAGCTCAAGTAAACGCGCAATCCCATCTTGCTGCCCACAAGTCGGCAGGATGGGAAAGTACATCGCAAGTGCTGCTGGTACCGGCAGCGCTTGCGCCTCAGAGTACAGCTGACAAGCCCGTTGGATGACAGGCTTGTCAAGTGTCTTCTGACCCCGACTGCAGAAGATGCCTTGGTTCGGGTCGCGTGCAATGCGCGACCGTCCGCCAATGATTGGTAGCGGCCAATCACCAAGAATGAAACACAGTCGCCTAGGACCCCCAGGATTCCTCAGACTTTGCCCGGAGATCTCATGGCTTATACATATACAGAACGCAAACGCATACGCAAAAATTTCGGTAACCGCGACAGCGTGCTCGAAATCCCCTACCTGCTGCAAATGCAAAAAGACGCGTATACCGCGTTTTTGCAGGCCGACATCAACCCCAAAAAGCGAACCCAGGAGGGCTTGCAAGCCGCGTTCGAGGCAGCTTTCCCCATCGTCTCGCACAATGGCTTTGTTGAGATGAAGTACCTGGAGTACAACTTGGCCAAGCCTGGCTTTGATGTGCGCGAGTGCCAGACACGTGGTCTGACCTATGCCTCGGCGGTGCGCGCCAAGGTGCAGCTGATTATTTATGACCGCGAAGCCTCCACCAGCCAGAACAAAGTGGTCAAAGAGGTCAAGGAGCAAGAGGTCTACATGGGCGAAGTGCCTTTGATGACCAGCAAAGGCTCGTTCATCATCAACGGCACCGAGCGCGTGATCGTCTCGCAATTGCACCGTTCACCCGGCGTGTTTTTCGAGCATGACAAGGGCAAAACCCATAGCTCGGGCAAGCTGCTGTTTTCAGCGCGCATCATCCCTTACCGCGGCTCCTGGTTGGACTTTGAATTTGATCCCAAAGACCTGCTCTATTTCCGTGTGGACCGTCGCCGCAAAATGCCGGTCACGATTTTGCTCAAGGCCATTGGCCTGAACAATGAATCTATCCTGGCGAACTTCTTTGTCAATGACAATTTCCGCCTGATGGACAGCGGCGCGCAAATGGAATTTGTGCCTGAGCGCCTGCGTGGCGAAGTTGCCCGCTTTGACCTGACCGACAAGTCCGGCATCGTGGTGGTGGCCAAAGACAAGCGCGTGACCGCGCGCCATACCCGTGAGCTGGAACAGTCTGGCACCACCCACATCAGCGTGCCCGAAGACTTTCTGGTGGGCCGCGTGGTGGCGCGCAATATCGTTGAAGCCGAAACTGGTGAAATCCTGGCCAAAGCCAACGAAGAGTTGACCGATGCGCTGCTCAAAAAGCTGCGCACTTCCGGTATTACCGATTTGGCCTGCATCTACACCAATGAGTTGGACCAAGGTGCCTATATCTCGCAAACCCTGCGTACGGACGAGACGACGGACGACTTTGCTGCGCGCGTGGCGATCTACCGCATGATGCGTCCCGGCGAGCCGCCCACTGAAGACGCAGTGCAAGCCTTGTTCCAGCGCTTGTTCTACAACCCGGATACCTACGACCTGTCGCGCGTGGGCCGCATGAAGTTCAACGCCAAAATGGGCCGCGCCGAATCGACTGGCCCCATGGTGTTGACCAACGAAGACATTTTGTCCGTGGTCAAAATTCTGGTGGACTTGCGCAATGGCCGTGGTGACGTGGACGATATTGACCACCTGGGTAACCGCCGCGTACGTTGCGTGGGTGAGCTGGCTGAAAACCAGTACCGCACCGGTTTGGCACGGATCGAAAAAGCCGTCAAAGAGCGTCTGGGCCAAGCCGAGCAAGAGCCGCTCATGCCGCACGACCTGATCAACAGCAAACCGATTTCCGCCTCGCTCAAAGAGTTCTTTGGTGCCTCGCAGTTATCGCAGTTTATGGACCAGACCAACCCCCTGTCGGAAATCACGCACAAGCGCCGAGTCTCTGCCCTTGGCCCAGGCGGCCTGACGCGTGAGCGTGCCGGCTTTGAGGTGCGTGACGTGCACGTCACCCATTACGGCCGCGTGTGCCCCATCGAGACCCCTGAAGGCCCGAATATTGGCCTGATCAATTCGCTGGCTTTGTACGCCCGTTTGAATGAATACGGCTTTATCGAAACGCCTTACCGTCGCGTGGCCAATAGCAAGGTCACCCACGAGATCGATTACCTCTCCGCCATTGAAGAAGGCAAATACGTTATCGCCCAAGCCAATGCGGTCTTGGACAAAGACGGCGTGCTGACCGGTGAATTGGTGTCGGCGCGCGAAAAAGGCGAATCGGTATTGGTGGGCCCAGAGCGCGTGCAGTACATGGACGTCTCGCCGGCGCAAATCGTTTCGGTGGCAGCATCCTTGGTGCCCTTCTTGGAGCATGACGATGCAAACCGCGCACTTATGGGCGCCAATATGCAGCGCCAGGCGGTGCCGGTGTTGCGCCCAGAAAAAGCCTTTGTAGGAACCGGTATCGAACGCGTTGCCGCAGTGGACTCTGGAACCGTGGTGACGGCCAACCGTGGTGGCGTGGTGGACTATGTAGACGCCACCCGCGTGGTGGTGCGCGTCAACGACGCGGAAGCCCAGGCGGGTGAAGTGGGCGTGGACATCTACAACCTGATCAAGTACCAGCGTTCCAACCAAAATACCAATATTCATCAGCGCCCCATCGTCAAAAAAGGCGACAAGCTGGACAAGGGCGATGTGATTGCCGACGGTGCATCCACCGACTTGGGCGAGTTGGCCTTGGGTCAGAACATGCTGGTCGCCTTTATGCCCTGGAATGGCTACAACTTTGAGGATTCCATCCTGATCAGCGAACGGGTGGTGGCCGAAGACCGCTACACCTCGATTCACATCGAAGAGCTGGTGGTTATGGCCCGCGACACCAAACTCGGTGCTGAGGAAATTACCCGCGACATTCCCAATTTGAGCGAACAGCAACTCAACCGTTTGGACGAGTCCGGCATTATTTATGTCGGTGCGGAAGTCATGCCGGGTGACACCCTGGTCGGCAAGGTCACACCCAAAGGTGAAACCACGCTGACGCCAGAAGAAAAATTGCTGCGCGCCATCTTCGGCGAAAAAGCCAGCGATGTGAAAGACACCTCTTTGCGCGTGGACCAAGGCTCACAAGGTACGGTTATTGACGTGCAGGTCTTCACCCGCGAAGGCATTGTGCGTGACAAGCGTGCGCAGCAAATCATTGACGATGAGCTCAAGCGCTTTCGCCTGGATTTGAACGACCAGTTGCGTATCGTGGAGGCCGATGCCTTTGACCGTATCGCCAAGCTGTTAAGCGGCAAGATCGCCAATGGCGGTCCGCAAAAACTGGCCAAAGGCAGCAAGATCGACAAAGCCTATCTGGACTCAGTAGAGAAATTCCACTGGTTCGATATCCGTCCGGCCGATGACGCGGTAGCTTCGCAAATGGAAAGCATCAAGGCTTCGCTGGAGCAAACCCGCCACAGCTTTGACTTGTCTTTTGAAGAAAAGCGCAAAAAACTCACCCAGGGTGACGAGCTGCCCGCGGGCGTTTTGAAAATGGTCAAGGTCTATATCGCCGTCAAGCGGCGCTTGCAGCCTGGCGACAAGATGGCCGGCCGTCACGGTAACAAAGGTGTGGTGTCCAAGATCGTTCCGGTTGAAGACATGCCCTACATGGCCGACGGCACACCCTGCGACATCGTGCTCAACCCGCTGGGCGTTCCTTCACGGATGAACGTCGGTCAGGTGCTGGAAGTGCATTTGGGCTGGGCCGCCAAGGGCCTGGGTCATCGCATTGGCGACATGTTGCAAGAGCAGTCCAAGATGGCCGAAATGCGCCAGTTCCTGGATGCCTTGTACAACGGCTCCGGCCGCAAAGAGGCGCTGGACGACTTGAGCGATGCGCAGGTACTGGAAATGGCTGCTAATCTGCAGACCGGCGCCACTTTCGCTACCCCCGTGTTTGACGGCGCCTCGGAAGAGGAAATCCGCGGCATGCTCAAACTGGCTTACCCTGAAGAAGTGGCTAAGGCCAAGGGTTTGACCGATACGCGTACCCAGGCTTACCTCTGCGACGGCCGTACCGGCGAGCCTTTCGAGCGCCCCGTCACGGTGGGCTACATGCATGTACTCAAGCTGCACCATTTGGTGGATGACAAGATGCACGCCCGTTCCACCGGGCCTTACAGCCTGGTCACGCAGCAGCCTTTGGGCGGCAAGGCGCAGTTCGGCGGCCAGCGTTTCGGCGAGATGGAGGTCTGGGCTTTGGAGGCCTATGGTGCTTCCTATGTCTTGCAGGAAATGCTCACCGTCAAGTCCGACGACGTGCAAGGCCGTACCAAGGTGTACGAAAGCATTGTCAAGGGCGAACATTCCATCGAGGCCGGCATGCCCGAGTCCTTTAATGTGCTGGTCAAGGAAATCCGTTCCCTGGGCCTGGATATCGAATTGGAGCGCGGTTAAACACCAAGTTAGAGACCTTTCGCGGCAGCCTTCCGGTGGATGTGCTGCCCCTCACATGAAAAAGGAATTTCCATGAAATCATTACTCGACCTGTTCAAGCAGTTCACGCCCGATGAGCATTTTGATGCCATCAAAATCGGCATGGCATCGCCGGAGAAAATCCGCTCCTGGTCTTTTGGCGAAGTGAAAAAGCCTGAGACCATTAACTACCGCACCTTCAAGCCTGAGCGTGACGGTTTGTTTTGCGCCAAGATTTTCGGGCCCATCAAGGACTACGAATGCTTGTGCGGCAAGTACAAACGCCTGAAACACCGTGGCGTAATTTGCGAGAAATGCGGCGTTGAAGTGACCCAGACCAAAGTGCGCCGCGAGCGTATGGGCCATATCGATTTGGCTGCGCCTTGCGCCCACATCTGGTTCCTCAAATCCCTGCCCAGCCGTTTGGGCCTGGTGCTGGACATGACGCTGCGTGATATCGAGCGTGTGCTCTATTTTGAAGCCTATGTGGTGACTGACCCCGGCATGACGCCGCTAAAAAAATTCGGCATCATGTCCGAGGACGATTTCGACGCCAAATTCAAAGAATACGGCGACGAGTTCCAGGCCAAGATGGGTGCCGAAGGCATTAAGGATCTGCTGCAAAGCATCGACATCGAAGGTTCGATTGAAAAGCTGCGCAATGACCTGACCGGCTCCGAACTCAAGATCAAGAAGAACGCCAAGCGCCTTAAAGTGCTCGAAGCCTTCAAAAAATCGGGCATCAAGCCTGAGTGGATGGTGCTCGAAGTGCTGCCTGTGCTGCCACCGGATCTGCGTCCGCTGGTACCGCTGGACGGCGGCCGCTTTGCCACCTCCGATCTGAATGATTTGTACCGCCGTGTGATCAACCGCAACAGCCGTTTGCGCCGTTTGCTCGAACTCAAAGCGCCGGAAATCATTGCCCGCAATGAAAAACGCATGTTGCAAGAATCGGTGGACTCGCTGCTGGACAACGGACGCCGCGGCAAGGCCATGACAGGCGCCAACAAGCGCGCTTTGAAGTCCTTGGCCGACATGATCAAAGGCAAGTCCGGCCGTTTCCGCCAGAACTTG
>JBILPS010000146.1:0-2604 GCA_044373655.1 Rhodoferax sp.
CATGGCGCACCTGAGCGACGACCCGGCCTTGCTCAAGGCCTTCCATGACGGCCTGGACGTGCACAAAGCGACAGCGGCCGAGGTGTTTGGCCTGACCCCCGACACCGTGAGCAGCGAGCAGCGCCGCTACGCCAAGACCATCAACTTTGGCCTGATTTACGGCATGAGTGCGTTCGGTTTGGCCAAGGCGCTCTCCATCGACAACACGGCCGCCAAGAACTACATCACCCGCTACTTTGAGCGTTTCGCCGGGGTCAAGCACTACATGGACGCCACCCGCGAGCAGGCCAAGGCGCAGGGCTATGTCGAGACCGTGTTTGGCCGCCGTTTGGTGCTGCCCGAGATCAACAGCCCCAACGGCCCACGCCGCGCCGGGGCCGAGCGCGCCGCCATCAACGCGCCCATGCAGGGCACCGCCGCCGACCTGATCAAGCTGAGCATGGTGGCTGTGCAAAAAGCACTGGACGAGCAGGGCAAGGCCACCAAAGTCATCATGCAGGTGCACGACGAATTGGTGTTCGAGGTGCCGCAATCTGAGGCGGAATGGGTGCGCACCGAGATCCCGCGCATCATGGCCGGCGTGGCCGACCTGAAAGTGCCGCTCTTGGCCGAAGTGGGCTTTGGGCCGAATTGGGAACAGGCGCACTGAAGCCTTTTCTCGGGTACGGGCCTCATGTCGGACCTGAAGGCCCCGACCTACAAAGGCCGCTTCTTGTCAAACGTCGGACCATGAAGGCCGCATTTTGTAGGTCGGTGCCTTTATGGCCCGACATTTTCTGAATGGGCCGCTTGCCAAGGTGCGTGTTTGTGCATGATGGCCGCGAACAGCGCTGAGCCTTCAAACGCGGCCAGCCAGGCGGCCAAAGCGGGCCAGGGCTGCGCTGCAAACCAGGCCGGGTCGGTGTGGGCGAATTGCCGCACAAAAGGGGCAAGGGCCGCGTCGGCCAGGCCAAAGTGTCCCCCTGCCAGAAAAGGCTGAGCCGCCAAGCGTGCATCCAGCGTTTGAAGCCAGACGGCGGCGAGGTCGCGGTTGGCCACGCCGCTGTTCAAGCCGCAACGGTTCGGGTATTTGTAGCGGTCCAGTTGCTGCTTGAAAGGCCCGTCGTTGTGCGCGATCAGGGCCAGCGCATCGGCCATGCCCGCATCTGACGCAGGCAGCCAGCCCAGCGGATCGTGCTGGCGCAGGGCCCACAGCATGATGTCGAGGCTCTGCTCCAGCACCCGGCCGTCCGCAGCCTTGGGCAGCCAAAGCACCGGCACGGTGCCTTTGGGGGACAGGGACAACATGTGAGCGGGTTTGTTTTTCAACACCACTTCGCGGTGTTCGTAAACCATGCCGCTCACGTGCAGGGCCAAGCGGGCCCGCATGGCGTAAGGGCAGCGGCGAAACGAGTACAAAACGGGCAGGGCGGATTCCGACATGGCGGCAGTGTAAATGCCTGACTCAAGCGCCCACGACACACCAGGGTTCCCCATCCCGGTCGCCCATTGCCACTTTTGTGCGAGCGCGATGCGACTGTGCCAAGATAAAGCCCTTTTTATTGCACGACCGAGGAGACACCCCTTGAACCATAACCTGATTGAAGACACGCAAGCCCTGCTGGGTGGGCGCCTGGCTGATGCCGGAGCGACCCGCCGCGTGGCACTGCAAGCCGCTTTGGGCGTGGGTTACGCCGCAGCGGCCATGCCCATCATGGCGCAGACCGCCATCAAAACTTCCGTCACGGGCCTGGTGGCTGGCGAAGTGACCATCGACGTGAATGGCTTCAAAATGCCCGCCTACCGCAGCGCACCGGCGGGCAAAACCGGCTTGCCGGTGGTGCTGGTGATTTCCGAGATTTTTGGCGTGCACGAGTACATCGCTGACGTCACGCGCCGCTTGGCCCAGGCCGGTTACCTGGCCATCGCCCCCGAGCTGTTTGTGCGCCAGGGTGACCCCAACGAGTACGGCGAAATTGCCAAACTGCAGGCTGAAATCATTGCCAAAGTGCCCGATGCGCAGGTCATGGGCGACCTGGATGCCTGCGTGGCTTGGGCCGCAGCCAACGGGGGCAACACCGACAAGCTGGCGATCACCGGCTTTTGCTGGGGCGGGCGCATCACCTGGCTGTATGCGGCGCACCAGCCCAAGCTCAAGGCGGGCGTGGCCTGGTATGGTCGTCTGGTGGGCAATGCCACGGCGCAAACGCCCGCGCACCCGCTGGCTTTGGTGGGTCAGCTCAAGGCCCCGGTGCTGGGTTTGTACGGCGCGGCCGACACCGGCATCCCCCTTGACACGGTGGATAAGATGAAAGCTGCACTGGCCCAAGGCCCCGCAGCGGCCAAAGCCAGCGAGTTTGTGGTTTATCCTGAGGCCCCGCACGCTTTTCATGCCGACTACCGGGGCAGCTACCGCAAGGGACCTGCAGAAGACGGCTGGCAGCGTTTGCTGGCCTGGCTCAAACGCCAGGGTGTGGCCTGATATTTAAAATGGCAACAAGCGCCTTTCGGGGCGTGAGCGCTTAAAAAATCGCCCTTCTGGGCGAGAACTTTGAAAACCGCCCTTCGGGGCGGTTTGTTTTGGCGTGCCAAGCACTTCCTGGATGCAAGATGACTTTATTGGCG
>JBILPS010000035.1:0-28614 GCA_044373655.1 Rhodoferax sp.
AAATCCACTGGCGCATCACTGCCTCCACCACCACACCCACTCAATAAAGATTGGAGTATTACGAGGTGAATCGCCATGTATTTATAATTCATATAGTTACCATTTATTAATAAATTCATCATTACCCAAAAATTTGGTGATGATGAATGCAATATGTTTTTGATGCCAAAGCGCAGATCAAGTTGGGGCAGCTCATCAGGGACTCGTTGTGTCAACGTATCAGGCAACAACGATTAAAACAAAGCAAAAGCGAAGTGGTGCTCAAAGAAGGCCGCATTGAGAGGCTGCTTATGGAAGGTTTCCATCCGATGAGGCAGCACTCAGCGGAGTCTTCATATTTGATGGGTTCCATTAGCGCTTCTTCTGGGATGCTTTGCCTCAGAAAAGTACGACGCACTCGCTGACCACTGCGCGAGAACGATTGAGGGAAAGGAATCTCTAGAAAACGCGGCAGGCAAGGCGGCGGCCCTGCTGTTTGCCAAATCGCCAGCGGGGGCGCGCGCTGGCCCCTGTGGCTTTTTATACGTCTAATTTCAGCCCAGCGACGGCATAGCTAGGCAGTTTTGGCGGATCAAAACCGACAGGTTGTGCACGGCTTGGTCTAGGCCGCGCGCGGGCTGGATTAAGTTGCTACCAGCATCTTGCGCTTTGACACGCAGGGCCATAAGGTTGTCTTGGGCGCGGGCTACGGCCATATTGGGGGTGGTGACTGACATGCTGACGCTCCCTTGGGTTCCACCCGGCCTTGGGCGGGGTGTTGCTAACTCGGACTGGCCTCGTGTCTGGGAAATGACACTATTGCCGCTCAGCCAGATAGCTGCAAGGTTCGTGCCCGCCACTTTTGGCAAGGCTTTGCCGGTTTGCAGTCCCAAAAGCCCTTAAACACCCGCCGGCAGGCGGCAAAGTCGGCGCGGCCCGTTGGCCAGCGGCAATCAGTGTCCGCCGCCTTTATAGCTTGCGTAGGCCGCATCTACCCCCGCTCCACGGCTAAAACGGTGGCCTTCGGCGGCCAACACCACTTCCAGCGCGGCCAGGGTTTGCAGCACACAGTCGGGCCGGGCGTTGTAGCCCATGGCGCCTATGCGCCAGACTTTGCCGGCCAAAGGGCCGAAGCTGGTGCCGATTTCGATGTTGAAGTCATTGAGCAAAGCCGCGCGTAGCTTGTCCCCGTTGATGCCATCGGGCACATAAACGCCGGTGACGTTGGGCATTTTGTTGGCCTGGTCGCCGTAGAGCTTGAGGTTCATGCCTTGCAGACCCGCCACCACAGCACGCGAGGCGGCCGCGTGGCGCGCAAAGGCCGCTGGCAGGCCTTCTTGTACAAATATGCGCGCGCATTCGCGTGAACCATACAGCATGGTGGTGGCTTCGGTGTGGTGGTTCAGGCCCGCGTCGCTCCAGTAATCCATGACCATGGCCAGGTCCATGTAGTTGGAAGCGATGCGCTGACCGACGCCAGGTACATAGCCTGCCGGTTGCAGGCCGTCTTCAATATGGCGGCGCCGGTAAATGGTGCGGGCCATCTCGTCAGACAAGGTTATCGGTGCCGCGCCCGAGGGACCCGCCAGGCATTTTTGCAAGCCTGCAGTGACCGCGTCAATCTGCCAGGCGTCCACCGGCAAAGGTGTACCGCCGCAGGATGCCGTGGCATCGACTTGCAGCATGGCGCCATAACGATGGCACAACGCGCCCAGCCCATCCAAGGGTTG
Source organism: Rhodoferax sp. (assembly GCA_044373655.1). Taxonomy (GTDB): domain Bacteria; phylum Pseudomonadota; class Gammaproteobacteria; order Burkholderiales; family Burkholderiaceae_C; genus Allorhodoferax. The sequence goes on from JBILPS010000035.1 coordinate 1,710, forward strand.
CAGCATGGTGGTCGAGGTATCGCCCTGGCACACCGCCACGAGCTTGGGTGAAAAGTCTTGGATGGCTGCTTCAATTTGGGCCAAGTCAAACACCGTGCCCCAGGGTGCTTGCACCACACGCACGTTGGCAGCGCAACGCTGCGCGATTTCATTGAGTAATTGGCCAAAACGCCCGAAGCTGCACACCAGCACTTTGTCGCCCCGCTCGATGGCCGAGAGCATCACCATTTCAATGGCCGAGCGCGCGGTGCCGTCTAGCACCAAGGTCCAGTCGTTGTGGGTTTCAAAAAACTGGCGGTAGAGCACCATGGTCTCGCGCATCATGCGCCGAAACTGGGGGTCAAACTGCCCTAGCAATTGCGAGGACATGGCCTTGAGGACGCGGGGGTCGGCGTTGATGGGACCGGGGCCCATCAGCAGGCGCGGCGCAAAATGCAATTCGTCCATGACGCTTGCGGGCTGGGCCAGGGGCGACAAGGAAGGAAGTGGTATACCAGACATATGAAAGTATGATAGCAAATTGTTAACAAAAACCTGGACCGCCCTGGTATGAATGCTCCCCTGCACACGGCTGCTTTTATCAGCGCCAATTTGTACAAAGACTCGGTGGCGCTGATGCGAGTCGCCCAAGGTTTACTGGACCTACCCGGCGTGGTCAACGCGACCCTGCAAATGGGCAACCCAGCCAACAAAGACATTTTGCGCGAGGCTGGCCTGCTGCACCAGGCAGTGCAAGATGCCGGCCCCAGCGACGTGATGGTGGTGGTGCAGGCGCGCAGCGCTGCGCAATGCGTCGCTGCGGTGGACAGTTGCAAGGCGCAATTGGCCGGCACACAAGCCTCGGGCGCTGGTGCCGGTGAGGCGCAAGCCCTGCCACGCAGCAATTTGGCCATGGGCCAGGCCGCTTTGTCCGGGGCCAATTTGGCGCAGATTTCCGTGCCTGGCCCCTACGCTGCTGCCGAGGCGCTCAAAGCCGTCAAGTTGGGCATGCATGTGTTTTTGTTCAGCGACAACGTGCCCCTGGCGCAAGAGGCCGCACTCAAGCAAGAAGCTACGCGGCGTGGCCTGCTGGTCATGGGGCCGGACTGCGGCACCGCCATCATCAGCGGCGTGCCTTTGGGCTTTGCCAATGCGGTACGGCGCGGCAACATCGGCCTGGTGGCCGCCTCAGGCACCGGCTTGCAAGAAGTCAGCACGCAAATTCACCGTATGGGCGGTGGCGTCAGCCACGCCATCGGTACCGGTGGGCGCGATGTCTATGCAGCAGTGGGCGGCTCCACTATGTTGCAAGGCATAGCCCTTTTGGCCGCAGACCCTGGCACCAAGGTCATTGCCATCGTCTCCAAGCCGCCAGCCCCCGAAGTGGCCAAGCGCGTGCTGGCCGCTTTGCGCGCCAGCGGCAAGCCCTCGGTAGTCCTATTTATAGGCGCCGATAGACAAGCGGAACAAGCTGGCAGAGGCACTGGGCCGCGCACAGCGCATACCTTGGTGGATTGCGCGGCCATGGCGGTGCGCTTGGCGGGCAGCAAGCGCCAGGCTCCGGCGCATTACCCGCTGCCGCGCAAACCGGTGTTTGCCAAAAGCCAAAAATACCTGCGCGCGCTGTACGCTGGTGGCACCTTTACCGCCGAAGCGCAAAGCCTGTGGGCCGCTGCTGGCCTGAAGGTCTGGTCTAACGTGCCATTAGACCCGGCCCTGGCCCTAGCCAAGCCGCGCCAGGCCAGCCGCGAACACAGCGCCCTAGACCTGGGCGACGACGCATTTACCGTAGGCCGTCCGCACCCCATGATCGACCAGGCGGCGCGCATCGAGCGATTGCTCATGGAGGCCGCAGACCCGCAGGTGCGCCTTATCTTGCTGGACGTGGTCATCGGCTGGGGGGCGCACAGCAACCCGGCTGCCGAGCTGGCCAGCGCCATCGTGCAAGCCAAAGCGCTGGCGCGCAAGCGCGGGCGGCACCTGGCCGTCGTCGGCTTTGTGTGTGGCACCGAGTCCGACCCGCAAGTGCTCTCGCAGCAAGAGGCCTTGCTGCGCAAGGCCGGCATGATGCTGGCGGGCAATAGCGCCAACGCGGCCTGGCTGGCTGGGCAGTGGCTGCGATGAAGCCAACTCCAGCCCCGGCGCGCAAACGGGTGGTGGTGGCACTGGGTGGCAATGCCGCCTACCCGCCCACCATCAAAGGTACGGCAGAAGAACAACTGGCCTTGATGCGCCAGGTCTGCGGGCATTTGGTAGAAATCATCCGCGCCGGTTGGCAATTGGTACTCACCCATGGCAATGGCCCGGTGGTGGGCAATATTTTGTACCGCATGGCGCGCACCGCCGACGAATTGCCGCCAATGCCCATGGATGTGTGCGTCGCGCATTCGCAAGGCGGCATGGGCTATATGCTGCAACAAAGTTTTGCCAATGTGCTGGTCGATAGCGGTATGGACATCGTGGTCTCCTGTGTGGTGACCGAAGTAGAAGTCGATGCCGACGACCCGGCCTTTGCCAACCCGACCAAACCCGTGGGTAAGTTTTTTAGCGAAGCGGACGCGCGCGACATGGCGACCAAAACCGGCTGGCATTTCGCAGAAGATTCCGGGCGCGGTTGGCGGCGCATGGTGGCCAGCCCCAAACCGAAAAAAATACTCGATCTCAAAACCATAGACGCTTTGCTCGATGCCGGGGTGATCCCGATCGCCTGCGGCGGCGGCGGCATTCCGGTGCTGCATGGCGCCAACGGGCATTGGACCGGCGTACCTGCCGTCATCGACAAAGACCTGACCAGCGCCATGCTGGCAGCGCATTTGCACGCGGACGCATTGATCATGCTCACGGGTGTGGACCGCGTGGCCCTGGACTTCAATAAACCGACGCAGCGCTGGCTGGACCATATGACTTTGGCCCAGGCCCGCGACTACAGCGCGCAAGGCCAGTTTCCCGCGGGCAGCATGGGCCCCAAAATCGACGCGGCCATGAGCTATCTGCAAGAGCTGCCCAATGCCAACCACGAGGGCGAAGTGATCATCACCTCGCTGGAGCAGGCATTTGAGGCTTTGATGGGGCGCGCCGGAACGCACATCACTATGCAAACACCCAAGCCGTGAGCACCCACACCCTGGCGCTTGCGCCCGTACCCGGCTTTGAAAGCACGCTCTACGCGCTGCGGCACGGGCGCATCGTCTGGACCGGTGATGCCGCCGACAGCGAGCACCCCCGCAACCTGGCAAACCCCTGGCAAGCCCCGCCCGCGCACTACCAATCGGCCGCCCTGCGCAAGGGCGCCGCGCTGGCTTGGCAGGGTCTACCATCGCAGGCGCACACCGGCTTACTGGCCTGGCTGGGCGGCCAGACTCTGCCCTTTCCGTTGAACCTAGCGCAGCAGCGCCTGCAAGACCTTGCGCAATCTCTGCACACCCAAGACCTGGCGGCTTTTGAAGCCGCCTGCCTGCGCTTGCTCGGCCTAGGGCTTGGCCTGACGCCTAGCGGCGATGACCTGGTGGGCGCGGTGTTTTTTACGCTGCGCCATGCGCCTGTGGTCCCATGGCAAGTAGCCATGCCTGCCCTGTGCACCCGCATTAGCCGCGCCGCGCAAAGCGCCAGCAACCCGATCAGCGCCGTCTTGCTGGACGATTTATTGCAAGGCAGCAGCTACCGCGCACTGCATACACTTTTTGATGCAATGCATTCACGACAAGCGCCCTCTATTGACCAAGCCGTACGCACCCTGCTGCAAATCGGTGCCAGCTCCGGCGGCGATATGCTGGCCGGCGTGCTGTTGACCCTGTTAAACCCCAAACTTCCTGCCAAGCGACTATGACCCCAAGCACCAGCCCCTTAGCTAGCAACACCTTACTCAGCCAAACGCCAAGCGTGCTCAATATTGGCATCGACGGCTTTAATGAAAGCATCCGCCAGCACGGCGGCCAAGTGGAGCATCTGCTTTGGCGCCCGCCGGGTAATGCCGACCCGCTGCTGGCTTGGAATCTGGCTCGGCTCATGGACGATGCGCGTATCAGCGCCGCCAACGCAGAGGCCTGCAAGCGCATCATCCAATCGCGCCCGATGTGGGAAGACATCGCCTTGCGCGCCGACAGCGTGTGGCCAGAAATGAAAAACACGCGCCTCTTGCTGCACGCCGGCCCGCCGGTGGCCTGGGAAGCCATGTGCGGCCCCATGCATGGCGCCATGGTGGGTGCGGTGCTCTACGAAGGCTGGGCTAAAACGCCCGCGCAAGCGCAAAAAATGCTGGCGCGCGGCGACATCGAGTTTGCGCAATGCCACGACTTTGGTGCCGTCGGGCCGATGACCGGCATCATCAGCGCCTCTATGCCTTTGATCCAGGTGCGCGACCTTAGGCACGGCAACGTGGCCTACACCAATATCAACGAAGGCATTGGCCGCTGCCTGCGCTTTGGCGCCAACAGCCCCGATGTATTGCAAAAGCTCAAATGGTTTGAAAACGTTTTGGCCCCGGTGCTCAAATCGGCGGTGCGCCACAAGTTTGACAAAACCGGCGGCATCGACCTCAAGGCCATCCAATCGCAAGCGCTCTTGATGGGCGACGAAGTACATAGCCGCAATGCAGCGTCCACCGCCTTGTTTTTTATGGCCTTGGCGGTGCCGCTGGCAGCGGAACACAAAGGCTTATCGCAAGACCAAATTCACCAAAGCCTGGACTTTGTCGCAAAGACGTCGCAATTTTTCCTGAACTATTCCATGGCCTCATGCAAAGCCATCATGGACGCGGCGCATGGTGTGCCCTTTAGCTCGGTGGTCACGGCCACCGCGCGCAACGGCACCGAGACCGGCCTGCGCATCAGCGGCCTGGGCCAGCAATGGTTTACCGCCACCTCGGACTTGCCCAAAGGCTTGTTCTTCCCCGGCTTCAAACAAGAAGACGCCTGCCCAGACATTGGCGACAGCGCCATCACCGAGACCGCAGGTTTTGGCGGTTGCTCGTTTGCCGCCTCGCCAGCGCTGACGCTACTGGCCGGTGGCTCGGTCAGCGACGCGGTGCGCTACAGCCGCGAGATGTACGAAATCACCGTCACCAAGAACCCGGCGCTTAGCCTGCCGGCCTTGGACTTTGAGGGTGCGCCCTGCGGCATCGACGTGCGCAAAGTGCTAGATACCGGCATACGTCCGCTGGTGACCACCGGCATTGCCCATAAGCAAGCTGGCGTGGGCCAGATTGGCGCGGGCATTGTGCGGGTGCCCATGGACTGCTACGCCAAAGCCCTGGATGCCATGGCCGCGCAGTTTTTGAATGATTGAAAGAGCCCCATGCGCCAAACCCTAACTTCCCCACGCGGCATGGTGACCGCGCCCCATCACCTGGCCGCAGGCAGCGCCTGTGCCGTGCTGCGTGAAGGCGGCAATGCCATCGAGGCCATGGTGGCCGCTGCGGCCACGATTGCCGTGGTGTACCCGCATATGAACGCCATCGGCGGCGACGGCTTTTGGCTGATTTCCGAGCCCGGCCAGGCGCCGGTCGCCATCGACGCGTGTGGCCGCGCGGCAGGTGCAGCAACGATGGAGTTTTATACCAGCCGTGGGCTGTCTGCCATTCCCGGGCGCGGTCCGCTGGCGGCCAATACCGTGGCCGGTGCGATTTCGGGCTGGCAAGAGGCGCTGGTACACAGTACGCGCATGGGCGGCACCTTGCCCGTCACGCGACTCTTGCAAGACGCTATTTGGTACGCCCGCGAAGGTGCGCCGGTGACGCAAAGCCAGGTCAATTTCACCACCAAATTTTTACCCGAACTGGCCAAGGTACCGGGTTTTGCCGGACAGTTTTTAGACCCGGCACAAAGCGCCAGCCACAGCGCCACCGTGCCCCCGGTGGACACTTTGCGCCGCTACCCGGCGCTAGCCGCCACGCTGCAAACCTTGGCCGACAAAGGCCTGGATGATTTTTACCGCGGCAGCGTGGCCCAGGCTATCGCCTTTGAGCACGAGCGCCTGGGCGGCCCCTTGCGCCTGGCCGACCTGCACGCCCACCGCGCCAGCAGCGTGCAGCCGCTAAGCGTCAAGGTGAGCGGGGCCACGCTCTTCAATATGACGCCGCCCACACAAGGCATTGCGTCCCTGATGATTTTGGCGATTTTTGACCGGCTGCGCCTTCGCCACGGCATCCACGAAGCCGACGGCGCACCCTATTTGCATGCACTAGTGGAGGCAACCAAACAAGCTTTCAAAGTGCGCAACCGCTATGTTGCGGACCCTGCCACCATGGCTGCGATGGGCGTAACGCCAGCGCAGTTTTTAAGCGACAGCTTTATCGATCAATGCGTGGAGGCGGTGGACATGCATAAAGCCCTGCCCTGGCCGGAGCGCAGCGTCCCCGGCGACACGATTTGGATGGGCACGGCCGACAGCGCGGGCCGCATGGTCAGCTACATCCAAAGCGTGTATTGGGAGTTTGGCTCGGGCGTGGTCTTGTCGGATACCGGCGTGGCCTGGCAAAACCGTGGTTCCAGCTTTTCGCTGGACAGCGCTTCGCACTTGGCGCTGGCGCCGCACAAAAAACCATTTCACACCCTCAACCCGGCACATGCGCGCTTTGACGATGGGCGCCACATGGTCTATGGCAATATGGGCGGCGACGGCCAGCCGCAAAGCCAGTCAGCAGTGTTCAGCCGCTACGCTTTTTACGGCCAGACTTTGCAGCAAGCCGTCAGCGCGCCGCGCTGGCTGCTGGGCAAAACCTGGGGCCAGGAAACCACCACATTAAAGTTTGAAAACCGCTTTGACCCACACGTGCTGCAAACCCTGGCAGCCGCCGGGCATGATGTGGAAGTGCTGGGCGACTACAGCGACACCATGGGCCACGCCGGTGCTATCGTGCGCCAGGGCAATGGTTTGTACCTGGGCGCGGCGGACCCGCGTAGCGATGGGGTTGTAGCTGCGTATTAGACAGGGCCGATAAGCGCCTCGCTTGCCAACGCTACAGCTTCTCCGTCTCACCCGCCTTAGGCTGCCATTTCATCAAGCGTTTTTCGATGCGGCCCACCAGACTGTCCAGCACCAAGGCAAACATCGTTAGCACCACAATGCCGGCCATGACGGTGTTGATGTCAAAGCTGCCTTCGGCCTGCAAAATTAAATAGCCTACGCCCTGGCTGGAGCCCAGGTATTCGCCCACCACCGCGCCGACAAAGGCCAGACCCACCGAGGTATGCAGCGAACTAAACACCCAGCTGGTGGCGCTGGGCAGGTACACATAGCGCAGCAACTGCCGCCCGCTGGCGCCTAGCATGCGCGCATTAGCCAGGACCACCGGGCTGACTTCCTTCACGCCTTGATAGACATTGAAAAACACCACGAAAAACACCAAGGTGAAGCCCAGCGCCACTTTGGAGCCCATGCCCAAGCCGAACCAGACACCAAAAATAGGCGCCAAGATAATGCGGGGCATGGCATTAAACGCCTTGATATAAGGCTCTAGCACTTGCGACGTGCGGGGCGACAGTGCCAGCCACAAACCCCCGCCCAGGCCGCTGGCGGCGCCAATGAGGAAAGCCAAAATCGTTTCGCTCAAGGTGACGCGCAAATGGCGGTAGATATCTGCGTCGGTGACAAACCAGGCCCAGATGCGTTGGGCCACCATATGGGGTTGGCCGAAAAAGAAGGCCGCTTGCCGGTCGTTGTCAAACATCATGGGCGGTATCAGGCCCGGTTCGGTCATCCCATGCCAAAACAGCAGCAGCGCCAGTAGCAAGAGTAATTGCCACACTACGAGCGGAACGCGCCGCTGCGTTTTGGAAGCCGCTTGGTTTTCGGGCACGGGGCTAAGCGACATGGTTTTCAAGCCGCCTGCAGTTGCTGTTGGTAACCCTTGAGTACCTCGTCACGCAGCACCGACCAAATGGCGCGGTGCAGGCGGGCAAACTCAGGCGTCATTTTGACCTCGGCGACATCACGCGGGCGTGGTAAATCAATCGCAAATTCACCGATCGGGTGCGAGGCCGGTCCGGCGCTCAAAATAATTACGCGGTCGCTCATGGCAATGGCTTCGTCTAAGTCGTGGGTAATAAATAGCACCGCTTTTTTACGCGATTGCCACAGTGCCAAGACTTCGTTTTCCATCAACTGGCGGGTCTGGATATCCAAGGCCGAAAAAGGCTCGTCCATCAAGATGATGTCCGGGTCCATGACCAAGGTTTGCGCCAGGCTGGCGCGCTTGCGCATACCGCCGCTCAATTGGTGGGGATAGCGGTCGCCAAAACCACCCAACCCCACGCGGCGTAGCCAGTCATCGGCCTGGGCTTGCGCCTGCGCCATCGGCAGGCCACGAAATTGCAAACCCGCTAGCACGTTATCGCGGGCGCTGCGCCAGGGCATCAGGCTGTCGGTCTGGAACATATAACCGGCGCGCCGATTGAGGCCTTGCAAAACCTCGCCAAACACGTGCACCTCGCCCTGGCTGGGTTGGAGCAAGCCGGCGGCCACGTTGAGCAAAGTGCTTTTGCCGCAGCCAGTGGGGCCGACCACGCTGACAAATTCGCCATCGCCCACCGTGAGCGACACGTCTTGCACTGCGGTGTAGCGCTGGCCCGGCGCGTCTTTGCTGACGAAGGTACAGGCGACCGAGCGCAGTTCGATGGCAGCAGCCACGGGGCTTAACCTTTGGGGTATTTGGCGTTGGCCCTACGCACAAAGTCGTTGGTATAGACCAGGCTCAAGTCCAGCTTGGTAGCGGCCAATTTTTCATCGACGCTGGCCAAAGCACGGAAAGCTGTGTCAGGCGCTTTGGCAGGGAACATGCCGTCATGCGATAAAGCTTTTTGGGCCGATAAAAAGGCTTCTAAATAGACCGCGCGATCGCCTAGAAAATAGCTTTCAGGGACTACTTTGACGATATCGCTGGGCCCGGCCTGTTGTATCCACTTGTCCGCCCGCACGATGGCATTGGCCAGCGCTTGGGTGGTGTTGGGGTACTTGTCAATAAAGGCTTGCGGGCAGTACAGGCAACCGCCGGGCATGGGGCCGCCGAAGATTTTTTCTGCCTCGACCAGGTTACGGGTATCGGTGATGATTTTCATATCGCCCGAGCGGGTGAGCAAGGTCGATACCGGGTCCAGGTTGCTCATGGCATCGACCTGACCGGCGCGCATCGCAGCCACCGCGCCATTGCCTGCGCCGACACCGACGATGCTGACGTCGCTGGGCTTGAGACCGGCTTTGGCCAGCACAAAATTCACCACCACATTGGTCGAGCTGCCCGGCGCGGTCACGCCGATTTTTTTGCCCTTCAGGTCGGCCACGGATTTGAAATTAGGCATGGTTTTGGGGTTGTAGCCCAGGGTGATTTGTGGCGCGGCGCCCTGCACCACAAAGGCGCGCATGGGCTGGCCTTTGTAATGCATGTTGACCGTGTGCTCAAAGGCGCCGGACACCACATCCGCACTGCCACCCACCACCGCCTGCAAAGCCCGCGCACCTCCAGCAAAGTCCACAATCGTGACGTCCAGACCCTCGGCCTTGAAATAGCCCAGCTGCTCGGCAATCGTCAGCGGCAGGTAGTAAAACAAATTTTTGCCGCCTACGGCAATGCTGAGTTGCGGCTTTTCCAGCGCCTGGCTCCAAGCCAGAGAAGGGAAAACAGCGCTGGCCACACTGGTGGCGAGAATCTGGCGTCTTTGCATGGTTTTGTCTCCTGCGTTGATCAGCAGGGCCTTGTCCGCCCTCTTGCTGTAAGCCAAGATAGTAACTGCCAATGGCGCGGCGGCACAGTTTGACTTGCCTGAGGGCGATACCGGCTGCGCTGGAGTCGCGGTGTAATCGGCGTAATCCAAGGGATCTAAGACATTCGCTAAATTCATTATTTTCGTGATATTCAGTTAGACTTCCCCAGGTGAACCGTCGAGCTTTTTAAAGGAACCCATGCGCCTGCCAAACCTGCTAATGATTGAGGGTTTTTTTGCGCGTAGCCGCCCTCTTTTGGCGGCCTTGGGAATGTCACTATTTTTTATCAGCGGCGCGCCTGCGCAAACCACCAAGAAGAACCCTTTGCCGGTGGCGCCCAATGTGGTGAACCCTTACACCTGCTCGATTGCGGAATTTCGCACCATGGCACTGACCACCCATGACCCGCAGGAGCGTGGCGACTTGGCGGCGCAATGGCTTAAAGCCAATGGCCCTTCCTGCTCCATCTCCCAGGTGCTGCTGCTGAGCAGCAACCGACCGCAATGGCTGGGCTCGGCCAATACGGTCAGGATCGCCGGCGTGTTTGACCAGATTATTGAAAACAAACTAAAAAATGATCCGCTGGCGCTGAAATACCTCTATGGATCGGAAGGCACTACATCGGCTGGTGGCGGCAGTAAGAAAGGCGCGGAGGAAACCAGCGCAGGCGGCGCACCGGCAGCTCCGGCGGCTGGGGCTGCGCCACCACCGGGCACCGTCACCCTGGCCGTGGGCAGCGGCGCTGCTGCCGCACCGGTAGGCGGCGCACCGGCCCCGGCGGCGCCCAGCATCAATATTTCTTTGGGCGCCAGCAGCCCGCAGCCTGAAGACCTGAGCCGCAAACTGCCTTTGGATTCCGAGGCCAAGCCGGTGTTCCCGCCAGAGCGCGGCAAACAAATGAAAAACTATTTCGGCAAGTTGCGCACCGAGATGATCCGCAATTACTTCATGGAAAACAGCTCGCCGGGCAATTGCCCTGAGGGTCTGAGTTTCAGTAAATCGGCCGGCTGCGAAAGCAAGAACCCGGTGGCCTGGAAGTTTGGCGAAACTTTGCCATCCAGCGCCAAGACTTTCCCGATCCCGGAGCCGCTGCTCGGTAAGCTGAGTTTTTATCCGGGCTACCAGTTTGTGCGCTTGGGCATCGACGTGCTCGCGCTAGAAAAAGATTCGGGCAAAGTAGCCGATGCAGTGCTCAATTTGGGCAAAACCAACTAAGGCCCACCGGGCCCGCACAACACAAGGAGTCAGGTATGCCGATATCTAATGTCAACACCTCCAACTACGTGCCCCGGCAACCGCAGCAAACGCGCGCGGACACCATGGACAAGCTCGAAACCAAAGCGCGCAACGAGCCGCCGCCCAAAGTTGTGGAGGCCAGGGCCGTAGAGCGGCAACAGGAGTCGCAGCCGGTCAAGGCCAAGGGACAACACGTAGACCGCCGCGCCTAAGGGCGAACGCAGCCAACTTCTTTATCCCGAACCAGGGTGCCAAGCCCGCCTAGGCGCGCGCGAGCGGAGTCGCTTCGCCGAAGAGCGAAACCAGGTCGGCTTGCGCCACCAACTGGCGCTCCAAATCCAAATGCTCGGTGATATGGCTTAAATGCGCTTTCATGAGCTGCTCGGCCTGCGCACCATCTTTGGCCAAGAGTGCATCAACAATGGACAGGTGATCGTCATCGCGGCAATTGGTAAAGCCCGGGTCCCCATACATGCCAATGATCAGCGAGCTACGGGTTACCAGGTCTTTGACAATGCGCAGCATCACCGCGTTATCGGCCACCTGTGCCAGCGCCACATGGAACTGGCCGGAAAGCCGGATCGCCTCGCGCCGGTTGCCGGCCTTATGGGCCTGCGACTCATTGCGCAGCAAAGCCTGCAGGGGCTTGACGTCGGTGCGCTTGACCCGCTCGGCAGCCAGGCGGGCCAAGGAGGGTTCGATAGCCAGGCGGGCCTCGAAAATCTCGCGCGCTTGCTGGGCACTGGGCTGCGCCACATAAGCCCCGCGGTTAGGCTGCAAGTCCACCACTTCGCGGCTGGCGAGGATCAAAAGACAGCGCCGGATGCGCATCCGCCCTACGCCAAAAGCCGTACACAGGCTGGCCTCGGACAGCTTGGCGCCGGGTGCCAGGCGTTGGTCGATCACCGCCTCGTAAATGCGTTCTACGATCTGGGCTTCCTGCGCATCTTCAGGGCTCAACGAATGGGGCATAGTGAATCTAAGTCTTTGTTTTATAAAGTTAAATACTGCAGCGCAGCCAACATAAGGATTCGCTCTTGCCGCAGAAAATTTCACAGAAATAACAGCAGGGCCATGATTTCACGACCCCTGCCGGGGCCGCAAAAATAGCGCTTACGGACATCTTACAGGGGCTCTTACAAGCCTACAAAAAACCCCGAATTATGTTGACAAGATTGTTAACAAGATAGAAGATGCGGTTACCAAGCTGATAGCCCGTAAGGACTGCCAGGTTTGGAAAATTCCTTCCCTCTTCCACCACCTGCCAAGGAGTCTTGTTCATGAAAAAGCGTAATTTTCTAGCGGTCAGCCTGTTGTCGGCCACGATTGCAGCGGCCTTTAGCGGCGCAGCATTCGCCGCCAATCCGGTGTTGAAAATCGGTTTTGTCGGTGTCACTTCCGGCCCGGCTGCCAGCTGGGGCATCTCCAACCAGCGCTCTATGGAAACCCGTGCTGACTGGATCAATGAAACGGGCGGCGTGAAAATCGGCGGCACCACCTACAACGTGCAAATCGTCGCATTTGACGACCAAAAAGACCCCAAGCGCGCTATCGCTGGTATGGAAAAAATGGCCCAAGAAGGCATCCACTATGTGGTCGGCCCCAACGTCGATGACGGCGCGGCTGCAGTGCGCCCGGTAGCCGAGAGCCGCGGCATCATGTATTTCCCCTACGCCTTCCCCAAAGAGCTGTACACCAAGCCGGCCAGTAACGCCATTTTGGGTATGGTGGCTAACTACCAATCCGGCCCTGCGATCTACAAGCACCTGATGAAGGAAAAAGGCATTAAGAAGGTCGCCTTCGTGGCGGCCAATGAGTCCGACCCCTTGAGCCAGCGCGACAGCGGCGCCGCAGCCGCCAAAGCCCTAGGCCTGCAAGTGGTCTCGGCTAACGTGACCTACCAGGTGGACACCAAAGACTTTATGCCGGTGCTGCTGCCGGTGCTCAAGACCAACCCGGACCTGTTGGTCTTGTCGGGGGTAGCGCCGGCGCAAGCACCGCAGCTGATCCGCTCGGCGCGTGAGCAAGGCTATAAAGGCCTTATCTCCACCGAAACCGCCCAGGACGCGAACGTCCTGAAAGAAGGCGCAGGCAAATTGGCTGATGGCTTTATCTCAGTGGGCGGTGCTTCCACCCCCAAATTGGCCTCGGACAAGATGCGCGAATTCGTGGCCCGCTACACCAAGAAGTTTGGTGAGTACAACGACGAGTCCAACACCAAGGTCTATGCCCTGGAATACATTTTGGAAACCCTCAAGGCCAACCCCAAAGGCCTGACAGACGTGAAAGAATTCCAGAAAACCATGGATTCCTTCTCCGCACCCAACCCCTATATGGTGGGTGATGCCAAGCTCAAATACGTGGGCACCACCTCCTTCGGTCAAAAACGCCAGGTTTCGGTGCCGCTGGTGGTCAATGTCTACAAGGATGGCAAGTTTGAGACGATGTTCGTCGCAAGCGTCGACTAATCACTGACTTCGCCTGACCGGCGGCAAGCGCGGCACCTGCTGCGCTTGCCGCATTTTTGGCCTGATTGCAAGGTTTGCATGGAACAAGTTGTTGTAAACGGTCTGTACCTGGGCGCGCAATATGCGCTTATCGCACTGGGCCTGACCCTGATTTTTTCGTTGATGAACGTGCTGAACTTCGCCCACGGACAAATGTATGTACTGGGCGGTTTTGTCACTTACACCGTGGTCGCCCAATTGGGCCTGCCTTTTATCGTGGGCCTGCTGGCTTCCGGCCTTGCCTTGGCTGCCTTAGGTGCATTGGTAGAAAAATATCTGTTCCGCCCGGTAATTCGCAACTCCAAACGCGAAGAAAGCACCATGCTGCTGGCGGCGGGTATCGCGTTTTTTTTAGACGCCATCATTCTTTTATGCTTTGGCGAAAAACAGCGCGGCTTGCCCAAAATTGTCGATGGCGTTTTCAACTGGGATTTCATTGTGGTCATGCCCTATGACCGCATCCTGATCGGCCTGCTGGCCATTGCCATGGTGGCCCTCTTTATTTTGTTCATGCAACACTCCAAAACCGGTCGCGCCATGCGCGCGCTGGCGCAGGACAAAGTTGCGGCGCGATTGATGGGCGTGGATGTGGACCGTTACTCCATGATCGGGTTCGCCCTGGGTGCCATGCTCGCAGGCATCGTCGGCGGCTTGCTGGTGACGATTACCGGCATCAACCTGGGCATGGGTGGCCCTACGTCCATCAATGCTTTCATGATGATCATGATCGGCGGTGCCGGGGTGATATCGGGCGCCATTTTGGGTGGCTTCATTCTGGGCATGATGGAAAGCGTGGGCCTGACGCTGCTGGCCTCCTCCGGCGAGATCACCTACCTGGTGATTTTTGCTTCGCTCATGGTATTCCTGGCGGTGCGCCCGCAAGGTCTGATGGGCAAGCCCTGGGGTTGATATGAGCAACAAGCAACGCTGGGCCGCAGTCGCCCTGTTTTTACTAGTGGTGCTCGTCGTCGTGCCCACCGCCATCACCGTCTCCGGGCGGGTAGATTTGTACTACACCCTGACGTCCGTAGCCCTTTTGTCGATTGCCTCAGCGGGTGTGTGGCTGACTTTTTATATAGGCCGCATCAACATCGGCCAAGGCGCCTACGCTCTGGTGGGTGCCTATGTCTCGGCCTTGCTGATCACCAAAGGCGACATCAGCTTTTGGTGGACGCTGCCGCTAGCGGGTAGCTTTTGCGCGCTGCTGGCGGTATTGATCGGGCTGCCCATTTTGCGCTTGCGCGGCGTGTATTTCGCGATGGTGACCTTGGTGCTCACCGAGGTCAGCCGCTTGACCGCGCTGGCCATACCTTTTACCAACGGTGCCAAAGGCATCACCTCCATCAGGCTTCCGGCTGAGCTCAATATTTTGGGCCTGACCATCATCCCGGACTTTAATACCCTGGCCAATCCCAAACTGGCCTTTTATTTGATGGCGGCGATCATGATGGTGCTGACCTACGCCGTACTGTGGCGCATCGTCAATTCGCGTTTGGGACATTTGTGCCGCTCCTTGCAGCAAAACGAGGAGTTAGCTTCGTCCATCGGCGTCAATATTGCCTGGTTGCGCGTATTGGCCTATGCGATTTCGTCCTTCTTTGGTGGCATTGCCGGCGCGAGTTTTGTGGCTATTTCCCAGTCGCTCTATCCCTCATCCTTCCAAATTACCGATAGCGTGAATTTCATGCTCAATTGCTTTTTGGGTGGCCTGGGCTTTGTGTTCGGCCCCATGCTGGGCACGCTCTTGCTCTACTTTGGTTGGGACTTGTTGTTTGCCACCGGGCGCTTCCAGCTACTCATTTATTCATCGCTCATGATCGCACTCATGCTCTGGCTGCCCAACGGCGTGCTCAGCCTGATGGACCGCAAAGGGGGGCGCGCATGAGTGTGATCCTCGAAGTCAAAGGCGCCACCAAGCGCTACGGCGGCCTGGTAGCAGTGAACGACGTCAGCTTCACTGTCAATGAAGGTGAAATTTTGTCCGTCATCGGACCCAATGGCGCAGGCAAGTCCACGCTGTTTAAATTGATCGCCTCTTTTGTGCAAACCAGTGCCGGCGAAGTGCTGCTGCGCGGCGAGCGCATCAGTGATTTGGCGCCGCACACAGTAGCGCGCAAAGGCGTGGTGCGCACCTTCCAGGAAACTACCATCTTCAAGTCCATGACGGTGCGCGAAAACATTATCGTGGCGCACCATCTGCGCTCGCGTGCTTCTCTGCTGGGTTTCTTTTTCGGTACCCGCTTGGCCAAAGCGGATGAGGCATTGTTTGCCGAGTCGGCCGATGGCATCGTCGAATTTTTGGGGCTGCAAAGCATCTGCGATGAGCTGGCTTCCAACCTGCCGCAAGGGCATTTGCGCGCTCTGGGTATGGCTATCGGTCTGGCCACCCAGCCGACCGTGCTGCTGCTAGACGAGCCCTTTGCTGGCATGAACCATGACGAGACCATGCACATGGTGGCCTTGGTACGCCGCTTGCGCGATGAACGCGGCGTCACGGTGCTGCTGGTCGAACACGATATGCCAGCGGTGATGAAAATCTCCGACCGCATTGTGGTACTGAACTTCGGCGAAAAAATCGCCGAAGGCACGCCCAGCGAGATTCAGAACAACCCCAAAGTCATCGAAGCCTATCTGGGCGCCGAAGACGCTGCCATCGGGATGTAGGCCATGACAGCGATGCTCACTTTTGACAAGGTCGAACTCTATTACGACCAGATTTACGCGCTCAAAGGCGTCTCCCTCACGCTGGAGGAAGGCGAGACGGTAGCCCTGATCGGTGCCAACGGCGCGGGCAAGTCTTCTATCTTGCGCGCCATTACGGGCCTGGCGCCATTGCACTCCGGACAAATTCATTTCATGGGTGAGCGCCTGGACGGCACGCCAACTGCAGAGATTGTCAAAAAAGGCATTTCCATGGTGCCGGAAGGTCGCCGCGTATTCCCCTTTATGTCGGTCAAGGACAACCTGCTGATGGGCGCATTTACCCGCGATGACAAAGCCGGTATCGCGCGCAGCTTGGACAGCGTGCTGGAGCGTTTCCCGCGCTTGCGCGAGCGCTTTTCGCAACAAGCAAGCACCTTGTCCGGCGGCGAACAGCAAATGATGGTGATTGGCCGCGCCCTCATGGCCAAACCGCGCATGCTGCTGCTGGACGAACCGAGCCTGGGTATTGCACCCAAGCTGGTGCAAGACATTGCACGCGCCATTGTGGCGATCTCGCGCGACGAAAAAGTCAGCGTGTTGCTGGTGGAGCAAAACAGCCGTATGGCCTTGTCCATTTCGCAGCGCGCTTATGCCCTGTCCACTGGCACCGTGGTGGTCCAAGGCGAATCACGCGCCTTGATGACCGACGAACGAATCAAAGCCGCCTACTTGGGCGGGGAAGTCTGAAGCTCTATGCGCATCCTGCTGGTCAACCCCAACACCACCGCCGGTATGACGGCCAATATCGCCGCCGCCGCGCGGCGCGTGGCCACGCCCGGCACCGAGATTGTGGCGCTCACATCACCCCAAGGCCCGGCCTCCATCGAAGGTTATTACGACGAGGCCATGAGCCTGGCAGGCTTGCTGCAAGCCGTGCGCGAGGCGACCGACTTTGACGCGGTCATCATTGCCTGCTTTGACGACACCGGTCTGGACGCGCTGCGCTGCCTGACCGACAAACCGGTAGTCGGTATCGGCGAAGCAGGCTACCGCATGGCAGCCATGTTATGCAACAAGTTTTCGGTGGTGACTACCCTGGCGCGCTCGGTGCCGGCACTGGAGCACAACCTGATGCGCTATGGCATGGACCGGCAATGCCAGCGCGTGCGCTCATCGGAAGTAGCCGTGCTGGAACTCGAACATGCCAACCCCGCCGCTTATAAAAAAATAGAAGCCGAAATCGGCCGCGCCATCACCGAAGACCGTGCCGAAGCGATCGTGCTGGGCTGCGCGGGCATGGCCGATCTGGCCGGCGCCATGTCCGAGCGCTTTGGCTTGCCGGTACTGGACGGCCTGGCCTGCGCCGTAGGCTTGTGCGAAAGCATGGTGCGCCTGGGCCTGCGCACCTCGCGCGTGGGCGGCTATGCGCCGCCGCCGCCTTCCAAGCGCGGCTGAGCGCTTATGCCGCGGGCCGCGTTCTTGCCCGCCTACCCCCATCCCCAAGGCAAGGGCAAGACCGAGTCGCCAAGGCGAAAACCAAGGGTTTACCTTGATGCCTAGCGCCCTAAGGGTTTCTTATGATGTGGTCGGCGGTAAGCCGCGTGCGGCGGCCGCAGAAATGGGTTTGTGCTTTTTGCATGAACCCGACCTCAACCCTCTGGAGACTTCACCTTGGACAATTTCGAAAGCACTACCGAATCGGGCATCATCCTGGATCGCCGTCAAATCCTCACAGGCGCTGCGGCAATAGGCCTGTCCTCCACCTTTGTCGCCATGCCGGCCATGGCCCAAGGCGCGCCTAAAAAAGGCGGCACGCTGCGCATGGGTATGGAAGGTGGCTCGCCCTCAGACAGCTTGGATCCCCTGACCTACGCGGACTCCATCCCGATCACCCTCAGCATGATGTTGTTTAACGGCCTGGTAGAAGTTGCTGACAACGGCGATGCCACCGGCGAACTGCTGGAAAGCTGGGAAGCCAAGCCAGGCGCTGCAGAATGGATTTTCAATGTCCGCAAAGGCATTACCTTTACCTCGGGCAAAACCCTGGATGCCGACGACATTATTTACTCGCTCAATCTGCATCGCGGCGAAACCAAATCACCTGCCAAAGCCCTGCTAGCGGACATCAAGGACATCAAAAAACTGTCCTCGCATCAAATCCAAATAAGCATGAACAAAGGCAATGTGGACTTGCCTTTCAACCTGGCCGATTACCACCTGATGGTGCTGCCCAACGGCTTTAAAGACTTCAGCAAGCCTGACGGTACCGGCGCCTTCATTTTGGAAGAGTTCCAACCCGGTGTGCGCGCTACCTTCAAGCGCAAGCCTGGCAACTACTGGAAGCCCAACCGTGGCAACTTTGACCGTATTGAGCTGATTTACATCCAAGATGCCAACCAGCGCACCACCGCCTTGCAAACCGGCACGGTAGACGTGATCAACCGCGTCAACCCCAAGACGGCCGCACTGCTGGCCAAGAACGCAGCCCTTAAAGTGGCGCGTACCCCGGGCATGGGCAACCGCTTCTGCTTTGTGGCGCACAGTGACAAATCACCGTTTAACAACAACGATGTCATGATGGCACTCAAGCACGGCATCGACCGCCAAAAGATTGTGGATAACGTCTATAGCGGCTTTGCCTCCATCGGTAACGACAATTGCATCGGACCGAAGATGAAGTTCTACAACCCCAACCAGACCATGAACCGGTTTGATATTGACAAGGCCAAGTTCCACTACAAAAAATCGGGCCACAGCGGCGCGATTGAGTTGCAGGTGTCCGAAGGTGCCTTCTCCGGTGCCACCGATGCGGGCCAGATCTTCCAAGAGTCGCTGTCCAAGGCCGGTATCAACCTGGACTTGAAGCGCGTCTCGGGCGACGGCTACTGGGACAACGTCTGGCTCAAGCAGCCTTTTTGCGCGGTGTACTGGGGCAACCGTCCCACCATCGATAACCAGTTCACTTCGACCTTTTACGGCGGCTTGGCCAATCCCTGGAACGACAGCCATTTTGTCAACGCTGAGTTCAGCAAGGCGCTGGAAGCGGCTCGCGTCGAACTCGATGCAAAGAAGCGCCAGGAGCTGTACTCACGTTGCCAGGAACTGGTCTCGCAAAACTCCGGCATGATCAACTATGCCGTGCAGGACTATTTGGACGCACACACCACCAAGCTGCAAGGCCTGACACCTTCGGGCCGTTTTGACCTGGGTGATGGCCGTCTGGCAGAAAAAGGCTGGTTCGCCTAATTCGGCCATGCAAGCCGTGCGAGGCCTGCCGCAAGGCAGCCCCTCGCACCGGTTTGTGTTGAGCGGCTTTACGAGGCCGTTCACCACAAGCTGTGCCGCCACGACCGTGTAGTACATTGCGCCCATGGGGTTTCAATTCGCACCAAGCACTACTGAAACCACACTGCCAGTGCGTCTGCGCCTGATCGGCGTACTCATCCTGCTAGGGGTGGGCTGGGGCAGCACCCAGGCCCTGGGCAAAATGGCGGTGTCGTCCGGCTACCAGCACTTTGGTCTTATTTTTTGGCAAGCGACCATCGGCGTTGTCGTATTGGGCGCGCTCAATCTGGTACGGCGCGGGCACTTTACTTTAAGCCGGGCCGGGCTGCGCTTTGCGTTCATCATCGCCTGCATTGGCACCCTGATACCCAACTCCACGTTTTACATCTCGGTGGCGCATTTGCCCAGCGGGGTCATGTCTATCCTGATCTCCACTATTCCCATGCTCTCACTGCCCATGGCCTTGGCTTTGGGCATGGACCGTTTGCATCCGCTGCGCTTGCTGGGACTGTTGTGTGGCTTTATCGGGGTGGCGCTCATCGCCTTACCGCAATCGAGTTTGCCCACGCCGGAAATGGCCGCTTGGTTGCCATTGGCCATGGTGGGCCCGGTGTTTTATGCCTTGGAAGGCAATTACGTTGCCAAATGGGGCATGGGCGGTTTGGATGCGGTGCAGGCCATGTTCTGGGCTTCCTTGCTGGCGGCATTGCTGGCCTTACCTTTGGCCTTGGGCATGGGCCAGTGGATTGACCCGCGTCCTCCTTATGGTCAGCCCGAGCTGGCGCTGATGGCCTCGTCCGCCATCCATGCGCTGATGTATGCCGCGTACGTGTGGCTGGCCGCCAAAGCGGGTGCGGTCTTTGCCACGCAGACCAGCTACGTGGTCACACTCTCTGGCGTGCTGTGGGCCATGCTGCTGCTCGACGAGCAATTTAGCGCCTGGGTCTGGGCGGCGATGGCGGTGATGCTGGTCGGGCTATTCCTGGTGCAACCGCACCAACGAGCGGCAGAGCCGATTGCAGCTAACTAGCCCGCTAAGCCTTCGCTCTGGAGACCGCCGCTGGCCAGTTGCAATAAGGCCTCGCCCATAGCCGCAAAACTGGCGGCAGCCCGGCGCGACATGTGGCGCGCCCGCAAATAGCCGTGTACCAACTCGGCTTCGTTGCGGTAACGCGCGGCCACGCCATCGGCCTGTAGGCGCTCCACATAGATGCGTCCATCGTCACGCAAGGGATCGATATCCGCCGTCACCACAAAAGCGGGCGGCAGCCCGCAAAAATCAGCGGCCTTGAGCGGCATCAATTCCGGGTCGCAAGCACTTTCGCGGTCCATGCCGCCGGTGCGCAAGGCAAAGTACATGGCCGACTCGGCGGTGGTCAGCATCGGCGCATAGGCATTACTGACATAGGACCCGATGGACGTGTCGCCACCCAAGCCCGGATAAATCAGCAATTGCCCGACCGGCATGGGACCGCCCTGCGCACGTTGGCGCAAGCACAGTGCCGCTGCCAAATTGCCGCCGGCACTGTCGCCACCCACAATGACGCGCGCGCCCTGCGCTTGCAGATGGACAAATGCAGCCTGCACATCGTCCAACTGCGCCGGGTGCGGGTGCTCGGGCGCTAGCCGGTAGGCGATCGCCAGCACATCAATGCCCGTGGCCGCGCACCAGCCACTGCACGCATCGGCATGGCTTTCCAAGCCTCCTAGCAAAAAGCCGCCGCCATGCAAATACAAAAGCACCGTACCCGCATGCACTTGCTGCGCATGCCGGTACAAGCGCGCGGCTACGGCGCGTTGCGGCCCCAGGGCGGCAATAGGGAAGTCCGTGGCCGACACCTCGGCAGGCACGGGGCCGCGCATCTCAGCGGCATACCGGTTGTACCAAGCCCGGTTTTCCTCGGCGCTGAAGGTGTAGGCATCGGCCGGGTAAAAGGCATTGGTACGGGCGATGTAGGCCAGCACCTCCGGGTCGGTGGGCATGGGATAGGGGGCGCTAGGTGGTGTGGTCATGGTTGGCGTGTTCAATCAATGCAGTGAACCTTAGCATGCGGCGCAGATCCGAGGTGCCTTGCCGGCCGACACGAGCCAACCCATCCGCTGCAAACGCTAGACGCCGCCGCGCCAAGCCTGCTAGGCTTGCGTCCATGAGCACGCCCGCCCCTTCCCACCCCAAGCCGCCCTACGTCCCACAGATCCGCCTTTACCAGGATTGGCTGCAGAGCACACGCCAACTGCACTTTGCCGACTACCCTGCCCTGTGGCGCTGGTCGGTGACGGATTTGGACGCTTTCTGGCAAAGCATTTGGGACTATTTCGGCATGCAGTCGCCCACGCCACACAGCGCGGTGCTGGCGCGCAATGTGATGCCCGGCGCCCAGTGGTTTCCCGGTGCGCAAGCCAACTATGCGCAGCAGGTGTTCCGCCATGTGCAGGCGGCACATGCAGCGGGTTTTGCGGCCATCATTTGTCAGGATGAATCGGGCCGCGTGACCGAACTTTCCTGGCCCGAGCTGCGCCGCCAGGCCGCTTCCTTAGCGCTGCATTTGCGCGCCCAGGGCGTACAGCCGGGCGACCGCGTCGCCGCCTACCTGCCCAATTGCCCAGAGGCCATGGTCGCGTTTTTAGCCACGGTATCCCTGGGAGCGGTCTGGAGTATTTGCGCGCCGGACATGGGCACTGCCGCGGTGCTGGACCGCTTTCGCCAGATCGAACCCAAGGTGCTGATCGCAGTCGATGGCGTGCACTACGCCGGGCGCGCGCACGAGCGAATGGACGTGGTGCAAGCGCTCAAGGATGCGCTGCCCACGGTGCAGCACCTGGTCGTGCACCACCATATTGGCACTGCCGCAAATTCCACGCTGCCCGTGGCCCGCGCGACCGCACTGGCCGATACGCTGCAAGTAGACAGCGCAGAGACAGCCGCCTTCGAGCCTCTGTGGCTGCCCTTTGACCATCCTTTGTGGATTGTGTATTCCAGCGGCACCACCGGCCTGCCCAAGCCCATCGTGCACGGGCATGGCGGCACGGTGCTGGTGGCGCTGGCCTTGAAGATTTTGCATAACGACGTAGGTTGCAGCTACCAGCCCAATAGCTGGGGCGAGCGCTACCACTGGTACAGCTCTACCGGCTGGGTGATGTGGAATGCCCAAATGAGCGGCCTGCTCAACGGCACCACCTGCGTGATTTACGACGGCAACCCCTCCGGCCCCAAAGATGCGCCCGATTGGGGCACTTTGTGGCGTTTTGCCGCAAACAACCGCGTCACCTTTTTTGGAGCCGGTGCCGCCTTTTATGCCAACTGCCAAAAGACCGGGCTGGACTTGGCCAGCCTGGGCGACCTCAGCCACATCCGCGCGCTGGGCACTACCGGCTCGCCTTTGGCACCCGAAACCCAAAACTGGGGTAGCGCGCAGTTCCGCGCGGTGCGCGCCGCCGCGCCGTATCAAGCCTGGCCAGACGCCGACATCTGGTGGTGCAATATTTCGGGCGGCACCGATTTTTGCGGCGCCTTTATCGGCGGCAACCGCGAACTGCCGCAAGAGCCCGGCGTCATGCAATGTCGATTGCTGGGCTGCGCGGTCGAGGCCTGGAATGAGGCAGGCGAGCCAGTGGTGGGCGAAGTGGGCGAACTGGTCTGCAGCCAGCCTATCCCGTCCATGCCCCTGTATTTTTGGGGCGACCCGCAAAACCAGCGCTACCTGGCCAGCTATTTTGAGATGTACCCCAAAGGCCTGGGGCGCAAGCCCGGCGGTGGCGATGCCGAGCCCGAGACTGGCGGCGTCTGGCGCCACGGCGACTGGCTGCGCATAGGCACGCAAGGCGCTTTGCTGGAGGGCTGCGTGATTTATGGCCGCAGCGACGCCACCATCAACCGCCACGGCCTGCGCATGGGCACCAGCGAGATTTACAGCGCGGTCGAGGCCCTGCCCGAGGTGCTGGACAGCATGGTGGTGGACCTGGAATACCTGGGCCGCGAAAGCTATATGCCGCTGTTTGTGGTGCTGCGCCCTGGCGTCAAGCTGGACGAAGCGATGACGGGCCGGATTCGCGAAAGCATCCGCAGCGCCCTGAGCCCGCGCTTTTTGCCCAATGCCATCTTCCAGGTGGCTGAGATCCCGCGCACCCTGTCGGGCAAAAAGCAGGAACTGCCCATTAAGAAGCTGATGCTAGGCCAGCCCCTGGAAAAAGTAGTCAACCGCGAAGCCATGGCTAACCCAGGGTGCCTGGACTGGTATGTGAATATGGCAAGCGAGCACCTGGCGCGCAGTAGCTAAAAGCCGACCCCAGCACCCAAAGTTGGGCCGCTGGCCGTGATTTAGCGGAGGTTTGCCTGCACTAGAGGGGCGCAAAACCCGGCAAACGGCCGCAAATTGCCCTGTACTTTTGCCTTCGGGGCGGAAAAAAGGCAAAATGGGGGGATGCGCGATAACACCACCACCAAGATCAGTCCCGACGGCCTCCGCTACCGCTCACGCGCCTCGGGGTCCCCATTTGCACAATCCTCTGGTAACGCCAGCATGAGCTGCGCTAAATGCGGCTTGCACAAGCCGCGTTCTTTGGGATCATTTCGCAAGCTGGCAGGCAAAAGCATGTTTGTCTGCGGCGATTGCGTACCGCCCAAGCCAGCTACCCCCCCCGCGGCGCCCCAGGCGCCCGCCAGCGGCAGCTAAATCGCTGCCGCCGCGCTTCTGCTGCAGGGGCGCGCCTTAGGGCACAGCATGCAGCACCCAACGCGGATCGCCATAGCGGTGGCTTTGCCGCAAGAGCTGGACAGCGCCTTACTGGAGGGCGCGGCGCAGGTTTTTTATACCGGCGTAGGAAAAGTTAATGCCGCTATCGCCACGCAGCAAGCCCTGCACCGCCTCCAACCCGATATCCTGATTAATTTCGGCACCGCCGGTGCGGTCAGCCCTGGCCTGTGCGGCCTGCTGCCGGTCTCGCGCGCAGTGCAGCGCGATATGAACGCCGAGCCGCTGGCGCCACGCGGTACCACACCTTTTCACACAGGGCCACAGCAGTTGGACAGTGGGCAGCCCGGTTGGGTCTGCGGCACCGGCGACAGCTTTGTCAGCGCGCACGACCCCTGGTTTGATAGCGCAGGCATCCATTTGGTGGACATGGAGTTATTCGCTATCGCCAGCGCCTGCCAACACCAAGGCACGCCATGGCGCAGCATGAAATTTGTCTCTGACCAAGCCAATGGCGATTCGCCGACCGATTGGCAAACCAATGTGCGCCGGGGCGAGGGGTTGTTTGTGCGCTGGTTTTTTGACGAATTTTTGGCGCAATAAAGACCCGCCTGAACCTTTGCCCATGGCAATGCCCAAGCCTGAACCCCAAACCGCAATCCAAAGCACGCTTTAGTAATGCGGCGGCGTGATCACCCAGATAACCCGTACCGGCACCTCACCGGGATTGGCGCAGCGATGCACATCGGTGCTTTTGAAGGAAAAGCTGTCGCCCTCATGTAAGCGGTAGTGCCGGCCGGAGACCCACAAATCTAAGGTGCCGGACAAGACATAACCGGCCTCGGCGCCATCATGAAAATAGTCTTCGCTGTCCGAGCCTGGTTCGATGGTGCTGAGCAACATTTCCAGCGGGCCGCTTAAATTGGGCGAGAGCAGTTCTTCTTGGATGCCCAAGCCGGTAAAGGACATGCGGCGGCGATGGGTGCTGCGCACCACCACGTCGCGCTCGGCCGGGTCGCCTTCGGTGTTTTGCTGGAAGAACCAGTTCATGTGCACGCCCAGCGCATCGCTGATGCGTTTGAGCACCGCAATCGGCAGGCGCGAATGGTTGCGCTCTAGCTGGCTGAGGTAGCCCACCGATATGCCAGCTTTTTCGGCGACTTCGCGCAGGGTCAGGTTTTTCACCAGGCGCAGTTCGCGCAATTGCTCGCCGATGGCCGCGCCCGGGTCGATGTCGGCCAGCACCGCCAGCGATTCATCGTTGTCTTCGGGAAGCGCAAGGCGCGCGGCTTGTATGGCCATGTTTGCTTGTCTTTGTATCGGGTCAGATAGCCAGCGCTGACATGCGCTTACACCTTAATGCGCGCCGAGCTAGGGTCATACAAAGGCGCCAGCGATGGCTGCGCGCTGTAGCGCACACCGGCGACTTCAATCTCGTACTTTCCTTGCAATATGGCATCTGGCGCTTCGCCCTGGGTTTGGCATTCGACATAGCCCATGCCCAAGGACTTGCCCAGGTGGTGACCGAACATGCCCGAACTGATGCGCCCCACGATAGCGCCATCCCGGCAAATAGGCTCATTGTGGTAGAGCAAAGGCGTGGCATCGTCCAGCGCAAACTGCACCAGGCGGCGCGTCAGGCCGGCTTCTTTTTGCGCTTGCAATGCTTCCAGGCCGATAAAGCCGCCAGGCTTTTTCATGGCCACAGCAAAGCCCAGGCCCGATTGCAGCGGCGTGTCTTCGTCGCTGATGTCGTGGCCCCAATGGCGGTAACCTTTTTCCATGCGCAGCGAATTGAGCGCGTGGTAACCGGCAAGACGGCCGCCGACCAAGGGCGCGGCCTGCATCAAAGCATCGAAAACGCCGGGCGCGCATTCGGTGGGGATGTACAACTCCCAGCCCAATTCACCCACATAGGTAATGCGGCTGGCGCGCACGCGGGCATAGCCCAGATCGATGATTTGCGAGGTGCCAAAGGGGAAGGCCGCAGGGGACATATCGGCTTCGGTCAATTGGCTGAGTAACTCACGCGAACGCGGGCCCATCACCCCGAGCACCGCCATGCTGGACGACACATCGATGGCCATGGCGCGCGCATCGGCGGGAATATTGCGCTGCAGCCAGGAAAAATCGCGCGTCTGTGTAGCCGCAGCGGTGACGACCAGGTAGCGGTCCGGCGCCTCGCGCGTCACCGTCAAATCAGCCTCGATACCACCGCGCTCATTGAGCCATTGGGTGTAGACCACTTTGCCCACCGGCACTGACATGTTGTTGGCACTGATGCGGTTGAGCACGGCCTCGGCGTCCGGGCCTTGCACCACAAATTTCGCAAACGAGGACTGGTCAAAAATGCCCACCGTATTGCGCACTGCTTGGTGCTCGGCGGCAGAGTAGTCAAACCAATTTTGCCGGCCATAGCTGTATTCGTATTCGGCCTTGACGCCAACCGGTGCGTACCAGTTGGGGCGCTCCCATCCGGCCGTTTCGCCAAAGCAGGCGCCCTGCGCGGCCAGGCGGTCGTGCAAGATGGAGCGGCGCACACCGCGCGCAGTCTCGGGCTGGCGGAAGGGCCAGTGCATGGCGTAGAGCAAGCCCAGCGACTCCACGGTGCGGTCGCGCAAATAGCTGCGGTTGCGCTGAAAGGGCATGACGCGGCGGATGTCCACATCCCACAAGTCCATGGGCGGATGGCCGTCGAGCATCCAATCGGCCAGCACCTTGCCCGCGCCCCCGGCGGACTGAATGCCGATGGAGTTAAAACCTGCGGCCACAAACAAATTACGCACTTCGGGCGTTTCACCCAGCAAATAGCGGTCGTCGGGCGTGAAGCTTTCGGGGCCGTTGAAAAACAAATTGATACCGGTTTTT
>JBILPS010000088.1:0-9044 GCA_044373655.1 Rhodoferax sp.
GACCGGCGTGCCGGTCACGATGACCGGAATCGCTGGTCACGATCCCGGAATCAGCGGTCACGTTCGACCGGAATCACTGGTCACGTTGCTCCGGAATACCCATTCAAGGCTTGTTTTGCTGCAAACTGCAAATTCACGGCTCGGAACTAGGTACAAAAAAGCAATCAGATTTTGAGACAAACGGGGTTTGATACGCCTCCCCGGGGCCTCTGCTGAAGGTCACAGTCAGGAGCCCAAAGCAAAAAGCCCCGCGTGGTGCGGGGCCTGAGGCTGCCTCAAGGCCTGCTGAGCAGGTTTGAGGTCTTTGTTCTGGCGGGGCAGAACATACGTCATCACAAACCGCCTAAGTTTTCCAAGGGCACGTAGATCAAGCTCTTGGGGTTCAGGTCATCATTCTAAATGTTGAGACATCTTCAATTCGAGGAGACGGTCTGGTTAAAACACACCTGACCTAACCGTCAGCTTCAGGCGCGGCGCTTGGTTTTCTCGGCGGACAAAGCGGTCATGAATTCAACGACGAAGTTGCAGTCATCGTCCTGCAACACGCTCATGTCACCCATGGCAACTGGGGCCATATAGCCTCGAATAACTTGCAAACCGGCAATGCGTTCATCAATTTTCGACAATACTTCTCCCGCCAGTTGCTGTATCGCTTGTTCATCGAGGACACCGTGATCGCGATCAGACAGCAGCAGTGCGATTTCGGCCAACGTGAGGCCGAGTTCCTTCAGATGCAGTATGGCCCTGAGCCGGTCGAGCGTTTCGCTGCCATATTGGCGATAGCCAGCTTCCGTTCTGCTCTGAGGTGCAATCAGCCCTTCCTCTTCATACAAGCGCAATTGACCACGGGTCACGTTGGCCGCCTTGCACAAGGCGCTGGTCGTCTGCAAAGTCTTGAATGCCTTTACGGTAATTACGCTTTTCATGGTTTGTTTGTTTCCGGTGACTGAGAGCAGGCGCGTACCCCTGAAGCCTGCGTCAGGGCCGTAAAGCCAGGTTGAGTTCGGGGTGGCCTGGACGACTACATAGCCGTCAACACATGTTAAACCCGGCACCTTGGCGCCAGGTCAAGTGTTTGTGTGCGTCAAATCAAGGGAAAGAAATGTCTTGACCTGGCACCTTACTACCGGGTTTTTAATCTCTTTATCGATAAAACGACTACGGAGATTATTCTTGACCACACTATCAACATCCAACAAGACAGCGCTCATCACTGGCGCTTCATCTGGTATCGGCAAGGCGCTGGCCCAGCAATTCGCGCAAGATGGCTATCAGCTCGTGCTGGCAGCCCGTGGCGTGGCCAAAATGCAAGCCTTGGCCGATGAGCTGCAACGGAAGTTTAAGGTTAACGTCACTGTTATTGGTGCGGACTTGGAGACCAATGATGGTGCCGCACGGCTGCACGCCGATATCAAAGCGCGGGGTATCGTGCTGAGCGCGCTGGCGAACAACGCTGGGTACGGGGCCTTTGGCGAGTTCAAAGACTCTGCACTGACGTCTGAGCTGGCCATGATGCAGCTCAACATGAACACAGTCGTTGTACTGACCAAACTGTTCCTGCCCGATCTCTTGGCGACGCGCGGCAAAATTCTCAACACGGCCTCCACAGCGGCCTTTCAGCCAGGCCCCTACATGGCGGTGTACTACGCCACCAAATCTTTCGTTCTTAGCTTTTCGGAAGCTATTGCATCCGAGCTGGAAGACACGGGCGTAACCGTCACTGCGCTGTGCCCCGGCCCGACAGCCTCGGGCTTTCAGGACAAGGCTGACCTTGGAAACTCTGCCCTGATTAAAGGCAAGAAACTTCCCACGTCCGAGGAAGTTGCTGCATTGGGCTACCGCGCAATGCAACGCGGACAGCGCGTCTACATCCCTGGCTTCGTCAATTGGGCTATGGCCCAAAGCATGCGCTTCACGCCGCGCAATCTGGCCACTAAAGTGGTGAAAATCTTGACCAGACCTATCTCATAAAGCCATCACCATGATTAACAACATGAACAGCTACTTCGTCGCAGAGAAGCAAGAAAGCGTGATTTTTATTGCCGTTGGCCTTCTGGCCTTAGCTATCAGCGTCTGGCTCTGGGTGAATGGGCACCGCCTGAAGTCTATGGCCTATCCGCTGGTGGTCATTGGTTTGATGCAGATAGTGGTGGGTGGCACGGTATACCTCCGAACCGACTCGCAGGTGTCAACCTTAAGCGAACAGTTGCAGTTGAACCCTTCGGTACTAAAAGCCGAGGAATCCACCCGCATGCAGAACGTCATGAAAAACTTTTCGATCTACAAAGGGATCGAAATTCTGCTTCTGATCATTGGTGTCGGGATTATTGCCTTTTTGCAGCGCCACGACATGGCAGCGGGCATTGGCGTCGGGCTCGTATTGCAGGCTGCACTCACTCTGACGCTGGACCTATTTGCTGAGGCCAGAGGTGCTGACTACTTGTCAGCGGTGCAAAGCATTGCAATCTGAGGCGCTTGGACCGACTTGTGGTCCGATTGCGAAACCGCAAGGGCCATGCTTGCCCGTGCATGCACCAACCCACCCTGCTGAGAAAAAAGCCCGGCCGACCGGTATGAACCTATAAGAAACCACTGCATATAGGCATCAAGGAGCAAGCCCATGGCTACTAACTACACCTCGTTTTCGAACCCACGGACTGAAAAAATGGGAGACGTGCTGGACGCCCTGCCCAGTGGCATCGCCAAAACCGCAGCCAACGAACCCAAGTTCGAGCCCAAACTGTTGGTTCCGGAGGGCCCAGCCGAACCTGCCCGCCAGCTACTGACCGAAATAATGCTCGCCGATCGTTGGGTGTGTTCAGTCGCGCGCCTTCAGCGCTGGTGCACCGTCGGCGAGGGCCCGCAGTACTTGAAGATCGTGGGGAAGGTCTTGTATCGGCTCAAAGACATTGAGGCCTATGAAGAAGCCTGTCTGATCCGGAAAGTGCTCTAGGGGCGCACCCAAGGAGGCCCCGAACAGGTTGTAAATTGTTCGAATGACTTGGAATCAGTTCGAAATAGTCTTGGCGGAGAGAGTGGGATTCGAACCCACGGTACCTTGCGGTACGCCTGATTTCGAGTCAGGTACATTCGACCACTCTGCCATCTCTCCGGGTCGCTGTCGTAGCGGATTGCGATTCTATCAGGGGCGCAGCGTCTCCAAGCCGCCCATGTAGGGGCGCAGCGCCTCGGGCACAGTGAGGGAGCCGTCGGCGTTTTGGTAGTTTTCCAACACCGCCACCAACGTGCGGCCTACCGCCAATCCCGAGCCGTTAAGCGTGTGGACCAATTCGTTCTTGCCTTGCGCATTTTTAAAGCGCGCTTGCAAGCGGCGCGACTGAAAGCCCTCGCAATTAGAGCAACTGCTGATTTCCCGGTAGGTGTTTTGCGCGGGCAGCCATACCTCCAGGTCATAGGTCTTGGCCGCGCCAAAGCCCATGTCGCCGGTACACAGGCTCATCACGCGGTAAGGCAGGCCCAGCTTTTGCAAAATAGCTTCGGCGTGGCCGGTCATCTCTTCCAGCGCGGCATAGCCGTGGTCTGGGTGCACGATTTGCACCATTTCCACCTTGTCAAACTGGTGCTGGCGGATCAGGCCACGGGTGTCGCGCCCGTAGGAGCCGGCCTCGGAGCGAAAGCAGGCGGTATGCGCCGTCAGCTTCATGGGTAGCTGGTTTTCTGCCAATACGGTGTCGCGCACAAAATTGGTCAGCGTCACTTCGCTGGTCGGAATCAGGTAGAGGGCGGCGTTGTCCGCCGTCTGCGCGTCCTGCCCGCCTTTTTTGGCGGCAAACAAATCTTCTTCAAATTTGGGCAGCTGGCCGGTGCCCCGCAGGGTTTCGGCATTGACGATGTAGGGCGTATAGCACTCGGTGTAGCCGTGTTCCTGGGTTTGCACGTCCAGCATGAACTGGGCAATGGCACGGTGCAATCGGGCCATCGGGCCTTTCATCACGGTAAAGCGCGCGCCGCTGAGCTTGACGCCCATGTCAAAGTCCAGGCCTAGGGGTTCGCCCACATCCACATGGTCTTTGATGGTGAAGTCCATGGCCTTGGGCGTGCCCCAGCTGCGCACCACCACATTGGCATGCTCGTCTTTGCCCACCGGTACGCTCTCGTGCGGCAAATTGGGCACGTTCAGCAGTAGGGCTTGCATGTCGGCCTGGATGCCTTCCAGCCGCGCTTCAGAGCTTTCTAGCTCGGATTTGATGTCGGCGGTCTGCGCCATCACCACATCGACCTCGGCCTGCCCTGCCGCGCCCTTGGCCTTAAGTTGACCGATCTGCTTACTCAGGCTGTTGCGCTTGGCTTGCAGCTCTTCGGTGCGGGTTTGGATGGTTTTGCGCTCGGCTTCCAGCGCGGTAAACACGTCCACCGGTAAAAACGCTTGCGGGCTTTTGCGGGTTTCAAGGCGGGCCAGCACCGAAGGCAGGTCTTTACGTAGCAGGGTGATATCGAGCATGGTGGATGAGTAAGGGTTCGGGCACAGGCCGAAACCGCCGATTTTAGGCGGGCCGGGCGCTAGGTCCCCAGCTAGTCCGCTTAGGGTGCTGGTGTACTTTGCCCGTCGGTATCAGGCTTCAATCCTTTGGGGAGCGGGAATTTGATGGTCTCCACCACCCCGTCCATGCGACGCACAGACAGAGCGCCCAGCGAGCGCAGACGCGAGATGACGGCCTGCACCAAAATTTCCGGGGCCGAGGCGCCGGCCGTTAGGCCCACACGGCTGCGGCCTACAAACCAAGCCGGGTCGAGCTCGTTGGCATGGTCCACCATATAGCTGACGGTGCCCAGTTTTTGGGCCACTTCGCGCAAGCGGTTGCTATTGGAGCTGGTGGGGCTGCCCACCACAATCACAATATCCACCTGCGGGCTCATGATCTTGATGGCGTCTTGGCGATTTTGGGTGGCGTAGCAAATGTCCTGCTGCTTGGGCTCGCGCACTTGCGGAAAGCGCGCTTTGACGGCCGCTGCGATGTCTGCCGCGTCATCCATGCTGAGCGTGGTTTGCGTGACCAGCGCCAGCTTGGCTGACTGCCCCGGTTGCACACGGGCCACATCGGCCACGTCTTCTACCAGGTGGATGCCGCTGTCTAACTGGCCCATGGTGCCCTCCACTTCCGGGTGCCCTTTGTGGCCGATCATGATGAACTCGTAGCCCTCTTTGTGTAGCTTGGCCACTTCCACGTGCACTTTCGTGACTAAGGGGCAGGTGGCGTCAAATACCTTAAAGCCCCGCTGCGCCGCCTCGTCTTGAATCGCCTTGCTCACCCCATGCGCCGAAAAAACCAGGGTCGCGCCCGGCGGTACATCGTCCAGGTCTTCGATAAAGACAGCGCCCTTGGATTTAAGGTCGTTCACCACGAAGGTGTTATGCACGATTTCATGGCGTACATAAATCGGCGCGCCGAATTTGGAGAGCGCGCGCTCCACAATTTCTATGGCACGATCGACTCCGGCGCAAAAGCCGCGTGGCTCGGCCAGCAGGATTTCGCTGCCATTCAAAATATCGCTGGAATTGGGGCCGAGAGAGTTCATAAAACAGCAATCACTTTCACTTCAAAGCTGACGGGCTGACCGGCCAGCGGGTGGTTGAAATCGAACAATACCGCACCATCGGCTTGCGCGTCCTGGCCACCGGCATCTGCCTTGACCGCGACCACCGCACCGGCATAGCTGCTTTGCCCGTCCGGCGTGGGGAACTGCACCACATCGCCCGGTGCATAGCGCTCCTGGGGGTCGCCCATTTCACGAAGCAGGCTATGGGCTACCCACTGCTGCATTTGCGGATTGCGCGGGCCAAAGGCCACACCGGCAGGCAGATCAAAAGTGCGGTGCGCGCCCTCCTCCAGACCTATCAGACAGCGCTCCACTTCGGGCGATAACTCGCCGGTGCCCAGGCTTAGGGTGGCAGGTTTGCCTTCAAAGGTGTTGATGACGTCGCCCGCCGGGCCGGACAGCCGGTAATGCAGTGTTAAAAACGAAGCCGCTTGGATGCAGGGAAGGTCGTGGGTCATAGGGCTGTGGATAATCTGCAGCTATTGTATGGACACGGGGCAGCGGCTATGTACCGCAGCACCATCGCCCCGGCCATACCGATCAACGCTGTCACACCCTCTGCCGCCATGCCCCTGGACCACATGCCTGTGGACGCCCGTCCCCGCGAAAAACTGCTGCAACGCGGCCCTGCCGCGCTAAGCGACACCGAGTTATTGGCCATCCTGTTGCGCACCGGCATCCCGGGCAAAGATGTGCTGCAGTTGGCAGACGAGCTGCTGCGCACCCCCCACCAAGTGGCAGAAAACGGCGCGCAGATCCCAGGCTTTGGCGGCATAGCCGGCTTGCTGCATACCGACCCCAAAGCGCTGGCCCAGGTCAAAGGCCTGGGGCCGGCCAAACGCGCCGAGATACTGGCGGTGCTGGAACTGGCACGCCGGGCCATGGCGCAGCGCCTGCAAGAGCGCGCAGTGCTGGACTCGCCGCAAGCGGTGCGGCAGTTTTTCCAACTGCATTTGTCTGCCTTGCCCCATGAAGTGTTTGCAGTGATGTTTTTGGATTTGCAATACCGCATGCTGGCGATGGAAGAAATGTTCAAGGGCACGGTCAGCCAAACCAGTGTCTATCCGCGCGAAGTGGTCGTACGCGCTTTGCACCATCAGGCTAGCGCCGTGGTGCTAGCGCACAACCACCCCAGCGGTTCGGTGCATCCTTCGCGGGCGGACGAGGCGCTCACGCAAACCCTTAAATCCGCGCTGGCGCTGATTGATGTACGCGTCTTGGACCACATCATCGTGGCGCAGGGCCAGTCTTTGTCGATGGCCGAGCAGGGCTTGGTGTGAGCGATCTAGCTTGCCCGGCCTGCTTGCATGGACAATCGCCCCATGCCCGGCTTGCAAGACCTGAAAAGAATCAAAGATCAACTGGAAGCGCAAGCAGCCAAGGAAAAGGCCGAGCAAGCGGCCCGCGCGCTGGCGGCCAAGCGGGCTGAGAAAGAGCGTAATTTATTTGAAAGCGCTGTGGGCCAAGTGCAGCGCATGACCACGGTGGCGCGCGCCGACCTGAAAAAACCGGCCCCGCTAGCGACCGTACTGCAACACGAGCTAGACGCGCAAGCAGCGCTGCAAGAATCCCTGAGCGACGAGTTTGATATCAGCAGCTTGCTCGATACCGATCAGGACCTGAGCTTTCGGCGCCCTGGCGTGGGAGCGGACGTGGTGCAAAAACTGCGCAAGGGCCAATGGAGTATTCAGCGCCAAGTGGACTTACATGGCTTGCGCAGCGACGAGGCGCGCGAGGCCATGGGCCAGTTCATACGCGACGCGCATAAGCAAGGCCTGCGCTGCGTTCGCGTGGTACACGGCAAAGGCCTGGGCTCGCCGGGCAAAGCACCGGTGCTCAAAGACAAGGTGCTGCGCTGGCTAGTGCAAAAGGCCGAAGTCATCGCCTTTGTGCAAGCCCCGCCGCATAAAGGCGGCGCCGGCGCGGTGCTGGTGTTGCTAGCGCCCGTACGGCAAACAACAAGCCGATAAATGAAAAATAAGAGAGCAGCAATCGGGTAGGCAACTTGGCAAACCTGATGGCGAACAAGCGAGCAGTTCAAGTGCACGATCTGTAAGATTTTCTTCAACGCGAAGCGTTTTTGGAATAAATGGTGAGGCCTTCGAGAGACTGTGGCGATGGCGGCGGGAACATCCAACTGGCCATATAGCCAACTACGATGCAAACAAAGATTGAAATAGCGAGATAAAAATACGGGTGAACCAGGTTCATGAACCAAGCTAAAGTGGTCACTGTGATGCTGACGCCGACACCGATTGCAACGCCCTGCCAGTTGGCACGCCGTGTAAACATGCCCAAGGTGTAGGCGCCAGCGAATCCGCCACCCAATAGACCAGCCAACTCAATCGATACATCAAATAAAGAGTGGATGTCGTAGCGCGTCAATAAAAGCGCGACGCCCATCCCAAGAATACCTGTCACCACGGTCATTGCCTCAGCAAAATGAACGCTAGATTTTGGCGTTGGATTTTTCGCCCATTTTTCATAAAAATCTACCGACGCAAGCGTTGCGACACTGTTCATGATGCTCGACAGCGTTGCCATCGCAGCGGCCAGAATCCCCGCTACGATCAGACCGCGAACGCCCATAGGTAACTCCGCAGCGATGAAAAGTGGGAATGTCGCATCGATGGTGAGCAAGGGGTTCATCCTCTCGGGGTGATTCTTGTAGTAGACATACAAGGCAGTACCAACGCCATAGAATAAAAATCCCCCTGGAATCATGATGGCGGCAAATGTCCAAACAGACCGTTCTGCATCCTTGTCCGAACGCGTTGACAGCACACGCTGCATCAGCACCTGGTCCTTTGGAAAGGTGAGAACCACGTCAAATAGCACGAGGAACAAAAAGCCCCAAACGGTGGCCTTGGTAAGGTCCCAGCTGAAATCAAATAGCTTTGTTTTCTCTTCGGCCTGCGCTACTTTTATCAATTCACCCGCGCCGCCATCGAGCATATAGATAACAAATCCGATGGTGAAAAATATCCCTCCCATCTTGACCACCAGTTGGACTACATCGGTCCAGACCACTGCCTTCATACCACCCAAAGCGGTATAGATCATGGTGAAAACGCCCATGATCAGTATGCTCCATATGACGTCAATACCAGTCATCGTAGCGATCGCTAAAGCCGGCAAGAAAAGAATAACGCTCATTCGACTACCGATTTGTACTGCCATGAACAAAGCACTAGCCAGTGTGCGTATGACGGGATGAAAGCGGGTTTCAAGGTATTGAAAACTTGACATCAAATCGAGGCGCCGCAACACCGGAACTATCCAGATCGCAACAAACATCAACCCTACTACCGCAATTAAGTTGTTGGTTAGGTATTGCCAGTTGGTTTCAAACGCCTTGGCTGGAATGGCAATGTAACTAATTGAGCTGGTGTTAGCTGCATATAAGCTGACGCCTGCCGCCCAGTAAGGGATGGAACGCCCGCCGACGAAAAAATCAGCGGTTGAAGTACGCTTTTCACGCAGGT
>JBILPS010000089.1:0-8905 GCA_044373655.1 Rhodoferax sp.
CACGGGCATTGCCAACTTAGAGAAAAAAACCGCCAAGCGCGTAGTTACTACTGGCTGCGGACAAGGTAGCGTATTTGGCGATTTGATGGCCGATATCGACAGCATCCAGCTGCCCCCGGCCACCATCACCCAAAGCCAGCTGTACGGCATCGTCAACACCATCCGCCTGAACGACAGTATTTACAAAACCGCCGGCTCGGTGCATGGCTGCGCGCTGTTTCAGGGCGAGCGCATGCTGATGTTTGTGGAAGACGTGGGCCGCCACAACGCGCTGGATGCTATTGCCGGTTGGATGGCTATGCAGCCCAATGAAGGTACCGGGCAGGGCACGCGCACCGGCATGAGCGCGCACGACAAAGTGTTCTACACCACTGGTCGCTTAACCAGCGAGATGATCATCAAGTCCGCCCAAATGGGTGTGCCGGTCGTGATCTCGCGCAGCGGCATCACACAAATGGGCCACCAGGTTGCGCAAAGCCTAAACCTGTGCGCCATTGGCCGGGCCACTAACAAGCGTTTTTTGTGTTTTAGCGCGCCAGAGCGTTTGGTGCTAGAGACGGCGCTGGCGGGCACGTGCTTGAAGGTGGCTTGAGTGAAGCCTCCAGGCAAGGCCCTCAATTCTTAGCCCACCTGCGCAACATCAGCGCAAGGGCCGTGCCCACTAGCACGGCGGCCATCAAGTCCACCAACACCGTGAGTGCAAAGGTGAGCAGCAGCACCAGCACATCCGGACGTGAGGCGCTTCGCGCGATGTGCAAAAAATGGTGCAGGTCGCTCATGTTGTAGGCCACAACGAACAAGATGGCGGCCAGTGCCCCCAGGGGAATTTGCCCGGCCAGCGGTGCCAAAAACAGCAGGGTGGCTATCAGCGTGAGGCTGTGGGTGATACCGGCGATCGGGTTGGTGCCGCCGTTGCGGATATTGGTGGCGGTGCGGGCGATGGCGCCAGTGGCCGCAAAACCGCCAAATAGGGGCACCACGATGTTGGCGATGCCCTGGCCGATCAGTTCCTGGTTGGAGTCATGCGTCAGCCCGGCCATGCTATCGGCGACGACGGCAGACAGCAGCGATTCAATCGCCCCCAGCATGGCAATCGAAAACGCGGGTCCCAGCAGCGGAACCATGCCGGACAGCGTGATTGTCGGCCATTGCAAACTGGGCAGGCCCTGGGGTATGCCGCCAAAGGCGCTGCCAATGGTGGCCACGCCGTCCCACTGAAACACGGCTTGCAGTACGGTAGCCACCACCATAGCTACCAGCGGCCTTGGAACGCGTTGCATGCGCGGCAATTTGGGCGCATAAAGCAGCAGTACTAAGCTGAGCAGCGATAAGCCCAAAGTGGCCAGATGCCAATGGGGCAAGACCTGCACCAGGGCGATCAACTTTTCGTGGAAATGGATGCCTTGTGTGGCGGGCAGACCGAAAAAATACGTCCACTGCCCTACAAAAATAATCACACCTATGCCCGTGGTAAAGCCCGCAATCACCGGCGCCGGAATAAACTTGATCACCCCGCCCAAGCGCAGCAGGCCCATCAGCGCCAGCATGGCCCCGGCCATCAGGGTCGCAATTTGCAAGCCGGCGATACCGTGGGTGGCGGTAATACCGCTCAAGATGGCGATAAAAGCGCCCGTGGGCCCGGCAATTTGTACCCGGCTACCGCCCAAAACGCTAACCAAGATACCGGCAACGATAGCGGTGTAAATCCCTTGCTCGGGCCGCGCGCCGCAGGCGATGGCAAAGGCCATCGCCAAGGGCAGGGCCACCACCCCCACTACCACGCCGGCCACGATATTGGGCAGCCAGCTGGCTTTACCGTAAAGACCAGCGGCGCGGGATTCGAGCAGGGCAATCATGGGCGCGGGAAAACTTTCTCAGTGGGCCGCGCCAGAACGGTCTGGCGGTGCTTGGCCATTATGCGCCGCGCCTGGCAATTACCGGCTTGGCGCATGGCGGTGTGTCCGCTTTGTGCCAGGCCCATTAGTGCTGAACTGCTAAGCAAATAGGCAAGGGTTATTCCGCATTGATGCTATCCATGGGGTCGAACATACTGGGCCACTTGCTTTTGGTACCCAATGGAAGAAGAAATTCAAACGAATCGAAGAGGTGCAGGGCACAGACAATTTTGCACCTACCTGACGCACTGGCTGTCATTCGGGTTCGCAACGCTGGGGCACGGTAATGGCGTTGCCCATGCGGCTTATCGAAGCACCATGTTTTAGAGGCTGCCATACAGGTAGCTCATGTTTTTGCTGTCACACCACTTAGGGGAATTTATGGTCAATCAAACTTTGTCCGACGACGAAAAAGGCTTGCATGCAATGGGCTATGCCCAAGAGCTGTCACGGCGTATGGGTGTTTTTCAAAACTTTGCCATCTCGTTTTCGATTATTTGCATTTTGTCGGGTGGCTTTGGTTCTTTCCCCATTGCCTTGTCTTCTGGTGGTGGTTTTTCGCTCACCGTGGGTTGGCTGGTAGGTGGTGTTTTTGCGCTGGTAGTGGCGGCAGGCTTGGGGCAAATTGCCTCGGCTTACCCAACGGCTGGTGGCCTTTACCACTGGTCGTCTATTTTGGGCGGGCGCTTCTGGGGTTGGGCCACGGCCTATGTCAATTTGCTGGGCTTGCTGTTTGTGGTGCCGGCGGTTAATGTGTTTTTGTACACCATCACCAAAGACTTGTGGTTTGGCGCAGTGATGGGTGTGGATGTCAGTACGTGGACGACGACGACGCAGATCGTGGCCGTCGCGGCGATCACAGCGGCGCAGGCCTTGCTCAACCATTTCGGTATCCGCCTGACAACCATCATGACCGACTTCGCCGGTTACCTGATCTTTGTGGTGACGGTGACCTTGATCATCATGTTCCTGATGGCCGCACCCTCTATCGACTTCACCAAGGCCTTTGCCTTCACCAACTTCAGCGGTGCACCTGGTGGCGATGTGGCGCCTGCGTCGGGCCCCTTCATGGCTTTTGTCATTGGCTTGCTCTACCCTTTGTTCACTATCACCGGCTTTGATGCTTCGGCCCACACTTCTGAAGAAACTAAAGACGCGCGCAATACCGTGCATCGGGGCATGCTGCATGCGGTCGGCTGGTCGCTGGTGTTCGGTTTTGTACTTATTTTGTCCATGATTTTTGCCGTGCCAGACATGGCCGCTGCGGCTAAAACTGGCTGGGCCTCGTTTAACAACTTGTTTACCGCCGCCATCTTGGGCAGCCCATTGGGCAAGCTGATGCTCTTGGGCGTGATCTTGTCCAACTTCTTGTGTGCGCTGGCCGCAGTGACGTCCACCTCGCGCATGATTTATGCCTTCGCGCGCGACGATGGCCTGCCGTTTTCCGGGCTGCTCAAAAGCGTGAGCCCGAAATACCGTACCCCAGTGGCTGCGATTTGGGCCACTGCCATTCTGACCAGTCTGCTTACCGCAATTACTACCCCGCTGGGCGCGTTCGCTGCGCTGTCCACCGGCAGCGCGATGTATTTGTACATCTCCTACGGCATGCCCATCATGGCAGGGTTTTTTGTCGAGGGTAAGACCTGGAACACTTTTGGCCCCTTTCGCCTGGGCGCCTTGTCCAAGCCATTCGCCCTCATCGTGATGGTGGGCACCATGGTCGTGGCGATCGCTGGTCATGTGTTTGTGCCCAGCATACCCGCCGATCCCGCCACCGGGGCCAGCTTCGTACCTGGACTTACCTATTATTCGGCGGGCTTTGTCATCTTGCTTGCGGTCTTGTGGTTGGGTATCGAGAACAAGCGTTTTAAGGGCCCACCCATGGGCGACGAAATTACCAAGCGGCAACTTGCTATTGCGGCGCAAGAAAAGGCTCTGCTGGAATAGGTTTTGCGCGGCTGGGTGCCACGGGACAATTTTCTAGGCCAAGCGCTGCTGCGGTTTTCAACTCATCAGGATCTGAAGAGGCGGCGTTTATCGGCCAGTGTTGAGCGGAGCACAGCGTAAAGATCTCTGGCGGCGCCACCGACCGCACTTTGGGGAAAACGCCTTATCTTGGATACGAACGATATCTCGGTGGGTGAAGAGATCGCCATTTTGTGTTCCAACCCCTGGTTATGAACTCAAGCAAAAATAGTTCTTGGCTTTGATCTGAAAAAACCTAAGATCGCGCCAGGCAATGTCGCTAGGGAACCGGGTCACCGATTTAACTTGGTCTATCCAGTTGGTACCTACTTGCATGCCGCCTACAGCCTGATTTGCCCAACCCAAGGAGACCCCATGAAAATCGAAACGCTGGCCGTACACGCCGGCTACAAGCCTGATCCCGTGACCAAAGCGGTGGTTCCACCGATTTACCAGACCGTGGCCTACGCTTTTGACAGTGCCCAGCACGGCGCAGACTTGTTTGACCTGAAAGTGGCGGGCAACATCTACACGCGCATCATGAATCCCACGCAATCGGTGCTGGAAGAGCGGGTCGCAGCGCTGGAGGGGGGTCTCGCTGCGCTGGCAGTGGCATCGGGCCAATCAGCCATTACTTACGCGATCCAGACAATCGCCGAGGCGGGTGACAACATCGTCTCCTCTAGCGCCCTGTATGGCGGGACCTATAACTTGTTTGCGCACACCTTCCCGCAGTTTGGTATCACCACACGTTTTGGCGACTACCGCGACCCCTCGAGTTTTGCCGCTTTGATCGACGACAAAACCAAGGCGATTTTTGTGGAGTCCTTGGGTAACCCGCAGGGCAATATCACTGATATTGCCGCTATGGCCGCCATTGCGCACGCGCACGGTATCCCGCTGATTGTTGACAACACCGTGCCCAGCCCTTATCTGTGCCGCCCGATTGAGCACGGCGCCGATATCGTGGTGCAGTCGTTGACCAAATACCTGGGCGGGCATGGCAATAGCCTTGGCGGCGCCATCATCGACTCGGGCAAATTTCCCTGGGCCGAACACAAGGCCCGTTTCAAACGCCTTAACGAACCTGACGTCAGCTACCACGGCGTGGTGTACACCGAAGCTCTGGGTGCCGCGGCCTACATTGGTCGCGCTCGCGTCGTGCCCCTGCGCAACACGGGAGCGGCCATTTCGCCCTTTAATTCATTTTTGATTCTGCAGGGCATCGAAACCCTAGCGCTGCGTATGGACCGCATCTGCGACAACGCCTTGGCCGTGGCCCAGCACCTCAAGCAAAACGCCAAAGTCAAGTGGGTCAACTACGCTGGCCTGAGCGAGCACCCGGACCATGCCTTGGCCCAGAAGTACATGGGCGGTAGGGCCTCAGGACTGCTCACCTTTGGTGTGCAAGGTGGCCGCGAGGGTGGGGCGCGTTTTCTCGATGCGCTCCAACTCTTTACCCGCCTGGTCAATATTGGTGACGTGCGCTCGCTGGCTACCCATCCTGCCTCGACCACGCACCGCCAGTTATCGCCCCAGGAGTTGGCCCAGTCTGGCGTCAGTGAAGACACGGTGCGCTTGTGCGTAGGTATCGAGCATATTGACGACCTGAAAGATGACCTGAATCAGGCGCTGGCTGCGGTGTAGTCTCTGGCCACTTGGCGCTATATTCCATCCCCTTACTGGAGACGAATATGAAATCACGCGCCGCAGTGGCCTTTGGGGCCAATCAGCCCCTTCAAATAGTAGAGATTGATGTCGCGCCGCCGCGCAAAGGCGAAGTGCTAGTGCGCATCACCCATACCGGCGTCTGCCATACCGACGCCTACACCTTGTCCGGTGAGGACCCCGAAGGTTTGTTCCCCGCAGTGCTCGGCCATGAAGGCGCAGGTATCGTGGTGGAAGTGGGCGAGGGCGTCACCAGCGTGGCGCCGGGGGACCATGTGATTCCGCTGTACACCGCCGAATGCCGCATGTGCAAATTTTGTTTGTCCGGAAAAACCAATTTGTGCCAGGCCGTGCGCGCCACCCAGGGGCGTGGCGTGATGCCGGATGGCACCTCGCGCCTGAGCTACCAGGGCCAGCCGCTGTTCCATTACATGGGCACCAGCACCTTTAGCGAATACACCGTGGTGGCCGAAGTGTCCCTCGCCAAAATCAACCCCGCCGCAGATCCGCAAAAAGTCTGCCTGCTGGGCTGCGGCGTGACGACTGGCTTAGGCGCGGTCAGCAACACCGCCAAAGTCAAGGCTGGCGACACCGTGGCCGTCTTCGGTCTGGGCGGCATCGGCCTGGCGGTAGTGCAAGGTGCGCGCCTGGCTGGGGCAGGGCGCATCATCGGCATCGATACC
Source organism: Rhodoferax sp. (assembly GCA_044373655.1). GTDB lineage: Bacteria > Pseudomonadota > Gammaproteobacteria > Burkholderiales > Burkholderiaceae_C > Allorhodoferax. The sequence goes on from JBILPS010000089.1 coordinate 6,212, forward strand.
AACCCTGGCAAGTTTGATCTGGCCCGCGTCATGGGCGCTAGCGACTGCATCAACCCGCGCGAGTTTGATAAACCCATACAAGAAGTCATCGTGGAGATGACGGATGGCGGTGTCGATTTCAGCTTTGAGTGCATAGGCAATGTGCAGGTCATGCGCGCCGCGCTGGAGTGTTGTCACAAAGGCTGGGGCGAGAGCATCATCATCGGCGTAGCCGGTGCCGGGCAGGAGATCAGTACGCGGCCCTTCCAACTGGTCACCGGCCGCGTCTGGCGCGGCAGTGCTTTTGGTGGCGTTAAAGGCCGCACCCAATTGCCGGGCATGGTCGAACAAGCCATGCGCGGTGAAATCGCGCTAGATGCCTTTGTCACCCACACCATGCCGCTAGAGCGCATCAACGAGGCCTTTGATTTGATGCATGAAGGCAAGTCGATCCGTACGGTGATTCACTTCTAAAAACCGCCCAGCACGGGTCGCACGCTCGGTCTGGCCGCTTAAATGCAAACGCCTTTCCTGCGCATAAATGCGGCCAGACGCAGGGTGTCGCTTGATGCGCGCGACCCGGCTTTTTATCGAAATCCGAACGCGACGTATGCCGCTTTGCACGCACAGTGTCCTCTGTTTTTTTGGCAAGAGCAGGCGCAGTGGTTTTGCTGCGGCTATGCACAGGTCAATAGCTTGTTGCGCGACAAGCGCTTTGGGCGGCAGATACTGCACGTGGCCACGCGCCAGGAGCTGGGTCTGCCCGAGCCTGCACCCCATTTACGCGACTTTGAACAGGCCGAGCAATGGTCCCTGCTGTCGCTGGAGCCGCCCGAGCACACGCGCCTGCGCACCATGGTCAACCGCGCTTTTGTGTCCGGGCAAATAGAACGCTTTCGTCCGCAAATCGCCACACTGGCGCATACGCTGATCGACGGCTTTGCGGCGCATGGCCATGCCGAATTGCTCAGCGCCTTTGCCGACATCATCCCCGTCACCATCATCGCGCGCCTGCTGGGTGTGCCCGAGGACATGGGGCCGCAGCTGCTGCGCTGGTCGCACGACTATGTGCGCATGTATATGTTTGGCCGCACGAAGGCAGACGAGCTGGCGGCCAACCAGGCGGCGGGCGAATTTGCCGCCTATGTCCGCAGCCTGATCGCTCAGCGCCGCAGCCTGCCGCAAGACGACCTCATCAGCAGCATGATCCACAGCGGCCGTGCTAGCAAGCCCATGACGGACGATGAACTGGTCTCCACCATCATCGTGTTACTCAACGCCGGCCACGAAGCCACGGTGCACCAGATAGGCAACGCCGTCACCACCATCCTCGATAGCGGGCTGGATCCGGCCACCTTGTTTGCCGACGAAGCGGCCACCCAGGCCACGGTGGAGGAGTGCCTGCGCATTTGCGCCCCGGTACATATTTTTTCGCGCTATGCGCTGCAAGATGTGCAACTGGCCGAAGGCGTGCATATTCAAAAAGGTAAAAGCATTGGGCTCATCCTGGCCGCCGCCAATCTGGACCCGCTGCAATTTACCGAGCCCCTGCGCTTTATGCCGCAGCGTGACCAAGGCGCCAACCTGTCCTTTGGCGCTGGCATTCACTTTTGCATCGGCGCGCCGCTGGCAAGGCTGGAGTTGCAAATCGCGCTACCCATCCTGTTTGCCCGACTGCCCGGCTTGCGGCTCGCGCACAGGCCGGTGGTCAAAGACGTGTACCACTTTCATGGGCTGGAACGATTGGACCTGGCCTGGAGATAGGCAAACCTATTGAGGCATTAGAAATAAGGTGTGGGCCTTAGCCTTTCCAAAAGTAAAACGCCGGTGTGGTGGCGCCAATGATGTGGCGCTGGTCGACGCCTAGAATGCAAGTCAGATCTTTTATCTTTTACTTATCCAACTGCATGACGCCTGAAGCTCTTGCCCGACGTCAAATTGACCACTTGCTCACGCAAGCTGGTTGGCACGTTTGCAATATCGATCAAGTCAATCTGCATGCAGCGCAGGGCGTCGCCATTCGTGAGTTTCCGCTCAACCCTGGCCACGGTTTTGCCGACTACCTGCTGTATGTGAACGGCAAAGCCTGTGGCGTGATCGAGGCCAAAAAAGAAGGCACCACTCTCAAAGGCGTTGAAGTCCAGTCAGAGCGTTATGCCCAAGGCCTGCCCGCCGCCTTGCCCGCCTGGCGCAGGCCCTTGCCGTTTTTGTTTGAGTCCACGGGGGTAGAAACCCAATTCACCAATGGGCTGGACCCGCAGCCCCGCTCGCGCCGGGTGTTTGCTTTTTTCAGGCCCGAGCTGTTGGCGCAGTGGCTCAGCAGCGCAGCGCCTGCCTCGCCCAATCTGGTGGCCGTGGGCACCTTGCCTGCCAATGAAGAAAGCCCACCGGCCTACACCCCCAGCGGCACCTTTTTGGCGCGCATGCAACATCTGCCCGAATTGGTCACTCAGTGGGGGCAGGGCGGGGCCAACTACCAGCTGTGGCCTGCGCAAATCACGGCGGTGCAAAACCTTGAGAAGAGTTTGGCCGCCAACAAACCCAAAGCGTTGATCCAAATGGCCACGGGCAGCGGCAAGACCTTCACGGCCATCAGCTTCATTTACCGCCTCATCAAGTTTGGCGGTGCGCGGCGCGTGCTGTTTTTGGTGGACCGTGGCAACCTGGGTCGCCAAACCAAAAAAGAGTTTGACCAATACGCCTCGCCCTACAACA
>JBILPS010000090.1:0-8729 GCA_044373655.1 Rhodoferax sp.
TGCCAAGCGCTCAAGGATTGTTGACATTACAACCATGGGACCTGCCGGCCAATTGGTGCTAGCGGCAGGCCCTTCGGCGGCTAATCCCGGTGCCATGCTCAACCCCTATGTCAGTGCCGCAGGGGGCATGTACTCCACGGCAAGCGATTTTTTGCGGTTTTGCCAGATGCTGCTGCAAGGGGGGCAACTGGAAGGCGTTGTGGTTCTCAGTGCCAAAGCAGTGCAAACGATGCTTTCCAATCAGCTGGTGCAATCAAATCCGGATCGCGGCCTACAGCCTACAGAATCTGGGCCGGGCGAAGGTCAAGGTCTAGGTGGGTGGGTGTTGCTTGAGGGGCATCCTCAGCGGCGCTCCGGATCCGTCGGATCTTTCGGCTGGTCAGGAGCCGCGTCAACCTACTTCATGATCGACCCCAAAGCGCAGTTGGTGGCGATATTGTTGCTCCAACATTTGCCGGGGGAGGCGACTAATGAACTGCCCAAATTGCAGTTTCCGTTTTATCAGCGGGTTTACCAGAGCCTCAGTCCATAATTCATTGCACTCGCTCCTCGCAAACACGCGCATGCGTCAGCTCAACCCAATCTCCCAAAATGAACCCAGACGATGATTTAGATCGCCCTCCAGTGACCAAGACGGAATATAAATTTTCCCATGTCACCACAGGACGCTATTTGCCAACGCCCGGTAAGGCGCCGGGTTGGCCATTCGCAGAGATCGGTCACTGGAAAATGGATGTGCTTGGGACCGCCGACGACTGGATTCGGGAGCTGCGCGACTGGCGATGCGAACACTTAACGCGTATTGGCTACGATGACAGCAACTACCGTCGACCCGCGCTACAGTGGGCACAATCAAATTTTGTGCATGCACAAATGATGGTGGAAGATCGATATTTCTTTGATCCCGCATCTGGAAAATACACCGTCGACCGCTATTTGGATGACCTTGAGTTTCGGTTCGGTGGTATCGACAGTGTGCTGATTTGGTACGTTTATCCCAATATCGGCATAGATGATCGCAACCAAACCGACCTTGCCCATGACATGCCCGGTGGCCTAGCAGGCCTGCGCGAGGCGGTTGATGCCTTTCATCAACGTGGCGTACGTGTTTTCTTACCCACTAAACCGTGGGACAAGGGGACTCGCGACCTGGGACAACAAGACTGGCACGCTATTGCCAAAATCCTGAAGGCCGTGGGCGCAGATGGTATCAACGGTGACACCTACAACGGTGTGCCACGTGCCTTCTTCGATGCCTGTGAAGAGATTGGTTGCCCAGTTGTACTCCAGCCAGAGTCAACAATTTCCGCCGAAGAGGCGTTGATTTGGAATGTGCAAAGCTGGGGCAAAAAAGTGCCAGCCGACGTGATCCCTAGCGTTGCCAAATTCAAATGGTTGGAACCTCGCCACATGATCAATGTTGAAAATCGTTGGAGCCGCGACCGCACCAATGATTTTCAATTCATGTTTTTTAATGGTGTCGGCTATAACGCTTGGGAAAACGTCTGGGGAATCTGGAATCAGCTGACCCCACGGGATGCGCAGAGCCTTAAACGCATCGCCGCATTGCAGCGGCAATTTGCCCCTTTGTTGGTGAGCCCGGAATGGCGCCCTTATTTTGCATGCTTGCAAACTGGCGTTTTTGCAAGTTTATTTCCCTCCGACCAGTGCCAATTGTGGACTATTGTCAACCGCAATGAATATGAAATTGACGGCGAACAGCTGGTGCTAGCGCACGACGTCGGTGCGGAGTATTTTGACGTTTGGAGTGGAGTTCAATTGCAACCGCGAATTGAGGCTGCAGGCAATGCGGTAATTAGTCTGAAGCTGGAGTCGCTGGGCTACGGCGCAGTTTTGCGGATAGCGGCTGGTACCCAGGTTCCCGGCTTAGTGGCTTATCAGGAGCGTGCTGCCCAATTCGCTATAACTCCGCTTCGTAGCCTGTCTTCTGCCTGGCATTCCCTTGCGCAGCAGCTGGTAGCTATCGAACGTACAACAGTCGCGGATGTACCACCCCCAGGAATGCTTCTGATTCCAGCCGCGGACTTTGATTTCGTGGTCAACGGGATTGAAGTCGAGGGACAAACTTGGGAAGGCTTGGACTTCCAATACCCATGGGAGAGTTGCGCGCGGCGCAGTCACCGCAGACGGATGCAATTGAGTGCGTTTTTTATTGACCAGACTCCGGTAACTAATGCGCAGTACAAAGCCTTTATGGTCGCTTCACGTTATCAGCCGACTGACGGGCATAATTTTTTGCGCGACTGGATCAATGGTGCGCCGCTCAAGGGGTGGGACAACAAACCAGTGACTTGGGTTGGCATTGAGGACGCTCGTGCCTATGCGAATTGGGCGGGTAAACGGTTGCCGCACGAGTGGGAATGGCAATATGCCGCTCAAGGAGCAGACGGTCGGAACTATCCGTGGGGTAATGCGTGGAGGGAAGATGCCGTTCCCGAAGTGAACCGTAGCCGAACCTTGCGGCCACCTGATGACGTACAAGCGCACCCACTAGGTGCCAGCCACTTTGGCGTTCTGGACCTGATCGGAAATGTCTGGCAGTGGACTGACGAATACCGCGATGACCATACCCGCGCGGCGGTCCTTCGCGGCGGAAGCAGCTTTCAGGCGCAAACCTCGCACTGGTATTTCCCTCAAGCGTATCGCCTAGACCAGCATGGGAAGTACCTACTGATGGCTCCCTGTAAAGACCGCTCGGGCACCATTGGTTTTAGGTGTGTCGTCGATGCGTGAAGTTCCCCATATTGCGCTGCATGGCTTACTTGGACAGGCGCTCATTGCAAGTAAAAGCGGGAGGTTGTCTCGTTTCATCATTGGCGCGCAAAGCCCAGCGATCGCAATGTTCGCGCCGGAGCCGGTTAGCCGCAATTTGGAAGGTGATTGGTATGGCGAGCACGCCGGTAAATGGCTTTATGCGGCGTCCCGTGCAGCCAAAAGAAGCGGCGACCAAGGTCTGTCGGACAATGTGCAGGCGGTAGCCGACTACTTGGTCAGCATGCAAAGCAGTGACGGCTACTTGGGTACCTATGCGCCTGTGCGCCGGTTTACCGGTAAATCTTTGCGCGGGCCCGTGACATGGGATGGTGCGCCAGAAAAGCGAACCTGGGATATCTGGGTCCACAGCTATATGCTCTTGGGCTTGCTGGAAGTGCATAAGAATTTTGCCCGACCCAGCTACCTATTGGCGGCCTGCAAGATAGCCGACTTGTGTTGGACTATCCTGCATGAGGGGGATATCAACATCACGGAACTGGGGAATCACCACGGGCTTTCGGCCACCGTATTGTTAGACGCTGCAGTGGAATTGTTCATGGCGACAAGTGAACCTAGGCATCTGGCACTTGCTGAGCTAATTTTGCAGCAAGCCGATGAGCGGCCAGAGTTGGCATTGTTGCGCAAGTCGCTGGGCGGGGCGGACGCCTCTGAAATCTCAGCGGGTAAAGCCTACCAACTCTGCTGGAATCTGGTGGGTTTGGCCAAACTCCACAAAGTAACTGGCGATCCTCGCTATTTGCAGGCCGTCCTGAATATGTGGACAAGTATTCGCCTGCATCACCTGACGCTTGGCGGAGGCCCTTGGGGTGGGGTGGGACTGCGTTCGCGCGAAATATTCAATCATCATAGTGTTTTCAGTCCCACGGGCTACGTGGAAACCTGCTCTATTCTTGCCTGGATCCAGCTAAATCGGGAGTTGCACTTGATCACCGGCGAGGCGAAGTACGCAGAAGAAATCGAGTGTTCTGCTTACAACGACTTGCTCGGTGCCATGGATCCGAATGGTGAGGACTGGTGTTATTACTCTTTCCCCAACGGCCGGCGCACCTACACCACCTATTGGCGTTGCTGCAAGTCAAGTGGCGCTATGGCACTAGAAGAGTTACCTAGCGCTGCCTATGTGCAGACCGATGAACGGACGCTGACGCTTAACTTATATGGGCCCAGTACGGCTTCATTCTGGTTTGAAGATGCTGGCAAGGTGAACTTTCAGCAGCACACCGCCTACCCCTATGACGGATACGTTCACATTACGGTAGATCCGGCCCGAGCGGCTAGATTCATGATTTGGGTGCGAATTCCGTCATGGGCGCACGGCGCGAGTGTCCAAGTCAATTCAATCAGTTGCCTAGGCGATGTCACTGCGGGTGCGTACTTCGCGATAGACCGACTTTGGCGGTCTGGTGACATCTTGGCCTTAAATTTTCCAATGGAGCCAGTACTACATCGTCGCTCGAGCTTCAGCCTACAAGAATCTAAGGCGCCGGATGGCGCTGCTGTCACACAAGAGGTGATGCACCTTGATTACTGTGCGATTACCCGAGGACCCTTGGTGTTTTCGACGGGTCTTATTGATGGATATAAAAGCGCAGAGACGGTCCGACTCGCGGCAGAGTCGGCGAGTGAGGTCTTAGAGCTGTTGGCAAGTGCCGGTGTCGATGACCCGCCGGCGATTCGTCTGCATTTAGAAGGACGATCGGCGCTGACCTTTGAACCCTATTTTTCTGCGGGTGGGCGTGCAGACGGTACTTGGCGGCTGACTTGGATGCAATTGGCACCCAGTATTTAGATCAGAGGAGCGGTCGTCCGGTCACTTCAGCCTGGCGCAATGCGACATTTTGGGCTTCGCGCAGCAAGGCCTTAACAAGCCTGATTCGGATGGTGGAGCGCGACCAAAGAACGCCGATGCGCCTTGGATCGAAGGGCTCCGGCAGCAGTAACTTGATGAGATTCAGACCTTCTGGCCAAGGCCGTGCCCAATCAGGTACCAGAGAAACGCCTAAGCCACGGTCTACCATGACCGCGATGGCGTTGAGCGCGTTCATCTCAAAGCGCTCTTGGGGGACGATCCCAACCATCCGCAGGTATCGATCCGCTTGATGCCCACCCCACTGGTTGCGGTCATACCGGATGAAGGGTTCGGTGGCCAAGAGATCGTGTGGATCGCGACCTTTCATGCTCTTGGGTGCCAATACGACCAACGGTTCCTCACGAAGTACCAGCCATTCAACTCTTTTGGAAAGCGTAAAAGGGGCCTCCAAAACAATGGCTGCATCTAGTTCGCCGCTCTCTACCGAGGGGTACAAATCTGCGGAATATCCGGGCTTGATATAGACCTTGATGCGGGGGTGTCGACGCACCATGCCAGCCAAAATATCCGGCAAAATTCCAGTTAATGCATTCGTTCCAGCGCCAATTCTGAGTTCGCCAAAGGTGTCATTGTCATTGGCGGCTGAATGCAGATCGGTGACATCTCTGAGAAGATTTCGTGCGCGCTCCAAGATCCGAGTGCCTGCCTCGGTAATGGACACTGTCCGCCCTGCTCTAGTGAGCAAGGGAGCGCCAATTTCCCTCTCTAAGGTACGTATTTGTTGAGCCACCGTGGCCGGCGTAATGTTGAGAAGGCGTGCCGCTGATGCCATAGATCCATGGTCAACCACCGCCACAAAGGTATACAAAAATTGGGTATCCATCGTTCATCAGAGCCTCGGGGTAAACAAAAAGTATTGTCTAAAACTACTATTAGATGGTTTTTATTTTTAATCAATTTCACCATACTGTGGGCCACACTGCAACTTCTTTATGCGAAGCAAACTATTTGTTCCTGCCACGCGCGCTGATCTGTATTCCAAAGCGTTGGCCAGCCAGGCGGATGCCATTTCATTCGATCTGGAGGACTCAGTAGCCGAAGTTAGCAAGCAAACTGCGCGGGAGCGTGTGCGCGAATTCTTGATGTCTGAATCGGCACGCTCGAGTGCCAAAACTCTCATCGTGCGCGTTAACGCAATGGGTACGCCGCATTTTGAGGCGGATGTCTTTGCCGTGGTCCAGACCGGGCTTGCGATCTTGAACATTCCAAAGTGTGAGTCAGGGCAACAAGTTCAAGATGGCCTGCAAGTCATCGCTCGCGCGGAGGCCTTGAACCGTAATTCCAGCCCGGTGTCCATTCTGGCTAACGTTGAAACGCCAAAGGCTCTGCGCTGTGCCTTCGATATTGCCAGTGCGGACGCCCGAATCGTCGGGCTTCAGATAGGTTATGCCGACTTGTTTGAACCGCAAGGAATCAGGAGAGACGATGCGCTGAATGTGCATGCTGCGCTGTTTGCGCTTCGAATGGCTGCGGCTGAAGCCGGCGTATTCGCATATGACGGTGCATTTCCCGATTTGCAGGACGCTAGCGGATTTCGTGCGGAGTGTGAGATGGCTAGAAAAATGGGTTTTATAGGAAAAACTTGTATTCATCCAGGTCAGATTGAGACGGTAAACCAAATCTTCGGCCCAGCCCAACACGAGATTGATTTTGCATTGCGGGTACTGGCCGCCGTAGGAGATACGAAAAATATGAACCTTGGCGCGTTCCAATTGGAGGGAAGAATGATTGATAGGCCGTTTATCCAAAGGTCCAGAAGAATTGCCGATTTAGCGCAAAAGATGGGGATGTTGTCGCTATGAGCGAAACTTTGAGCAAGGACGAGGCGCCGCGTGGGCCGTTGACTGGTATTCGCGTGCTGGATCTTAGCGCCTACATAGCCGGCCCTTACGGTTGCACGCTGCTTGCTGACATGGGTGCAGAAGTAATCAAGATTGAACCACCCAGCGGTGACAACCTTCGCCGATATCCGTCGACCTTAGAAGCCGAAAGCCGGGCTTTTCTTGGAATCAACCGCAGTAAGCGCGGATTGGTTTTGGACCTGAAAAAAGAACAGGGTTTGCTGGTCCTCGATCGCATGCTCGGCTCGGCCGACGTACTGGTTCACAATTTTCGACCCTCGGTTGCGCCGCGCTTGGGTATCGCCTATGAGAGATTCCAGGCCAGTCATCCGCGGCTGATCTATTGCGTGGTCAATGGTTATGGCGAGTCAGGCCCTATGAAAGACTATGCTGGCTATGACCAGGTTTTGCAGGCAATGACCGGAATTTGCGCTATGCAGGGCAAGCACGGGCAACCACCAGAAATTGTGTACGGCTCTGTGGTGGATTACTACGCTGCAGCAATGGTCGCAAGCGGTGTCAGTGCCGCACTGTTTGAGCGCGAGCGAAACAATCGAGGCCAATATGTTGGCGTCTCCTTGCTAAGAAGTGCGTTGGCTATGCAATCGGCGCGGTTCATTTGGGCTGAAAGTGAAAGCCGTGATATCGGTCGCGACATGCGCTCTGGAGGGGTCACGGGTCTGCATCCGGCGCGAGAGGGCTTCATCTATCTATCAGCCAATACGCCGCATTTTTGGCGCGCACTTTGTGAAAAAGTCGGACTCCATTCTTTGGCCGACGACCCGCGGTATGACAGCGTGCGCAAGCGCGCCGATTGTGCCAACGAAATCTTGCCTCAGCTGCACAATGCCTTGCTGTCCCATACCGCTCTCGAGTGGGAACAGATATTTGCGCAGGATGTACCCAGTGCGGCCGCACGTTCAATTGCTGATATGTTCGACCACCCGCAAGTGCTTGCCGAGGAAATGGTGACCAATCTAGAGCATCCATCGGTCGGTCGCTACAAGGGCCTTACCAAGGCAATTAAATTTAGCAAAACGCCGGGCCCATCCCCGTTTGCTGCGCCCACACTCGGTGAGCATTCAGACGATGTATTAGCGGAGTGCGGGTATTCGCATACTGAAATTGCGCAATTGCGCCAACAGGGCGTCATCCAGTGATTCAAATAAGGCCGTGTCAATTTATGAAAGGTATTTTCTACCTCGCATTGTCTTTGCTCAAAACTGCCATGGCCCTATGGATCGCTGGTATTGGCATGGGTGTGTGTTTGCCTGCATTGTCTGCCCATGCAGGCAATCTTGTGACCCTGAAGACGGGTACGCTGGGGCCTGCGCCTGGCAATGGGCCGGCACGTACTTTGGCTGCTTTGGATGGCCAGCTCCTCGTGCTGGGACAGGATGCAAGCTGGATATTCGATGAAGCGAGCCAGTCCTGGAAGAAGGGCGACTGGCACGCGCAACAACCGATACAAGCCTTGGCATTGGACAAACGGCAGGCTTATGTTTTTCTTGGTACTGAACGCGATGCAGTGGCGCAGCGGGTTCAAAAACTGACATTGGAGTTGGGCCGCTTAGGCTCACTACCTATGCCTTCCTTGCCCATGCACTTGCTTGATTTACAGGCGGCGATGATGGGCCCAGTCCTTTACGTTGTAGGCAACGATAAGGATGGAACTTTTACGCAGTTCGCATTGGACACGAGTGCAGCGCAACCCCATTGGACCGCGCATCGCGTAACGCAGCTCAAGGGAAAACCGACCTCGCTCGTCGGTCAGCGTTCCGCTTTGTATGCCACGGTGAGGCCGGCCGGTGGTGCTGGAGACTACCTGTGGCAATGGACGCCATCGGGCGGATGGATCGAAAAAAATGCACTATCTGGCACTGTGGTTCAACATGCCGCGCGGCCAGCCGGTCAGGCGCACGTCATCTATCTCGTCCAATCGTTAGCTGCGCTTTCTCCTGCTCCTGCAATGATGATGTATCACACCATTACGGGCTCGTGGGCGACATTGGATGATCCCAAGGCCCTAGGGGCTTTTGATGGCACAGCCTGGCGCAATGGCATCGCGTGGCAGCACCCTGCCAGCGCAGGCGGAGTTGAAATTGACTTCGCAGAAATCGAGTCTGGGAAACTACTGCTTACCTGGCTGGATTGGGTGGTCATTGTTTTCTACCTGACGGCTATGTTAGGTATGGGGCTGTATTTTTACCTGCGTGAAAAGC
>JBILPS010000036.1:0-27172 GCA_044373655.1 Rhodoferax sp.
CACCCGGCGGGATAAAGGTGGTCGGTAGCAAGCCCACCAAAGACACCGAGCCGACAAAAAACAGACCGGCGCCGATAGCGGTGACCAAACGGTGGCGCAAGCACCATTGCATCACGCGCAAGTAGGCGCGCATCACTGGGCCATCGGGCGGCTCGACCAAAATCGGCGCACCGTCAAGCGAGCGGGCGGGCCGCATAATATAAGCGGCCATCATGGGCGTGAGCAGGCGTGCCACCATCAGCGAGGCCAGAATCGCCAGCACCGCTGTCCAGCCGAATTGCTTGAAAAACAGCCCCGGCACGCCGCCCATAAAAGCCGTCGGCAAAAACACTGCAACCAAAGCAAACGTGGTGGCAATTACCGCCATGCCAATCTCGTCAGCCGCTTCCATCGCCGCCGCAAAAGGCGACTTACCCATACGCAGATGGCGGGCGATGTTTTCAATTTCGACAATCGCATCATCGACCAGTACACCGACCACCAAAGCCAGCGACAAAAGCGTCACGGTATTGAGGGTGTAGCCGAAATACTTCATACCCAAAAACGTGGGAATGATGGACAGCGGTAGGGCCGTGGACACCACAAAGGTAGCGCGCCAGTCACGCAGGAACAACCAGACCACCAGGATCGCCAAGAGCGCGCCGTCGTACAGCAGTTCCATGGAGCCCTTGAAGTTTTCCTCCACGGGCTGGGCGTTGTCAATAATCGCATCAATGCGCAGGTCGGGGTTTTCTTCCTGTAGCGTGGCCACCACCCGACGCGCGCCCTCGGCCACTGCCACTTCGCTGGCGCCTTTGCTGCGGAATATTTCAAAGGCCACGACTTTGGTGCCATCCTGGGTGGCAATCGCCCGCGCTTCGCTCACCGTGTCCGTTACTTTGGCAATTTGCTCCAGGCGCACATGGCGGCCATCGGGCAGGGGCAAGTCCAGTTGGGCCAGCTCTTGTGCGCTTTGCACGGTAGCTATGGTGCGCACCGATTGCTCGGCGCCGCTGATATCCCCGCGTCCACCCGGCGCCTCGATTTGCACGATTTTGAGGCGGCGCGACACATCCAAAGCCGATACGCCTAGCGCCGCCATGCGCTCGGTATCTAGCTCCACGCGCACCTCACGGTAAACGCCACCCAGGCGCTTCACAGCACCCACACCGGGCACCCCACGCAAACGCTTGTTCACCGTGTTATCGACAAACCAGCTGATGGCTTCGTCATCTCGCATTTGCATGCCCGGCTTGCCCGCAGCCTGCACGGTATAGGTGCTCACCACACGGCCCGCGGTAGAGGCCTTGGTCACCGACGGGTCGCGCAACTCAGAAGGCAAATCGGCACGCACACTGGCGACTGCATCACGCACTTCGTTGACGGCTTCGTTAATCGGCTTTTCCAGCACAAATTCCACCGTCACCACCGCGCTGCCGTCCAGCACGGTGGTGAACACGTTTTTCACGCCGGCCAAAGTGGCTACCGCGTCTTCTATCTTGCGCGCCACCTCGGTTTCCATTTGCGCCGGCGCTGCGCCCGGCAAGCCCGCCTCCACCGTGACGATGGGCAATTCAATGTCCGGGAAGTCCTGCACCACACTGCCGCGAAAGGCCAACAATCCGGCCAGCGTCAGCAAGACGAAGAGCATGATCGCCGGGATCGGATTCCTGATGGAGTAAGCCGAAAAATTCACACCCGCCCCTTATTGCGCAGCTGCGCTGGCTGCGGGACGTGCCGCACTGGCAGGCGCTGCAGGCGCAGGCCCGGCTACTTTGACATTATCGCCATCACGCAAAAAGCCAGCACCCGAGGCCACCACCAGCGCATCGGCTTGCAGACCCTCGGTGACTTCAATCACCGGACCTGAGGCGCTGCTCGCGCGTCTACCGGTACTGATACGCGTCTGCGTGACCCGGCCATCGTTTTGCAGCAGGAAGCAATAACTAAAACCGTCGCGCACCACCACGGCTTGCTGGGCTACTGTGAGGGCCGGGGTTTGGCCTAAAACAAATTCGCCCGGTGCATACATGCCCGGCTTGAGTGCTGCGGCGTTTTTATCGACAGGGCCCATCAAATCCACATAGACCAGGCCGACGCGGCTTTGCGCATCCACCGTGGGCGCGAGCATGCGCACCCTGCCCTGCCACTGGCCGCCACCCGGCGCAGTAATGCGGGCTGCAGCGCCCACCACGACACGGGCCAATTCATTGGCAGTGAGTTCGGCGCGCCATTCCAAACGGCTGCGGCGCAGCATGCGAAACAGCTCACTACCAGGCGCCACGACGGCTCCCAAAGCCGCATTGCGGGCAATGATGGTGCCACTGTCGGGCGCAATAATTTGTGTGTGCTTGAGGCGCAGCAACTGGCTATCCAAGCCGGCCTTGGCCGCTGCCAGGCGGGCTTTGGCCATTTGCTCGGCACTGAGCATCTGGCTGATTTGCTGGGCGCTCAAGGCGCTGTCGTTTTGCAGGGCACGGGCCCGGTCGGCATTCACCACGGCGTCGTTGGAAGCGGCCTGCGCCTCGGCCAGTTGGGCGCGTGCCAAAGCCACATCGGCCTGCACACTGTCGGCCGACAGCTGCGCCAGCAACTGGCCGGCTTGCACCACATCGCCCACATTGGCCATCAGGTCGGCAATGCGCAAACCGCCTACTTCAGCGGAGACACTGGCCTCTTGCCAGGCAGCCACATTGCCATTGGCGACCAAGGTCAAGGGCAGCATGGTTTTTTGCACCCGGGTGGTGCTGACGGTTAAAGCCGGTTTGGCCGCAGGCTGCGCTTGTACTGGCTGGGCGCCAGACACAGCCAGAGCAGAAAGTAGCAGACCGATCTGCAAAAAATGACCCGCCGCCGGGCGTACCAGGGCCAGATGCAAACGCAAAAAAAATGGGGGCTCAAGCAAATGCATACGTCTTAACTTTCAGTCTTATTGATTCGTGTCGCTGGGCGCAGGCTGTAACACCGAAGCCGGCCCGACACCGGCGCTGGCGCTGTCCCAGCCACCACCGGCGGCACGGTACAAGCGCACCCAGGCGCGCCGGCCTTCCCACTGCAAACCGGTGCGCTGCGCATCGGCGGCCAGCAGACTGCGGCCTGCCTCTTGCAGCTCCAGCCCGGTGGCCATGCCCTGGCGCTGGCGCGCCAGCACGGCCGCATGCACCTGCTGCGCATAGCGGTAACTGCGCTGCGCCTGTTCGCTGCGGTCGGTATTCAATTGCAATTGCACCAGCGCCTCTTCCACCTCGCGCACCGCGCTGCGCACGCGCGCTTGGTACATCGCCACTTTGCTTTCAAAGTTCCATTGCGAGGCCTCAATATTGGACTGGCGCTGCCCGGCATCAAACACCGGCACCACCAAGGACACCGGCCCCAAAGACCAGCTTGTCAGGCTTTTGTCCACGCCGGCAATACCGAACTGCGCCGGACCGATCGAACCGTTGATGGTCAGCCGGGGCCAGCGCTGCGCCTGGGCACCGGCCACCAAAGCGGCAGCGGTAAAGACCTCGCGCTCGGCGGCGAATACATCCGGGCGCTGGGCTATGGTTTGTGCGGGCAGGCTGGCCAGTGCCAAGCCCGGTGCGTCCTGCGCCGCGCCGGGCGCGCGGATCAGGCCGCGCACCTGTGCCTCGGGCAAAGCCGACAGCGCCACCAGCGCTTTGATGCCCAGATCGCATTGGGCGCTTTGCTCGAACCAGCGGCTATGCGCATCAGCCGCCGCAGAACGGGCCAGCGCCAGACTGGCGGCGGGCGCCATACCGGCAGCCAGCAATTGGGCGGACAGGCGCGCGGTCTCTTCATAGGATTGATAAATGGCCCGGGCGTTGTCGGCCAAAGGCTGGCAGGCGCGCGCGCCGTAATAAGCATGGGCCACTTCGGCCGCCAAGGCCACGCGTGCATCGTGCCATTGCGCCTGGCTGGACTGCAACTGGGCCAGTGCGCCGTCCTTCACCACTTGGTTGGCGCCGACCAGGTCGATTTCCCAACTGGCCTGCACTGACGCCGCAGCGGTGCTGGTAACGCCGATGTCGGGCTGGTTCTCGCCCCGGCTCAGCGACACGCCGGCGCCCACCTGGGGCAGCAAAGTCGCGCGGGCAGAAGCGCTGCTTGCCCGGGCCTGGGCGATGGCGGCCATAGCCTGCGTCAGATTCGGGCTGGCGGTTTGCGCGGCCTCCAACAAACGCAAGAGCGACGCATCCGCCTGGGCCTGCCACCAATCTTGCAAGCTACCGGGCTTGCCCTGGTGAGGCAAGGGGGCCTGCCACTGCGCCACCAGCGGCGTAAGCGGTGCGCTCGGCCGCTGCGGCAGGGTACAGGCCGTCAATAAAAGGGCGGCGCTGGCTATAACAATGACGCACATCCGGGTGCACAGCGCGCTGTTCTGCAAATGCTTCATTCAGTAAAAATTTTCAAGTCGAGGGAGCCAGGCTGCAAGTGGCCAAACGCATTTCGCGCCGCCTGTAGATGGCCGATTATTGGGCATTGAGGGCAATCGGCGCTCCAATAAGGCTTTGATGCCCAATCATCCTAGCGCGCAAGCATGACGCGGCACTCAGCTGGCGTGAGCCAAGGTACTGACCGCCGTAACCAGCCCAATACCGGCCAACAGCCAGGCGATTTGCGTAGCGGTTTGCAAGCCGCCCAGACGCTTTTGCAATTGCGGAATCAAATCGGCCAGGGCCACGTAAATAAAACTACTCGAGGCGATGACCAGGAAAAACGGCAAATACGCCTGTAATTGGTCCACCAGCCAATAACCCAGCAAACCGCCCAGTGCGGTAACCGACCCGGCCATCGATACCTTGATGAGCGCGGCCTGGCGGTCTGTAGCGCCGGTGCGCAAGATGACCAAGTCGCCCATATGGTGCGGCACCTCGTGGGCCAGCACGGCAACCGAGGCAATCATGCCCAGACGCACATCGGCCATAAAGGCCGAGGCAATTAGCACACCGTCGCCAAAACAATGCACGCTATCGCCCGCCAGCACGGCCCAACTGCCGCCGGTGTGGCTAGGTCCTGTGGCGTGGTCATGGTGGTGACCATGCGCATGCCCGTGGCTGTGGTCATGGCTATGGGCATGCGCACCATGCTCATGTCCGTGGTGCCAAAGTTCCGCCTTATCGAGCAGGAAGAAAAACACCAAGCCGATGAGCAAAGCCATAAACAAATCATGCGCGCCGGCCTGGCTTTCAAAAGCCTCCGGCAGCAAATGCATGAACGCGGTCGCCAGCAAAGCACCGGCCGCCATGCTCAGCATATGCTGGGTGTAGCGCGCCATCAAACCAAAACTGAGGATCGCAGCCACCCACACGCTGCCTATGCCCGCGCACAGGGTTCCGATCAAAATGGCAAAAACAATCACAGGCGTTCCTTTGGGGCGCCTATTGTGCAACAGGCCAAGCGGGGCTCGGATTAATGCGCTTGATCCCAATTAGGCCCCAGCCCCACTTCGGCCAGCAGCGGCACTTTGAGCTGGGCCACCGCAGCCATGATGCGGGGTATTTCGGTGCGCAGCCAGTCCACCTCGGCTTGGGGCACTTCAAAAACCAATTCATCATGCACCTGCATGATCATGCGGGTGCCATAGCCACCGGTATCGAGCGCACGCTGCACCTGCACCATGCTGAGCTTGATTAAATCGGCCGCCGTGCCTTGCATGGGCGCGTTGATCGCGGCGCGCTCGGCCCCGGCGCGGCGCTGGCCGTTGGGCGAATTGATTTCCGGCAGATACAAGCGCCGGCCGAACACGGTTTGCACATAGCCTTGGGCTTTAGCCTGCGCCCGGGTGTCGTCCATATAGCGTTTTACGCCAGCAAAACGGGCGAAGTAGCGCTCGATATAGTTTTTGGCTGCGGTGTTGTCGATACCCAGGTTGCGCGCCAGGCCATAGGCGCTCATGCCGTAAATCAAACCAAAGTTAATCACCTTGGCGTAGCGGCGCTGTTCGCTGCTGACTTGGTCCAGCGCCAGCCCGAAGACCTCGGCGGCGGTGGCGCGGTGCACATCCAAGCCCTGGTGAAAGGCCTGCAAAAGCGCCTCGTCCCCACTGATATGCGCCATGATGCGCAACTCGATCTGGCTGTAGTCCGCGCTGGCGATGACGCTGCCTGCGGGTGCAACAAAGGCTTCGCGCACGCGACGGCCCTCGGGCGTGCGAATAGGAATGTTTTGCAAATTCGGATCATTGCTAGACAGGCGCCCGGTCACCGCCACCGCCTGTGCGTAATGGGTGTGGACGCGGCCGGTGCGCGGCAGGGCCAGTTGCGCCAGCTTGTCGGTATACGTCCCCTTGAGCTTGGAAAGGCCCCGGTGTTCCAAAATTTTGGCTGGCAGCGGAAAGTCTTCGGCCAGTTTTTCCAGCACTTCTTCGTCGGTGCTGGGTGCGCCGGTGGCGGTTTTCTTCACGACCGGCAGGCCTAGCTTGACGAAAAATATCTCGCCAATTTGTTTCGGGCTGCTCAGGTTAAAGGGCTGGCCGGCCAAGGTGTGGGCCTCGGATTCCAGTTCCACAATACGCGACCCCAATTGCTGGCTTTGCGCGGCCAAGGTCGGGGCATCAATCAGCACGCCATTGCGCTCAATGCGGTACAGGGCTTCGCTGCTATCGATTTCCAGCTGGTAGATAAACAACAAACCGGCGTCCATCTGCAGGCGCGGCCACAAGGCCTGGTGCACATCCAGCGTCAAGTCCGCGTCCTCACAGGCATATTGCGCGGCGCGGGCGATATCCACCTGGTCAAAGCTGATCTGCTGCGCACCTTTGCCACACAGGTCTTCAAAGCTCAGGCCCTTGCGCCCCAAATGGCGCTCGGCCAGGCTTTCCAAGCCATGCGGCTTGTGCACTTCGAGCACATAGCTTTGCAGCATGGTGTCGTGCACATAGCCGCGCACTTCGATGCCGTGGTTGGCAAACACATGGCGGTCGTATTTCACATGCTGCCCCAGCTTGTACTTGCTAGCGTCTTGCAGCCAGGGCTTGAGCAGGGCCAGCACTTCTTGGCGGTCTAGCTGCGCCGGAGCGTCCGGGTAGCGGTGCGCCAAGGGAATATAGGCGGCGGCGCCAACGGCCACGCTCAGGCTGATGCCCACAATCTCAGCGCGCATGGCGTCCAAGGAGGTGGTTTCAGTGTCCAGCGACACCAACTCGGCCGATGCGATCAGCGCCAGCCAGCGCTGCAGCGCGGCCTTGTCCAGCACGGTTTCATAGTGGGTCGCACGGGCTAGCAAAGATTGCACCGGTTCACCGCCCTGTGCCTGGGCACTGGAATGACCCGCGTGGCTGGGCGCCGCCACGTCGCCAAACAAGTCCGCGCCACGGGCCTGGGACTTGGCCGCAGCTTTTTCCAGCTGGCCGGCCACCGTGGATGCCAATCCCTTAAAGCCAAAGCGCAGATAAAACGCATGCAAGCCCGCCAGGTCTTCCGGTCCGCAGAGCAAATCAGAAAATTCCGGCAAGGCCGGCAGCCAATCCAAGAGATCGCAATCGGTTTTGATGGTGAGCAACTGGCGCGCCGTTGGCAGCCAGTCCAGCGCGCTGCGCAGGTTCTCGCCGACCACGCCTTTGATAGAGGCCGCGTTATCGATCACGCCTTGCAAGCTGCCGTATTCCTGCAGCCATTTCACTGCGGTTTTGGGCCCGACCTTGCTCACGCCAGGCACGTTGTCCACGGTGTCGCCGACCAGGTTTTGGTAGTCCAGCATCAAATGCGCAGGCACACCAAACTCTTCCAATACACCGGCCACATCACGGCGTTTGCCGTTCATGGTGTCGATGATGGCGATGCGCTCATTGACCAATTGCGCCAGGTCTTTATCCCCGCTGCTGACCACCACATCCATGCCGCGTGCAGCGGCCAGCACCGCCAAGGTGCCAATCACGTCATCGGCCTCGACGCCCGGCACATCGAGCACCTGCATGCCTAAAAGGCGCACCATTTCGTGGATGGGCTCAATTTGCGCACGCAAATCGTCGGGCATGGGCGCCCGCTGGGCTTTGTAGGCGGGGTAGATCGCGTCCCGAAAGGTCGGGCCCTTGGCGTCAAACACGCAGGCCACATAGGCAGCGGGCACTTCTTTGCGCAAGGCCTGCATCATATTGACCATGCCGCGCAGCGCGCCTGTAGGCGTGCTGGCCGGGTCACCGGGCACGGCGCGCAGGTCGGGCATGGCATGAAAAGCGCGGTACAGGTAGCTAGAGCCGTCAATCAGCAGCAAAGCGGGCGTGGGAGCGGTAGAAGTGGGGTGCATGGCGGCATTTTGCCTGCCTGCGTAGGGGCCAAAGTGCGCCGCCTACAATCGCGCTCGGTGCCACTGCGGGTCTGCCCTCGCCTTGGCGCACGCACAGTCGGCACTGCCTTTGGGCACTGCGCCCCTCATTCAGGTTTGCTTCATGGCGGTTTACACCCAAGTTTCCTTCGACCAGGCCCATGCCTTTTTCCACACCCTGGGCTTGGGGCCGCTGACCCGTCTGCAAGGTTGCGCCGGCGGCATCGAAAACACCAATTACTTTGCCGATACCGCGCAAGCGCGCTACGTGCTTACCTTGTTCGAGCGCCTGAGCGCCGAGCAATTGCCCTATTACCTGCACCTAATGCGCCACCTGGCGCAGCACGGCATTCCCGTGCCCGACCCGGTGGCCAACGCCCAGGGTCAGTTGTTGCACAGTCTGCAGGGCCGGCCCAGTTGTGTGGTCAGTTTGCTGGCCGGCAAGAGCGAGTTGCAACCCGGCGCCGGCCATTGCGCGCAAGTGGGCGCAATGCTGGCACGCATGCATCTGGCCGGGCGCAGCTTTGACATGCAGCAGCCCAATTTGCGCGGTTTAGACTGGTGGCGGCGCACCGTGCCCGAAGTGCTGCCCTTTGTCACGCCAGAACAAAGCGCCTTGTTACAAAGCGAGTTGCAGGCGCAAGAAGCCCTGGCCCAGAGCGCGGATTACGCGGCCTTGCCGCGCGGGCCCATCCATGCCGACCTGTTTCGCGACAACGTGATGTTTGCGCCCGACGCCCAGGGCCATGCCCAACTGACGGGCTTTTTTGATTTCTACTTCGCCGGCAATGACGCCTGGGTGTTGGATATCGCCATCTGCCTAAACGACTGGTGTGTGAACACCGCCGACGGTGTGGCCGATAGAGACCGCACCGATTCTTTTATGCAGGCCTATACCGGCGTGCGGCCACTGGAAGCGGCGGAACGGGCTGTATTTGCCCGCATGCTGCGCGGGGCTGCCTTGCGTTTTTGGCTCTCGCGCTTGTGGGACTTGCACCTGCCGCGCCAAGCCGCCATGCTCCAGGCCCATGATCCGGCTCCCTTTGAGCGCATACTGCGCCAGCGTATCGCCCACCCACTCAGCTGGCACGCGCCCCTTTAGCGCCACCAGCCCCACTGCATGAAACTTCATATTGTTCCCGCCCGCCAAGGCATCCTCTGGGTCAAACTGGGGATGCGCACTTTTTTCCGTCAGCCATTAGCACTCACCGGCCTGTTCTTTATTTTTATGGCGGCCATGTCGGTCATCTCTATGGTGCCTCTTGTTGGTAATGTGCTGGCCCTGGCCTTGCTGCCAGGCGCAACCCTGGGCTTGATGGTGGCCACGCAGGAAGCGCTCAAAGGCCAGTTCCCCATGCCCAGTGTTTTACTTGCGGGTTTTCGTGCCGGGCGCGCGCAGATGCGTGCCATGCTGGTGCTGGGTGCGCTGTATGCGCTGGGTTTTGTGGGCGTTCTGGGCTTGTCTGCCCTGGCCGATGGCGGCAAGTTCGCGCAAATGTATTTGTTTGGCGGCGCCGTGAGCAGCGAAGTCTTCCAAGACCCGGCGTTTGAAACCGCGACGATGGTGGCCCTGCTGTTTTATATGCCTTTGTCCTTGTTGTTCTGGTTCGCGCCGGCACTGGTCTATTGGAACAATGTCAGTCCGATGAAAAGCCTGTTCTTTAGCATGGTCGCGTGCATACGCAATATCGGAGCGTTCACGGTCTATAGCCTGGTGTGGATGCTGGCGTTTATGGTCATCGGACTGGGTGTGGTGCTAGTGGCGAGCTTGTCTGGCAGCGAAGAGGCCGTAGCCCTGGTGCTGTATCCCACGGCGATGGTGATGGCGGCCATGTTTTTCAGCTCGATTTACTTCACCTACGCCGACAGTTTCAGCATCCCCAGCGTGCACTTGGCCTGAATCGGTCTTGGGCGCTTTGGGGGCGCCACTGCACAGGCAAGCCGTCAACGCTGACCGCTTATTGCAAAACCCCTAGGGCTTTGCTGACTTGGTAGAGGCCAAATACCAACAAAGCGATTGCTGACACGCCCAGCATCGCGTGTTTGATACCGTCGCCAAAGCGCGCCGCCAGCCCGAATACCAAGACAATCGCGGCCAAAGCACCGACCAGCGTGAGGTAAAAACCCCCGAGAAAGGACAGTCCATACATCGGCGATTCGCGCCAACCCGCCACCAAAATCGGGCCGGTCACCAGGGTCCAAAAAATATAGGGGCCAGGACTGAGCATATTCATCACCACCGCTTTGCCCATAGGTAGGCCCGTTTCCACCTCCAGCACACCTTGCACCGGTGGTGCACGCCAAGCGCGCAAAGCGCCCCAGGCCAAGTACAAGATGAACACGCCACTGACGCCATACAAGACCTGCTCCATCCACACCGGCACTTGCGAGAGCACCAGCAAGCACAAGGCAATGATGGGCCCGTCACTGAGCAAAGGCGCCAGCGCCGAGGGCAAAGTGCGGCGCCAACCCTGGCTGATGGATTGCGAAATCAGGTAGGTTTGAAACGGCCCCGGCTGCGAAGCCGCAGCAAAACCGAATCCTATTCCCTGAAGCACGTATATCCACATAGAGGTATTTTAGGTCGCAGGTGTGCCGCTATTTGCGCTGCGTCAGGTCACCCGCTGTCCTAAAGGTCCGCCCGCGCTCTAAAATTGCCCTGACGCGAGCCCGACTTACCAAAAGACAGGCCCACGGGTTCAGCAATGTCAAACCCGGAAAGAACTACAAGATGCAATCATCGACGTTGGGAAAAGCAAAGCGCCCTTGCTGGCAATCCATGCAGCGCGCCTTGCAGGCCTTTGCGCTGCTCCTACTTGCACTGGCGGGCCAGGCCGTGCTGGCACAGGCTGTGCGCCCGATACAAATTTGGCCCACCATCCCCTTTGTACGGGGCAAAGACTTGTGTCAGTACCAGGAAAACTACGCCAAAACCAAGAACGAGCAGTCCAAGGACATGCTGCAAAACGTGGTCGCGCTGATTCGTGAAGGCGCGAAGGAGGCGGTCGCTTTTGGCATTGTGCAGGCCATGGACGACATGGAAAACGCCAACCGCGCGCAGGCCAATGCCGGCATGGGCATGGACGTGCTGCTGGAGGGCAGCTTTAAGGCCACCCTGGACGCTTATTACCGCGACCTGCAACCGGGCCAGCGCAAGATTGCGTTTTTCAACCCCATGCCTCTGACCCAATTGGTGCGCGGCCTGCGTGATCAAAAACGCCAGGGCTATCTGGACGGTAAGCTGGTGCGCGAGCTGTATGGCATTTTTTGGGGCACTTATTCGTTTGCGCAAGATTGCAATGGCCAGGTCCTGGTGACCATGCATTTGGAAGGCAAAGACGGCACTACGCGCAGTTTTCAGGCCCAGGGCTTGCCCCAATCGGTGATGCAAAGCGTGGCCGGGCAGGTGTTTGACTATTTTCAGAAAACCAAATTTCCGTCCAAAGTCATGGTCGGCAACCGCAGCTTGGAGTTGCTCGGCGCACCCAGCATGCCGGTAGCGCATACCGCCGGCCCGGCAGCGGCAGAGCGCGCTTGCAGCAATATGAATGCCCGCCTGCCGACGGTAGCCGAACTGGAATATTTGGCAGCACTGGGCGATTACAACGGCGGCGTCAGCCTGCGTAGTGACGTTTGGGCGCTACCCAGTGGCATGGTCTATGCGCCGGGCCTGCCCAACCCTTCTCCCGTACGCAGTGCGGACGAAGTACGCGGGCCGGAGCTACATTTTTACTGCGTGCGCTAAGTCCTAAGCTGCGCTTCGAGTTTGGTTTGGCAAGCCATGCAATGCGGGGTTTCGGGCATGGCGTCCAAGCGGGCTTCCAAAATTGCATCACCGCACATAGTGCAAAAGCCATAGCTGCCCTGGTGCAAGCGCTTCAGGGCCGCCCCGACTTCATGCATGCGGGCGATCTCGCGCTCCCCCACGCAAAAGTCCAAATCACGCTGGGTCATGCTCTGGGCGTGCGAGTCGCCCGGTCCGGGCAAGGATTCAGCCGCCACTTCGGCCCGCGTGCGATCGCCACCGCGCTGCTCGCTGACCAGACGCAACAAATCGGCCAGCATGTTTTCAAGGCGTTCAAGATGCACCATGGCGTGGTGGTGCTGCATAGATGAGATGGTGTGGGTCATGGGCGCATCATGCGTCTGCACCGAGTGATTCGCTTTGACAATGATCAAGGATTCGGCAGCTTCATGATTCACCGCCGCAGACGGCGACGCACTACTCCACCAGCGTCAGCTTAGCCACGCTCAGGGCCAGCCATTTGGTGCCGTGGCGGGGGAAGCTGATTTGGGCGCGGGCGTCGGCGCCCTCGCCTTCCAGGCTTAGCACCTTGCCTTCGCCAAATTTGTTGTGAAACACCTGCAAGCCCACGCGCAGGCCGTGGGCGGGGTCCACTTTGCGGGCCACCGGCGGACCGGCGTTATAAGTCTCAGTGCGCGGACTGGCGGCAGGCGCCTGCCATGGCGGTGTGCTGCTGCCGGACCAGGGGCTGCGCGCTGGCGCGCGTTTAGGGGTAAGAAATTTGAGGCTGCCCTCGGGCAACTCGTCAAAAAAACGGCTTTTGAGGTTGTAGCGCGTCTGGCCGTGCAGCATGCGGGTTTGCGAGTGGCTGAGGTAGAGCCGGTCGCGCGCGCGGGTGATGGCCACGTACATCAGGCGGCGCTCTTCTTCCAGCCCGTCGCGGTCGCTCATGGCGTTTTCATGCGGGAACAGGCCCTCTTCCATGCCGGTGATGAACACGCAATCAAACTCCAGGCCTTTGGCGGCATGGACGGTCATCAGTTGCACTGCATCTTGCCCAGCCTGGGCCATGTTGTCGCCGGCTTCTAAAGCGGCGTGGGTTAAGAAGGCGGTCAAGGGCGATAGGGTTTCGCCGGTATCGCCAAATTCGGGCTCCTCCGAGGCGGATGGGTCAGCGGCTTGCTGCGCCTGCATGGCTGGCAGGTCCGCAAGCGGCGCGTTGCCAGCGGCGCCAGCACGCGCCGCTTCCTGGCGGCCAAAGCCTTCCAGGCGCACAAAGCTTTCGGCGGCGTTGACGAGTTCTTCCAAGTTTTCGATGCGGTCTTCGCCCTCGCGGTCCTGGCGGTAATGCTCTAGCAAGCCGCTGTGCTCCAGCATGGTGGCAACAATGTCTCTCAAACTACTGGTAGCGGTTTGTTCGCGCAGCACGTCGATCTTGGCTACAAAAGCCGATATCAGCGCGCCAGGCCGGCCTTTGAGGGCGCTGACTGCGTCGTGCAGCGAGCAGCCCAACTCTTTGGCAATGTCTTGCAATTGCTCCAGGCTGCGCGCGCCTATGCCGCGGGCCGGGAAGTTGACCACGCGCATAAAGCTGGTGTCGTCGCGGGGGTTGGACAGCAAGCGCAAATAGGCCAGCGCGTGTTTGATTTCGGCACGCTCGAAAAAACGTAATCCGCCATACACGCGGTAGGCAATACCGGCGTTGAACAAAGCGGTCTCGATGACCCGGCTTTGCGCATTGCTGCGGTAGAGCACCGCAATTTCGGAATGCGGATAGCCTTCGCCCAAACCGGGTTTACCCGATTCCATCAGGTAGCGCATTTCCGAAACCATCCATTGCGCTTCTTCAAAGTCGCTGGGCGCTTCATAGACGCGCACCGCTTCGCCGGGCCCTTGGTCGGTACGCAGGTTTTTGCCCAGGCGGCGGCTGTTATGGCTGATCAGCGCATTGGCCGAATCCAGAATATGGCTGTGGCTGCGGTAGTTTTGCTCTAGCTTGATCTGGTGCTCCACCGCAAATTCGCGAACAAAGTCGGCCATATTGCCCACGCGTGCACCGCGAAAAGCGTAAATGCTTTGGTCATCGTCGCCGACGGCCAGCACCGCGCCGCCGGGTCGCTCGCTGCTAGCGTCGGCACCGTCTTGCTTACCCGCCAGCATCTTGATCCAGGCGTATTGCAGTTTGTTGGTGTCCTGAAACTCGTCGATCAGAATGTGCCGAAAGCGCCATTGGTAGTGCTCGCGGATAGCGGCATGGTCGCGTAGCACTTCATAACTGCGCAGCATCAGCTCACCAAAATCCACCACGCCTTCGCGCTGGCACTGTTCTTCATAGAGTTGGTACAGCTCAGCCTTGCGGCGGGTATCGCTGTCGCGTACCGGCACATCCTGCGGGCGCATGCCCTCTTCTTTGCAGTTGGAAATAAACCAGCTCAGTTGCTTGGGCGGGAAGCGGTCTTCGTCCACCGCCAGTTGCTTGCACAGGCGCTTGACGGCGCTGAGTTGGTCTTGCGTGTCCAAAATCTGAAAGGTCTGGGGCAAGGCAGCAGTTTTGAAATGCGCGCGCAAAAAGCGGTTGCACAGGCCGTGGAAGGTGCCAATCCACATGCCACGCACCGAAATCGGCAACATGGCCGTCAGGCGGGCGACCATCTCTTTGGCGGCTTTGTTGGTAAATGTGACCGCCAAAATGCCGCCGGGGTTGATATGGCCCTCCTGCAAGAGCCAGGCGATACGGGTGGTCAGCACCCGGGTTTTGCCGGAACCGGCCCCAGCCAGGATCAGCGCATGCTCGGGCGGCAGGGTGACGGCGGCGCGCTGTTCGGGGTTGAGGCTGTCAAGCAAAGGAGAGGACGCGGTACTGGCAGAAAGCATGCCCGATTGTAGGAAGCCCGATGCGTCAGCGTCTGTGCGTAAAATCAATCACCGGGCCCAAGCATTTGGCGTCCGGTATTTTTTTGCCGGTACCAATCCAAGCGCCTGATTAACAGATGCAACTTTGGGAGCTTGGCTTATGGATATTTTTGACTACGAAAACATTTTGCTGCTGCCGCGCAAATGCCGGGTGGAGAGCAGGTCCGAATGTGACACCAGCGTAGAACTGGGCGCGCGCAGCTTTCGCATGCCGGTGGTTCCGGCCAATATGAAGACCGTGGTGGACGAGCGCATTTGCGTCTGGCTGGCGCAAAACGGCTACTTTTACGTGATGCACCGCTTTGACCTGGACAATGTGCGTTTTACCCAAGATATGCGCACCCAGGGGCTGTACGCGTCCATCTCCCTTGGCGTCAAACAGGCCGATTACCAGACTGTGGACCGGCTGCGCGAACTAGGCCTCACGCCCGACTACATCACCATCGACATCGCGCACGGCCATGCCGATAGCGTGAAAGACATGATTGCTTATATCAAGCAACACCTGCCGGCCAGCTTTGTGATCGCCGGCAATGTGGGCACGCCCGAGGCGGTGATCGACCTGGAAAACTGGGGGGCCGATGCGACCAAGGTCGGCATAGGACCGGGCAAGGTCTGTATTACCAAGCTCAAAACCGGGTTTGGCACCGGCGGCTGGCAACTGAGCGCGCTCAAATGGTGTGCCCGCGTGGCGACCAAGCCCATCATCGCCGACGGTGGTATCCGCGACCATGGTGACATCGCCAAAAGTATCCGTTTCGGTGCATCCATGGTGATGATTGGTTCGCTGTTTGCAGGCCATGAAGAGTCCCCCGGCCAGACGGTGGAAGTCGATGGCAAGTTGTACAAGGAGTATTACGGCTCGGCCAGCGACTTCAACAAAGGTGAGTACAAACACGTCGAAGGCAAGCGCATCCTGGAAGCGATCAAAGGCCCGCTGCGCAACACCTTGGTGGAAATGGAGCAGGACTTACAAAGCTCGATTAGCTATGCCGGCGGAAAAAAGCTGATGGACATCCGCAAAGTGAATTACGTCACCCTAGGCGGCGATAACGCGGGTGAACATTTGTTGATGTAAGCGAGGAATAGATTTATGCGCATTGCATTTTTGGGATTGGGATTGATGGGCTTGCCTATGGCCTCGCGCTTGTGCCGCGCGGGCTTGGAGGTGCATGTGTGGAACCGAACAACGGAAAAAACCGCGCCGCTTGTGGCCTTGGGCGCGTATGCGCACGTCAACGCCGACGATGCGGTGCGCGACGCGGACCTCACCATCACCATGCTGGAGCACGGCGGCATTGTGGAATTGGTCTTGTTTGAGCAAGGCGTGGCGCAAGCCCTGCAAACTGGCAGCCTGCTGGTGGACATGTCCTCGATTGCGCCCGAGCAAGCGCGCAGCCATGCAACTCGCCTCCATGCCCTAGGGGTACGCTACCTGGATGCCCCAGTATCTGGCGGCACCCTGGGTGCAGAGCAAGGTAATCTGGCCATCATGGCCGGTGGTGAGGCACCTGACTTGGAACAGGCGCAAACTGCTTTGCAACACCTGGGCAAGTCCACGCTGGTGGGCCCCCACGGCTGCGGGCAATTGGCCAAGCTGGCCAATCAAATGATTGTGGGTATCACCATTGGCGCGGTAGCCGAAGCCTTGCTGCTCTGCGCCAAAGGCGGAGCGGACATGGCTAAGGTGAAAGAGGCGATCAGCGGCGGGTTTGCCGATAGCCGCATTTTGCAAGTGCATGGCCAGCGCATGGTGGAGCGCGATTTCGCACCGCGCGGACGCATTAGCGTGCAACTCAAAGACATGCGCAACGCACTGGACACCGGCAAGCAATTGGGCTTTGACGCGCCCATCACCCAACTGCTGGAACAACTCTACGCCCAAGCCCATGACCACGGATTGGCGGGCATGGACCAAGCTGCCCTTTTTGCCGAATTGGCTCGACGCAACAACATGGCTTAAGGCGGTAGTCCTAGCGCAGGATGCTGGCCCCCTTAGCACTCGGGCTACCTAGCTAGCCTTTGGACGAACTTTGGTTTGAACAGGCGAGGCAATTGGCCGAAAGCAGGAAACCAAGGGTAAGCACTAGTCAAATTTGCCAGAAAACGCTGTTGACACCCCTTCTTTAAACTGCGACTATTTCACCGGGGGCAACATAGTTTCCATTGATTAATTTTGTCGCTTTCCAAATTTTGGCAATTTCTAAAATAAAGGTGCAATATGAAAACACGTAGTCAATGGGTATTTGCCGCTGCAATAAGCAGCGCTTTGGCAATGGGGTCAGCCTTCGCGGCCGACGACAAGGCTCCGATCAAAATCGTTACCAATAACTGGACCAGTCAAGTGGTTTTGTCCTATGTGGTGGGTGATGTACTCAAATCCAAAGGAATTAACGTCGAGTACAAACCGTCCGATACGCAATTGCAATTCACTGCTATTGCTGCGGGGGACATGGATTTTCAGGTTGAAGTTTGGGAAGGCTCGATGAACGACAACTTCCAGAAGTCTTTGAAAAATGGCGCGGTGGACTACGGCGCGCACAATGCGGTAACCCGCGAAGACTGGTGGTATCCCAGCTATATGAACGAAATGTGCCCGGGCCTGCCAGACTGGAAGGCGCTGGACAAATGTGCCGCGAAACTGGCCACCGCCGAGACCGGCACCAAAGGCCGTTTTGTAGGGCCACCGGCTGATTGGGGTAAGCATTATTCCGAGCGCATCACGGCCTTAAAGATGAATTTCCAGGAAGTGTCTGTCGGACAAGCGGCGACACTGTGGGCTGAGTTGCAAGCCGCCTATGACCGCAAACAACCGGTGGTGATCTTTAACTGGACGCCCAACTTTATTGAGGCGAAGTTCAAAGGGCAGTTCGTGGAGTTTCCCGCCTATGACCCCAAATGCCACACCGACAAAAGCTGGGGCATGAATCCCGACGCCTTGTATGACTGCGGTGCAGCGGCAAAGGGCTACATGAAAAAAGTGGGCTCGAAAAATATCGCTAGCAAGTGGCCCACTGCCGATAAGATCCTGAGAAAGGTGAACTTCACCAATGACCAGATCGCTGCGGCCGCCCTAATGGTAGACGTAGACGGCATGAAGCCAGAGGCCGCTGCCAAGAAGTGGCTAGCCGCCAATCAGGCCAGTGTCAAAGCCTGGACGAACTAAAAGTCCCCTGACAACAGTGGGCCGCCGTGGGCGGCCCACTGCTTTGTGCAATAACTCTGTTTTAAGGTTAGTGAATGTTGCAGGCCACGCCGAAAATATCTTGTCGTCACCTTTGGAAAATTTTCGGCACTGACCCTGTCGGATTTTTGAAAAAACACCAGCACCAACCTACGCTAGACGCCTTTGCGGCGGAGAAATATATCGGGGCCGTCAGAAACGTATCTTTTGACGTGATGGACAATGAAATTTTGGTCATCATGGGCCTGTCAGGCTCCGGAAAATCTACCCTGATTCGCGCCATCACCCGCCTGCACGACCCCACCGCAGGGGAAGTCATGATGGACGGCAAAAATTTGCTAAACGCGTCCCCCAGTGAACTCATAGAAATACGGCGCCACAAAATGGGCATGGTGTTTCAAAACTTTGGCTTGCTGCCACACCGCAATGTCATTGATAACGTTGCCTTCCCTCTTGAAGTGAGCGGCATGTCGCGCACGCTGCGCGATGCCAAAGCCCGCGAGATGCTCAAACTCGTTGGGCTTGAAGGGCGTGAAGCCTATTTCCCCCGGGAATTGTCCGGGGGGCAGCAGCAACGGGTCGGCATCGCGCGCTCACTGGCCGTGGGGCCGGAAATTTGGTTTCTCGATGAACCATTTTCAGCCCTGGACCCGCTGATCCGTCGCGAGATGCAGGACGAGTTTATACGCTTGCAAAAGCTGTTGCGAAAAACTATTTTGTTCATCACCCATGATTTTGATGAGGCGATCCGACTGGCTGATCGCATCGGCATCATGAAAGATGGCGAGTTGGTGCAATTGGCGACACCGCAGGAAATGGTGTTGCACCCTGCCAATGACTATGTGCGCGAGTTCGTCAAAATTGCGCCCCGCGACAAAATTCTGACTCTAGGCGCGATCGCCCGTCCACTGGCGGGAGAACTGCCGCAACAGGCCATGGCCGGGGACACCAAGCTGTGTGATGCAGCGGCTCAAATACTGGCCTCCGACCAGCGCTTTTCCATCCTGAACCAAGGTCAGCAGGCCATGGGCACGGTCAGCCGCGAGGAATTGATTGAAGCCCTGTTCCCACAGACGCCGACGCTATGACTAGCGCGCTCGCAGTGGATGTGGCTTCGGGCACAGGGCAGGCGGGCAGCCAAGCTTGGCTGCCCGCGCTGGGTTTTCTGGCTTTGCTTGGCGTGGTTGCCAGCGGCGCATTTCCTTGGCTCGACATCTGGCCGGGAGAGTGGGTGCTGCCATTTCGAGATTGGTTAACCGATGCATTCGCCTGGTTTAGTGAATGGGCTAAGCCTCTTACAAGGGCCATCTCGGCGATCCTCTTTGTACCGCTTCACGTGGTAGAAGTTTTACTTTTTCGGGGCGTTCCCGATTGGAATTTGCCTGCCTTGCCCTGGGTATTCGTCGTCATGGGTGTGGTGGTATTTGCCCATTGGCAAAGTGGCTTGCGGCTAGCCCTTTTCTGCGGCGCCTGCCTGCTCTATCTGGTGGTATTTGACCTTTGGTCAGACGCCATGCAGACGGTCTCCTTGGTGCTGGTGACGGTTCCGCTGGCCGCAGGTATTGGCCTGGCTTTGGGTATTTGGTCGACCCGCAATCGTGGGGTGGAACGCACACTCAATACGCTGTTTGATGTGATGCAAGCCACGCCGCACATGGCCTATTTGGGCCCCGTGGTGGTGTTGTTCGGCTTTGGCCAAGTGCCCGCTATGCTTGCCACGCTGATTTTTGCATTGCCACCCATGGCACGGTGCACCATACTGGGCATACGCAGCGTTTCACCCGAGATTGTGGAAGCGGGCACCATGGCGGGATGTACCGCACAGCAGCGACTGTGGAAAGTGGAGTTGCCAGCAGCGCAACAAACCCTGCTGCTCGGACTGAACCAGGTGGTCATGCAAACCCTGGCGATGGTGGTGATTGCTTCGCTGGTGGGCGCATCGGGCTTGGGGCAAAAACTGCTTTTTTCACTGCAACAATTGCGGATTGGAAAAGCCTTGGAGCAAGGCATCGCCATCACCCTGATGGCTTTGGTTTTGGATCGGCTCACGGTAGCGCAAATGGTGCGGGTTGCGGCCAATACCATCGTCTCGGGCAGCTTCTGGCAGCGCCATATGCACAGCCTGGTGTTTGCCTTGGCAGGGCTCTGCCTGATCGTACTGGGTTACCTGGCGCCGGTACTGTCCGTATTGCCATCGGAAATGACTATCTCCTTTGGGGGCCATATTGACAATGCAGTTCGGTGGATTTCCAAAAACCTCTACAGCTACCTCAAGCCCTTTCGTGACAACATCACCATCTACCTGTTGCTGCCCATTCGTGATTTTTACCTCTGGCTCCCTTGGGTCATAGTCATCGCTGCGCCCACGGCGATCGCTTGGCATCTAGGCCGCTGGCGGCTGGCTTTGGTGCCCGTGGGGCTGTTTGGCTTTTTATTGCTGGCAGGCTTTTGGACGCCGCTGATGTTGACCATCTACTTGGTCACCAGCTGCGCGATTTTGTGCTGCCTCATTGGCATCCCTTTGGGGGTGTGGGCTGCAAAAAGTCCTGCAGCAGCGCGCGCGCTCATGCCACTGTGCGATCTGCTGCAAACTTTTCCTAGTTTTATTTACCTGATCCCAGTCATCATGCTGTTTCAGACCAGCGATTTGTCAAACGTATTGGCCATGCTCTGCTATGCCACCGTGCCTGCGATTCGCTACACCTACCTAGGGCTGATGCGCGTGCCGCAAACAACGCAGGAGGCGGCGATTGCTTCAGGCGCAACGCCAACCCAGCGGCTATTCAAAGTGGAACTGCCGATTGCATTCCCCGAAATTTTATTGGGCATCAACCAAACCATCATGATGGCACTGGCCATGGTGGCCATCACTGCGCTAATTGGCTCGCGTGACCTGGGACAGGAAATCTACAAAGCGCTTCCCAATGCCGATACCGGACGCGGCCTGTTAGCGGGGCTTGGAATTGCCTTCATTGGCATCGTCGCAGACCGGCTCATCAATGCCTGGGCCCAAAGGCGCAAGCGCCTTTTGGGCATGGCTTAATTGCTGGGAATTTGAAACCGGCCTATGTGCGACAGGGCTGGCGCCAATCGGCCAGCACCTGTCGGCACATCTCCTTAGTTAGGAAGCCGAAAGTGAATAGCCAATGGCCATGACCGCTACGCCTGCGATCAAGGTGACATAAGGCAAGATGCCGGCCTTGTTTTCAATGTCGCCCGTTTCCTGCAAGTCACTCGATGTGCTTTCAGGAAACACACCGCCGTCCTGAACGTAGTGGCGGAATAAAAAGACCGGTATCACCAAAGCTGCAACCACTAAGCCGGTCATCAAGGTTCCGGCTCCCCATACATTGGCGCCCATGCCCATCAGGAACACATTGACAAAAGCGAGAAGCGCGCCAACGGCCAGCAACCAGCTCGCTGCTTTGTAGGGACGGTCCCAATTGCCGCGATCCATACGGTGGATCCATCCTGCGTTGAGGTTAAGGAAGTTGAAAATGATGTAGCCGACATTGGAGGCAGCGAGCACAAACACATAGTCGGACAAGAGCAACAAAACCAAATTAAAGCAAAGGTCTGTCCACATGGCCGCAGTGGGCGCGCCATGTTCGTTAACCTTGCTCAAATACTTGGGCAACCAGCCGTCTGCGGAGGCCTGGTACAGCGTGCGCGAAGAGCCAGCCATAGAGGTCATGATGGCCAGAACCAGCGCCAAGATCATCATGGCAATGAGCAAGTTGGTGATGGCTGGACCCGCACCAATGATGCTGGCCATCGCGGCTGCGACACCCATACCGGAATAAATATCAGGCGCCAAGATGCCGTCATAGACTGCGTTGGTGATCGCACCATCGGCCCCGACCACCGGTTGAGTCACCACGTTACCCAGGCCAAAGTGTGCTTGAAAAGCCAAGGGAACCAGCAAAAACACCACGATACACAGCAGCCCGCTGTAGAAAATGGCTTTGAAGGTATCCGTCTTGGGATCTTTGAACTCGCTGGTGTAGCAAACTGCGGTTTCGAACCCGTAGGTGGACCATGCAGCGATAAACAAACCGCCGGCCATCAAGGTCAAGCCCGCAGTGTTCCAGACTCCGTCACCGGCCAGGCCCTTGTCCCATGCCAAGGGCGCAATGGGGAAAAGATGCGACATGGACTGCGCACTCATGACATCGCCTGTGATCAGTGGCACCAGGGCAATCACCATCAAGGGAAACAAGGCGGCGATCGCTAAGATTTTCTGCGTTTTGGCGGAACGCAAAATGCCACCGTGCTGAATGCCAAACACAGTAAGCAAGATCGCTGCACCAAGAATAAAGACAGCATTGATCCGCAAAGTGAGCCCGGTTTTTATCGCCCCCAGGTCGAGCAGCGTAATTTGCCAGGTGTTGATGGCTGCATCGGGCGCGAACAAAGCCATGAGCAAATAGCCAGCAGCCAGTCCCGAACCGATAGAAAGTACGGGTGACCAGGCAAACCAATTGCACCATACCGAAATCGGCGCAACAAATTTGCTGTAACGCAGCCAGGCCATAGCGCCGTAGACGGACGCGCCACCCGACTTGTTGGGGTAAAGACCTGCAATTTCAGCATAGGTAAACGCCTGCAAAAATCCAAAAGCAATCGAGATGGCCCAGACAATCCACGCCGGCTTACCCACGGTCGCAGCAATGGAGCCAATCGAGAACAGGACCAATGCCGGCACACCACTGGCAACCCAGAATGCACCGGTCCAGCCAATCTTCCTCTGCAAACCCTGCGCTTGCGCGCTGTCAGTCGTAGTCATAGATGTTTTCTTTCTGAGGGATCAAAAAAATAGCGTCAGTGGCCCTCGCCCACCTAGCCCCGCCAACTAATTGATTCCGCAACCAGGCGACGTAATGCCGCCATCGTCAAATTGCGAGAGCCACTGCACCATGGTGGCCCGGTTGCGCTCAAAACCTTTGTATTCAGCCAGTTCTTTGGGAAGTTCGCGCAGAACCCGGTGAAAACGTTTGGCCCATTTGGGGTGGGTCACCAATTCATTGAGTTGAATCAGGTAGCAACGGATGGGGAACACCAATGCATTAGACCGAGGGAGACGCCAGAAAGACTGCAATTCCACCCGCAGATACATAAGATCGCCCACGTTATCGGGCGTCACCGTGGTGCGATCAGGACCCCACTTTGGATAATTTTCGGGGCTGGTGTCATGGCGTGCATGCACCGTCATGGTCCAATTTAGGCGCCGCGCGGGTGCACCCTGGGGAATCGCGAGCAGAAACTTCAGTGCACGCTGAAAAATACCGAGTTCATGCGCCAAAGGCACCGGCGCATGCCACTCAAAGAAGTTCATGCCGATATCAAAATCGAGCGACCAGTCGGCCTGCGTGGTCACCATGCCCGCATCCATCCACAAGTTTGCGTCGCGTTGGTCCAAAACACACCAGTCACCCTGGCTTTGGCGCGTGATGTACTCCATAGGTCCATAAGGCAAGGTCGCTTCGTCCCCGAAAGTAAATGACTGTTCAATGCCTAGTGGCTTATTGAGCCAGCGCCATTGCAATCCATCGCGGTGCAACTCAAACAAATCGGGATAGTCACGCGCTTTATGCGTCATGATCAGCTCCAACAAGTCCCAGCCCGCCAAGGTCATATGCGGCAGCGACTGGCAACGCAAAGGATCCTCTAGCAAGGTCAGGGCGCGCTCGCGCATTTCGGCCACATAGTGCTCGTCTACGTCAAACGACTTCTCATACACAGTACCTGCCCGCCCGTTGGTGTGGGGCTCCATATTGACAGCATACATATAGCTGTCCTTGTCAAACGGAAAGGGGAAGCGATCAATTGCCCCTGGGGAATTGAAGTAAACAAAATCATCCCGAAAGGTTTCGTCTTTGAATTGCAGCACGTTTTGACTCACACATTACTCCTGATTAATCACTCGCAATACCTGGCACGTCGCTGGCACTCAGCGGTCAATGGTGATGGATTGGCCTATGACGCGCGATACGCAAGGCATAATTTTTTCACCGCTGCGTTGATCTGCTTCACTAAGCCAATGGTCGCGGTGGTCGAGGACCCCATCACACGCGATAACCCGTGTCTCGCACTGACCGCAGGCGCCGCCTCGGCACAAATAAGGCGGATTGAGGCCGGCAGCCTCTAAGGCCTCCAGAAAGCTCTGGCGCTCGCTGACCTCTAAGCTGCATCCCGATGCCGCAAGTTGCACGGTAAAACGGCCGCCGGCTTGGGGGGCAGAAAAATGTTCGAAATGCACCAACTTGTCTGGCCAACCGAGACCGGCCGCTGTTTTGCGCACCCAATCAATCATTCCAGCAGGCCCGCATACATAAAGATGGGTGCCTAGGGCTTGGCCTTGCAAAAGCAATTCCAAATTCAATTTTTGCTTTTCAATATCGAAATAGGTCGTAACGCGCCCCGGATATTTTTCCTTGAGCGCGCTGGCGTAGGCAGCCAGATCGGCACTTTGGGCGCAGTAGTGCAATTCGAAAGGCGGTGTCGCCCGCTGCCCCGCTTGA
Organism: Rhodoferax sp.; assembly: GCA_044373655.1. Classification (GTDB taxonomy): domain Bacteria; phylum Pseudomonadota; class Gammaproteobacteria; order Burkholderiales; family Burkholderiaceae_C; genus Allorhodoferax. The sequence goes on from JBILPS010000036.1 coordinate 24,608, forward strand.
GACAGCTGCTCCATTTGGGCAATAAACGGGGTAATCCCAATCCCGCCAGCGATGAATAAATGCTTGTGCGCTCGCAAATTGAGAGAAAACAGGTTGACCGGGTGCCCAATCAAGCCGGTATCCCCCACCTTGACGTGCTGGTGCAGGAAAAGACTGCCACCCCGCCCGGCATCGTCACGGCGCACTGAAATGCTGTAGCTCTGGGTTTCAAACGGGTTGCCCATCAGCGAATAGGGATTCCTACATGCACCAAACTCGACGATGACATGGGAGCCGCCAGAAAACACCGGAAGGCGTGCGCCGTCCAGCGCGGCAAAAGAAAAGCGGGTAACCAGGGCATTGACCGGCTGGACTTCGGTCACTCGTATCGGAATTTTGAGGTGTTCGGCGCTCATAGAAAACTTGGGATGGCTGGAGGAATGTTGTCAGGCTCTTCCGCATGAATACAAACTCCTTGGAAGGCACCGATACGCCGCGAATAGTGGTCTCTTACCAGTAGCCAAAGTTTGCAGTGCGCGCACTGCGCTGGCTGGGTAGTTACGCCCTCGGTAATGCCCTTGCAATGCACGCATTGCATACGCCGGGCCAAGGAGCCACGGTGCTCGGTGCTTATGGTGGTGTGGTCGATGCCGCCTTGCAGGGCTAACTGCATTACTTGCCCGATCAGTCCCTCCGTCCCGGCCAAATACAAGCACAAGCCCATGTGCGCATCTGCAAAGACTTTGGCGATACGCGGCAAAGCGCTGGCAATGCTGGGCGCTTGGTGCCATTGGCGGGGCCGCAACGCTTGCAGTGCCCCAGAAAAAGGCGCGGCAGCAGGACCCGAGTCACCCGGTATATAAATGATGTGGGCATCTGCAAACCAGTCTGGCGGCAGGCGACGTGCCAAATCGGTAATGGCCTGGGCACCTGCGCCGTCAGCGACCAGCAAGTGCGACCTGCCTTGCAGGGGACTGAGGCCCTCGTACTTCGGGCGGCTCAACATACGTTCAATGCGAATAGCCGGTTTGCCCTTAGCGTGCCGCATGCCCTTGGGGTGATTAGCCAACGCCGCACAGCCGCCTCCAGGCCATTCTTTTGCCCGCTAGCAATTGGCAATGCATGCATAAACAGTTCACACTTTCGTTTCATAAATGTCCAAAGCTGGAGTCTGAAAATTCCCCAAGGGAAACAATTTATCCTTATGGTGCATTATTTTCGCCAAAATGGAATGAGGATGTGATGGGACTTACCCTAGTAGACGCCCCATCAGGTGCGCCAATGGGCCGGAACCACTCGGCGGTACAAACCCCGGTTTGTCAGCGTGTACGCCACCTTTAGGCTCGCTAGGCTTCAGTCCGAGCCGTTGTGATCCTGAGAATCAGGTTCTAGAGCGACCAGCAGGGCCGCACCCGCAATCAAGGCGGCACCGGCCCATTCACCAGCGCCCAGCATTGCGCCGCCGATGAGTGTGGCGGACAACAAGGCCATGACAAGTTCGGCAATCCCGAGAACGCCAGAACGCCCCGCCTCCATGCGGGACACACTCCATTGCCAGGTTACCGTTGCCAAAGCCAGCCAAGCAATGGCATAAGCAGCCAAATAGGCCCAAACGCTGACCGACAGGTCGGGCAACACCCAGGCAGCGCTACCCTCCTGCAAGGCTAGCAACAGGGCCGAAGTAAGCAGGCAACCTAGGAACAGTGCAATAGTTTTGCTAGCAGTAGGAATGGACTGCGCATGGCGCGCAACCACGTTATTTGCCGAGAAGGCCAGGCCGGCAGTCAGGGCCAGGAAGTCGGTCCAACCCAAAGGAGCGGCGAATGATTGATCGCCGCCGACGATCAGCACAACGCCGCCCAATGCACAGGCCAGTGCAGCTAGGCGGCGCTTGGTAATGCGTTCGCCCAAAAAAACTCTCCCACCCAAGACCCCCCAAACCGGCGCGAGGTAAAACAAAAGAGCCACGCGCACTACATCGCCGGCCAGCAAGGCGCTGATGTAAGCGGTATTACCCCAACCGCCCACCAGGGAAAGCAACAAAAACAGGGGTATGCAATGCCGCCATTGCGCATACTCACGCACCAACAGTGGCAAACTGATGAGCCCCAAGCCGCCAAAAGTCAAGAAGGCCACCATGGGGCCTGATAAGCCTTGCCCAGCAAAGTACTTCAGCGGAAGCCATGCCAAACCCCATAGGGACGCCGAAAAAATCAGCACCCAAACCGGCAACATGGGATTCGTGCGTCTGCCCCCGTCAGATTGCAGACGCATCGACATCATTGGTGGGACTAGAACAATCCCGATATTTTTCCGTCGTCATCGATATCAATGCGCATGGAGGATGGCTCTTTGGGCAAGCCTGGCATGGTCATGATGTCGCCGCAAATCATCACGACAAATTCCGCCCCTGCCGACAGGCGCACTTCGCGGATATTGACTGTATGGCCCGAGGGGGCAGCGCGCAACTTAGGATCGGTGGAGAAAGAATACTGCGTCTTGGCAACGCACACCGGGTAATGCCCAAAACCATCGGTTTGCAGCTTGGCAATTTTGGCGCGTACCGCACTATCGGCAGAGATATCC
>JBILPS010000091.1:0-8578 GCA_044373655.1 Rhodoferax sp.
GTGCATACTGGGCCGATGCCTATTATTTCAATTTACTGAAAAGTACGCGCTGTGTGCAATACATCAAGCGCCCTGGCGCCGACATACGCGCCTCTTACGGCACCACGGCCCCGGTCCAATGGCGCGGTCAGGCGCAGCGCATGTATTTTTATGACGGCCCGACCTTCCTGAACGGCCAGTTTGATACGGTTGCCACCTATGCCAACGGCGACCCTATGGCGATTGTGCAAGGCGCTGTGGGTCTTGTCGGCTGCCATCTGGAGAGCCAGGCACATTGGTACACCAAAAAGTACATGCAGCCCCAGTGGCATGCCAACCAGCACCATGTCTTGCTGGCGCAGCTGGTCGCGGACTATTTGCTGCATTCGCGGCAAATACCCTTGTTTTAGTCGCGGGAAAATTCGGGGGCACCGGTCAACTTTGCAATGCCTCAAAGTGACCGGCGATCCTCAGTGCTTATCTATTAATCTGCTTCAAGTTCCGTCGGAACGTCAAACTCATCTTCAAGACTTTCACTTTCCATCGCGGCAATTTCTGCATATTGGACGCCGTTGAGCTGATGGCGATAAGCCAAATAGGCATGGCGGGCTGCGGCTTCGTCGTTGCCATCATCATCAGCGCTCGCTGCAGCCATGTGGTGCTTGGCACTGGCCTGGAAATGATGTGCTGCCATACGGTGATAGTCACCGATGGTGTCTGAATCTTCATCAAAAGCGTCATCCATCGCGGGGGCGTTGTTTTCGGTCATGGCCTAATCTTTCTTGATTGAATCACGGCAAGTCGCCGCCCGCCCATGATGATGCAAGCTGGTGAATCTTGGATGACAGCCCTCCAAATCTGCAAAATCTCTGAAATCCAGTGCTTTTGCAGTTGGCTGCTCAATCTGGGCGCGCTGGGCCGATAGGCCTCGCAACCAGTTGAACGACACCCTAGAAGTCAGGAGGCCTTCAGGTCCCTCATGCTGGCTAAGCCACGTGGCACACAACTAGAGCAGGCCGGCACCGGTTCGACTTGGCGCGTAAACCGGTCTAATTCGTTTAAAAAGTCGGCCCTTGTTTTTTCGGGCGAGTGCGACAGCCACAGCGAGATATAGCCCGCTACGATCGGTGCGGCGTAACTGGTACCCACGCCACCGTAGGGTGCGGAGGGGCGATCTTGGCCGTTGACCGGATGTTCGTAACTGGCCACTTTCAGTTTGTTCATCGACCATTGCTCGTTACCTGACAAGGTCGGCCCACCCCCTGGCGCGTAGATGACGGTGCGCGGATCCAGAGCCGAGTAGTCCGCAATCCGGTTATGTGCATCCAAGGCGCCTACTGAAATCACGCCTTTGCAATTGGCAGGTTCTTGCAATTTTTTCTGAAAGTTGTTGCCTGCAGCAACGACAACAAAGATGTTTTTCTCCGTCACCCGATAAATCAGATTCTGTAACTCCTCGCTACACACTGAAAATCCACCCGACAGGCTGAGATTGATGATGCGCGCCGGGTTGGGGTTGTCCGTAACGCCCATCACTGGTAAGCCTGCCGACCAGGCAATCGAATCGAGCAGATCTTGGCGCGAGATTGCGCAAGCGCCAAATAAACGCACGGGCACAATCTGGGCTTCAGGGTTTACACCCAGCACTCCGCCCGCGCCGTTGCCAGCGATCAAACTAGCCACCTCGGTACCATGCGTTCGAAAAGAAGCGCGCGAGACTTTTTCGCCGCACCGGGTATCGCGCTCGTCAGGGCTGAAATCTGGCGATCTGGTTTTGCGAATGTTCAAGTCTGCGGAGACCATGTCATAACCGGACAATAGGCGCCCCTTGAGGCTAGGGTGGCTGGCAATCACGCCGCTGTCGATCACCGCCACCACTATGCGGTGCGGTCCGGGTTGGTTGCCTGCCGTGTTGATCGCTGAAGGGGAGGCTTGCGCGCCATCGACGCGGCCCAAATGCCACGGTATTTCCTCTGCCCAAGCAGCACCCCAGCAAAGCAGCAGGGCGCAAGTGGCTAGGGCAGCCCTTGCTCTGGGCCCAGTGAGGCCTTCGATGCATCGACGGCCCAATGGCATTGGACTTACCAAATTCAAATTGGAGGCGCTTGAAATAGACATCATGAAACTCCTGTGCTTACCGAACGAATACCGCTTGCCATAGTTGGCAATGGAGAGACCTATCAGTGAAGCGCAGGTTATGCGTTTTGATGTGTAAACTCAACGTTATGACAATCATCAATAAAAATGCATTAAAAATTTTTAAGCTATTGATCTATAACAATTTTTTCTCAAAATTTCAATTGCACAGGTATACATTTCCTTACGCCGAAGGGCCGCCCACGCAGGGTTGCGTAATGTCGCCTCTGGATAAAGCGACAGGCGCTGTAAGGAAACATTACAAATCAAGCGGTAGCGATAGACACGCTGTGAGCCGACAAACAAGCAAAACGGTCATGGGGGCTTACCGGGCACCCTGGACTTTCGCCGATCACCCTCGCGCCTAGCGCGATTACGATGACTCGCCCTCGCTGGACCCTCGCCAACCTAGCCCTTGGCTTGTGGCTGGGGCAGCGCTCAGCGCAAGAACGTGCCAAGCATCCAGACAGGCTTCCAATGAACCTAGTCCATGCATGTCAGCGGGCCATGCGCTTGTTCTTATTGCCGACCTTGCTCGGCGCACAGTGCGTAAGTACGCTTGCGCAACCCCTGCCTATTGATGTACTGCATTGGTGGACATCGGCGGGCGAGCGGCTCGCGGTGGAGCAGTTGCATACGCAACTGTTGCTCAATGGCGTACGCTGGAAGGACGTTGCGATACCAGGCGGCGGCGGTATGGCGGCGGTCAAGGTGCTCAAGAGCCGCGTCCTCATGGGTGACGCGCCTGATGTGGCGCAGCTGATTGGCACGACCCTGACAGATTGGGACGAAGTGGGTTTGGTGCTGCCTTTAACTGCGGTCGCCAGTCGCCAACGTTGGAACCAGACGGTATTTCCAACCGTATTGAATTTGATTACCTACAAAGGCGTGGTGATCGCCGCGCCCGTGGGCATCCATCGCATCAACACGCTGCTCTACAACCGGCATGTTTTCGCGCGCCTGGGCTTGCAGCCCCCCACCAACTGGGAAGAGTTTGCGCTGGTCGCACAAAAACTCAGTGCGCAGGGGATCAAGCCATTGGCCTGGAGCGACGAGGCATGGCAAATCGCGACCGTTTTTGAAGCGGTTTTATTGGGGGAAGTCGGGCCAAAACGGTATCGCGAACTGATCGTCAATCGCAACAGCAGTGCGTGGTTGTCCTCTGACATCGACAAAGCGCTGGACCGCTTGCGCTGGTTACGCACCATCAGCGGTGACCTGCCTCGCGAACGCCCCTGGACTGAATCCGTCCGGGAGATCACCTCCGAAACTGCCGCCATGTTCATCATGGGCGACTGGTCCAAGGGTGAGCTGATGGCTTTGGGTGCCAGCCCAGAGCGCGACTTTGGTTGTGTCGCGGTCCCCGGAACCCGGAACATGCATCTCTATAGCGTGGATACGTTGGCGATGTTGCGTAACGCGCGCAAGCGCACCGCGACGCAAGAAAAATTGGCAGAAGTCGTCACGACGGCACAGTCCCAGTTGGCCTATAACCGCGTTAAAGGCTCGGTGCCTGTCCGCAATGATATTGATCCGGCGAGCTTAGACCCTTGCGCGCGCGACTCCTGGACGGCGTTTGCCGCCCGCGATGCCGCGCTGGTGCCCAGCTTGGCGCACCGGATGGCGGCTGACGAAGCCACCAAAGACGCAGTGGCACATGTTCTTTGGCGCTTCTTGATCAACCCTCAAATGCAGGCCAACGAAGCCAAACGCCGCCTGGCTTTAGCGGTAAGCGCCCCCTAGGCTTGGCTAGTCACAGAACAGGATCCCTTATGCGCCGCTCAATTCTTCTTGTCGATGACGACCAAAAAACCCGATTGCTGCTCAAGACCTATTTGGAAAAGCAACAGTACGAAGTACATGCCGCGCATGACGGAGGCAGTTTTTTGTCTGCATTTGAAATTTTCAAGGCCGAGCTCAGCCTGGTGATATTGGACGTCATGCTGCCAGATACCGACGGCTTTACCCTTTGTAAAACGGTACGCCAACAATCTAAAGTGCCCATCATTATGTTGACGGCCAGCGCCGATGAAACCGATCGCATTGTGGGCCTGGAGATAGGCGCTGATGATTACATTGCCAAACCGTATAACCCGCGCGAGTTGTTGGCGCGCATCAAGGCGATTCATCGCCGCATGCCCCTGGACGAACAACCGGAGTCGGTGCGGTATTTGCGATTTTCCGGTTTTTCGATAGACCTGGTCGAGCGCATATTGACAGACTCCATCGGCCAAACCGTCATTTTGACGAGCATGGACTTTAATTTGTTGCGGTTTTTTGCTGAGCATGCGGGCGAAACGCTGACGCGCGAGCAACTGATGGAGCAAACGCGTGGCCGCGATCTCGGCCCCTTCGACCGGTCCTTGGACGTGCAAATCAGCCGCTTACGTCAGCGCCTGAACGACGATGGTAAAAACCCCAAGTTGATCAAAACCGTTCGGGGTAACGGCTATGTACTTTCAACCGAGGTCGCAAAGCATGGCGGCGCCTGAGCCGCGCGAGAACAAGCGCAACAACTGCTTTGACCGCCTGCTGTGGCGGATTGTGGTGGTGATGGCTCTGGGCGTGATTTGCGCCCAAGCATTGGGCACCTTGGTGTGGGCGCATCAGTTGCGACAGGGTGCGCTTACCGAGGCCTTGAATGCCGGGAAAAATATGGCGATGAATGCGGCAGGCACCATTCGCTTTTTTCGTGACTTACCGCCAGCATACCGGCCAATTTTGATTGAACAGTTGCGCACCATGGGTGGTACCCGTTTTTTTGTAAATTTAAATACACAAAAAATTCCGGTTTCTGCATTGCAACATAACGCGCTGGTAGATTCTGTTGCGCAGGCGGTGCGCGATGACCTGGTGAGCTATTTGCCTCCTAGCGAAAGACCTGATGTCGCCTTTGCCTGGCCTGAAACGCTGCAAGTCACTGACAACGGACGCACCATGAAAGACATGCCGCAAGCCTGGGTAGAGGGAACGCTGTTGCTAGGCCTGCGCCCGGCGCCCGTGATGGTTATACAGGCCGAGTTTGAGCCGGGGAGTTGGCTGTACTTGGCTGCACCTATGCCCGACCCCTATTTTTTGGACAATAGCAACCCACTAACGGCAGACCGTGTGGCGCTGCAAGTGGTCACGCTGGTGGCGGTGTTGCTCATCACCGTACTTCTGGTACGCAATTTGATTCAACCCCTGAATCGCATTGCGAAAGCAGCAAACGCTTTTCGCAATGACGCTACGCCCGAAAAGTTGCCCGAAGAAGGGTCTATGGAGCTGCGCCGAACGGCCCGCGCCTTCAATGCCATGCAGACCCGCATTCAGGGCTATTTACTGGATCGGGAGCGATTGTTTGTGGACATCTCCCACGGCCTGAAAACGCCCATCATGCGGCTGAAATTGCGCGCCGAACTACTCGAAGACGAGGCCTTGCGTGACGCTTTGCATGAAGACCTTGACGACCTTGATGTGATGGTAAAAACCGCTTTGCAAAGCGTCAAAGACACCGCAATTTACGAAAACTTAGCACCCGTGCGGCTGGACTTGCTTTTGACACGTTTGGCGAAACACCCCATCGTTCCCAGCGCGAGCATCCAGCTCCATTGCGAGCCAATAAGTGCTTGGGCCAAGCCTTTGGCTTTGGAGCGCGCCTTCAGCAACTTGATGGACAACGCGGTGTTGTATGGCGAGCGGGTTGAAATTAGCACCAGCACCCAGGGCGCACTGGCGGTGGTGGTCATCCGCGACTTTGGCCCCGGGATTGCCCCAGCAGAGGTGGCTAAAGTGTTTGAGCCCCATGTTCGCCTGCAACACGCTCAAATGAAAAACCTCGGTGGCTCGGGTTTGGGGCTAGGCATTGCACGCAACACGATACTGCAATTTAATGGGGCCTTGCAGCTGGCCAATCACCCACAAGGCGGCCTGGTCGTGACTATCATGCTGAACCTGCAAGAGGCACCATGGAAAGCACCACCGCAAACATTTTCTTCCTGATCGCCGATTCCTACTTGGCTTACCAATGAGTGCGCTATGAGCTGGCAAGGAGCATTGACCGCATTGGCAATCGGCATTTTGATGGGGATTGTTCGCGAGCGCCGCTTTCAAGCTGATAGGAGTAAAGCTGGCCTGCGCACGCATGCACTGGTGTCGCTCCTGGGCTATGTCGCCTGGAGTTTGGGCAACTGGCCCTTTTTTGGTGTCATCCTGGCGGTCGCTGCTTTGGTGTACAACGGGTATCGCGTCACTGCCACCAAAGACCCCGGATTGACCGGTGAAATCGCCGTCTTAGTCACCCTGATGCTCTCTGCACTGGTGAACCAAGATGCCGCCATGGCAGTTGGTCTAGGCGTATTGGGGGCGACCTTACTGGAGTTCAAGCAGATCAGTCATCGATTCACCCGCGAATGGATTAGTCAACAAGAGTTACATGACGCCCTGGTTTTGGCTGTAGCTGCCTTGGTGGTCTTGCCTTTGCTGCCTGAGCAGCCTGTCGACCCTTGGAACGCGCTGCGCCCCGCCACTTTATGGCGTATTGTGGTGCTGGTCATGACCGTGGGCATGCTGGGACACCTGGCACAGCGATTATTGGGTGCGCGCTGGGGCTTGCCGGTGGCGGGTTTTTTTTCCGGCTTGGTGTCTTCTACGGCCGCCATTGCCCATTTGGGCCCCAAGGCGCGGCAAGACGCCACATTGACCAACAGCGCCAGCGCTGCCGCGCTGCTGTCCAATTTGGCATCCGTGCTCTTGATGTTTGGCGTTATCGGGGCAGTAGCACCTGGCCTACTCCAGGCGGTGGCTTGGCCCATGGCCGCAGCCTGCCTGGGTTCGCTGGCAGTGGCGCTGTTGTTTTTAGGCAAAGGCTCGTCTGCGGCGGCATCGTCCATCAAACTGAGCGAAAGCGCTTTCAAGCTCAGTCACGCGTTGATGTTGGCCCTCGTGATGGGGGGTGTCTCGCTGCTATCTGCGGGCTTACAGGCACTTTTCGGCGGTGCCGGCGTAATGGTTACGGCCGTGTTGGTGGCCACTGTTGAAGTGCAGGCTGCTGCGGCCAGTGTGGCCCAAATGAGTCGGTCTAGCGCTTTGCCGCCCAGTCTGGCGTCCTGGGGCCTGGTGGCTGTCTTGGCCTCGAGTGCGGCTGCCAAAACCTTGCTCGCCTGGTTCAGCGGGGGGCTAGCGTTTGGATGGCGGGTAGGTTTAGGACTGTGGCTGATGGTCTTAGGCGCCGCTGTGGCCCTTGCGCTGCCACTCACAGCGCTGGGCATGCAATTCATGCCCCGCTAGGTATTGCGGATATTTTGCGGCAATCTTGCGCCCGTGTTGTAATTTTTCCAAAAATTGCTGGTTTGGCGCTCCCTGGCGGCCGAGCAATTTACAAAGATTAATATTTATTTCAAAATACTAACGAATTCTTTCATTTATTCGAAAAATATGTTATATTAATAAGCATTAAAAGATAAAAAATGATTCTTTTGTGGCTTAGCAGGCATACCGCAAACATCCATTCCATATAGTCTTGTATGCATGGCGTTTGTTGTTGTTTTTGCCTAGATTTACTGAGAGCGGAGTGAGCGTAAATCGTCTGCGGGCGGGCCGCCTTCTGTAGAAAGCTCGGACATGATTGAGTCAGTTGAATATAAATAGTTGTAGGGAGTGTCAATGGAAATCAAAGTCATAACGAACGCGTCGAGCCCTAATGCCGCCGCGCCTTCAAAGCTGTTCCCTGAGGTACGTGTAAGCGTCAAAGCGGTGGCCAATGAGCGCCATGAGCTGATCATTGACGGCCGCAAGTATTCCGGTGGGGAGTTAATCAACGGCAAACCCATCAAGCTCAAAAGAGAAGGCAACAATCTAGTCTTCGAGGTCGAAGGTGAGTCCTTTGCAGAAATCGAAAACTTCTACGATACCGAAGCGGCGTCCCTAGACGGCCAGGAGTGGCAGTTTTCTGACGCCGAAGGTCTGAAATTTATCGACCTCGGTGTTGTGGCCGATAGCTTGATCGCGCCGGCAGCGCTTCCTCTGGCGCTTGGCGCTGCCGGTTTTGGTGGTGCAGCTGCGGCGGCTGCGGGTGTGGCGGGACTGGCTGCGGCAGCCGGCGGTGGCGCAGGCGGTGGAGGCACGACCATAGACACCACTGCGCCTGCTGCACCGGGCACTCCAACGCTCACAGACAACGTGGGCAGCGTGACCGGCCCCATCGTTGGCGGCACCCCCACCGACGACAGGACCCCGACCTTCACTGGCACCGGCACGCCTGGCGACACCATCACGCTGACCGACGGCAGCAACCCCGGCACCGTGATCGGCACCACGACCGTGGGCCCCAACGGCACCTGGAGCGTCACACCCACCACACCGCTGGGCGAAGGCCCCCACAGCATCACCACCACGGCCACCGACCCAGCGGGCAACACCAGTTTGCCCAGCACGCCGGTGGTCATCACGGTAGACACCACTGGCCCGGCCACAGCCGGCCTGG
>JBILPS010000092.1:0-8574 GCA_044373655.1 Rhodoferax sp.
CGTCCCAGCAGTTGCCAATAAATCCTTCTATGCGCCGGGCACGCTCCGGATCCGGCATCTGATCCGCCGCATCGGGTAGAAGCACCAGTACATCGACGTCCGAATAGGGAAACAACTCGCCTCGGCCATAGCCGCCCACGGCCAGCAGAGCACAGGGCGCACCCAAACCGGCCTGGTTCCAGAGTTGGATCAGCAAACCATCAGTTTGCGCTGCCAATTGGCGCAGTAGCTTGTGTACGCTGCGGGCTGAAAAGCCAGGGGCCTGCACCCGCGCTAGCAAAGTCTCTTTGCCGCTGCGGTAGTTGGCGCGCAGGGCCTGCAATGGGCTCATGGCAAACGCTGCCCGATCGCCGCCGCTATCAGGCGCTCTGCGACTGCGCGGCAGTCACAAAGGCCGGTGTGGCTGGGCTGCCCTCCGACAGGGTCAGCACCTCGTAGCCGGTGGGCGTGACCAGCACCGTGTGCTCCCATTGGGCCGACAGGGAGCGGTCTTGGGTCACGATGGTCCAGCCGTCTTTTTCCGGGCCGTCTTTGATCTCTTTGCGCCCGCCATTGATCATGGGCTCGATGGTGAAGGTCATGCCTTCCACCAGCTTTTCTAGCGTGCCAGGGCGTCCATAGTGCAGCACTTGCGGTTCCTCATGGAATACACGGCCGATGCCGTGGCCGCAAAACTCGCGCACCACGCTAAAGCCCTGGCCTTCTGCAAATTTTTGGATGGCATAACCGATATCGCCCAAGTGGATGCCAGGACGTACCATTTTGATGCCGTGCCACATCGCCTCATACGTGATGGCGCACAAACGCTTGGCGGCAATCGAAACCTCGCCCACCATAAACATGCGGCTGGTATCGCCATGCCAGCCGTCTTTGATGACGGTGACGTCGATATTGACGATATCGCCTTTTTTCAGCGCTTTGTCATTGGGGATGCCATGGCAGACCTGATGGTTGACCGAGGTGCAGATGGATTTGGGGTAGGGGGTGTTGCCGCCGCCTTTGTAGTTGAGCGGCGCTGGTATGCCGCCTTGCACATCAACGATGTAGTCATGCGCCAGTTGGTCCAGCGCATTGGTGGTAACACCGGCTTGCACAAAGGGCGTCAGGTAGTCCAGCACCTCGGAGGCCAGCTGGCCTGCGACCCGCATGCCGGCGATGCCAGCGGCGTCTTTATAGGTAATCGTCATGGGGCTGGATTATCCCACCGGGTTTATTCTTGCTCTAGGAAGCGCTGGGCATCGAGTGCCGCCATGCAACCCGTGCCGGCGCTGGTGATGGCCTGGCGGTACACATGGTCTTGCACGTCGCCTGCGGCAAACACGCCGGGCACACTGGTCATCGTGGCAAAGCCTTTGAGGCCGCCTTGCGTCACGATATAGCCGTTTTCCATGGCTAACTTGCCCTGGAAGATATCGGTATTGGGCGAGTGACCAATGGCAATAAAGCAACCCTGCAGCGCCAGGTCTTGGGTGCTGCCATCGGCGGTACTGCGCAAACGGATACCGGTGACGCCGGAGGCATCGCCTAGCACTTCGTCCAGGGTTTGGAAGGTCTTGAGTTCGATTTTGCCGGCGGCTACTTTTTCCATCAGCTTGTCCACCAAAATCGGCTCGGCTTTGAATTTGTCGCGACGGTGTACCAAATACACCTTGCTGGCGATATTGGAAAGGTAGAGGGCCTCTTCCACTGCGGTGTTGCCACCGCCGACCACGCAGCACAGCTGGTCGCGGTAGAAAAAGCCGTCGCAGGTGGCGCAGCCGGAAACGCCACGGCCCATAAACGCGGTTTCCGAAGCCAGACCCAGGTATTTGGCCGAGGCGCCGGTGGCGACGATGAGCGCGTCGCAGGTATAGCTTTTGTCATCGCCTTGGAGGGTGAAGGGGCGCTGGCTCAGGTCCACGCTGCTGATATGGTCAAAAATCACCTGGGATTTAAAGCGCTCGGCGTGTTCCAAAAAGCGCTGCATCAGCTCCGGGCCTTGGACGCCCTGGGCGTCTGCGGGCCAGTTGTCCACGTCGGTAGTGGTCATCAGTTGGCCGCCTTGGGCCATGCCGGTGATCAGCACCGGGTTGAGGTTGGCGCGGGCCGCATAGACGGCGGCGGTATAGCCGGCGGGGCCGGAACCCAAAATCAGGACGCGGGCGTGTGGGGCAGAGGTCATAGGGGTGTTGGCGTAATGCGGTCGTAGTAAGAAAGAGGAAGCAAGTGGCCAGGCGTTGGCCTGGGGAGACTTGCGAAAAGCTGGCGCGGCAAGCCGTGCGAACCGCTATTTTACGAAGGCGGGCGCGGCCTCCCGCTTGCCCGTGTGGGTTAAGCTTGCGCCTTGCAGCGCCCGCCCTGCGGAAAAGGCTATTTCACAGAACCCATGACATATTCACTGCATACGCTCCACGCGGACACGCTTGACGAAATCCCCGAGCCCTCCGGATGGGCCCGTTTCGCCAGTGAAATCGTCTTGTTTTTCGGGTTTTTTGTGCTGGCCTTCTTGTTCCTCGCTTTTGCCAGCTATGCGCCCCAGGATGCGGCCTGGACGACCTCGGGCGCTGGTGGCGCGGTCCTGAACCGGGCCGGCCACCTGGGGGCCTTGCTAGCCGATATGGGGTATTTTTTGCTGGGCTACTCGGTCTGGTGGTGTCTGGCGCTAGCGAGTTTGGGCTGGGCTCGCCTGGCGATGCGGCGATTAAAGGGGCAGGATGGGGTTTTGCCCTACGCCAGGCTGGACGCGGGCAGCCCCTTGTGGCAACGCCATCCGCAGGTAGTCTTATGGGTCGGTCTGGGTTTGCTGCTGGTTTCGAGTACGGTTTTGGAGTACACCCGCTTGTACCGCCTGGAGGCGCATCTGCCGGGCCATAGCGGAGGCGTTGTGGGTTTTATCTTGGGTACCCAAGCGATCGGCGCGCTAGGCTTTGTGGGCTCAGGTCTGCTGGCCATAGGCGCGGGCCTGCTGGGATGTTCCTGGGCTTTCCGGTTTTCCTGGTTGCATAGTGCAGAGGCTATTGGTAGTTGGCTGGACGCGCGCTGGGAGTCTTTCCACGAGCGACGTGCTTTGGCACAGGACCTGGAAATGGGCCAGCAGGCTTTGCGCGAGCGCGAGGTGTCTTTGCATCCCGAGGGGCCGCCCATGGACGTCTCGGCAATGGGTGCGCCAGCCCAGGATGATGCACCGGACATCGCGCCCCTGATGGCACCCACGGTATTTGCCGAGCCCCGCGCTCCGGTAGAGACGCAACGCATGGTGGAAGTGCCCAAGAGCACGCGGGTGGCCAAAGAGCGGCAAAAGCCTTTGTTTGCCGACATGCCCGATAGCAAGTTGCCGCAGGTGGCCTTGCTCGATGAGGCTTTGCTGCGCCAGGAAACCGTGTCCAACGAAACGCTGGAAATGACCAGCCGCATGATCGAGAAAAAGCTCAAAGACTTTGGCGTGGAAGTGCGCGTCGTGCTGGCCCAGCCCGGCCCGGTGATTACGCGCTATGAAATCGAGCCTGCCACCGGCGTGAAGGGTTCGCAAATTGTGGGTCTGGCCAAAGACCTGGCGCGCAGTCTGAGCCTGGTCTCGATCCGGGTGGTGGAAACCATTCCCGGCAAAAACTATATGGCTCTGGAGTTGCCCAACGCCAAACGCCAATCCATCCGCCTGTCCGAAATTTTGGGCTCGCAGGTGTATAACGAAGGCAAGTCCATGCTGACCATGGGCTTGGGCAAAGACATTGTGGGCAACCCCATCGTCGCCGACCTGGCCAAGATGCCGCATGTGCTGGTGGCCGGCACCACCGGTTCGGGCAAGTCGGTCGGTATCAATGCCATGATTTTGAGCCTCTTGTACAAGGCCGAAGCGCGGGATGTGCGCCTGCTCATGATAGACCCCAAGATGCTAGAAATGTCGGTCTATGAAGGTATTCCGCATTTGCTCGCGCCCGTGGTCACCGATATGCGCCAGGCCGCGCACGGCCTGAACTGGTGCGTGGGCGAAATGGAAAAGCGCTACAAGCTGATGAGCAAAATGGGCGTGCGCAATCTGGCGGGCTTTAACGCCAAAATAGACGAAGCCAAGGCC
Organism: Rhodoferax sp.; assembly: GCA_044373655.1. Taxonomy (GTDB): domain Bacteria; phylum Pseudomonadota; class Gammaproteobacteria; order Burkholderiales; family Burkholderiaceae_C; genus Allorhodoferax. Next base: position 4,055 of record JBILPS010000092.1, read on the forward strand.
CAGGGCACTTTTGTATACAACCCTTTTAGCCTGACCCCCGAGGACCCGGAACCGTTGGACCGCCTGCCGCATATCGTGGTGGTGATCGACGAGTTGGCCGACCTGATGATGGTGGTGGGCAAAAAAATTGAAGAGCTGATTGCCCGCTTAGCGCAAAAAGCGCGCGCCGCCGGTATCCACTTGATACTGGCCACCCAGCGCCCGAGCGTGGATGTGATTACCGGCTTGATCAAGGCGAACATCCCGACGCGCATCGCCTTCCAGGTCAGCAGCAAAATTGACAGCCGCACCATATTGGACCAAATGGGCGCCGAGGCTTTGCTCGGTATGGGTGACATGCTCTATATGCCCAGTGGTACTGGTTTGCCTATTCGCGTACACGGCGCCTTTGTCAGCGACGAAGAAGTGCACCGGGTGGTGAAGTACCTCAAAGAACAGGGCGGCGAGCCCAACTATGTGGAAGGCTTGCTCGAAGGCGGCACCGTCGAGGGAGAAGATGCGCTCGAGGGCGATAGCGGCGGCGAGAAAGACCCCTTGTACGACCAGGCGGTGGAAGTGGTCCTGAAGAACCGTAAAGCCAGTATTTCGCTGGTGCAGCGCCACCTCAAAATCGGCTACAACCGCGCCGCACGCCTGGTGGAGGACATGGAAAACGCCGGCCTGGTCAGTTCCATGAGTTCTAGCGGCCAGCGCGAGATTTTGGTGCCTGCGCGTGCGTCCTGAACGCCCCTGAGTTATTCATTCGCGAGCTATGCGCCTGTCCTTCCCATTCCTGTTACGCACTGTTTGTGGTTTGCTAGCGTTGTTCGCTATGGCCGCGCAGGCCACCGGACTGGAGGCCTTGGACGCGTTTATCAAAAACACCCGCAGCGGTCGCGCTCAATTTGTGCAGCAAGTGACTTCGCCGCCCAAAGAAGGGCAAATTGGGCGGGTGCGCAACAGCAGCGGAAGCTTTGAGTTCCTTAGGCCCAACCGGTTTCGTTTTGTTTTCAAGAAACCGCTGGAGCAGGTCATCGTGGCCGATGGGCAGACCCTGTGGTTGTACGACGTAGACCTGGCCCAGGCCACGGCGCGCAAGCAGGCGCAAGCCCTGGGCACCACCCCCGCAGCGCTGATTGCATCGGCCACGGACCTACGCGCCATGGAGGCGGAGTTTGAACTCAGCAATGCAGCCCCTTCCGAAGGCCAGGAATGGGTGCTGGCGCGTCCGCGATCCAAAGACGGCGGTTTGCAAACCGTGCGTATCGGTTTCAAAGGCGCGACCCTGGCGACCCTGGAAATACTGGACAGTTTCGGCCAGCGCTCGGTAATGCAATTTGCCCAGTTCGAAGCCAATCCGCCGCTGGATAACGCCCTGTTCCAGTTCAAGCCGCCCGCTGGCGTGGATGTGTTGCGCCAGTAGGCCTCGCCGACATGCGTATCCATTTGCTCGTGCTGCTGATGGCTTGGCAAAGTCTGTGCCTGTCAGCGTTTGGACAAGACCTGGAAAAAGCGCCCATCAAGCTCGGCGCCAATACTGCCGTCATTGCCCTGCACGGAAAGTGGGGTAAGCCGCCCGGTCCATTGGCAGCCTCTTTCGAGGCTGCGGGTGCGCGCGTGGTTTCGCCCGTGATGACTTGGAGTCGTGATCGCTTGTACGACGTTGACTACCCTAGCGCATTGCAAGAAGTACATGCTTTGGTTATTCAGCTGCGCGCCGAGGGGGCCCAAACGGTAGTGCTTGCGGGGCACAGTCTTGGCGCTAACGCCGCCATTGCGTACCTGGCCCGGTATGGCGATGTTGACGCCTTGATGATTTTTGCCCCTGGCCATGTGCCCGAAGTGCAATACCGGGCGGGTCAAACCCAGGCTTCCTTGAAGGCGGCTCGCGAGCGGCGTGAGAGCGGGCTGGGCGAATCGCGCGATTTTGAATTCACCGATTTCAATAGTGGCGACCGCAGGCGTCAAATTCTTAGTAGCGCGGCGGTTTATCTATCGTTCTATGAACCTCAGGGCCTGGCGAATATGTCCGAATCAGCGGCCCTGGTGCGGGCCCCTATTCCCGTGTTTTATGTTGGGACAAGCCAAGACCCGATACATCGATGGGGCCAGGGCTCGCGCTACATCTATGACCGCTTGCCGACCCATCGCAAAAGTGTGTACGTGGAAAGTTCAGCCGCCCACATGGACGTGCCGCAAGCCATCGCAGCACCCGCCACCGCCTTTTTGGCGACCTTGGCGAAGCCTTAATGCGGCGCGTCTAACTTGCTAAGCTTCCGATGGGTGGCGCACTTCCCAGTAATCGCGGCTATTGCTGCTCATCCCCCAGCACCTGCCAAGCGAGGGCGCCATACTTTGCGCCACAACGGTCAGGAAATAGAGATTGCTTTGCACCGGGCGCCAGGCACTTTGGCGCCTGCGGTCGCTCTGTTGGAGGCCCAATTGGTTGAGGCGGTGCAAATGGACCGGCCAACGGCCCTACGCGATGCGCAGCGCCTGGATCCTGGCTAAACGGGACAATGCCTGATCTACACTCAAAAGCTACGGGCGCCAAGTTCGGCGCAGCGTCCCCAGCCCCTTAGTCCATCACGCACTTAGCTAGCCCGTTTCATTTTGGTGCCCCCGCGCATGTCTACCAAGCCATCCTCCCACACCCCCTTGGCCGAGCGCCTGCGTCCGCGCACCTTGGCCGAGGTCGTTGGGCAGGAGCAGGTGCTGGGCGAGGGCATGGCGCTGCGGCTGGCTTTTGAATCGGGCACGCCGCACAGCTGTATTTTGTGGGGCCCGCCGGGTACCGGAAAAACTACGATTGCGCGTTTGATGGCCGATGCGTTTGATGCTGACTTCATCAGCATCAGCGCGGTGCTGGGAGGCATCAAAGAAATTCGCGAAGCGGTGGAGCGGGCGCAACTGTTACGCGAGGGGCTGACCCCGCGGCGCACCCTGGTGTTTGTGGACGAAGTACACCGCTTTAACAAAAGCCAGCAAGATGCTTTTTTGCCGCATGTGGAAAGCGGTTTGTTTACCTTTATTGGCGCCACTACCGAAAACCCGTCTTTCGAAGTGAACTCGGCGCTTTTGTCGCGGGCGGCGGTGTATGTATTGCAAGCCCTGGGCGAAGAGGCGCTGGCGCAATTGATTGCCAAAGCGCGTGCCTTGGATGCGGTGCCTGCGCTGGACGATGCGGCCGCGCAGCGCCTGGTGGGCTATGCCGATGGCGATGCGCGCCGCTTGCTCAATACCTTGGAGACTTTGGCCGCCGCAGCACAGCAGGAAAAGCGCGCGCAGATTGACGATGCTTGGCTACTCAAGGTGCTGGGCGAGCGCATGCGTCGCTACGACAAAGGCGGAGAACAGTTTTACGACACGATTTCTGCCTTGCACAAATCGGTGCGCGGCTCTGACCCGGACGCCGCACTCTATTGGTTTGTGCGCATGCTCGATGGGGGTGCCGAACCCCGATATCTGGCACGGCGATTGATACGCATGGCCAGCGAGGATATCGGCCTGGCCGATCCGCGCGCTTTGCGTATGGCGCTCGATGCAGCAGATGTGTACGAACGCCTGGGCAGTCCCGAAGGCGAATTGACGCTGGCCCAGTGCGTGGTCTATCTGGCGATGGCGCCTAAATCCAATGCGGTGTACAAAGCTTTCAAGGAAGTCAAAGCGCTGGTCAAAAAAGAGGGCACACGCCCGGTGCCACTGCATTTGCGCAATGCGCCCACCACCTTAATGAAAGACCTGGACTACGGCAAAAACTACCGCTACGCCCACGACGAGGAGGGCGCTTTTGCGGCGGGCGAGCGCTATTTGCCCGAGGGCATGCAAGACATGCAGTTTTATCAGCCGGTCGAGCGCGGGTTGGAAATTCGCATTGCCGAAAAATTGCGTGAGTTGCGCGCGCGCAATGCGGCAGCCAAAGGACCGGCTTAAAGCCTGTGCTACGCGGCTATTGGCATTTGTCAAAGACGGGTAAACCCCGAGCCCTGGAAACGGCGGTACGGTAGGCCACATGGCTAGAATCCCACGATGCGGCAATCGGCCTGCAGTTCTGCGCTGCAATGACCGGTTTGTTGCCATCAAACGCTTAGCGCGCACCCGGGTTCGCATCTGGCCCGGCCATCCAACTTCGGAGTTATCTATGGATATTTTTGTACAACAGGTCATTAATGGCCTGGTGCTGGGCAGCATGTACGCGCTCATCGCTCTGGGTTACACCATGGTGTACGGCATCATCAACCTGATTAATTTCGCCCATGGCGAAGTGATGATGGTCGGCGCGCTGACCAGCTGGACCGTGATCGGTGTGCTGCGCCCAGCGCAGCCTGACTGGCCCGGCTATGTGATTTTATTGATCGCCCTGGTGGTGGCTTGCCTAGTGGCTGCGGTACTCAATTTCATCATTGAAAAAATCGCTTACCGTCCCTTGCGTAATAGCCCCAAGCTGGCCCCCTTGATTACCGCCATTGGCATGTCCATTCTCTTGCAGACCCTGGCCATGATTATCTGGAAGCCCAACTTCAAGTCTTACCCGACTTTGC
>JBILPS010000045.1:0-22502 GCA_044373655.1 Rhodoferax sp.
GCCGCCCGCCTGTAACTTCGTAATCGACAAGACTTTTGCGCCCTCGCTACGGGTCAGTTTGTCGGCCTTGGTCAGTACCACCAGAAACTTCAAACCTTCCTCCACCCGGGGGCGGATCACGTCCAGCAATATTTCATCTAGTTCTGTCATGCCATGGCGCGGGTCGCACATCAGCACAATGGCTTGCAGGTTTTTGCGGCTGACCAGGTAATTAGCCATGACCTGCTGCCAGCGGATCTTGTCTTGCTTGGGCACGGCGGCGTAGCCGTAACCGGGTAAATCCGTCAGCACCGCATCCATCAGGCCTTGTTTGCCCAGGGCAAACAGGTTGATGTGCTGGGTACGACCGGGGCGTTTAGAGGCAAAAGCCAGTTGTTTTTGCTGGGTTAAGGTGTTGATGCAGGTGGATTTACCAGCATTGGAGCGCCCGACAAAAGCAATTTCTGGGACGTCCAACTCGGGCAAAAAATGCAATTGCGGCGCGGTCGTTAGAAAGCGCGCCGTGTGCAACCAGCCCAGCGCTTGCAGGGCTGCCCTCTTGGGTGGCGCGGCGGCGATGGCTGGCTGGGCAGGAGTGGGCGGGCGTGGGGTGGTCATGGGCTTGTGGTTGTTATGGCGGGCAGGCCCAGGGTCGCATTGTAGAATGGTGGGGTTTTCGCCCTACCAAAGAGCCCTAGCACCATGAAGTCGTTTGCCCCATTGTTTCTTGTCGTAGCCATGCTCGTCAGCGCATTTTTTGCCCCGGCCCATGGCGCAGAGCCTGCCAAAGCAGCCAAACCCGATTTGGCAAAAGGCGAAGCCAGCTTCACCGCGGTGTGCGCGGCCTGCCATGGGGCAGACGGTAATTCGGGTACGCCGACTTTCCCCAAACTGGCGCAGCAGCACCCCCAGTATTTGGTGAAACAACTTCAGGAATACAAATCTGGCAAGCGTGCCAATGCCATCATGATGGGTTTTGCCAGCGCCTTGTCCGAAGACGATATGCGCAATATCTCTTTCTGGCTGGAAAGCAAAGCGGCGAAGACCGGTTTTGCCAAGGACAAAGAAAATGTGGCTTTGGGCGAAAGAATTTACCGTGGCGGCATTGCTGACCGCCAGGTGCCGGCCTGTGCCGGTTGCCACAGCCCCAACGGCGCTGGCATTCCCGCGCAGTACCCGCGCATCGGTGGCCAGCATGCCGAATATGCGGCGGCCCAGTTGACCGCGTTCCGTGATGGTGTGCGTAAAAACAGTTTGCAAATGAGCCAGATTGCGGCCAAGCTCAATGACCGCGAAATCAAAGCCCTAGCGGATTACGTCGCCGGTCTGCGTTAAGCGTGCCTCTTAGGGTGCGCCCCGCTCCTAGGGCGCTTGCCGCGGCATCATTTTTTGCCTGGAGCCCCTGTGAAAATTCCAAGTTCTGACATCACCCCCCGCGAATGGATGCAAGGCCGCCGTGGCGCGCTACGCCATTTGCTCGCCAGTACCAGCGCCTTAGCCCTACCTTCCTTCGGTGCAGCGCAAGCGCTTGCGCCGACGCAAAGACCCGGCAAATTGGCGCCGTTGCCTGCCAAGACTAGCGCGCTGCCCGGTGCGCAGGCCATGGACAAACTGACGGCTTACAAAGACGCGTCCGGCTACAACAATTTTTACGAGTTCGGCACCGATAAGTCCGACCCGGCCGCCAATGCGCACACCCTGAAAACCACGCCCTGGACGGTAGATATTGAGGGTCTGGTGAAAAAACCCGGGCGCTGGGCTTTGGAGGACTTATTGGCCTTAAGCCCCATGGAAGAGCGCATTTACCGCCTGCGCTGTGTTGAGGGCTGGTCCATGGTCATCCCCTGGGTAGGCTACTCGCTCTCTGAGTTGATCAAGCGGGTAGAGCCTTTGGGTAGCGCTAAATATGTGGAGTTTGTGACCCTGGCGGACCCCAAAACCATGCCCTTTGTGGGCAGCCGTACGCTGGACTGGCCGTATACCGAAGGCCTGCGCCTGGACGAGGCCATGCATCCGCTGACGCTGTTAGCTTTTGGAATGTACGGCGAAATACTGCCCAACCAGAACGGCGCGCCACTGCGTCTGGTAGTGCCCTGGAAATACGGATTTAAGAGTGCCAAGAGCATTGTCAAAATCCGTTTTAGCGAGCGCCAACCGGCCACCGCCTGGAACAAGGCTGCGCCACAGGAGTATGGATTCTTCTCCAACGTCAACCCGGAAGTGGACCATCCGCGCTGGAGCCAGGCCACCGAGCGGCGGCTCGGCGAGGACGGCATTTTTGGCAAAAAGCGTAAGACGCTGATGTTTAACGGCTACCAAGCGCAGGTAGGCCAGTTGTACGCCGGCATGGATTTGAAAAAGTTCTACTGAGCGCCACAGTTGTCCGCCTTGATGATGCAGCGCGCCCTTGCTTGGCGCTTTGCCAAACCCTGTGTTTTTGTGCTGGCCTTGCTGCCCTTGGCTTATTTGCTCTTTGCCTTGCTGCACGATGCGCTAGGGGCCAATCCGGCGGAAGCGCTATTGCGCGGCACCGGCCTGTGGACACTGCGCATGCTTTGTGTGCTTTTGCTGGTGACTCCTTTGCGCGAGTCAATGGGCTGGGTGGGCCTGGCCCGTTTTCGCCGCATGCTGGGCTTGTTTGTATTTTTCTATGCGCTACTGCATTTTCTCGCCTATGTCTGGCTGGACCAGAGCGGGCAGTGGGAAGACATACTGCACGATATTCTTCAGCGTCCTTTCATTCTCGTTGGGCTGCTGGCCTTGCTGCTCTTGCTTCCCCTAGCGCTGACGTCTTTCAATGCCGCCATTCGCCAGATGGGCGCGGCGCGCTGGCGTAGTCTGCACCGGGCGGTGTATCTGATCGCCTTGCTGGCCATCTTGCATTTTTTCTGGATGCGCTCGGGTAAGCGCAACTTTGACCAGGTGGCGCTTTATGCCGCCATCATCGGGGTATTGCTGGCTTGGCGCTTGCGCCGCCGATTCATGCGCAGAGCTGCTCGCCCCGGAACAAGTCCGTAAGCGACTCCCGCTGGCGGATGACCGTCGCCCGGTCGCCGTCCACCAAGACCTCGGCAGCGCGGGCGCGGGTGTTGTAGTTGCTGGCCATGCTCATGCAATACGCCCCGGCGGACATCACCGCCAGTCGCTCGCCGGGCTGCACCGCCAGCGGCCGATCCCGGCCAATCCAATCGCCGCTTTCGCACACCGGGCCGACCACGTCATACAGCGTGGCCTGGGCTGGAGTTTTTGATGGCTCCAGCGGAATAATCGCGTGGTAGGCCTGGTACATCGCGGGGCGCGGTAAGTCGTTCATGGCGGCATCCACGATGCAGAAGTTTTTCTGCTCGCCTGGTTTGAGGTAGAGCACTTCGGTGAGGCACACGCCAGCATTTCCCACCAGGGAGCGGCCCGGCTCGATCATCAAGGTGTGGTCGCCCAAGCCGCGCGCATCGATTTTTTGCAGCAATTTGGCCCATAGCGCATCGGCCGTCGGTGGCGCCTCGTCTTGGTATTGAATGCCCAAGCCGCCGCCGAAATCAATATGCTCCAAGGCAATGCCTGCCGCTTCAATCGCCTGTACCAGATCAAGCATACGGTCGACTGCGTCCAGGTAAGGCGCTTCCTCGGTGATTTGCGAGCCGATATGGCAGTCAATCCCCACGATACGCAAGCCCGGTAGCGTGGCAGCGTGTCGGTATATCGCCAGGGTGCGGTCATGGGCGATTCCAAATTTACTGCCTTTGAGACCGGTGGAAATATAGGGATGGGTTTTGGGGTCCACATTGGGGTTGACCCGAATGCTGATGGGCGCGCGCACGCCCATAGACACGGCGACGCCGTTCAGGACCTCGATCTCCGCTTCGCTTTCCACATTGAAGCAGCCAATGCCTGCGGCCAACGCCTCGCGCATTTCAGAGCGGGTTTTGCCGACGCCCGAAAAAATAACTTTGGCCGGGTCGCCACCGGCTGCACGCACCCGCGCCAACTCGCCGCCAGACACAATGTCAAAACCGCAACCGGCGCGCGCAAAAACTTGTAACACCCCCAGCGAGGAATTGGCCTTCATGGCATAGCAAATCTGCGCTTTGCGTCCCGCAAACCCGGCCTGGTAAGCGGCCAGCGCTCCCACCATCGACGCTTTGGAATAGACATACAAAGGCGTTCCGTGTTCCTGGGCGAGGGCGTGAAGGGCGAGGTCCTCCACCATCAGGCCTTTGTCGCCATAGTGGAAATAGGGAGCTCCGGGCAAGGTATTGTTCATGCTGCGCGGCAGCCAGGCTGCCGATCCGTTATGGTGTGGCTTGTGGGATTGGGGCAAGAGCTGTTGACGCTGGCTGCTTTAGGCGGCAGAAACAAGGGCCCTTTTTGCCCGCAGGCGCTCAGTAGCACAGTGGCCGCTAGGCACAAGCACCAGATGTTTTTTAATTTTTTTGTTTTTGACATGGTGAAATTGTAATGACCGACCCCGAGTTCATGGACCTGGCCGAATCCCTCTTGCGCAGCGTCGAAACCGTGTGCGATGTCATTAATGATCAGGGCACGGCCGATATTGACAACCAGCGTGTAGGCGCCATGGTGACTTTGGTGTTTGCCAACCGCAGCCAGATCATCATCAATCTGCAAAAACCTTTACATGAGGTGTGGATGGCTTCGCGCTCGGGCGGCTATCATTTTTCCTGGCGCGAGGGCCGCTGGCAGGACACCAAAGGGCAGGGCGATTTTTTTGCACTGTTAACAAGTGATGCCAGCGCGCAGGCGGGTGTGCGCTTGCAGTTTGCGCCCTAATCAGTTTCTGAACAAATCCAAAATACTGCGCTGTTCTTCGGACGGTGTCATAGGCCGGGAGGCGGAGGAGGCCGGAGCCCCCGCAGGGGCTTTATCACCGGCGCCTACAGCGCCTACAGCGCCTATGCCGGTACCCTTGGAAAACTCTTCGTAATACCACTCGTTGCTCACTCGCACAATGCCTTCGGGCGCCTCGGGCTCCATGATGGGCACGTTTCTCAAAGCGGTTTCCATAAAGCTGATCCAGACCGGCAGGCTCAGGCCGCCACCGGTTTCTTTATCGCCGAGCTTGCGCGGCGTGTCGTAACCGATCCAGGTCACTGCCGTCAGCGTGGGGTGGTAACCCGCAAACCAGGCATCCATGGAGTCGTTGGTGGTACCGGTTTTGCCGTAAATATCCGGGCGCTTTAGCGTTGCTTGGGCCTTGGCTGCGGTGCCTGAGCGCGTTACCTCTTGCAACAGACTAGACATCAAAAAGGCATTGCGCGGCTCGATGGCGACATTGGCTTCACCTAGCACGGGCCTGGTTGTTTCCAGCAATATTTTGCCGCGCTGTTCGCTGACCCGGGAAATAAGCCAGGGGCTGACCCGATACCCGCCGTTGGCGAACACCGAGTAGCCGGTTGCCAACTGCATGGGCGTCACCGAACCGGCGCCCAGCGCCATGGTGAGATAGGGCGGGTGTTTTTCAGCATCGAAACCAAAGCGGCTAATCCAGTCCTGCGCATACTGCGTGCCTATGGACTGCAAAATTTGGATGGAAATCATGTTCTTAGACTTGGCCAGCGCTTTGCGCAGCGGCATCGGGCCTTCAAACGTTCCGTCATAGTTTTTTGGCTCCCAGGGTTGCCCGCCGGTGGTGCCGGCATCAAAAAACAAGGGCATGTCGTTGATCACGGTGGTGGGGGTAAATCCTTTTTCCAAAGCCGCCGAATAGATGAAAGGCTTGAAACTAGAGCCTGGTTGGCGCCAGGCTTGGGTCACGTGGTTGAATTTGTTCTTTCCGTAATCAAAGCCACCCACCAGCGCCTTGATGGCGCCGTCGCGGGGGTCCATCGCAAAAAAAGCGCCTTCAACTTCCGGTAACTGGGTAACTTCCCAGGAGCCTTTCAGTGACTTGGACACGCGGATGATGGCGCCCGGGCGGATTTTGATATTGGGCGCCGCCTTGTCCGACAGGCCTGACTGGGCCGGCTTCAGGCCTTCGCCGCTAATTTCTACCACCTCGCCGGCCTGTCTTTGGGCCAGTACGCGCTTGCCATCGGCCTGCAAGACCACCGCCGCCAGCACGTCGCCATTGTCAGGATGCTCGTCCAGCGCCTCGTCGATCGCATCTTCCAACTCCTGCGCATCGCTGGGCAGCTTGATGAATTTCTCCGGCCCGCGATAGACCTGGCGCCGCTCAAAGTCCATGATGCCCCGGCGCAGCGCTTTGTAAGCGGCCTCCTGCTGCGCACTGTTCACCGTGGTGACCACATCCAGACCCCGGGTGTAGGTTTGATCGCCATATTGGTCGTACATCAGTTGGCGCACCATCTCGGCCAGGAATTCGGCATGCACCTGCGGGCGGTTGGCGGCGGTTTGCACATGCAAGATCTCGGCCTTAGCGCTTGTGGCCTCCTCGGCCGTAATGAAACCGTTCTCCAGCATGCGCTCAATAATGTATTGCTGGCGAATGCGCGCGCGGCGCGGGTTCTTAATGGGGTTGTAGGCTGACGGTGCCTTGGGCAAACCGGCCAGCATTGCGGCCTCGGCAATGCTGATATCTTTCAGGGGCTTGCCGAAATAGGTTTCGCAGGCAGCTGCAAAGCCGTAGGCCCGATTCCCCAGAAAAATCTGGTTCATATAGATTTCCAGAATCTGGTCTTTGCTGAGGTTATGTTCGAGTTTAAAAGTCAGCAATATCTCGTAAATCTTGCGGGTAAAGGTTTTTTCGGAAGACAAGTACACATTGCGCGCCACCTGCATAGTGATGGTCGAGGCGCCCTGGCTTTTCGAGCGCCCCACATTGGCCGCCGCCGCGCGCACCATGCCAACATAATCTACCCCACCGTGCTGAAAGAATCGCGCATCCTCGATCGCCAAAATCGCATTTTTCATGACCAGCGGGATTTCATTGATGGGCGTGAGCGTCCTGTGCTCTTCGCCGAATTCCCCGATCAAGTCCCCTTCGGATGAAAACACCCGCAAAGGAAGCTTGGGGTGGTAATCCTCCAAATCCGAAATGTCGGGCAAATTAGGGTAGGCCAGCGCCATCACGATGGCTACCACCAACAGAATCGAGGCTGCACCGGCCGCAGCGAGCCCTGCCAGGGACAGCACCACATAGCCCATCCAGCCCCAAATGGTGCGCGTGTCTGACGCTTTTTTCTTTGCCGGCTTAGCAGATGGAGGGGGAGGCGGTTCGGCCATGAATACCAAGGTCTAAAGAGTAAAAATCAAAAGCTTCTTTCGCGATGCGCGCAAGGCTATGGCCAGAAAACTCCCACCACTGCGCTTTACATTGCGCCGTAGACAGCGGGGACCCTATGGTAGCGCAGCCGCGAAGGGGGAAATTCGCAACGAGGCGTGCAAGATTTGCTAGGTTTAAATATACTAATAAAAAATATTAACGAAAAGAAAACTACAGTTTCATCAATTGAGCTTGAAGCCATGGATTTGAAGGCACTTTTTGGCCGGCGTCAGGAAGCCATTCTCGGGATGGACATCAGCGCGTGGGGCATCAAAGTCGTAGGCCTCAGCGGGTCCATGGAACAGCCTGTGTTGGAGCAACTGGCCAGCATCCGTCTGCCCAGCGGCCATGTTGTGGACGGGCATATAGTCAAGATGCATCAGGTAGCACAGGCGCTGCGCTACTTGTTGCAAGAAAACCGGATAAGCGCCCAAAAAGTTGCTTTAGCTTTGCCATCGTCTGCGGTGATCACCAAAAAAATCATGGTGCAAGCGGATTTGAACCCCGAGGATATGCAGGCGCAGGTCGAGGAAGAGGCGCAGCACTACATTCCCTTCGCCTTGGATGAGGTCAGCCTTGATTTTTGCACCCTAGGCCCCAACCCACAGCGCGCGCAAATGGTGGATGTGTTGATCGCCGCAGCGCGCCGTGACCGCGTTCAAAGCTTGGAAGAGCTGGTGGAATTGGCCGAACTAGAAGCCAGCGCGGTGGATGTGCAATCCTATGCCTTGCGTCTGGCGACTAGGCGGCTGGTGGACATCCATTTGCCAGCGCAGAAAAACGCGGTGGTACTTTTGCTTAAAGTGGGTGCGGGTCGTACGCTGATGCAGGTGACGGTAGGCGAAGCGATCGTGTATGAACATGACCTCGCCCTTGGGGGTGATCAGTTGACCCAGCGCATTGCCGCGCACTACCGCTTATCCGATGACGAGGCGGAAACTAAAAAAATCTCCGGTGCATGGCCGCAGGATTTTGAATCATCGGTACTGCTGCCCTATGTTTACGCGACCGCGCAGTTGCTGGAGCGCGGCATGCAGTTCATCGCTAACAATACGCCCTATAGCCGAGTGAGTCAGATTTTTCTAAGCGGCGGCGGTGCCATGCTTCCCGGTTTAGCCGCTGCTGTTTCCACGGCGCTGCAGTCGCCTTGTACTTTGATCAACCCCTTTGAAGGCATGCGACTGGCGCCCCAAGTGCGAGATAAGCCTTGCCTGCAAAACGCGCCACTTTTTATCGGTGCCTGTGGCTTGGCCTTGCGGAGGTTTAGCTTGTGATTGCGTTCAATCTCTTGCCGCACCGCGAGGCCTTGCGCAAATTCAAGCAAGACCAATTCAATGCATCGGTGGTGTTGACCCTCATTCTGGCGGGAGTCACCGCGCTTGTAATGTATGGTTTATTGCGTTACTCCACAGCCGCACAGCAAGACAATATATCGGTGTTGGAGCAAGAAATTAGGCGATACGAATTGCAGATTATTGAGATTCAAGATGTGAAAACTCAAATCGATGCCCTGCTCGCCCGGCAAAAGGCGTTTGAAGATATTCAGGCGGATCGCAATTTGCCGGTACGCTTGCTCTCTGAGCTCGCCGACATCCTGCCCCCGGGTGTAGCCCTGAGCAAACTAGCGCAGAAGGGCCAGGAAATTACGCTTGAGGGTACGGCACAAAGCAATGAGAACTTGTCGCAGTTTCTGGACAAGCTAGGTCAGGGTGGCGCTTGGTTCTCTAAACCTGAACTTCTGGTCAGTGAAGCCCTGCAGATCGACCCTGGCGGTAAATTGCCTGTCAAAGCGTTCAAGTTTTTGGTAAAGGCTACTTTCATACCTGACCCGATTGCGTCTGCGGCAGCGCTGCCTTCGCTCGCAGCATCTGCAGCAGCCCCAACAGACGCGCCCAAAGTCTGAGTGCTGTGCATTGATGGCGGAAACTATCCATGAACACAAACCTTTTGCCTTCATTAGGCGCAACGATTGACGCACAGTTTGGCGGCTTAGATTTTGGCAATCCGTCCGCATGGCCACTGGTGCCGCGCGCGTTTTTGTTGGTGGGCTTGTATTGCCTGACCGTAGGCTTATTGTGGCTCTACCCTTTAAGCGATCAGGCCGACGAATTACACAAATCGGTTGACAAGGAACATGGCTTACGCGCTGAATTTGCCGACAAGTTGGGCAAGGCCGCGCAGCTCCAGGTCTTGAAAGATCAGCGTGACGCAGTTGCGTTGACCGTTAAAGGTTTGGAAAAGCAGTTGCCCAGCAGCACAGAAATGTCCAGTTTGCTATTTAGCATCAGCCAGATGGGGCGTGATCAGAACTTGCAGCAAGAATTGTTCAAACCCGAAGCTCCGATTTATAAACCGTATTACGCCATCATCCCGGTCACCTTTCGGGCCCATGGTAGCTACCACGATGTCGCCCGCTTTGCCGCCGAGGTTGCAAACCTAGGGCGTATCGTCAACCTGAGCAATATGACTATCTGGCCCCGGCCGCAAGGGGCTTTGACCCTGGAAACTACGGTGCGAACCTATCGCCACTTGGACCCGGATGAGCTGGCGGCGCGGGCCAGTGGAGCAGAGGTGGGCAAATGAGATGGCTGTCGCGCGCGGCCTTACTGGTGCTCTGCTGCTTGTTGACCGCTTGCGGGCCCTCGCGCCAGGATGACTTGCGTCAATGGATGCAAGAGCAGCGCCAGGCCGGCGTACCCCGTGCCAGAAGCCTGGCTGCGCCCCAAGTATTCAAACACTTGCCCTATGCGCAAGGCGAACGCAAGGATCCGTTCACCAAGCACTCCTTGCTAGCGCTAGCGAATGCCCAAGCCGCACCGGCAAACCCCCATCTAAGCCTGTCGCATAAGTCGCGCACCCGCCAACCCTTGGAAGACATTGCGCTGGAGTCCATGCACTTCGTGGGCATGCTGGAAAAGCAAGGGCGTTACGTCGCACTGGTACGCGCCAATGGCATCTTGCACCAGGTGCTTCCCGGCCAGTACATCGGAAAGAACCTCGGCAAAGTATGGCGCGTGGATGAGTCGGGCATTGCGTTGCGAGAAATTGCACAAGATGCCGATGGCAATTGGTTGGAACGCAATGCTTACCTGCGGCTTCAAGGGGGTAATTGATGACGATAGAGAGCCGTTTAAAACGGGCTGCTGCTTGCGCGGCCTGCCTATGGATCTGCCTATTTGAGGCCAGGCTAGCCCTTGCGGAAAACGTTGTAATGGCCGTCACTGCCCAGCGCAACGGCAGCTCCGAGCAAGTGCGCATCGACTTTGCCCAAGAATTGGCAGCCTTGCCCAAGGCCTTTACCACCCGCAACCCCGCGCGGGTTGTCCTGGACTTCCCTGGCCTTGGCAGTGCCGTGGGCATGGGCCGCATCGCGATGCCCCAGACCTTGGTGGACTCCGCCATCGTGGCCCAGTCCGATGCGCGCAGCCGCGTGGTAATTCATCTGCGCCAAGCGGCCAACTACCGGCTGGACCTGGTGGGAAAAAGCCTGCTGGTGAATTTGGAGCCGATGGGTGGCGCAGCGCCGGCGCAGTCGCCCACGGCCGCCGTACCGGCAGTCAGCGCGGCGCTAAGCGGGCCATCCAGTACGGTATCCCCAGCAGAAGCTGCTGCCCTAGCCCTTGCAGTGCCTGCGCCCATGAGCGATATCCAGTTCCGCCGGGGCAGTGACGGGGCCGGGCGTGTGCTTGTGAGCTTGCCGGGTAAACAGGTCAGCGCTGATGTGCGCCAGGTGGGCAGCAATTTGGTGATCGACTTGAGCAACGTCAGCCTGCCTGATCGTCTGCGCAAAAGGCTGGACGTGACCGACTTCGCCACGCCCGTCCAGTCCATCACCACCGATCAGAATGCGGGGCGCGTGCGTATGCAAATCACAGCGCTGGGCGCCTGGGAGCACACCGCCTACCAGACCGACACCGAATTAGTACTTGAAATTCGGCCGCCGAACCAAGACCCGAAAAAGACCGCGCAAAAGGATGCTTTTACGGGTGAAAAGCTGTCGCTGAACTTCCAGAGTATCGATGTGCGCCAGGTACTCCAAGTGATTGCCGATTTCACCAACTTCAACGTGGTCGCCTCCGATTCGGTCACTGGAACCCTGACCTTACGGGTGCAAAACGTGCCTTGGGACCAGGTACTGGACATCATCATGCGCAGCAAAGGCCTGGCCATGCGCACAAACGGCAATGTGTTGTGGGTCGCACCCAAAGAGGAAATCGCCGCCAAAGAAAAGCTGGAGTTTGAATCCCAAATCAGCAATGAAAAAATCGAACCCTTACGCACGCAGTCCTTTCAGCTGAACTATGCCAAAGCCTCCGACGTCGCGCCGCAATTGATGGCTGGCGGTGGCGGCGGCGAAGGCGCGGCAGGCCGGATCCTGAGTTCGCGTGGCAGTGTGATTGCCGAGCCACGGACCAACCAGCTCTTTATCACCGACGTGGCGATCAAGCTTGACCAGGTGGCGCAGCTGATCGCCAAGGTGGATGTGCCGGTGCGCCAGGTGCTGATCGAAGCACGGATAGTGGAAGCGAGCAGCGACTTTGCCAAAAACCTGGGCGTCAAATTAGGCGGATTGGACCTGCGCGCCTCCAAGGGAGGCGAAGGCGGTTTTCAATTGGCGGGCGAAAACCGCATGGCTTTTGGTACCAACTATGCCAATGTTTTGGGCTCCTCGGGCGCGACCAGCACCATGGATGCCAGTAGCAACTTTGTCAACCTGCCTGCCGGCGCCTACGCGGGCGCATCGGCGGCCACATTTGCCGTGAGCTTATTCAGTGCCGCATCCAACCGGGTACTGGCCTTGGAATTGTCGGCCCTCGAATCTGACGGGCGCGGCAAAATTATCTCTAGTCCCCGCGTCATCGCCTATGACAAAACCAAGGCCATCATTGAACAAGGCACTGAAATTCCCTACCAAATGGCTACCAGCAGCGGAGCCACGGCGGTCAGCTTCCGCAAAGCCGTGCTCAAGCTCGACGTCGTGCCGCAAATCACCCCAGACGGCAATATCAGCTTAGAGCTGGATGTTTCCAAAGACAGTGTGGGCGCCCTCACCGCCTACGGCCCCTCTATTGATACCAAACATATTAAAACGCAGGTGCTGGTGGACAACGGAGGCACCGTGGTGATCGGAGGCATCTATACCGAAGAGCAACAAGACAGGGACAACAAAGTGCCCTTCTTCGGAGATTTGCCCGGGCTGGGCCTATTGTTTCAAAACAAATCCAAAGTTACCAAGAAAAGCGAGACCTTGGTATTTATCACGCCCAAATTAATCAATTATTGACTTGGTGGGCTCGCGCTGATGTTGGTCTGACGATCTCGCGCAAAGGGTTCTGTTCTTTATCCACCGGACGCACAGTGCAATTTGCCGTATTTACTGCGCCGGGTTTCAAGGTGTTTTTTGGTCGGTGAATGATTCTAAAATCTCCCCACCGTGTTTCGATCCTTCTCCCTTAGCATAAGCACGCACTCGCTTGGCCGCATTTTCAGTATTTTTACGGCACACACTATTTTGATCATCCTCGTCGGCCTCCCAGGTTCTGGAAAATCCACTGTAGGTCGGCATTTGGCCCGGCGCCTGCAGCAGTCTTTCCTCGATTCAGACCAGGTCATCGAGGCGCGGCTGGGTTGTTCTATCCGCGAATTCTTTGAACGCGAAGGTGAGACACGATTTCGCGATATTGAGCAGGAAGTGATCGCCCAGCTCTGCGCTCAGGCGCCGGGCGTACTGGCCACCGGCGGCGGCGCCGTTTTGCGACCCGCCAACCGGGATGCTTTACGCGCTGCCGGTACCGTGGTGTACTTGCAGTCGCAGCCCGAGGACTTAATGCGCCGTTTGCGCTACGACCAAAAGCGCCCCTTGTTACAAGTGGCTGATCCTGTCGCGCGCTTGCGCGATTTGTTCGCCCAGCGCGACCCGCTTTACCGCGAGACGGCGCACCATACGGTCGAAACCGGTCGGCCCTCGGTGTCCAGCCTGTCGCAGTCGATTATGAGCCAGCTGCACATCACAGCGCCTAGGCGCCTAAACTAAGCGGCTATGACGTCCCCACTTTTGCACTCCCTCACCATCGCACTGGGCGAGCGCAGTTATCCCATCCACATTGGCAGTGGCTTACTCTCGCATGCCACCAGCTTTGCCGGCCTGCCGACTGCCAGCGCGGCGCTGATCGTGAGCAATAGCACGGTCGCCCCGCTGTACGCCCAAGCACTGCAAGGCGCTTTGCAACAACACTATGTCCAGGTGTATTTGCTGGTTTTGCCTGACGGAGAAGCGTATAAAGACTGGCAAACCCTCCATTTGATTTTTGACGCGCTGCTGCAAAACGGATGTGACCGCAAAACCGTACTATTTGCTTTGGGCGGGGGCGTGGTGGGCGACATGACCGGTTTTGCCGCCGCCAGCTATATGCGCGGCGTGCCTTTTGTGCAAGTCCCTACGACACTGCTGGCACAGGTGGATTCCTCGGTGGGCGGCAAGACGGGCATCAACCATCCACTGGGCAAAAACATGGTGGGCGCGTTTTACCAACCGCAGCGCGTGCTGTGTGATTTGGACACTCTGCAAACCCTGCCCGCGCGCGAGATTAGTGCCGGGCTGGCCGAGGTCATCAAATACGGGCCGATTGCCGATATGGCGTTTTTAGACTGGATCGAAGCCCACATTACCGAACTGGTGGCGCGCGATGTCCACGCCCTGGCCCATGCAGTGCGTCGCAGTTGCGAGATCAAGGCGCAGGTGGTATCCCAAGACGAGCGCGAGGGCGGCTTGCGCGCCATTCTCAATTTCGGCCACACCTTTGGCCACGCCATCGAGGCAGGTCTGGGCTATGGCGGTTGGTTGCATGGCGAAGCCGTCGGCTGCGGCATGGTGATGGCGGCGCAGCTTTCGCAGGCCATGGGCTTGGTGGACCAGGCCTTTGTGCAGCGCTTGACGCGCTTGATCGGTGCTGCCGGTTTGCCAGTACGCGGCCCGGTGTTGGATGCGGTAGATAACGCTGGGCGCTACCTGGACCTCATGCGCGTGGACAAAAAAGCCGAAGCTGGCACCATCCGTTTTGTATTGATCGACGGGCCCGGCCGCGCCTGCATGCGCGGCGCAGAGGACGCCCTGGTGCGCGCGGTCATCGACCGTTGCTGCGCGGCTTGATGCGCGCGCCCTACGCCAGTGATCCGGCGCGCAGCCGTGGGCGGCGCCACCCGCAAAGCCCGGCGCCCACGCGCAGCGAGTTTCAGCGCGACCGTGACCGCATCGTACATTCCACTGCTTTTCGCCGGCTGGTCTATAAAACCCAGGTGTTTCTCAACCACGAGGGCGATTTATTCCGTACCCGCCTGACGCATTCGCTGGAGGTGGCGCAGTTGGGCCGCTCTATGGCGCGTACCCTGGGACTGGATGAGGATTTGGTCGAGGCCATCGCCCTGGCGCATGACCTGGGCCATACGCCCTTTGGCCATGCTGGGCAGGATGCGCTCGATGCCTGCATGGCCATGCACGGCGGCTTTGAGCACAATTTGCAAAGCCTGCGCGTGGTTGACCATCTGGAAGAACGCTACCCCGAGTTTGACGGCCTGAACCTGTGCTTTGAAACCCGTGAAGGCATTTTGAAACATTGCTCCCGCCACCATGCCGACTTGATCGAAGCCCAAGAGCCCGCCTACGCCGATGGGCAGGGTGGCGTGGGCCTGCGTTTTTTGCGGCGTGCGCAGCCCGGTTTGGAGGCGCAGTTATGCAACCTGGCCGATGAGATTGCCTACAACGCCCACGACATTGACGACGGTGTGCGCTCGGGCTTGATAGTGCTCGAGCAAGTGCAGCAAGTGCCCTTGTTTGCACGCTTTAGCGAGCAGGCCGCGCGCGCGCATCCGCGCCTTACCCACACGCCGCGGCGCTGGTTGTACGAGACGGTACGCCTGATGCTCAGCAGCCAAATTTACGACTTGATGGACAGCACGCAGGCGGCTATCGTCCTGGCCGCGCCTGCGGATGTGCAGGCCGTGCGCGCTTGCCCGCCGCTGGTGCAATTTAGCTCCGCGATGCAGCAGGACACCGCGCAGCTCAAGTCCTTTTTGTTCGCGGCTCTGTACCGCCATCCGCGGGTGCAAGAGACCATGGACAGGGCGCGCCAGGTGGTCAGTGATTTGTTTGAGGCTTATGTGAACGATCCGGCGTCCATGCAATCAGGCGCCGATGCCGCTTTGCCCCCTGCGCAGATTTACCGGCGTGTGGCCGACTATATTGCGGGCATGACCGACCGTTTTGCATCGCGCGAGCACCAACGCCTGACGGGCCGCGTGCTATTGGCATGAAGTCCCCAAGCGATCGCGCAGGCGAAGTACTTCAGACCACCGAACGCTGGTTGGAGCGTGCGGTCATCGGGCTCAACCTCTGTCCTTTTGCCAAAGCGGTGCATGTCAAAGGGCAGATTCACTATGCGCTGACTTGGTCACAGGAAACAGCGGATGTGCTTGACGACCTGACCGTTGCCCTGCACGACCTGCTAGCCCAAGACCCGCAGCAGCGCGACACGACTCTGCTCATCGCGCCCAAGGCCTTTCCTGATTTTTGGGATTTCCATGGCTTTGTGAAAAGGGCTGACAAGTTGCTGCGTTCGTTGCGCCTGGACTCGGCCTTGCAAATCGCCAGCTTTCATCCGCAGTACGAATTTGCGCAAGCGCCCGCCGGTGACATGGCGCATTACACCAACCGCGCTCCCTACCCGATTCTGCATCTGCTGCGCGAAGACAGCATGGACCGCGCGGTGGCGGCCTATCCCGACGCCGCCTTGATTTATGAGCGCAATATCGCGCGTTTGCGCGACCTGGGTGCGGCGGGCTGGCTTGCGCTGGATGTCGCTGCGCCCGCCCAGCCAATCGAGCGCAGGCCATGAAGTCGAGTCACACGATTGCAGGCAAAGCGGTGCGCGCGGGCAAAGCCGCGCAAGCCGTGTCGCCGGGCGGACGTCAGGCGGCACGCGACCAGCAAGTCGCCGAACTGCTGCGCCCCGGCCAGTCTGTTGCCTTGCTACAGCATTTGCACATACTCACCCGCGACGGCCAACTCAACCAGGATTCGCGGCGCAAGCTCAAGCAGGTCTATCACCTGTACCAGTTCATCGAAACTTTGTTGCGCGAATTAGCGCAGTCCAGGCCAGTGGAGGGCGCGGATGCTAGGCGCGGCTTGAGCGTGGCCGACCATGGCGCAGGCAAGTCCTATTTGGGTTTTATTCTTTATGACTTGTTTTTCAAAAATCTGGACAAGGGCCAGGTCTATGGCATCGAGAGCCGCAGCGACCTGGTAGAAAAGTCGCGCGCGCTGGCCGCGCAACTGGGGTTTACGCGCATGCATTTTTTGGACCTGACGGTGGCCGAATCGGCGCATTCGGCTTTGTTGCCGCCGCGCATCGATTTGGTTAGCGCCTTGCATGCTTGCGACAGCGCAACCGACGACGCCATTGCCTTTGGCCTGGCCAAGCAGGCAGGTGCGTTTGCGCTAGTGCCTTGCTGCCAGGCGGAAGCGGCGCGCCATTTGGGCGGTAACAAAGCGCTGATGTTGTCGCGCACCCCCTTGGCCGAGTTGTGGCGCCACCCTTTGCATACGCGCGAACTAGGCAGCCAAATTACCAATGTGCTGCGCTGCCTTTATTTGGAGGCCAATGGCTACCAGGTTACCGTCACCGAATTGGTGGGCTGGGAACACAGCATGAAAAATGAACTCATTTTGGCCCGCTATACCGGCCAAAAAAAGCACTCCGCAGCGCAGCGCATACAGGAAATCGGTGCGCAGTTCGGCCTCAAAGCCCTGGTTGACACGCGCTTTACATGGCGGGCGGAAAATTCATAGGGCAAAGCCAAGCTGCTGCGGCGCGTCAAAATAGCATAGCGTCGCGGCGACACAAGGGACTGGCGTAGACGCAGTGCGGCGCGAGCGTAAATTTTTTGCATCAGAAAAGGGATTTGTATGAAACATAGGATTCAAAGGCTGGGTATCGTGATCTTTGTGGCCGCGCTTGGCGCTTGTGCCACCAGTAGCCCGGATGTCATTAGTCGCCAGGATGCCCAAGTGGCCTCGCAGGTGCAGAACGGCGTGATTATCAGCATCCGGCCCGTCACGGTTGACGGCAGTCAGACCGGCATGGGTGCTGCCGCAGGTGGCGTCGTGGGCGCGATGGTCGGCAGCGGTGGTAGCAGCATCCAGCGCGAACAAGTCAGCCTGGGCATTTTGGCCGGGGTGGCTGCCGCAGTGGCCGGTAATGCGATAGAGCGCATGGCTACCAGAGAAGAGGCCTTTGAAATCATCGTCCAACTGCCCAATGGCGAGCGCCGCGCCATCGTGCAGGCCAAGGGCAATGAAACGCTGTTGGCAGGGGATCCCGTCATCATCGTCACCTCGGGCAACAAAATACGCGTGACCCGGGCTCCACGCTAAGGCGATGGCGCCGGTCGGCGCTATGAATTAGGGACAGGTTGGGGATAAGATCGGGGAAATCCACCCCATCGCCTATGGCCCGCCTGCCCCGCCTTAGCCTGTCCGGCTACCCACACCACATTATTCAGAGGGGCAACAACCGGCAGGCGATATTTGCCAGCGCCGCCGATTACCGGCATTTGCTGGATCTGTTGCGCACGCATGCCCGCGAATGCCAGGTGGCGGTACATTCCTATGTGCTGATGAGCAACCATTTCCATGTGTTGCTCACCCCCGAGGAAGCCGAAGGCCTGCCGCGCATGATGCAAGCCGTGGGCCGCAGCTATGTGCAGTACTTCAACCGCAAGCAAGAGCGTACCGGCACCTTGTGGGAAGGGCGTTACCGCTCCACCGTGCTGCAAACAGAGCGCTATTTGCTGCAATGCATGGCCTATATCGACCTGAACCCGGTGCGCGCGGGCATGGTGTCCGAACCGCAAGACTATCCCTGGTCCTCTTTTGCGCATTACACCGGGGTGCGCGTCGACCCCTTGGTCAGCCCGCACCCGCTGTACTGGGAAATGGGCAACACCCCCTTCGCCCGCGAGGCCGCTTACCAGGCCTGGGTGCAATCAGGGGTGGATGGCGTCGCACTGCAAGCCC
This sequence comes from Rhodoferax sp., assembly GCA_044373655.1. Taxonomy (GTDB): domain Bacteria; phylum Pseudomonadota; class Gammaproteobacteria; order Burkholderiales; family Burkholderiaceae_C; genus Allorhodoferax. Next base: position 18,288 of record JBILPS010000045.1, read on the forward strand.
TGACCGATGCAACCCTCAGCGGTTGGGCGCTGGGTGAACCAGATTTTGTTGCAGATTTGCAAAAACGTACCGGCCGCCGCATCAGCAAGTCCAAGGCCGGCAGGCCTCCTACGGCGCTGCCCGACATTCCGTAATCGCGGGCTTTATCGCAATATTGCGTAGGGTCTTTGGCGTAATTTGTCCCTGAAACCCGCGCTAGGTCGACAAAATTGGATAAGAACAAGCTTACTCGCGTTGAATTGAATCTGTCCCTAATTATTTAACATCCTGTTTCTTGCAGATTTAATTGGGTTCTGACCCCAATTATTTTTCAATGGGCGATGTTGCATTGCAGTATGCTTACCGTCCTTTGTAATTTTTCCAGGAGCAGGTTATGACCACGGCGGCCGAGAGGGAGCATCTGCAGCAATTTGGTTTGTATGCGGGGGAGCAAGAGCATGACGCCTGTGGCGTGGGCTTTGTGGCGCACATCCGGGGCGAGAAGAGCCACAGCATTGTCAGCAATGCGCTCAAGATTCTGGAAAACCTGGACCATCGTGGTGCGGTGGGCGCGGACAAACTCATGGGCGATGGCGCCGGCATCTTGATTCAATTGCCCGATGCGCTCTACCGGGAAGAAATGGCGGCCCAAGGGGTGCAATTACCCGCCGCGGGTGAATACGGCGTTGGCATGATATTTTTGCCCAAAGAGCACGCCTCCCGTCTGGCCTGTGAACAGGAAATGGAACGCGCTATCAAGGCAGAAGGCCAGGTGCTTTTGGGCTGGCGCGATGTGCCCCTCAATGCCGATATGCCCATGTCCCCCACGGTGCGGGAGAAAGAGCCGGTGATACGCCAGGTGTTTATCGGACGCGGTAACGACGTGATCGTGCAGGACGCGCTCGAGCGCAAGCTCTATGTCATCCGAAAAACCGCCAGCGCGGCGATTCAGCACCTCAACCTCAAGCACAGCAAGGAATACTATGTTCCCAGCATGTCCAGCCGCACGGTGATTTACAAAGGCTTGCTGCTGGCCGACCAGGTGGGTACCTATTTCAAAGACTTGGAAGATGCGCGCTGCGTCTCGGCATTGGGCCTGGTGCACCAGCGTTTTTCCACCAACACCTTTCCCGAATGGCCGCTGGCCCACCCTTACCGCTATGTGGCGCATAACGGCGAAATCAACACCGTCAAAGGCAATTACAACTGGATGAAGGCCCGCGAAGGCGTGATGTCCTCGCCGGTGCTCGCCGCCGACCTGAAAAAGCTCTATCCGATCAGCTTTGCCGGTCAGTCTGACACGGCCACTTTTGACAACTGCCTGGAATTGCTGACCATGGCCGGTTACCCCATCAGCCAGGCCATGATGATGATGATTCCCGAGCCTTGGGAAAACCACAGCACTATGGACGAGCGCCGCCGTGCTTTTTACGAATACCACGCCGCCATGCTCGAGCCTTGGGATGGACCGGCTTCCATCGTCTTTACCGATGGCCGCCAGATCGGCGCCACGCTGGACCGCAATGGCCTGCGCCCCTCGCGTTACTGCATTACCGACGATGATTTGGTGATCATGGGCTCCGAATCCGGCGTGTTGCCGGTGCCGGAAAACAAAATCGTGCGCAAATGGCGTTTGCAGCCAGGAAAAATGTTCCTGATTGACTTGGAACAGGGCCGCATGATCGATGACGAAGAGCTCAAATCGGGTTTGGCCAATAGCCGTCCCTACAAGCAGTGGATTGAAAACCTGCGCATCAAGATCGACCATGTGGCTAGGGACGAAGCCGCACCTGCTGTCGCGCCCCATACGGCCAGCTTGCTCGACCGCCAACAAGCTTTTGGCTATACCCAGGAAGACCTGAAGTTCCTCATTGCCCCCATGGCCAGCCTGGGCGAAGAGGCTTTGGGCTCGATGGGCAACGACAGCCCCTTGGCCGTTCTCAGCGATAAAAACAAGCCGCTGTACAGCTACTTCAAACAGCTGTTTGCCCAAGTCACCAACCCGCCGATTGATCCGATTCGCGAAGCCATCGTGATGTCTTTGGTGTCTTTTGTGGGTCCCAAGCCCAATTTGCTCGACATCAATCAGGTGAACCCGCCGATGCGCCTGGAAGTCTCGCAGCCCGTGCTCGACTTCACCGACATGGCCAAGTTGCGGGACATAGAGCGCCACACCCAGGGCAAGTTTCGCAGCTATACCCTGGACATCACCTACCCGCTGGCCTGGGGCCACGAAGGCGTGGAGGCCAAACTTGCTTCACTATGCGCCGAGGCGGTCGATGCCATCAAGAGTGGCAACAACATCCTGATCGTCAGTGACCGCGCCATGGGCACCACCCAGGTCGCGATACCTGCTTTGCTGGCTTTGTCCGCCATCCACCAGCACCTGGTGCTCGAAGGCTTGCGCACTACGGCTGGGCTGGTGGTGGAAACCGGCAGCGCGCGTGAGGTGCACCATTTTGCGGTGCTTGCAGGCTACGGCGCCGAAGCGGTACACCCCTACCTGGCGATGGAAACACTGGTACAGATGAGCGAGGGCCTGCCCGGTGCGCTCAGTGCAGACAAAGCCATCTACAACTATGTCAAAGCGGTGGGCAAAGGCCTTTCCAAAATCATGTCCAAGATGGGTGTCAGCACCTATATGAGCTACTGCGGCGCGCAGTTGTTCGAGGCCATCGGTCTGTCCAGCGAAACCGCGCGCAAATACTTCACCGGCACACCCAGCCGCGTTGAAGGCATAGGCGTTTTTGAAATCGCTGAAGAAGCCATTCGCACCCACAAACTGGCCTTCGGTAAAGACCCGGTGCTGGCCCACGCCCTGGATGCCGGTGGCGAATACGCCTGGCGCGTGCGTGGCGAAGAGCATATGTGGACGCCCGACGCGATTGCCAAGCTGCAACACAGCACGCGCGCCAACAACTGGAGCACTTACAAAGAGTACGCCCAAATCATTAACGACCAGACGCGCCGTCAACTCACTTTGCGCGGCCTGTTTGAATTTCGCATCGACCCGACCAAAGCCATCGCTATTGACGAGGTGGAGCCCGCTTCTGAAATCGTCAAGCGCTTTGCCACCGGTGCGATGTCACTGGGCTCGATTTCCACGGAGGCGCACAGCACGCTGGCAGTGGCCATGAACCGCATCGGCGGCAAGAGTAATACCGGTGAAGGTGGTGAAGACCCGCTGCGCTACCGCAATGAGCTCAAAGGCATTCCGATCAAGCAAGGTCAGACTATGTCCGACCTCTTGGGCAAGGAAATTTTCGAAGTTGACTATGCATTGCAAGTAGGCGACTCGATGCGCTCCAAAATCAAGCAGGTGGCTTCGGGCCGCTTTGGCGTGACGGCGGAATACCTGGTCAGCGCCGACCAGATTCAGATCAAGATGGCCCAAGGCGCCAAGCCCGGCGAAGGCGGGCAGTTGCCTGGCAGCAAAGTGTCCGACTACATCGGCAAACTGCGCTACTCGGTGCCCGGTGTCGGCCTGATCTCGCCGCCCCCCCACCACGATATTTATTCCATCGAAGACCTGGCGCAATTGATTCACGACCTGAAAAACGTCGCCCCCCATTCCGACATCAGTGTCAAGCTGGTATCCGAAATCGGCGTGGGCACGGTGGCTGCCGGTGTGGCCAAATGCAAGGCCGACCATGTGGTGATTGCCGGCCATGATGGCGGCACGGGTGCCTCGCCCTGGTCGTCTATTAAACACGCGGGCAGCCCCTGGGAAATCGGCCTGGCCGAGACGCAGCAAGTGCTGGTACTCAACCGTTTGCGCAGCCGCATCCGGGTGCAGGTGGACGGCCAGATGAAAACCGGCCGCGACGTGGCCATTGGCGCCTTGCTCGGCGCCGATGAGTTCGGCTTTGCCACTGCGCCGCTGGTAGTAGAGGGCTGCATCATGATGCGCAAATGCCATCTCAACACCTGTCCGGTCGGTGTGGCGACCCAAGACCCGGTGCTGCGCAAAAAATTCTCTGGCAAGCCAGAGCATGTGGTGAATTACTTTTTCTTTGTGGCTGAAGAAGTGCGCCACATCATGGCGCAGTTGGGCATACGCAAGTTCGACGATTTGATTGGCCGCGCTGATCTGCTGGACACGCGTAAGGGCATCGACCATTGGAAGTCCAGCGGCCTGGATTTCAGCCGCTTGTTTGCGCAGCCGCAAGTGCCTGCCAGCGTGTCGCGTTTTCAAAATGAAGCACAGGACCATGGCCTGGAAAATGCGCTGGACGT
>JBILPS010000130.1:0-4421 GCA_044373655.1 Rhodoferax sp.
CGCTATCGACAAAGGCGAAAAAGTACAGTTCATGGAAGCGGCGCGCAACGTGAATCGCTCCGTGGGAGCCATGCTGTCGGGCGCGATTACCAAGGTGCACCCTGAAGGCCTGCCGGATGACAGTATCCGTATCCAGCTCGAAGGAACGGGCGGACAGTCCTTTGGCGCCTTTTTGTGTCGCGGTGTGACGCTGTACCTGATTGGCGACGCCAATGATTACACCGGCAAGGGCTTGTCCGGCGGACGCGTGGTGGTGCGCCCGAGCATTGATTTCCGGGGCGAAGCCATCCGCAACACCATTGTGGGCAATACCGTGATGTACGGCGCTACCAGCGGCGAAGCCTTTTTCAGCGGCGTGGCCGGTGAGCGTTTTGCGGTACGCCTGTCCGGTGCAACGGCGGTCGTCGAAGGCACCGGCGACCATGGCTGCGAGTACATGACGGGCGGCACCGTGCTGGTGCTAGGTAAAACTGGGCGTAACTTTGCCGCTGGTATGAGCGGGGGCATTGCCTATGTTTATGACGAGGACGGCCAATTCGCCAGCCGCTGCAATACCGCCATGGTCAGCATGGAGCCGGTGCTAAGCAATAAGGAGCAAGAAGCGCAGATCGACAAAGCCGTGTGGCACCATGGCCAATCCGATGAAGCGCAATTGCGTAAATTGTTAGAGGACCACAACCGCTGGACTGGTAGTAAGCGCGCCCGCGAATTGCTGGACCAATGGGACAGCGCACGTGGCAAATTCGTCAAGGTGTTCCCGCTGGAATACAAGCGGGCGCTGGGCGAAATTCATGCTAAAAAATCTGCTGTGGCCCCTGCTCCAGCAGAGACCAAGACTAAGCGCAGCGCAGCGGTGTAAGCGCGCTTTACCGAACACACAGGACTAGCATCATGGGAAAAATTACCGGATTCATGCAGTTTGCGCGCGTCGAAGAGGGCTATGCGCCTGTCCCCGAGCGCGTCAAAAATTACAAAGAGTTTGTGATTGGCCTGGATGACCAGCAGGCCAAGATTCAAAGCGCGCGCTGCATGGATTGCGGTACGCCGTTTTGCAACAATGGCTGCCCGGTCAACAACATCATTCCAGACTTCAATGAGCTGGTGTTTCGCGAGGACTGGAAAGCGGCTATTGAGGTCTTGCACAGCACCAATAATTTTCCCGAGTTCACCGGCCGTATCTGCCCCGCGCCTTGCGAGGCGGCGTGTACGCTGAATGTGAATGACGATGCGGTGGGTATCAAGTCTATTGAGCACGCCATCATCGACCGCGCCTGGGCGGAAGGCTGGGTGCAGGCCCAGCCTGCCGCACAGCAGACGGGCAAAAAAGTCGCGGTGATCGGCTCCGGCCCCGCCGGTCTGGCGGCGGCGCAGCAACTGGCGCGCGTGGGCCATGCAGTCACCGTGTTTGAAAAAAATGACCGCGTCGGCGGCTTGCTGCGCTACGGCATCCCGGACTTCAAAATGGACAAGGGCCATATCGACCGGCGCATGGCGCAGTTGCAAGCTGAAGGTGTAAGCGTGCGCACTGGCGTGCTGGTGGGCGAGTGGCCCAAGGATTCCAAGGTCACCAACTGGGCCAAAGAAACCGTGTCCGCAGCGCAATTGCAAAAAGACTTCGATGCGGTGTTGCTCGCTGGTGGTTCGGAGCAGTCGCGTGATTTGCCGGTGCCGGGCCGCGAGCTCGAGGGCATTCATTTCGCCATGGAGTTTTTGCCCCAGCAAAACAAAGTCAACGCCGGCGATAAATTTCCCGGCCAATTGCGTGCCGACGGCAAACATGTCATCGTGATTGGTGGCGGCGATACCGGCTCGGACTGCGTAGGCACCAGCAACCGCCATGGCGCAGCCAGCGTCACCCAGTTTGAAGTCATGCCGCAGCCGCCCGAAGTGGAAGACCGGCCCCTCACCTGGCCTTACTGGCCCCTGAAATTACGCACCAGTTCCAGCCATGAGGAAGGCTGCGTGCGCGAATTTGCGGTGTCTACCAAGTCCTTTGCTGGTGAAAAAGGCAAAGTCAAAAGCCTGACCACGGTGCAGGTGGAAATGAAAGCCGGCAAGTTGGTGGAAGTGGCTGGTACGGAGAAAACCTACCAGGCGGATTTGGTGCTGCTGGCTATGGGCTTTGTGCATCCGGTGGCCAGCGTGCTGGACGCTTTCGGTGTAATCAAGGACGGCCGCGCTAACGCCAAAGCGTCTACCGAAGGCGCTAGCGCCTATGTCACCAACCTCCCTAAGGTGTTTGCCGCCGGCGATATGCGCCGGGGTCAGTCCCTAGTGGTATGGGCGATCCGCGAGGGGCGCCAGGCGGCACGCGCGATCGATGAATTTTTGATGGGCGCCAGCGAGCTGCCGCGCTAGGGGCATGCCCGCTTGTGTAAATCTTAGTAAATGTCGGGCCTAAGTCCTCGCCCCGACTGCCAGAGTGCAGGTTGGACGTCGGCCTAGCACTTATGATGCGGGACTATCCCATCGCACCATGCCTGCCGCCTCCGACCCCCTTGTACGCATTGACAATCTGAGCTTCGCTTACCACGAACGCCTCATTTTGGATGGCACTAGCTTTAGTGTGCCGCGCGGTAAAGTAACGGCACTGATGGGTGCCAGCGGCGGCGGAAAAACCACCTTGCTGCGCCTGATCGGCGGGCAGATCCGGGCCCAAAGCGGCCGGGTGCTTTTTGATGGCCAGGACATTTGCGCTATGGAGCAGAGTGCCTTGTACGCAGCACGCCGGCGCATGGGCATGCTGTTTCAGTTTGGTGCCTTGTTTGCAGACCTTTCGGTTTTTGACAATGTGGCTTTCCCCCTGCGCGAACACACGACGCTGCCCGAGCCGCTCATTCGCGACATCGTGTTAATGAAGCTGCAGGCCGTGGGCCTGCGTGGCGCGCGCGACCTGATGCCCAGCGAAGTCTCCGGCGGTATGGCCAGGCGCATTGCCTTGGCGCGCGCGATAGCGCTCGATCCGGAACTGGTGATGTATGACGAACCCTTTTCAGGTCTGGACCCGATTTCCCTGGGTACCTCAGCCCATTTAATTCGCCAGCTCAATGACACCATGGGCCTGACCAGTATTTTTGTGTCCCACGAATTGGAGCAAACCTTTGGTATTGCCGACCATGTGGTAATTCTGGCCAATGGCCGTGTCGCCACCGAAGGCACGCCCCAGCATGTGCGCGAAAGCACCGACCCCTTGGTGTATCAGTATGTGCATGCCTTGACCGATGGTCCGGTGCGCTTTCACTACCCCGCGCCAGAAATGGCGCAAGACTTTGGCATGGAGCCTGCGCCATGATGGCCCAAGCCCTGCGCAATCTGGGTATTGCAGTGCGCGAAAAATTGGCGCACATTGGCTACGGCGCGCGCTTGTTTGTGCGTTTGTTGTTTACCTTGCGGTCCAGTTTGCAGCGCTTTGGGCTGATCCGCGACCAGATCCATTTTTTGGGCAATTACTCGCTGGTCATTATTGCGTTTTCCGGCTTGTTTGTGGGCTTTGTGTTCGGCTTACAGGGTTACTACACCTTGCAACGCTATGGTTCCTCCGAGGCCCTAGGTCTGTTGGTGGCGCTCAGCCTGGTGCGCGAGTTGGGGCCCGTCGTCACCGCCTTGCTTTTCGCTGGACGCGCCGGTACCTCGCTCACCGCAGAAATCGGTTTGATGAAAGCCGGCGAACAAATTAGCGTCATGGAAATGATGGCAGTGGACCCGGTACTGCGTGTATTGGCGCCACGTTTTTGGGGCGGCGTGATCGCCATGCCTTTGCTCGCTGCAGTGTTCAGCGCCATGGGCATCGTGGGCGGCTGGGTCGTCGGTGTGGTGATGATAGGTGTGGATTCGGGCTCCTTTTGGAGCCAGATTCAGGGCGGCGTGGACGTCTGGCGTGATGTGGGTAATGGCATCATCAAGAGCATCATCTTTGGCTTTACCGTCACCTACGTCGCGCTCTTGCAGGGCTATGTTGCGCAGGCCACGCCCGAAGGCGTTGCCGCCGCCACCACCCGCACCGTGGTCATGGCCTCTTTGTCGGTGCTGGTGATGGACTTTGTCTTGACCGCCCTGATGTTTACGATTTAGCGATCGCTTATCCAGAAAGAATTCGCATGCAACGCTCAAAAAATGATCTGTGGGTTGGCCTGTTTGTGCTCATTGGCGCAGTGGCTATTTTGTTTCTGGCCTTGCAGTCAGCCAATTTGCTCAGCCTCAATTTTCAGTCCACCTATAAAGTGACGGCCAAGTTCGATAACGTGGGCGGCCTCAAAGCCAAAGCAGCGGTGCGCAGCGCGGGAGTGGTAGTGGGACGGGTGGAAAAAATTGTGTTCGACGATAAAAGTTTCCAAGCCCATGTGCACATTGCGATGGAGAGTCGTTACCGTTTCCCCAAAGACAGTTCCCTCAAAATTCTGACCAGCGGCTTGCTCGGCGAG
>JBILPS010000093.1:0-8450 GCA_044373655.1 Rhodoferax sp.
GGGTGATTTTGAGCAGCGCCTCAAGGGCGTGCTCAAATCCCTTAAAGACCGGCCCAATGCGGTGCTTTTCATTGACGAAATCCACACCTTAATTGGTGCTGGTGCGGCTTCCGGTGGCACGCTGGATGCATCCAATCTGCTCAAGCCCAGCCTGAGCTCGGGCCAGCTCAAGTGCATTGGCGCCACCACATTTACCGAGTACCGCGGTATTTTCGAAAAAGACGCCGCTTTGTCCCGCCGCTTCCAAAAGATTGATGTCGTAGAGCCTACGATCGAGCAGACGGTGGAGATTCTCAAAGGCCTGAAGTCCCGCTTTGAGGAGCACCACAAAGTCAAATACGCTGTAGCTGCCCTGCAGGCCGCTGCGGAGCTGAGCGCCAAGTACATCAACGACCGGCATTTGCCCGACAAAGCGATTGATGTGATCGATGAAGCCGGGGCTGCCCAGCAGATCCTGGCCCCAAACAAGCGCAAAAAGACGATTTCCAAAACAGAAGTCGAGGAAATTGTCGCCAAAATTGCCCGAATTCCCCCGGCCAATGTCTCCAATGACGACCGCGGCAAACTCAAAACCCTGGATCGTGATCTGAAAAGCGTGGTCTTTGGTCAGGACAAGGCGCTTGATGTGCTGGCCTCTGCGGTGAAAATGGCGCGCTCCGGGTTGGGTCGGGCGGACAAGCCCATCGGCTCTTTCCTGTTCAGCGGCCCCACCGGCGTGGGCAAAACCGAAGCGGCCAAGCAGTTGGCCTACATCATGGGCATCGAGTTGCTGCGCTTTGACATGAGCGAGTACATGGAGCGCCATGCGGTCAGCCGTCTGATCGGTGCCCCTCCGGGATATGTCGGTTTTGACCAGGGCGGTTTGCTCACGGAGGCGGTCACCAAAAAGCCGCATTGCGTGCTACTGCTCGACGAGATCGAAAAAGCACATCCGGACATTTTCAACGTGCTCTTGCAAGTCATGGACCACGGCACCTTGACCGATAACAACGGGCGCAAGGCCGATTTCCGCAATGTGATCATCATCATGACCACCAACGCGGGCGCCGAAACCATGAACAAGGCAACGATTGGTTTCACCAATCCCCGAGAAGCCGGCGATGAAATGATCGACATCAAACGCTTGTTCACGCCTGAGTTCCGCAACCGGCTCGATGCGATTGTGGGCTTTAAGGCCTTGGACGAAAACGTCATCTTGCGGGTGGTGGACAAATTCCTTTTGCAGTTGGAAACCCAGTTGGCCGAGAAGAAAGTGGAAGTGACTTTTACGGACAAATTGCGCAAGCACTTGGGCAAAAAAGGATTCGATCCGCTCATGGGTGCCCGACCCATGCAGCGCCTGATTCAGGACACCATCCGCCGCGCTTTGGCCGACGAATTGCTGTTCGGTCGCCTGACCGACGGCGGCCGCCTGACGGTGGACCTGGACGACAAAGACGAGTCCAAAACCGAGGTATTGCTCGATATCCAGCCGCTGCCCAAGCGGGAAGGGCGATCCAAGTCGGAAGAGGCGACCGCCACCTGATGTAAAATCAGCTGGCTTTGCTAGGCGCGCTTCTTTATAGCCAGTGCGTCGGCAAAGTTAATCACAAACCGGTTCTATCAAGGTGTTCCTCTTGGGCGCATGCCGCCCTGGAGGAAAAATCGAACCGGATTTAAGAACCAACCTTTGGAGTATTTATGTCAGTCACCATGCGTGAAATGCTGGAAGCGGGCGTCCATTTCGGACACCAAACCCGTTTTTGGAACCCCAAGATGGCCCCATTTATCTTTGGCCATCGCAACAAAATCCACATCATCAACCTGGAAAAGTCCTTACCGATGTTCCAGGAGGCCAGCAAGTTTGTGCGCCAACTGTCGGCCAAACGCGGCACCGTATTGATGGTCGGCACCAAGCGCCAGGCCCGCGACACCGTGGCGATGGAAGCCAAACGCGCAGGCATGCCTTTTGTGGACCAGCGTTGGCTCGGCGGTATGTTGACCAACTTTAAGACGGTGAAAACCTCGATCAAACGTCTCAAGGACATGAAGATTGAACAGGAAGCCGGTCTTGATGCGATGAGCAAAAAAGAACAGCTGATGTTTGCCCGTGAACTGGCCAAACTGGAAAAAGACATTGGCGGCATTCAAGATATGGCGACTTTGCCTGACGCGATTTTTGTGATTGACGTGGGCTACCACAAGATTGCGATTGCCGAAGCGCGCAAACTGGGCATTCCGCTCATTGGCGTGGTGGACTCCAATCACTCGCCCGAAGGCATTGATTACGTGATTCCCGGTAACGACGATTCCTCCAAGGCCGTCACCTTATACGCCCGCGGCATTGCCGATGCCGTACTCGAAGGCCGCGCCAATGCGGTCGATGACCTGGTCAAGGCCGTGGTGGCCGAGAGTGAAGACGAGTTTGTAGAGGTTGAAGAGGCTGCTTAAGCGCGCCCGCAACCCTTAAAAGGGGGCTTGCTAGCCCCTTTTTTTTAGCAAAGAAACCGATTAATTTGTTTACGGAGTAAAGAAATGGCAGCAATTACTGCAAGCATGGTCGCTGAACTGCGCGGCAAAACCGATGCACCCATGATGGAATGCAAAAAAGCCCTGACCGAGGCCGATGGCGACATGGTCAAGGCCGAAGAATTATTGCGCGTGAAATTGGGTAGCAAAGCCGGTAAAGCCGCTGCCCGAGTCACTGCCGAGGGCGTGGTTGCGATCGCCAGCGATGCGGCTGGCAGCGCGATGATTGAGGTCAATTGTGAAACTGATTTCGTGACCAAGAATGACACCTTCCTGGCACTGGCCCATGGCGCGGCCCAGTTGGTGGCCCAGCACAATCCGGCAGACTTGGCCGCGTTGGGGGGCTTGCCCTTTAGCCTGGGCGGCTTTGGCCCGACCTTGGAAGATGTGCGCAAAGGCCTGATCGGAAAAATCGGCGAAAACATGACGTTCCGCCGCTTTAAAAGGTCGGCATCCGGTTCTCACGTCGCCTCCTACTTGCACGGCACGCGTATTGGCGTGTTGGTGCAATTCGATGGCGATGCCGTAGCCGCCAAGGACGTGGCAATGCACGTGGCCGCTATGAAGCCAGTGTCGTTATCCAGCGCCGACGTGCCGGCTGAACTGGTGGAGCGTGAGCGCTCTGTCGCGGCAGCCAAAGCCGCCGAAGATGCGGCCGTGGCAACTGCAGCGGGCAAGCCTGTGCAATCGGCCGAAATTGTAGCCAAACGCATTGACGGTGGTGTGCAGAAATACCTTAAAGAGGTGTCGCTGCTGAACCAGACCTTTGTGAAGAACGACAAGCAGACGGTGGAGCAAATGCTCAAAGCCTGCGCTACGACCGTCCATGGCTTTACCCTGTATGTGGTGGGCGAGGGCATCGAAAAGCGGGTCGATGATTTCGCCGCCGAAGTGGCCGCGCAAGTTGCCGCCGCCAAACAAGGCGCTTAAATTTCGCCAAGCCGCCATGCCCGCGTTGGACATTGATCAAATGGACGCATGGCGGCATCCAAATACTTACTAACTTGCCGCACCCGGATGCTGATATGACCCAGATAAAGCCCGCCTACAGTCGAATTTTGTTGAAACTGTCCGGCGAGGCCTTGATGGGTGATGACCAGTTTGGTATCAACCGCGACACCATTGTGCGTATGGTGGACGAAATTGCTGAAGTCACCCGTCTGGGGGTGCAGCTTGCGGTGGTGATTGGCGGGGGTAATATTTTCCGTGGCGTGGCCGGTGGCTCCGTCGGTATGGACCGCGCAACTGCCGACTACATGGGCATGTTGGCGACCGTCATGAATGCTCTGGCGCTTGGCGACACCATGAACAAGGCTGGCTTGACGGCTCGGGTTATGTCGGCCATTGGCATCGAGCAAGTGGTGGAGCCCTACGTACGGCCCAAAGCCCTGCAATACCTAGAAGAAGGCAAGGTGGTTATTTTCGCCGCCGGAACCGGTAATCCGTTTTTTACGACCGATACCGCTGCCGCTTTGCGGGGCGCTGAAATTGGAGCGCAAATTGTGCTCAAGGCCACCAAAGTGGACGGTGTGTATGACGCAGACCCGAAAAAAGTGCCTACCGCCAAGCGCTATGCCAGCCTGACTTTTGATAGCGCGATGCAGCAAAATCTGGGCATCATGGATGCGGCGGCTTTTGCCCTGTGCCGTGATCAGAAATTACCGATCAAAGTTTTCTCAATTTTCAAGCACGGCGCGCTCAAGCGTGTGGTGATGGGTGAGGACGAAGGCACGCTGGTGCATGTTTGAATTTTTGGAGTGAAGAGTATGACGATCGCAGACATCCGGGGCCACATGGAAGGCAAGATGGACCAGTCCATCGCTAATTTCAAAAATACCTTGACCAAAGTGCGCACCGGGCGCGCCAACCCGGCATTGCTCGACACGGTGCAGGTGGAGTACTACGGCTCCATGGTCCCTTTGAGCCAGGTGGCCAACCTCAATTTGATCGATGCCCGCACGATTGGTATTCAGCCCTGGGAAAAGGGTATGGGTGCGAAAATTGAAAAAGCGATTCGCGAGAGTGACCTCGGTTTGAACCCGGCTTCCATGGGCGATTTGATCCGCGTACCCATGCCGATGATGACCGAGGAGCGCCGCAAAGAATTAACGAAGGTTGTCAGAAGTGAAGGTGAGAACGCCAAAATTGCCATACGCAATTTGCGCCGCGAAGCCAATGACGCAGTCAAAAAATTAGAAAAAGACAAAGAGGTTTCGGAGGACGACCAAAAGCGTTCTGAGGCAGAGATCCAAAAATTGACCGATCGCTATATTGCCGACGTCGATAAGTTGGTGGCCGCCAAAGAGCAAGAGATCATGGCCGTATAGGCGCCATGATGATGGCCACCAACGCGCTGACCGGCCCAGACTCCAAAGCGCAAGCCCTGTGCGCCGTAGTGATGGGCGCTTCTTGCAACCTCACAAGCCCATGCTAAAGCAGCGCATCATTACCGCCGTGCTGCTCCTGGCGGTATTAATTCCATCGGTTTGGGCCGATGATCCCTTGGCCTTTGTGCTGTTGACCGCTTTGATGATGGGCGCGGCCGGCTGGGAATGGGCGCGTCTATGTGCCTGGTCTAGTGGGCCCGCACGCGCCAGTGGTCTGGGCTTTGCCTTGCTGTGTTTTGTTTTCTGGCGCGAAGGCGGCACCGTCCAGGCTTGGCCCTGGTTGTGGTGGACCGTGGGTTCGGCCTGGGTCTTGCTGGCTGCAGGTCTTTTGCGTGGTGGGGTAGATACATGGCTGCGCGTGCCTGCCAGGCTTCGCTGGGGCGCTGGCATGGTGGCCTTGTTTGCCGCCTGGGTGGCCCTGGTGCAGGCGCGCGCCATGGGCGTTAACTTTTTGCTTTCGGTGTTTGTGCTGGTCTGGGGCGCTGATGTCGCGGCGTATTTTTGCGGGCGCCTGTGGGGCGGTCGCTGGATTACACGCAAACTGGCGGTGGCGATCAGTCCCGGCAAGACCTGGGAAGGCGCTTTAGGTGGCTTGGTGCTGGTGATGCTTGTGGCATTCGCCTGGCGCCAAGGGGAGGCTGCAAGCCAGTGGGGCGCTTTAAGCCTTTACGGGCGACTTGGGGAGGGCGGCCCTGTATTTCTGGTGGTAGCGGTCGTGTTTTTAACGACGATGAGTGTGGCCGGAGATTTGCTGGAGTCGCTGTTTAAGCGCGCAGCCGGTGTGAAAGACAGCAGCGGCTTGTTGCCAGGGCATGGCGGTGTGCTCGACCGCATCGACGCCTTGTTGCCCGTGCTGCCGTTGGCCATGTTGTTGTGTGTTCGCTAAGGGGATCTTGCGCATGGAGGCAGCTATGCAAACCGTCAGTATTTTGGGCTCTACGGGCTCTATTGGTGTCAACACTTTAGATGTGATTGCCCGCCAAGCAGACCGGTACCGGGTTTTTGCCCTCAGCGCCCACAGCCGGGTTGACACCATGACTGCCCAATGCATGCAATTTAAGCCGCGCTATGCGGTGATGGTCAGCGAGCCGCATGCCCGCGAACTCAAACGCGCGCTGGCTGATCTGGGTATGCGCACCGAGGTGCTGTCAGGCCCTCAAGCGCTGGAATGGGTGGCTGCGCACGAGGAGGTCACTACGGTGATGGCTGCTATCGTGGGAGCTGCGGGCTTGGCTTCTTGCATCGCCGCCGCTTTGGCGGGTAAGCGCTTGCTGTTGGCCAACAAAGAGGCCTTGGTGGTGGGCGGCGCATTCTTTATGGACGCCGTCCAGCGCGGCGGGGCCACACTCTTGCCGATTGACAGCGAGCACTCGGCCATTTTTCAGTCTTTGCCGGAAAACCCGCAGGTCTGGCCTTCGGTGATCGACAAAATTATTCTGACCGCTTCGGGTGGGCCGTTTCGTTCGCGTGATCCGGCCACTTTGCGTCATGTCACCCCGCAGGAGGCCTGCGCCCACCCTAATTGGGTGATGGGCCGCAAGATTTCGGTGGATTCAGCCACCATGATGAACAAAGCGCTGGAGGTGATCGAGGCCAAGTTTTTGTTTGGCGTGGCTCCGCAAACCATTGAGGTCATCATCCATCCGCAAAGCGTGATTCATTCCATGGTGCAATTTGTAGACCATTCGGTCGTAGCCCAGTTGGGTACGACCGATATGCGAGGGCCGATTGCCTACGGGCTGGCGTGGCCCGGTCGCCATGTTTCGGGTGCCAATGCCATCGACTTTGCAAGCCTTTCAGCCTTAACCTTCGAAACCTTTTCCCATCCGGACCACCAGCAACGTTTTCCTGGATTGAAGCTGGCCTGGGAGGCGCTCGACGCGGTGCCCGGCACGACCGCTGTTCTTAACGCCGCCAATGAAGTGGCCGTTGCGGCCTTCCTGGAGGGGCAAATCCGCTTTGACCAGATTCATGCAGTCAATTTGGAGACCTTGGCGAGTTTTATTCCTGCCGCCCCCGTTTCCTTGCAAGACCTTTTAGCCATCGACCAGGAGGCCCGCTCCCAAGCAAGTTACCAGGTTTGCGCCCTGGGGGCCGCATCCTGAGGCCGTTATGATGGGGCTTGCCGTCACTTGCCGCCAAGGCCTATTTTGGGCTTTGCGCAGCACACTCGCACTTTCTCTCACTATGCACTACCCATTCGCGCACCTTTTCCGCACTTTCGCTATGCTGGTCTTTGCCTTGTCCGCCCAAGTGGCCATGGCGCTGACCCCTTTTGTAATCCAAGACATTCGCGTGGAAGGCCTGCAGCGGGTCGAAGCCGGCACCGTATTTGCCTCCCTGCCGGTGCGTGTGGGTGATAGTTATTCTGATGAGATGGCATCGACATCGATCAGGTCCTTGTACGCTTTGGGCTTGTTTAACGACGTGCGCATCCGCGTGGACGGCGCGGTGTTGATGGTGATCGTTGCTGAGCGTCCCATTGTCGGTTCGGTCACCTTCACCGGCACCAAAGAGTTTGACAAAGAGGTACTGGTCAAGGCGCTCAAAGACATCGGTCTGGCCGAGGGGCGTCCATTTGACAAGGCCCTGGCAGACAAGGCAGAGCAAGAGCTCAAGCGCCAGTACATCAACCGCAGCATGTATGCCGCCGAAATGGTGACCACCGTGACCCCCGTCGAAGGTAACCGCGTCAATCTGAGCTTTGCTGTCAGCGAAGGCGATACCGCCAAAATCCGCTCGATCAAAATCGTTGGTAACCAGACCTTCTCCGAAAGCACTTTGCTGGGCTTATTTGATTTGGATACCGGGGGCTGGCTGAGCTGGTACACCAAGTCCGATCGCTACGCGCGCCCCAAGCTCAATGCCGACATCGAGTCACTGCGTTCTTATTACCTGTCGCGTGGCTACCTCGAGTTCACGGTGGACTCGACCCAGGTCACCATCGCGCCCAACAAACAGGATATTGGTATCACCCTCAACATCACCGAAGGTGAGCGCTTCGTCGTGTCCAAAGTCAGTTTGGCCGGTAATTTTCTGGAAAAAGAGGCGCAGTTCCAGGCCTTGGTGGCCATCAGTGCCGGCGAACCCTATAACGTGAACGAAGTGGCGCAGACCACCAAAGCCTTTACGGATTTTTATGCCAACTTCGGCTATGCGTTTGCGCAAGTGGAGGCGCAAACCAATATTGACCGCAGCACCAACCGGGTGGAGATCGTACTCAAAGCGGACCCCTCGCGCCGGGTGTATGTACGGCGCATCAATATCGGAGGCAATGACACTACCCGCGACGAAGTGGTGCGCCGCGAGTTCCGCCAAATGGAGTCGGCTTGGTACGACGGTGAAAAAATCCGCGCCTCGCGCAACCGGGTGGACCGATTGGGCTACTTCAAAGAGGTTAGCCTGGATACCTTGGAAGTACCCGGCTTTCCCGACCAGGCTGATTTGCTCGTTACCGTGGTTGAAAAGCCCACGGGCAGCCTGTCCTTGGGGGCTGGCTATTCGAGTGCCGATGGACTTGGCCTGAATTTTGGTTTCAAGCAGGACAATGCTTTT